>JAZNSH010000073.1:0-38886 GCA_045591115.1 Clostridia bacterium
GCTGATTAGTTTTGCTGTGCCTCCTTTTCCCAAAATGCAATATTGCATTTTGGGAGCCCTAATTAACTCCCTTTTTTGCAAAGGGGACCCTAAAAAGCAGAAGTGCTTTTTGGGGATAAGGAGTCGCAGTGGAGCAAAAAAGCATTCCGTGATTTTTACGGAATGCGTAAAGCGGAACTTGCGATGACGCGGCTTGCAAGGGTTTCTCGAACTCTGACAGCCTGCTGACTTTGTCAGCAGACTGGTGCACTGTTTATTTCAGTGCGTTTTCTTTTATATATTGCTTTGGAGTTTTACTCGTTGCTTTTTTAAAGAATCGTGAAAAGTTTTGCGGGTCAAGGCCGACGGAAAGAGCAATTTCTGATATCGTTGAGTTGTTGATTTTAAGCAAAGTACTTGCTTTTTTTATGCGAAGCTGTGTTAAGTATGCGTGGGGCGAAAAACCCGTTTTTTCCTTGAAAAGCGTAGAAAAATAGGTGCGGTCAAGGCCTGTTTCACGGGCAATGGATTCAATGGAAATGTCTTCGTGATAGCGGGCTTCCATTATTCCTATTGCCTTTTGTATCCACGAATTTTTATTGCTTATATTTGTCTGCTTTAAAAGGGCACCTAAAATATTATAAATACAGCCTGCACGTCTGAAATCTGCACCGGGGTCAGTGTCGTCGCGCATTGAAAGTATTTTTTTTAATTCTTCAAGAATTTCTTCAAAGGCAACAGAAGGGGCAAAAGGATTTTGTGACGAAATGCCTGTCTGCTCAAAAACGTTTTTCAGCAAAAAGCCGTCAATGGCGCACCAGATACATTTTCGTGATTCGATTACGTCGGAAGTCTGTATTACGGTGTCACCGGGCATAAGAATGTAGCAGGAGTTTTTTTCAAAAGGAAATTCATTGCCGTTTATTATTATCGTACCTGCACCGCGTATGCAACATTCGATTACATAAACGTCGCGGATAACGGGGGTGGAACGCGCACCGGGCTTTAAATTCTCGTCAATACCGCAATAATATAAGATTGGCTCGTCACGATAAGGTTTTTTTAAATTTTCGTAAAACATTTTGCACCTCTAAAAAACAAAATGAAGAATATAAGTTGCTGATATTATTGTATCATAAAAAGATGATAATGCAAACAAAAAACAATAAATCAAACAAAATGAAGATAAAAACAAACAAATACCGTTGAATAGCTTTTCTGTATGTGCTAAAATTATATCATAAAAAAGAAGGAGTGTTTTTAAAATGAGTGATAAGAAATTAAATATTGCAGTTATAGGCTGCAGTCCTATGGGTAAAAGACACGCTAAAGGTGTTGTTGAGCATGCTAATCTTTATGCTATCTGCGATACTGCGGCTGAGCGCTTGGAGGAATTCAGAAATGAGTTTGAGCCTCCCGTTGTAACAAGCGATTATAAAGAGCTTTTAGATGATGATAAACTTGATGCAGTTGTAATCGTTACACCTGACCAGCTTCATAAGGAAATGGTTTGCGCCTTTTTAAAGGCAGGCAAGGATGTTATGTGCGAAAAGCCTCTTGCTCTCAATTTGGAAGAATGTGAAGATATGATGCGTGCCGAAAAAGAATCAGGCAAGCAGCTTATGGTAGGTCAGGTTTGCCGTTGCAATCCCGTATTTATCAAGGCAAAGGAGCTTATTGATGCAGGCAAGATCGGTGAGCTTGTTTTCGTTGAAAGCGAATATGCTCATAACTACGATGATTCAAAGGGATATAATAATTGGCGTATGGTGCCTGAACGCAATACCGTTGTAGGCGGAGGTTGCCACGCTATTGACCTTTTAAGATGGATCGCCGGTGATCCTACCGAGGTTTTTGCCTATGCAAATCATAAGATAATGACCGATTGGCCCACCGATGATACCACCATCGCCATTTATAAATTCCCCAATAACGTTATGGGCAAGGTGCTTGTTTCCAACGGTGCAAAGCGTGCCTACACGATGCGTTCCGTATTCTACGGCACAAAGGGAACTATCATTGCACAGAATCAGGTGGGCGAAGTTATTCTCTATGAAGATGCTGAGGGCAAGAACTATCACGATCCCCAGGTTATAACCGTTCCTCCCAAGGATCATAATGCTGAAGATGAGATCGGTGCCTTTGTTAATGCTCTTGTAAACGGCAAGCGCGTTCCCGTTCCTGCAATGGAAGGTGCTTCCACCGTTGCCGTTGCTTGTGCTACGGTTAAATCAACTGAGACGGGGGATAAGGAACAGATTCGTTACCCCGAAGTGTAAGAGCACGAAAAATTCTTGAAACTGCGGTTCATAAGCGATATAAAACCTCAGTCATTTACCTCTTTGTAAACTCATTCGGCTTTAATCGCTCATTCACCTGATTTTCAAGTTTTTTTGCACTCTTAATGTGTTAGCTAAGTCATCGCACGAAAAATCCTTATAACAAAAAGTCTTTACAAATAACCTGATAATATCTTAAAAAAATAATAAATCAGGGAATATTTTCATAAAATCATAATTGAAAAATAATTAAGGTCATAGTATAATAATACTGTGATCTTATTTTTTTATGAGGTGTTTAATTTATGGCATATTCTGTTGAAAAGCGCGAGTTCAATAATTCAAAGTGGATTTCGGGAAAAAACGATTTTCTTAAAACTGCCGAAAGCATTGAAAGTATTGACGGTGCATTATGGATGTGGTCGGTGTTTTACGTGCGAGCATATTTTAGAAAAAAGTTTAACGTTGAAAAGGTTATTCCAACCACTGCACGCTTTATATGTGATAATGTTTTTGATCTGTATATAAACGGCAAACCCCTTTCAATAAATAAAAAGAAGTTTTTTGGTGATATCACTTCATTTTTGGTTGAGGGCGAAAACGTTATAAACATCCGTGCTTATCAGACTGCCGATGATAGGTTTTTTACCTCCGCAATAACGGGAATTATTGAAAATGCAGATATGCACATATACACAGATGATAGCTGGGAGAATTATAATCCCGTTACGTTCTGGCAAAATGAAGAGCCTGAAGGGTGGATGGAGTTTTCAGGCAGAACTATGCGTGTTCTTACCTGCCCAATACATCCGAGGCTCTATAAGCGTTCCCTTTATATGCGCCGTAGGTTCACTTGCGAAAAGCCCGTTACTAAGGCAAGCCTTTTTGTTACCTGCCGTGGAGCAGGCGAATTTTATATAAACTCAAAGCGCACCGATAATGAAATATTATCCGACGGTATTTCTCAAAAATACAAGGAGTATCGGGAAATTGACGTAACTCCCCTTATAAATAACGGAGAAAATGTTATCGGTGTTATAACGGGCAATGGCTGGCTTAACAGCGAATCCCACTCAAGCGTATATATGCACAAGAATATGGTGCTTGCCGAGCTTTTAATAACCTATGCTGACGGCAGTGAAGAATATATCGGCACAGATGAATTATGGAAGTGCAATTTCTCACCTCTTACGGATAACGATCTGCAGTTTGGTGAAAGATATAATGCTAACCTTGAAATTAGCGATTGGTGCGAATTTGATTACGACGATTCGCTTTGGGCAGAGGTTGATTGTGATGATGCTGATACCGAGCTTCGCGATTTCGTTCTTAGGAACTATCCGCCCATCTACGTTATGCGCAAGATTAAGCCTGAAAAGATACTTGTCCGCGATACTCGTGTTATCTACGATTTTGGTGAAAACTGTGGCGGAAGATATTCGGTTTTATTTAATAATACAGTTAAGGGACAAGAGATCAAGATAAGCTTTTGTGAACGTCTTGATGAATATGGCGAATTTGTTGTGGGAACGTACTCACCTGCATACTTTAACCGTGATGCAATTTATGATGGCAAAGCATTGGGCTGTATGAAGAATTTTAATTTCTACACCTGCAAAGGCACACAAAAGGAATATTATGAGCCTCGTTTCACCTTCTCAGGCTTCAGATATATCTGCATTGAAGGTATAAGAGATAAATCACAAGTTTCTGAAATCACGCTTAACGTTATGCACAACGCCTTAAAGCGTACGGGCAAGATTAAAAGTGAATATTCCTTTATAAACGATCTGTATAAGGCGACCTTAAGATCCTGGAACAGTAATATCTTCAACGGACCTACCGATTGCCCCACAAGAGAAAAGAATTTCTGGACGGGAGATGCTCATATATTTTGTGCTACTGCAAACTATCTTGAGGATTGCGATAATTTCCTTGCACGGTGGACTGACGGCGGAAGAAAAATGTGTGCTGAGGTTTACGGCTGGGGCGATGAAAAGTATATTATTCCTTGGACACTTTATCAGTTCTATCGCGACAAGGGCGTTCTTGAAGTATGCTACAAGGAGATTTTGGAATATGCCCGTGCCCGTTGCGATCAGACATACCATAATCTGCCCAAGGAGGGCGGCGGCTTCTCCGATTGGCTCGCACCCAACGGAATCATACTTGATAAACACTTCTTTGCAAGCTGTTTTTACTGTTATATGTTAAAGACGGTTGCGCAGATCGCCGAGGTTTTGGGCGATTATAAGACAAGCGATGAATTTATGCATCTTGCGGGCATTGCGACCGATGCCTTTAATGAAAAATTCTTTGATGATGAGATAAATGATTATTCCCCCGAGCTTCAGTCATCCAAGGTACTGCCCTTGGCATTTGGTCTTGTTCCCATCCACAGAGAAAAGCTTCTTGCAAAAAAGCTCAATGATGATATTATTCAAAAGGGTCAGCTTACAACGGGCTTTGTGGCAACAAGATATTTATTGGGAATTCTCTGCGATTACGGCTATCAGGATACTGCCTTTATGCTTCTTGATCGCGAAAAGTATCCTTCTTGGAAAAATATGCTTAAGGGCCTTAACACTATCCCCGAAACCTGGGTGGGACTTTACGATAAGGCTGATGAAAACAGTATCAGTATGAACCACTTCACCTTAGGCACAATTACGGGATGGCTCTTTGAGTATTTAGGCGGCATCCGCTACCGCGAATCGACACCCGGATTTTCACACGTGGTGCTTCGCCCGACATTTATTAAGGAAATAGGTTCTTTCGATGCTGAATATAAGTCAGTTTACGGTCTTATTGCTACCCATTGGCATATTGAGGGCAACACGGTTGTATTTAATTTCTACACTGAGCGTAACGTCACTTTGATTCTGCCCGATGGCACGGTTAAATCCTATCCAAAGGGTGAACATAGTGTTGTTACTGCCATATAAGCAGGATATCGGAATCATTTGAATAAAAAAACTGTGCAGAATTTTCTGCACAGTTTTTGTTTAATTCTTAAATATTAAGCTTCTTCAAGCTTTGCACCGCAGTTGGGGCAAACAAGCTCTTCTTCATCAAATTCGCCTGAGAAGGAGATGGTTTCCTTGCATTCGGGGCAAACGTACTCATCGTACTCAAATTCGTCATCGCAATCGCAGCAGTCGCAATCACAATCATCATCGCAATCGCAGCAGCAGTCACAATCACAATCGTCATCACAATCACAGCAGCAATCGCAATCACAATCGTCTTCATCGTCATAGATGTATTCTTCAAGCTCTAAAAGATCATCGTCAAGCTCCTCAACGTATTCGCCTAAGGATTCAAGCTCATCATTTGCATCGCTGAGCTCAAAAGAGATCTCTTCAAGAACATCGATAATAGCAAGTAAAAGCTTGCCTTCCTTAGTGTCCTTTGAAATATCAAGGCCTTCAGCAAGACCCTTAAGATATTCAACCTTATTTTCTACTGACATAATAAACCTCCGAATAATAAATTATACGCGGTCCATATACTCGCCGGTACGGGTATCGATTCTGATACGGTCGCCAACATTAACGAAAAGGGGAACGTTTACCTTATAGCCTGTTTCAATTGTAGCCTGCTTGGTAACGTTAGTAGCTGTATCGCCTTTAACACCGGGTTCAGCATCGATAATTTCAAACTCAACAAAGTTGGGGGGTTCAACAGAGAAAGCTGAGCCCTTGTAGAATTTGATGGTAACCTCAAGATTGTCCTTAAGATAGGGAAGAGCTGAATCAACGGATTCTTTGTCAAGAGCGATCTGCTCATAGGTTTCGTTGTCCATAAAGTAATAAAGACCTTCGTCATTGTAAAGATACTGCATTTCCTTGCGCTCAATGTGTGCTAAAGGATATTTTTCGTTGGGGTTGAAAGTACGTTCAAGCACCTGACCTGTCATAACGTTCTTAATCTTTGTGCGAACGAAAGCGGCACCTTTACCGGGCTTAACGTGTAAGAAGTCAACGATAATATAAACGTTGCCGTCGATTTCTACTGTAATGCCCTTTCTGAATTCACCTGCTGTAATCATTTTGAGTTTCCTCCTAAATTATTATTATAATTTTATTAGTTTTTTATCCGAAATAGTTAAATTTTCATAACCGTTTCGGTTAATTGCATACATATTTTCCACTCTTACACCGCAGAAGCCTTCAATGTAAATACCGGGCTCAACGGTAACGATATCGCCAACCTTTAAAATATCGGTGGATTTTTGGCTTAAACGGGGAGATTCGTGAATCTCAATGCCTACGCCGTGACCTAAGGAATGAGCAAAATATTCACCGTAGCCTGCTTTTTTAATAACGTCTCTGGCGGCTTTATCTGCATCAAAGCCTGAAATACCTGCCTTTAAAACGTCACGGCCTGCATCGTGAGCCTCTAAAATCACGTTGTAGATCTTTTCCATTTCGGGAGTAATCTCGCCAACGGCAACGGTACGTGTCATATCGGAATCGTAGTTACCTAATCTTGCACCGAAATCCAAAGTAACGAACTCGCCTTTTTCGATCTTCTTGTCACTTGGTACTGCGTGAGGCTTAGCACCGTTAATACCTGATGCAACAACGGAATCAAAGGCGATGGCATCTGCGCCCAATGAAAGCAACAGATATTCAAGCTGCATTCTTACTTCTTTTTCTGTAACACCGGGCTTAATGAAATTTAAGATCTCGGTAAAAGCCTTGTCGGTAATTTCTTGGGCTTTTTTGATCTTTTCGATTTCGCTTTCCGTCTTTGAACAGCGAACGGAAGTGAAATAACCCTTTGTTTCTGTTAACTTAAAGCCCGCATCAACCAACTTAATATAATCGGAAGCGGTTAAATAATCTTCCTGAATACCTAAAGAGGTAATGCCTTGCTTTTTTGCTTCTTCGATAACGCCGTCAATATAACTGCCAACGATATTTGCCTTGCAGTTTGCTTCCTTTGAAGCAACGGTATAACGGCTATCGGTTAAAAGAGTGGTTTCTTTTGAAAACAAAGCAAGTGCATCAACGCAATAGAAGCCTGTAATATAAAAAATATCGGCAGGATTTGATATTACGCAACCTTGAGTTTCAGGAAAAGTTTTCAAAAAATTATCAAGCATATATATCACCTATAATATAATATCATATTTTTGAAGATTTGTATATAAAAAAGTTTGCTATACCGTTATTTTTTTGAGAAATAGAACTCGGAAAGTGTAAATTCGCCCTCAAGGAAAAGCCATAAGGGGTGAACACCCTCTAAAACTTTCATATCGGAAGAAAAATAAGTATAGTCGGAAGAATCAAATTCAACCGTTGCAACTGTTTCGTTGTTTTCCACTACGGCAGTTATTTTTCCTTTACCTGAAACGCAAACGTTAATTTGATTTTCTGAATCGAACTGAAGATATTTATATTCTGCCCAGTCCTTTACGCCCCAATGATTTTTGCCCGTTGAAACCAGAACCTCTTTATCCTCCTGAAGAGCAACGTAAGCACTTTTCATAACTCGGCAGGCACGCCTTGCGGAAATAACCGAAGATGCCTTTATAGGATTCGATGCGCCCTGAGAGGTTTGCTCCACTTCTTTTATAAGACCGTTTTCATCAAAGAAGATAGGCTCGGCACAAACACGCCTGCAAGTTAATTTGTTTTGTGATGCACGGTGATAGAAAACGTACCATTGTCCCTTAAATTCGTTTATGGAGCCGTGATTGTTCCAGGTTTCGGGGTCACAATAGATATTATCAATGATAACACCGCACTTCTTGTAAGGCCCTAAGGGGGAATCTGCCATTGCGTAGGACATACAGGTTGCCTTGCCACGGGAAATATCGGTATAAACCATATAATATTTATTACCGCGTTTTCTTATGCTTGCGCCTTCGTGGAAGCCGTGCTCCCATTCGGTAATAATATCTTTTGTAAGAGTTTCGGGAACGATTGATTTCATATCGTCAGTGAGCTTTGCGCCGCGAAGAGAAAATTGTCCCCAGAATAAATAGCCTTGACCGTCATCATCAACAAAAACTGCAGGATCGATGCCGTCACCGTCAGCAATTTCTATTCTTTCGGCAGGGGAAAAGGGACCTAAAGGAGATTCGCCTACTGCAACGCCCTCTTCGTTTTTGCTGCCACAAACGTAAAGATAGTATTTGCCGTTTTTTTCGATGGCGTCGGGAGCGTATAATGGAGTTTCGGGACTCCAGGGAATGCCCTGGAAGGTTTTATCGTTGCGGAAAATAATTCCGTGTTCAGTCCAATTTTCCATATCGGAAGTTGAAAAACAGTAATGCAAGTGTCCGCAGTAATCTCCGCGACCTGAAACGTCAATGGAGCCGTAAAGGTACAATCTTTTATCAGGCATTACTCTTGCTTCAACATCGGGAATAAAATATTCATCAGGCAATAATGGATTCATAATAAAACCTCCTTATTTAAAGATAAATCTCCACACAAGCTTTTCACGGGTACGGTTAAATACCTTTGTGCACCACCATTCACGTTTATCGAGGGGAACGGTTAGAACGCTTTTTGCATTTATCTTGTTGGCAAGGGAAATATCGGTGAAAAGCTGATCGCCTACAAAAAGCACATTTTCGGGAGAAACGTTAAGCTCACTTAAAAGTTTAAATGTGTGCTTTTTAAAAGGTTTTTTTGCGTTTTTGTACACGGGAATATTAAGCTTTTTACCAATTGAATCAGCATTTGAACCCTTTGAGTTTGTTAAAAGGGCTACGGTAATACCCATTGCCTTAACGCTTTCTATCCAGGGAAGAAAATCTTCAGGCACTTCATCGGAGTGCCAAGGGGCAAGGGTATTATCCATATCAAGAAACACAAGAGATATATTGTGCTTTGTTAAATCACTTAAAGGAATATCGCTTAAACGCTTATAGCGCAAGGTAGGTAAAAGTCCCATTACTTTGCACCGAGAGAGGCAATACGCTCAGTAACCTTTTTGAGCATATCGGTGTATTTTTCAAGCTTTGCCTTTTCTTCATCAACAAGCTTTTGAGGAGCCTTTGCAATAAAGCCCTGATTGTTAAGCTTGCCCTCGGCACGCTTGATCTCGCTTTCGATGGTAGCCTTTTCCTTTGAAAGTCGGTCAAGCTCCTTTTCAATATCAACAAGCTCGCCCATAGGAATATAGCATTGTGCTTCGCCCGTTACGATGGATGCAAAGTTATCCTCATCCTCAGGCTTTTCGGAAATAAACTGAACCTTTGAGCAGGAGGCAAGCTTTTCAATATATGCGCTTGAAGAAGTCATATCAAGCTTTGTTAAAATTAAAAGCTCGGTTTTCTTGTTCTGAGGAACGTTCATCTCCGTGCGGATGTTACGAACGCTCTTAATAATATCAACAACGGCTTCAAAGGAGGTTTCCTTAATGTCAATTTCCTTTTCGGGCCAGGAGGAGATCATAATGCTTTCACCTGTTTTGGGAAGCGAGGTCCAGATTTCCTCGGTGATAAAGGGCATAAGAGGATGAAGAAGCTTTAAGGTGTTTGAAAGCACGTAGTTTAATACTGTGCAGGCGGTAAGCTTAGCGTCCTTATCCTCACCGTAAAGGCGGGGCTTGGTAAGCTCGATATACCAGTCACAATATTCTGACCAAATAAAGTCATAAAGACTCTGTGCGGCAATACCTAATTCATAGTTTTCAAAGCTCTTTGTAACGCTATCGAGAAGAGCGTTGTACTTTGCCAAAATCCACTTATCGCTTTCATCAAGGTTAAGTGTTGAAATTTCGGGAAGATCAAGCTCATCAACGTTCATCTTTACGAAACGTGAAGCGTTCCATATCTTGTTTGCGAAATTGCGGTATGCTTCAACCTTTTCCCAATAAAAACGCATATCGTTTCCGGGTGAGTTGCCTGCAGCAAGCGAGAAGCGCAATGCATCGGCACCGTACTTATCAATAACCTCAAGGGGATCAACACCGTTGCCTAAGCTCTTTGACATTTTTCTGCCCTGAGAATCACGAACAATACCGTGGATAAGAACAGTTTTAAAGGGAACTTCGCCCATCTGCTCAATACCTGAGAACATCATTCTTGCAACCCAGAAGAAAATAATATCATAGCCTGTGATCAGCACGTTTGTGGGATAATAATACTCAAGCTCCTCAGTCTTATCAGGCCAGCCTAATGTTGAGAAGGGCCAGAGAGCCGATGAGAACCAGGTGTCAAGAACATCCTCATCCTGAATTAAAACTGTGTGACCGCACTTTGAGCATTTTGAGGGCATTTCCTTTGCAACGTGAGTTTCACCGCACTTTTCGCAATAGTATGCGGGGATTCTGTGACCCCACCAAAGCTGACGGGAAACACACCAATCGCGGATATTTTCAAGCCAGTTATAGTAAATTTTTGAAAATCTGTCGGGAACGAAGTTGGTTTCGCCTGATCTTACTGCTTCAAGGGCAGGCTTTGCAAGGCTTTCCATCTTAACGAACCACTGCTTTGAAATAATAGGCTCAACGGCACTATGACAACGGTAGCAGGTGCCAACGTTGTGTGAATAGTCTTCGGTCTTAATAAGAGAACCGCATTCGGTAAGCTTTTCAACAACTGCTTTTCTTGCCTCTTCACGGGATAAACCTGCGAAAATTCCGCCATCCTCATTGATGGTGCCGTCATCGTTCATAACGCGGATAACGGGAAGATTATGGCGAAGTGAAACCTCAAAGTCATTGGGGTCGTGAGCGGGAGTGATCTTAACTGCACCGCTACCGAAATCCATTTCAACGTACTTGTCGGCAACGATGGGAATTTCTCTGTTCATTAAGGGAAGAACTACTGTTTTACCAACCAAATGGGTGTAACGGGCATCATCGGGATGAACTGCAACGGCAGTATCACCCATATAGGTTTCAGGACGTGTTGTTGCAACGGTAATGGAATCTTTACCGTCAGGCGTGTAATAACGCATATGCCAAAGATGTGAAGCCTGCTCCTCATATTCAACCTCGGCATCGGAAAGAGCGGTCTTACATTCAGGACACCAGTTGATGATTCTTGAGCCGTGGTAGATAAGCCCCTTTTCATAAAGCTTAACGAAAACCTCGGTAACTGCCTTTGAACAGCCTTCATCCATAGTGAAGCGTTCTCTTTCCCAATCGCAGGAAGAGCCTAACTTCTTTAACTGCTCAACGATTCTGCCACCGTACTGCTTTTTCCAGTCCCAAGCACGCTCAAGAAACTTTTCTCTGCCTAAATCCTCTTTCTTAAGACCTTCCTTTGCCATAGCATCAACGATCTTAACCTCCGTTGCAATGCTGGCGTGGTCGGTGCCGGGAAGCCAAAGGGCAGAATAACCCTGCATACGCTTAAAACGGATGATAGCATCCTGCATCATATTATCCAGTGCGTGACCCATATGAAGCTGACCCGTAATGTTGGGCGGAGGCATAACTATTGAGAAAGGCTTTTTGTTTTTATCGGGCTCAGCGTGGAAATAGCCCTTTTCCATCCATTCCTTATAAAGTCTGTCCTCAACCTGTTTGGGATCATACTGTTTTGCGATTTCTTTCATAAAATCTCTCCTTAAAAAAATAAACGCCCCTTAATAAAAAAGGACGTTGAAAATTAACGCGGTACCACCTTAATTCCGAAAGTTTACTTTCGGCACTTTATGGGATATAACGGTCACCTTTACCGTTCAGACTACTGAAATTTCACCTGAAGCGCTCCAAAGCTACCTTCCGAAAACTCGCAATGCACTTTTTCAGCCAATGAAGTGCTCTCTTTTAATGCAAGATTTTCCGTACTCCTCTTTTTCACAGCGCAAAAATATTTAATACGGTGGTATTATACTATAATATATACTTTTTTGCAACTGTTTTTTATTTTGTCAGATATGAACAGGATGGTTTGTTATTTATTCTCCTTATCCAAATTATCAAGAGCGTATCTGCAACATTGCAATACCAATAAGTTAAATGAAATGTTGTTGTTCTGTGCCACCTGATTAAGCTCTTCAAATAAAGGCTCAGTAAAACGTACCGTTCGTGGAACGTTCGCACTTTTTAAGCTTGTATCAATTTTAAACATAATATCACCTCTAGAGTATATTGTACTCATTTTAGGTGGTAAATATATAACCATAAATAGTTGCAAAAATGTATATAAAGTGATACAATAAAAACGAGGTGATGATATGAAGTGCGAAAATATTTTCTGTATACATCAAGAGGATGGGGAATGCAGGGTTAAAGAAATTTCTGTAAATATTGCAGGAATGTGTGATGAAAGTGTGGATATAATTGTTGATGAAGAAACATTAAAAAAATTAAAAGAGAAGATAAAAAAATTCCGACGAAATTAAGCTTCGTCGGTTTTTGTGTTTTCTTTAAGTTGTTTTAATCTTTTAAGTGCGATGAGTCCGTATTGGACAAGAGATATAACGCTTACGATAACTGCTATGTACAAAAGAATTTCAATAACGTTGCGGTAATCGTATAAGAAGTAGCCTTCCTCGGTGAAGAACATTGCGCATAACGTAAATGATGTTAAGAAGGATGCAAGCTTACCGAATATGTTTGAGTAAACCATAACCTTTTGCTTTTTTGAAATTATTCCGCCACCGATAAGCATCGTTAATTCCTTTAATCCGAGAACGGCTATTACAAACCAAGGAACGGTACCCTTTATGGTGAAACAGATTACTGCCGAAAGCTGAAGAACCTTATCGGCAAGAGGATCAATAAGCTTTCCTAAATTTGAAATTGCGTGAAACCTCCTTGCAAGGAAGCCATCAATAACATCAAGCAACGATGCAAAAAGGAAGATGTAGAAGGCTATATCCAACCCGATATTAAAAAATGCGTAAATGAATACGGGGCATAAGCCTAACCTTATAAATGATAGAATGTTTGGAACGTACTGCATAGAAGATACTCTCTTTACATTAACTTTTTCATGCGCTCCAACGCACTTTTTTCAAGCCGTGAAACCTGCGCCTGAGAAATGCCGATGGAGGATGCTATCTCCATTTGCGTTTTGCCCAGGAAGTAGCGCATATTGATTATATTATATTCCCTTTTGGGTAGTTTTGTCAACGCTTCTCTTAATGCAATTTGCTCAATCCAACGTTTTTCTGTCTCTTTTGAGTCACTTATTTGGTCAAAAATGAAAATTTGGTCCTGTCCATCCCTGAAAACGGGCTCAAAAATGGATATGGGATCGCTTACCGCCTCCAATGCAGTTTCCACTTCATAAAGGGAAACGTCAAGCGCTTTTGCGAGCTCTGCATTTGAAATTTCACGGTTATTTTCATTTTCAAGCTTTTCACGCATCTGCATTGCCTTATAGGCAAGATCACGCATAGAACGGCTTACTCTGATGCTGTTGTTATCTCTTAAAAATCTTCTGATCTCACCGATTATCATTGGAACTGCGTAGGTCGAAAATTTTACGTTGTGACTCGTATCAAAATTTTTGACTGCCTTAATAAGCCCCACGCAACCTACCTGAAAGAGATCGTCAGGCGTTTCGCTTCTGTTTAAAAAACGTTGGACTACCGATAATACAAGGCGCAGATTGGAATATAAAAATTTATCCTCTGCCTCCTTATCTCCTGCTTTTATCTTATCCATAAGTAAAACAGCTTCCTTGTGCTTAAGTCTCGGAAGCTTTGAAGTATCCACACCGCATATCTTTACTTTTCCTGAATATTGCATAAAATACCTCCCATTGGATATGTAAGCGGTGTGTATTTTATTATTGGCAATTTTCAGGAAATTAAACAAAAAAGAGTGCGAATTTTGCACTCTTAAAATCTATTTTGTGCCTTTTATTATAGGCGAAAGATGCTTATATATAAGGAAGGCTATTAAGGAAATTACAGTATACTTCATAAAATTAAAGGGAGTATTGAAGATTAGCAGAGCTTCTAAAATACTGTCAACGCTTGGCAAGAGCGACTGATATGCACCGATAATAACCTGTTCAGGCATAAAAAGCTTCATATATATGGGATAGGTTATAAAATAATTTATGAAAATACTTAAAATCGACGTTGCAACGGCACCTGTAAGACAGCCTAATAACGCACCCTTGCGATTTTTCATTTTTTTATAGATAAGACCTGCAGGCACAACGAAGCAGACGCCCAAAAGCATATTTGAAAGCTCGCCTGCACCGACTGTTGAGGTATTTAAAAGGTGCAAAATATTCTTTATTACACATACTGCACCGCCCCAAAGAGGACCTGCTGCAAAGGATGCAATAAGAGCTGGAAGCTCTGAAAAATCAAACTGTATAAAGCTTGGAATTAAAAAGGGCAAGGGAAACTCAAGCAGCATTAATACGTATGCTACGGCTGAAAATAATGCAGTTACAACAAGCTTGCGGGTTTTTCTCATAAATTTTTCACTCCTTAAAATTAAAAAATCTCCCAAAAATTCGGGAGATTCCAAAAATACGTTTTTTTACATATTTCTCTCATCCGGACTATAGCCAATGAAGAGCAAAACTATAATGGTTTAAAATTTTAAACTTTGAAAAAGGATTGATTTTGTGATAGAAAATGGCTTGCGAAATGCAGAAATACCGGGCCGTATTTCAAATGACAAAAGCCATTTTATACGCAAAAGCAACCTTTTGCACATTATAGTTTTGCTTTTCTTTGGCGTTAACCGTCGGTTGCGGAATCTCACCGCATCAGCCAAAAAGGCTCGTGGACTGTACCACCGGTCAGGGAATCTCACCCTGCCCCGAAACAATTTAATTATATTACATAAAATTTTAACTGTCAATATTAAAGTGAAGCGTAAGTATAAAGTGAGCCTAAAATTATCAATGGCTTATTAAACTGTGAGGCTTCTTTTTTTGCGCTTTCGTAGGCTTCTTCTATGCTGTCAAAGGCTTTTGAAGAAACACCGTTCTTCTCTAAAACTTCCGAATAATCCTTTGCAGATAGAGCGCGAGGGTTATCGGGCGTAATAGTAAAGGCTTTTTCGGCTATCCTTGAAAGCTCTGATGCTATAAAAAGATAATCCTTATCCTTTAAAACACCCGTTAAAATATACACTTTTTCATTAAAATAGGTTAAAAGACTTTCAACGGAGGCGGTAATGCCTTGGGGATTGTGAGCACCGTCAAAAATAACAAGAGGCTCTTTTTGTAAAATTTCAAATCTGCCTATCCATTTAACAGAAGAAAGTCCTCTTAAGATTGAGTTCTCACAAATGTTAAAGCCTTTTTCTTTTAAAATATCAATGGCACTAAGCACAACACAAGCGTTTTCGGGTTGATATTTACCTAAAAGAGGGATATACAAATTTTTGCGGTCTTTAAAATCAAATACCGTGCCCGAAAGCTCCATTTTTCTGATTTTTAAAAGGGAATAGTCAACATCAATAAATTCTTCTGCGCGCTTTTTTATAACGCTACGGGCAGAATCGTCTTTTCCACCGTATAAAAGGGGTACGTTTTTCTTTATTATTCCTGCCTTCTCTTGGGCAATTTTTTCAACCGTATCGCCTAAAAACTGTGTGTGGTCAAGGGCGATTCCCGTAATTACCGATAAAATGGGAGTGGTGATAATATTTGTTGAATCAAGGCGACCGCCCATACCTGCTTCTAAAACAACTATATCACAATTATGTCTTTTAAAATAGACAAATGCAATGGCGGTGATAAGCTCAAATTCAGTTGGTTTATCAGTCATTTTATCGGCAAAGGGCCTAACGTACTCTGTAATTTCAGCAAGTTCTTCATTGGAAATCATTTCGCCTGAAACCTGCATACGCTCGTTAAAAATCTTTATATAAGGTGAAGTAAAAAGTCCCGTCTTATAGCCTGAAGCGCGAAGAATGCTTTCCGTCATTGCACAAAAAGAGCCTTTTCCGTTGGTGCCTGCAACGTGAATGAATTTTAAATCGTTCTGGGGGTTGCCCAAAAATTCACACAGTTCTTTTATTCTTTCTAAACCGGGCTTACAGAATGTCCAGCTTATGGAATGTATATATTCAAGTGCTTGAGAATAATTCATTTTAACGACTCCGTTATGTTTCTAAAGGATTTATTTTTAAAAAGGAAGTAAAGCACCAAGGTATCAATGGCGGTCATAATAACGTAATTAAGACAGCGCCATAAGAAAAGCACGTGATAGGGCGTTTGGTAAAGCACCTGAAGACCAAAGGTCTTGACTATTACTGAGCCTATAAGATTTGCAATAAATACCGATAAAAGAACCTTGATAAAAAGAGGCGAATTTTTCAAAAGCATAAAAGAAATACCGCCTGATGCACCTATAATAATTGCGCCCAAGGTTATAATAAGGTTTATATCATAGCCTCTTAAAATACTGCCTAAAATATCTGCAACAAGCCCAACAAGTGCGCCCCAAACAGGTCCAAACAGATAGCCTGCAATAAATAAAGGCGTGTTTTCAAAGCTGAAGCGCATAAAATTGCCAACGGGCAAGGCTAAAAACTTACCGAAAACGATACTCAGCGCCGCCAAAAGCGCACAAACAACAAGAGCCTTCAAATTAAATTTTTTCATAAAAAAATCTCCTTTCAAAAGATAAGGAGAGTAGTTCAGCCCATAAAGGACTATATCATCCTGCAGCGGATGCAACAGTACACCGCTAACCTGAAAGGTTATTCGTTTATGAGCAACTTCCCATCTCATAACACTTCAGAGGAATAATCCTCAGCGCGTACCATCTACTCTGCATTAAATTTTTATATATTTTACAACGATATTTTATATCCGTCAAATATTTCTTTGCCAAATTTAAGAAAATATATTATAATGTGAAAAGATGATTTTCTTTTCGGAGGTTTTTAATATGAAATTAGGTGTTGTAGGTTTACCTAACGTTGGTAAAAGTACACTTTTTAACGCTATAACAAATGCAGGTGCGGAAGCGGCAAACTATCCTTTCTGCACCATTGAGCCTAACGTAGGCGTTGTTTCCGTTCCCGATTCACGCCTTGATGAGCTTGCAAAAATATATAATCCCAAAAAATATACGCCTGCTTTTATTGAGTTCGTTGATATTGCAGGTCTTGTGCGCGGTGCTTCAAGAGGCGAGGGCTTAGGCAATAAGTTCTTGTCCCATATTCGTGAGGTTGATGCCATCGTTCACGTTGTTCGTTGCTTTGAAAATTCCGATATTATTCACGTTGACGGTTCTATTGATCCCGTTCGTGACGTTGAAACTATCAATCTTGAGCTTATTTTAGCTGACCTTGAAACCTGCGAAAAGCGTCTTGATAAGGCAATTAAAGCCGCCCGCGGTAACGATAAAACCGCTCAGGCAGAGGTTGAGCTTTTAAATAAGATGATCGTTCAATTGCAAAATGAAAAACCCGTTCGCAGTATGGATATGGATAAGGATGAGGAAGCTTTGGCAAAAACTTTCTTCCTTTTGACCACAAAACCCATTATCTATGCCGCCAACATTTCAGAAGATGAGATCGGCAAGGAAAATTCAGGTGTTGAAGCATTAAAGGCAATGGCTGAAAAGGACGGCGACCAAGTTATGGTTATCTCCGCCCGAATAGAGGAAGAGCTCTCTCAGCTCGATTCCGAAGAAAAAGAAATGTTTTTAGCTGAGTACGGTCTTGAAGAAAGCGGACTTAACCGTTTAGTTAAAGCAAGCTATAAGCTTTTAGGACTTATTTCCTTCTTAACTGCCGGTGAAAGTGAAGTTCGCGCCTGGAACATCACAGAAGGAACCAAAGCACCTCAGGCCGCAGGTAAGATCCACTCCGATTTTGAACGCGGTTTCATTCGCGCTGAAATTATCGCCTACGATGAATTTATGAAATATAAATCTATGACCGCCGCCAAGGAAAAGGGGCTCGTTCGTTCCGAGGGCAAGGAATATGTTATGCAGGATGGGGATATTACGCTTTTTCGCTTCAACGTTTAAAAGAGCACGAGAAAGCTCCGCAACTGCGGGTTGCATTCGGTATAATCGTTCAGTCACTTACCGATTTGTAAGCTCCTTCACGATTAACCTTTGCGCCCCTGATTTGCGAATTTTCTCGCACTCTTTGCGGGCACGAAAAATTGAATATTTTTATGACAAAAAACGGAGTGAAAAATTTCACTCCGTTATAATTTTTGCTTATTTTAAATTATGCGGTAAGGCAGATGATAAGGGAAATAGCATAAAGAGCTACTCCGATAACACCGAGAACTAAGCCTGAAGTGCCAACACCGTTTCTGTAACCCTTGCTTCTTGCGGCTGAACCAAAGCAAACTGCGAGGATGGGAAGGACTGCTCGAATAAGAAGTGTGGGGATAGCTTCCTCAAAAGCAATCACGAAAATAGTATCCATAAGGGCAACTAATTCAGCAATATCGATAACAGCGAAAACAAGACCGATAATACCAAGAACTAAGCCTGCGATACCGAAGCCACGACCGGGAATCTTGGGCTTAACTGCATAGCCGTACTGGGGCTGTTGGGGTTGCTGATACTGCTGTTGCTGTTGCTGAGCCTGAGCTGCTGCACCGCAGGAGGGGCAGAATGCACTGCCGTCATCGAACTGAGTGCCACATTTTTGACAAAATGCCATAATAAAAAACCTCTTTTCAAAATAATTTTTCATAATTATACAATTTTTTTTGAGCGTTGTCAATAAAATAAGGAAAAAATGTGATAAAAATGTGTAAAAAAGCACCTGCAAAAGGCAAGTGCTTAAATTTTTACTATGATTAGAAGAACATACCAAAGGTGCTTTCAAAAGCAATAAGCATAATGATCCAACCAACAATACCGATGATACCGCAAACAATACCGCCTGTTGCCATACCGCCACGGTTACCCTTTGATTTTGCTGCACCGCCTAATGCAAGACCAAGAATACCGAAAACAAGGGGAACAAGGAAGATTGAAAGGATGCCACAAACAAGTGATGCAGCTGCCATGCCGTTTGCAGGCTGTGTTCCAGGCTGCTGATACTGAGGCTGATACTGAGGCTGCTGATATTGGGGCTGCTGATATTGGGGTTGCTGATACTGATGTTGTTGCTGAGCTTGAGTTGCTGCACCGCAGGAAGGACAGAAAGCGCTGCCATCATTCATTTGAGCGCCACACTTTGAACAAAATGCCATAATAAAATACCTCATTTCAAAATAAATTCGCGTTAATTATACAATATAAGATAAGAAAAGTCAATAGTTTGTGATAAAAAAATGAAAGGAATGTAAAAACACTCCTTTTAATTATATTAGTCAGCGAGAACTATTATGATAGCAATGAAGAATAAAACAAGACCAATAACACCCGTAACAACACCTGTGGTACTTATACCATTTCTGTAGCCTTTATTTCTGGCTGCGCCTGCAAGGGAAACACCAAGAATGGATAAAACGGAAAGAAAGATAAAAGTAAAGGCTAAAGCACCTGCTGCGACGAGGCGGAAACCTACCACAGAAGTGGCCATAAAGATTGAATAGAAGCCATACACTAACCCGATAATGCCAAGAACCATACCTGCAATGCCTAAGCCACGACCGGGAATGGGTCGCTTCTGAACATACACGTATTGAGGCTGTTGGTACTGTGGCTGTTGTGGTTGAGCTTGAACGGTGGGTTCTTCTTCAACAGTTGCACCACAAGAAACACAGAATTTGCTGTTATCGTCAATCTGTGCACCACAATTAGGACAAAACATAATAAAATACCTCTTTTCTTAAGTGGAATATATTTTAGTCTATTGCAATAATTATAAAGCTGATCAACATTAAAGATAAGCTGATTACACTTGTAACAACACCTGCAGAACTTATGCCTGTTCTGTAACCTTTGCTTTTTCCTGCGCCTGCAAGAGAAACACCGAGAACAGAAAGGATTAAAGTTAAAAGGAATACGGGGAGCAGTGCTTCAAAGCGTCTTTCAAATCTGGAATATTCAGCAATATCAATAGCGGCTACAAAGCCAGCGAAAGCGTAAACTAAACTGATAATGCCAAGAACCATACCTGCAATGCCTAAGCCACGACCGGGAACAGGTCTCTTTTTAACATACATATACTGAGGTTGCTGACGTTGAGGCTGTTGATACTGAGGCTGTTGATACTGAGGTTGCTGATACTGGGGTTGTTGATACTGGGGTTGTTGAGCTTGGGGCTCCGGCTGAGGTGCAGGCTCTTCAACAACAGTTGCTCCACAAGAAGCGCAGAATTTGCTGTTATCATCAATCTGTGAACCACAATTAGGACAAAACATAATAAAATACCTCTTTTCTTAAGTATAAAAATTTTTTAAATTGTTGCAAGGAGAATGATGCAGATAAAGTGCAAAACAAGACCGATGGTACCGGTGATGATACCTGATGCACTTATGCCGCCACGGCATCCTTTATATCTGCCTGCACCTGCAAGGGAAACACCGAGAATGGATAAGATTGAGAAGAAAAGGTGGGGGAGAACATCTTCAAAATCAAAGCTGTAATAGTAATAGCTATAGTTTGAATAGCGGTCAACTATATCAATAGTGCCTATAAGAGCAATAAAGGCAAAAACAAGGCCGATAATACCAAGAACCATACCTGCAATGCTTAAACCACGACCGGGATGAACGGGAACATAGCCATACTGAGGTTGCTGATACTGTGGTCTATATTGAGGCTGTTGATATTGAGGTTGTTGATATTGAGGTTGTTGATACTGGGGCTGTTGATACTGAGGTTGCTGATACTGTGGTTGCTGATACTGTGGTTGTTGATACTGTGGTTGCTGATATTGAGGTTGTTGATTCTGAGGCTCGGCTTTGATTTCAGGCTCAGACTGAGTTGCCGGTTCTTCGACAACTGATGCACCGCAGGAATCACAGAATTTGCTATCATCGGAAAGCTGATTTCCACAATTAGGACAAAACATAATAAAATTCCTCTTTTCTTAAGTTTTTACAATAAGATTATACTTTATGAATAGTTAGATGTCAAGAAAAAAACTATCGGAGTGAACCGATAGTTTTAATGGTTAGTTTGAAGCAAGAAGTATAATGGAAATAAGGAAGAAAAGTAAAGCCACGAGGTTTGTAACTAATCCTGTAATAGTAGCGCCGGTTCTATAGCCTTTATATCTTCCTCCGCAAGAAAGTGAAAGACCGAGTACTGAAGCAAGGACGCTTATGATAAGACTTATCCAGGTGCTATCCGAGATAGAGTCGGCAACATCATAGTATTTCGATGCGGAATCGACAAGATCAATGTAGGATACGAGATTTTGCAGCGCGTGGATCAATAAAAGAATACCTATAGCCATACCTGCAATACCTGCCGCCAAACCGGGCATACCTTGATGGCTTGGTGCCTTTGGACGAAGTTGATACTGTGGCACATATTGTTGCTGGTACTGAGGTTGCTGATACTGTGGCTGCTGGTATTGAGGTTGCTGGTACTGAGGCTCAGCAACGGGTTCAGGCTGAGGTGCGGGTTCAGGCTGAGGTGTAGGTTCTTCAACAATTGATGCACCGCAGGAATCACAAAACTTGCTATCATCGGAAAGTTGATTTCCACAATTAGGACAAAACATAATAAAATTCCTCTTTTCTTGATTTTTTTATACATTATATATTATAGAGCAAAAAATGTCAATACGGAAACTGTAACCTTGCAAATATTGTGCATCATTTTTTGTTATTTGACAATATGTGCATACAATTTATCCTTGAAATTCTGTTGATTTTCAGGTATAATGATACTATGAGAAAAATTATTATTGCAATTTTAACAATATTATTGATGTTTACGGGGTGCGCACCTCAAAAACCCTATGAAATAACTCTTACGGGCATGGGCACTATTGTGTCCTATAAGCTTTACGGTGAAAAGGGGCAGGCGGTTTATTCTGAAATAGACAGAATATTTACGGAAATTGACAATGCTTGCTCGTTAACTAAGGAAGACTCCGCAATAAATGCTCTTAACGAAACAGGTAGCACCGACAATATTTACATAATTGAGCAGGCAAAGCTCTTTGAGGAGTATGGACTTCTTGAAATTTCAATGGGCAAATTTGATCTGACGGCAGGAACTCTTACCGATTTATGGGATATAGGCTTTTCGGGAGAAAAAGTGCCTGAAAATATTAAGAATGCAAAAAAGCTTGTTGACGGCACAAAAACAAAGCTTGAAAATAACCGATATTATATAGGTGAAAATCAAAAGGTCGATCTTGGCGCGGTAACGAAAGGCTATGCCCTTGATAAGGCAAAGGCGATCTTGGAAAAAAACAATACGGCAGGCGTAGTTACCTTAGGCGGCAGTGTTCTTTTTTGCGGCGAAAACCCCAATGGCGGTAGCTGGAAATGTGCAGTAAAAAATCCCTTTGACACAAGCGGGTATCTTGGTATCATAACCTTAAAGGAGGGCTTCGTTTCGACCTCAGGCAGTTATGAACGCTTTTTTGTGGAAAATAACGTAACATATCATCATATTATTGATGTGACGACCGGTTATCCCCATAAAACGGATATAGTTTCCGTTACGGTGATTTCGCAAAACGGATTTTTATCCGATGCCCTTTCAACGGTATGCTTTATGCTTGGCATTGATAAGAGCCGAGATGTTCTTGAAAGATTTGATTCACGGGCAATATTTGTGGATAAAGACCAAAATATAACTATTTTGGGGGACGTTGACTTTGAAGCTTATTAAAAAAGCAGATATCATCCTTATAATTTCGGTGCTTGCTTTGGTTTCAGCGTGGCTTCTGTTTTTTTCGGGAAGCGAAAAGAACGTTGCGGTGATCACCGTTAACGGAAAGACGGAAAAAACAGTCGATCTGGCAAGTGCAGATAATGAAAAAATACAAATTGGTAATATGCTCATCTGTGCAGATGATAGCGGAATATGGGTTGAGTGTTCTGATTGCCCCGACAAGCTCTGTGAAAAAACAGGTAAGATAAAAAGGACGGGCGAAGTCATTGCTTGTGTGCCAAAAGGCGTTGTAATAACGATAATGGGCGCTGAGGTTGATGGGGTGACGGGATGAAAACGAAGAAGATAGCTTTTTTAGGCGTGATGGGAGCGTTGGCCATAGCCGTTACTTTTTTAGAGGGGTTATTTAATATTCCATTTTTGCCGCCGGGCGCAAAACCGGGACTATCAAACATTATAACGGTTGCGGCATATTTTGTTACGGGAAGTGTAGGCGCGGTGTACGTTTCTGCTTTGAAGGCACTGTTTGCACTTATTACCCGCGGAGGAATCGCCTTTCTTTTAAGCCTTTCGGGCGGATTGTTTTCCGCATTTATAATGATACTTTTATTTAAAATGAAGAAGTGCCCATTCTCAACCATAGGCATTTCCGTTATTGGCGCAATATGCCATAATCTTATGCAAATTTTTGTTTCAATCATCGTAACGAAAACGGTGTCATTGATATATTATTTGCCCGTATTGTTGATCTTTTCACTGATATCGGGCACGGTTACGGGGGTTATTTTAAAATCCCTTTTTGAAAAAAGCAGGGAGAGAGAATTATGAGAGAAACTGCAATCAAAACCGCAGGGGGCGGAGTTAACGTACCCCACAGAAAAAACACAAAAGATATGGTAGTGGAGAGGATACCCGTTCCCGAAACGGTTATTATCCCAATGCAACAGAATATCGGCGCACCTTGCGTTCCCACAGTTAAGGTGGGCGATCTTGTTAAGGTGGGACAGGTGATAGGTGATAGCGATAAATTCGTATCTGCGCCTATTCACGCCTCTGTTTCAGGTAAGGTTAAGGCGATATCCGATATCCGCCTTTCAAACGGAAATCTTTCAACGGCCATTACCATTGAATCAGATGGACTTATGGAGCTTTCCGAAGACATAAAACCGCCTGAGGTTGAAACGGTGAGCGATCTTTTAAAGGCAGTCAGGGCATCGGGCATCGTGGGATTGGGTGGCGCAGGCTTTCCCACTCACGTTAAATTAAATATTCCCGAAGGTAAAAAAATCGATACTCTTATTATAAATGCGGCTGAGTGCGAGCCTTACATTACAGTTGACTATCGTGAAGCCATTGATAATTCCTGGGACGTGCTTTCAGGCGTTTATACTCTGGCGGAAATTTTAAAGATCGAAAACGTTGTAATTGCCGTTGAAGATAATAAGCCTGAGGCAATTAAGATTTTAAGGGCAATACAGAAGCAAAGCGATACCGATGCTCGCTTGACTACCATAATGAAATTAAAGAGTAAGTATCCTCAGGGCGCTGAAAAAATGATGGTTTTATCTGCAACGGGCAGAAAGGTTCCCTTGGGCGGACTTCCTGCTGACGTAGGCTGTATCGTTATGAATATTGCCACAGTTGCATTTATTTCACGTTATTTAAAAACGGGCAAGCCCCTTGTAAGCCGTTCGCTTACAGTTGACGGTGACTGCGTGAAAGAGCCTAAAAACGTGCGCGTTCCTATCGGAACAAGGATTTCCGAGGTTCTTGAATTCTGCGGAGGCTTAAAGGAAGAGCCTGATAAAATTCTGATGGGCGGACCTATGATGGGCGTTGCCATCTGCGATATTGATGCACCTATTTTAAAGCAGAATAACGCCATCCTTGCATTTAAAAAGTCTGAAAAGAAAAAAGAAATGCCTTGCATCAAGTGTGGGAAATGCGTTAATGCCTGCCCAATGAATTTGGTTCCGTCATTTTTGAAAAAGGCAACTGATATAAAGGATACGGAAAAGCTTAAAAAGTTAGGCATTTCCGCGTGTATGGAGTGCGGATGCTGTGCATATTCCTGCCCCTCGGGCATACCTCTTGTTCAGCATATGCGCCTTGCAAAACAGTATTTAAGGGAGGAGAAAAAATGAGATTATCTGTTTCAGCATCGCCTCATTTAAAGGGCAAAGACACCACTCAAAGAATAATGCTCGATGTTATAATCGCACTTGTTCCTGCCCTTATAATGGCAACTGTATATTTTGGCTTTCGTTCACTTTTATTAAGTGCGGTATGTATTATAACTGCTGTGCTTGCAGAATATTTATCCAGAAAGGTTATGAAGCGCAATAATACCATAAGTGATCTTTCTGCGGTAGTAACGGGTCTTATACTCTCCCTGAATCTACCTTACGATCTGCCCTTATGGATGGGTGCTTTCGGAAGCATCGTTGCAATAGTTGTGGTAAAACAGTTCTTTGGTGGCTTAGGTCAGAACTTCGTTAACCCTGCAATAGCGGCACGAATCATTTTGATGCTCAGCTTTGCAACTGCAATGACCTCATGGACTCTTCCAATGGCTGACGGTGTTACCGGTGCCACACCTCTTGAAGCAATTAAGGCTGAAGAATATCCTGAACTTTGGAAGATGGCAGTTGGCTATCACGGCGGAAGTATGGGCGAAACTTGCTCAATAGCACTTTTGCTCGGTGGCGTTTATCTTGTTTTGCGCAAAGTAATTTCGCCTATCATTCCTTTAACCTTTATCGGTACTGTGTTTGCATTAAGCCTCTTTAACGGCTTTGAGTTTGCTCTTTACTATATTCTTTCAGGCGGACTCTTCCTCGGTGCGATATTTATGGCAACCGATTACGTTACTTCGCCTATTACAAAGCTCGGCAAGGCAATATTCGGCATCGGTTGCGGTGTGGTTACGTTCCTTATCCGCTATTTCGGTGCAATGCCTGAAGGAGTTTCTTTTGCGATTATTTTGATGAATATCTTAACGCCTCACATTGATAATCTTACACTTCCCAAGCCCTTTGGCACAAAAAAGGAGGGTAAGCAATGAAAAACGTTAAAGCAATTATTATTCCTGCAATAGCGATGCTTGTGATCTGCCTTGTTTCGGCATTTTTGCTTGCAGGCACAAATTCACTTACAAAGGATACAATTAAGGAAAACGAGATAAAACAAATAGAGGAAAGCCGAAAGGCATTGCTTCCTTTTATGGTAGGTCACCGTGGCGAAAGAACTTATAATATAAACGGTAAAGAAGTCAGCGGATTATTGGCTTTTGACGGCACAGGCAATGATATCGGATATATCTTCACATCTTCCGCAAAAGGTTATGGCGGTGAAGTTAAGGTTATGACGGCTCTTGATATGAACGGCAAGGTTTTAAAAACGGTGGTGCTTTCTATGAGCGATGAAACACCGGGGCTTGGTCAGAATGCAAGTAAGCCTGATTTCCTTGAAAAGTTTTCAGGTAACGGCGGACCTTTTACTTGGGTTAAAAATAACGGCTCAGGTAATGAGATTCAAGGTGTGACAAGCGCAACCTTTACCTCTAAGGCGGTTATTGAATGTGTTAACGATGCAGTTTCCGCTTACAATATGATGAAGGAGGAGGCAACTGAAAATGGAAAATAAGAAATCACTTTTTTCTGAATTTTCAAAGGGTATTGTAAAAGAAAATCCCGTGTTAAGGCTTGTTCTCGGCACTTGCCCCACTTTGGCGGTTACGACCTCCCTTTCCTCGGCTCTGGGTATGGGTGTCGCGGCAACCATCGTGCTTGCCTGCTCAAATATGGTTATTTCACTTTTAAGAAAAGTTATTCCCCAAAAAGTGAGAATACCTGCTTACATAGTAATTATCGCATCCTTTGTTACTATCATACAGATGCTTGTTAAGGCTTTCGTGCCTTTCCTGGATGCTCAGCTCGGTGTGTACTTGCCACTTATCGTAGTTAACTGCATTATTTTAGGCAGAGCTGAGGCCTTTGCAAGTAAGAATCCCGTTGCGGCATCGCTTCTTGATGGTTTAGGCATGGGCATAGGCTTTACTGCGGCGCTGGCGTGTATGGGCATCGTTCGAGAGGTGCTTGGCGCAGGTGCCATTGATCTTACCAATTACGGCGAAAACCTGAAGCTCAGTATTCCCTTCTTAAAGGATAATCCTATAATAGTGTTTATTCTTCCACCGGGCGGATTCTTTGTTTTCGGTATGCTTATGGCAGTTGTAAATAAGCTTTCCGAGAAAAAAGGTAAGCCCAAGGCTGAGCTTTCTTGTGGCGGATGTCCCTTAAAGGACAGCTGCCAAAAAGCCTGTGGCGGAAAGGAGGCTTAAAAAATGACTGCTTTATTTGCTATTCTTTTAACAAGTATTTTAACCGAAAACTTTGTTCTGGCTAAGTTTTTAGGTATCTGTCCTTTTTTAGGCGTTTCCAAAAAGCTTGATACCGCTTTAGGTATGAGCGTTGCCGTTATCTTCGTTATGGCGGCTTCAACGGCAGTGTGCTATCCCATAAACGTTTACGTTTTAGGTGAAGAGTTTGCATATTTGCAGACCATCGTGTTTATCTTGGTTATTGCCGCACTTGTTCAGCTTGTTGAAATTCTTTTAAAAAGATATATACCCTCGCTTTATAATGCATTGGGCATTTATCTGCCTCTGATAACCACTAACTGTGCAGTGCTTGGTGTTGTGCTTCTTAATATTTCAAAGGATTATAATTTCCTTGAATCTATGTTCTCTGCAATAGGCGGCGGCGTAGGCTTTATGGTTGCAATGATTATGTTCTCAGGTGTAAGAAGCAAAATCGAAAGTAACGATATTCCCGAATTTTTAAAGGGATTGCCCATTACTTTGATCTCCGCATCTCTCGTTTCCCTTTCCTTTATGGGCTTTGCGGGAATTGTTGATAACATTTTCGGGTAAGGAGGCGGTAGAATGGATATTTTAATTGCTGTTTTGATCGTCTCGGTTATCGGTGTTATAATCGGCATTGGCTTGTCCTTAGCATCGGTGTTCTTTAGCGTGCCTAAGGATGAAACGGAAGAAAAAATAAGAGAATGCTTGCCAGGTGCCAACTGCGGTGCTTGCGGATTTTCGGGATGCGATGGTTATGCAGCTGCCATTGCTAAAGGCGAGACAGATAACATTTCCCTTTGCGCTCCCGGCGGAAATGACGTTGCAAAGCAGTTGGAGGTAATTACCGGAAAAACTGCTGAAGATATTGCGCCCGTTGTTGCCGTGGTAAGATGTAAGGGCACTTGTGAAAATTCAAGTGAAAAATTAAACTATGATGGTATTGAAACCTGCAAGGCGGCAAGTATGCTCTTTGGCGGACAAAAAACCTGCATCCACGGTTGCTTAGGCTATGGTGATTGTATGAAGGCTTGCCCTGAGCACGCAATCTCAATCTGCGATAATATTGCAAAGATTGACGTTACCAAGTGTATAGCCTGCGCAAAATGTATGAATACCTGCCCTAAGGGCTTAATTGATCTTTTGCCTAAGGCTAAGCTTCAGGCGGTGGTTATGTGCCGTAATTCCGAAAAGGGCGCAGTTGCCCAAAAAGCCTGCAAGGTATCTTGTATCGGTTGCGGAAAATGTGCAAAAGTCTGCGAAGCAGGTGCCATCACCGTTGAAAACTTCTTAGCGCGCGTTGATGCAAATAAGTGCACCGGTTGCGGAAAGTGCAAGGATGCTTGCGTTAAGAAGTGCATTGAACTTGTAACGCTTTAAAGAATACAAAAAAGCCACCTTTTTTTAGGTGGCTTTTTTTACATAATCGTCTGCCCGTTTATGACAAGTGAAAATTTAAGCTTTAACGCTTCGGCTGCCTTACGGCACATTATCATTCTGTTTAAAAAGATTTCAAAATAATCCATAATACTGCCGTAAGAGGTGTCGATCTCAAGGAAGAGCGTTATGGCGGTTTTCTCGTCATTGATTATAAGCTTTGCATCCTTTACCGAATAGTTAACACGGTCGTGAATATCAAAGGAAGCAATATCGTGGTTTCTTACCCTTGAACGGCGCACGTCAGATTTATCAGCTAAGATCAGCGCGGCGGCAACACTGTTCACGGGGAAGCCCGTGCCTTCATCATGGTTGCCGATGGCTGAAACTATTATTGCAACGTCCTCAGGATCCATACTCTCAAGCATCTTAAATGCCATAACCGCACCTGATTGGGCGTGATCATCACGGTTCACAAGATTGCCGATATCGTGAAGATATCCTGCAATTTTAGTAAGCTCTATTTCGTGATCGGAGAAATTAAGTTCCTCAAGAATCTTTCCTGCGGTTAAAGCAACCTTGGTTACGTGGGCAAAGCTATGCTCGGTGTAGCCTAAGGCTTTTAAGGATTCATCTGCCTGGCGAATAAATGCCTGAACTGTTTTGTTGTTTTTTATTTCTTCAAAGGTCATCTGTAAAACCTCACTTTGAAAATTTGTAACCGACACCGCGAACGGTTTCTATCATATCACCGCAAACGCCCAGCTTTTGCCTGAGCGTGCGGATATGCACGTCAACGGTTCGGTTTTCGCCATCAAAGGCGTAACCCCATATTTCGTCTAAAAGCCGATCTCTCGTTAAAACGATGTTTTCGTTTTTGATAAGCAACAGAAGAAGCTCAAACTCCTTGTGGGTAAGGCTAACTTCAATTTCATCAACCAACACTCTGTGCTTGCTCTTTGAAAGGGAAAGCTTTCCAAAAACAAGCTCATCACCCTGCTTTTTGCCTGCACGCCTTAAAAGTGCCTTTATTCGGGCAACAAGCTCCATAATACCGAAGGGCTTGGGAATATAATCGTCAGCGCCCTTTTCAAAGCCGATAACCTTATCATATTCGGAACCCTTTGCCGTTAAGAGAATTATGGGAAGCTCGGAAAAACGCCCATCACTTCTCAGCTTTTCCAAAATGGAAAGACCGTCCTCTTCAGGAAGCATTATATCCAATAACACAAGATCAGGCACCTGAACATCAATTTCCTTCCAAAAAAGTGATGGCAAGGAAAAACCTTTTGCGGGAATGCCCGTAGTGTTAAGCGTATATTCAACAAGCTGGCGGATGCTGTCATCATCCTCTACAATGTATACCATTACTTAATAACGTCTTTCTTTAATTCATTAAGGTAAGCCATACCCTTTTCGATCTGCTCGTTGGTAGGCGTTGAGTAGTTTATGCGGAAGTGCTGATTTAAACAAGGTGCAATATCAAAGGCACTGCCGGGCACAACTGCAGTTTTAAATTCCTTTACGGAACGTGTGCAGAATGAGGGCATATCAATGCCATCGGGAAGCTTGCACCAAACGAAAAGACCGCCTGAGGGCTTCTGATAGGAAATTTCAGGTGCAATATATTTATCCATAAGATCCATAAAGAACTGTGCCTTTTTAGTATAGATCTCTCTTAAGTATGCCAAGTGAGCCTCAAAATCATACTCGGTGATAAATTTATAGCAGATCATTTGTGCAAGAATGTTGGAGTGAACGTCCTGGGTTTGCTTAATTGCGGTAAACTTGGCAATTAAGGTCTTGGGCGCAACGCACCAGCCAACACGTAAGCCCGGTGCAAGCACCTTTGAAAATGAGCCTGCATAGATAACGATATTATCCTTATCCATACTCTTAATGCTTGCAGGCGGTGCTTCGTTAAAATAAAGCTCGCCATAGGGGTTATCTTCGATAATAAGAATATTGTTTTCCCTGCAGAGCTCGTAAATAGCTTTACGCTTTTCTAAGGAAGTGGTAATTCCCGTAGGATTCTGGAAGTTAGGAATGATATACAAAAGCTTGATGTTTGTGTTTTCCTTAATAGCTTTCTTTAATTCGGCAAGATTCATACCGTCGGCTTCCATAGGAATACCAACTAATTTAGCACCGGTAAGCTTAAGTGCGTTAAGTGAGCCTACAAAGCTGGGACTTTCGCATAAAATGGTGTCACCCTCGCCTGCTAAGGAAACGGCAGAAAGGCTCATAACCTGCTGAGCACCGCAGGTGATAAGAAGATCGTCCTCCTCTGAGCCGATATTATATTTTTCTTTCATATATTTTCTTAAATAATCTCTCAAAGGTGTGTAACCCTCAGTAACCGAATACTGAAGCGCGCCGATGGGATTTTCTGCCATAATTTCAGCAGTAATTTTTGCAACTATCTCCTTGGGAAATGCTTCGGGGGAGGGGTTGCCTGCTGAAAAGGGAATAATATCAGGTGCAGAGGAAAGCTTTAAGATCTCTCTTATTGCTGAAGGCTTTAATTTATCTGCTTGCGGTGTAAAAATATAATCCATAATTAAATATCTCCTTGTGATTGATAATTTTATTTTATCACAAAGCACCGCAAAACACAAATAAAAAATAAAAAAGAGCAGAAATTTCTGTTCTTTTTAAAAGCTTAAATATATCCAATGCAAATTTTGTTGAAAAAAGCAGAAAGAAATGATACAATATAATAAATTTATTTTAGGAGAAATACTATGTTTTGTACTAAATGCGGAAAAGCCTGTTGTCCCTTAAAAACATAATAAAAAATTCTGTTTTTTTGTGGCTTTTGAATTGTTTTTATGTTGTTTGTATTGACATTCTTGTAGAAATGTTGTATTATATAAAAAAATGCACTCAGGAGAGTAGAAAATGAAAAAATTTGAGGTTATAACCGATATATACTTTGGCGAGTCGGCACTTGACCGCTTAAGTCAGCTTGAATATAAAAAGGTGTTTATTATTTCCGATCCCTTTGTTGTTGAAAGCGGACTTATCCGTCACGTTACGCGCCCTCTTGACAGAGCCAATATTGATTACGAGCTTTATACTGACGTTTGTGCAGACCCTACCACCGAGAAGGTAATTTCCGGTATTGCCGCAACGGTTAAGGCTGACCCTCAATGTATTATTGCAGTGGGCGGCGGCAGTGCTATGGATTTGGCAAAGTCAATCCGCAAGATAGCAAATCAAATGGATAAAAACTTCAACCCGCGCCTTATTGCGATTCCCACAACAAGCGGAACGGGCAGTGAGGTTACTTCTTTCTCGGTTATTACCGATACTGAAACCCACTCGAAGATTCCTCTTGCGTCCCCTGATATGACTCCTGATGAGGCAATTTTAGATGAAGTGCTTGTAAAGAGCGTACCTGCAAGCGTAACTGCGGACACGGGAATGGACGTTCTTACCCACGCCATTGAAGCTTACGTTAGTATTAACAACAACGAGTTTTCAGGCGCATTGGCAGAAAAATCAATAGAGATATGCGGTCAGTTTTTGTACCGTTCATATATGGATAATAACGATTCCCACGCACGCAGAAAGATGCATATTGCCGCTTGCCTTGCAGGGCTTGCATTTAACAGCGCATCCTTAGGTCTTAACCACGGAATGGCGCATCAGCTTGGTGCAATATTCCACATACCTCACGGCAGAGCAAATGCAATGCTTCTTCCCTGGGTGATTGAATATAATTCCAACATAAATATCGGCTCACGAAGCCGTCAGGTTTATGATCCTTGCGTAAGGAAATACTGTAATATTGCTTCACTTTTGGGGCTTCACGGCTCAAATGAGATTATGACCATTCATTCCCTTGCAAACTATCTCCGCTTTATGGCTGAGGAAATGTGCATACCTATGCATTTAAGCGAGATCCTTTCAGTTTCCAAGGAAGAATATGAAAGCCATCTTGATGAAATGGCAAATGCCGCACTTATTGATGGTTGCACCGCAACAAATCCCCGAATCCCCACAAAGGATGAGGTTATAGCAATTTATAAGAAGCTTTGGTAAAAAGTATGGATCAGAAGAAAATTGACAGAATAAATTTTTTAGCAAAAAAAGCAAAAACGGAGGGACTTACTCCCGAAGAAACCAAGGAACGCGAAGTGCTCAGAAATGAATACCGCGCATCATTTATGATGGGATTATCAGGTATTTTAGATAACACTGTTATTCAATATCCCGATGGCTCCAAGGTTCCCGTTAAGAAAAAGCCTGATGCTAAAGCGTGAATATGTGAAATACCCCCATTTAAGGGGGTATTTTTTATGCCAAAACCATAATTCCGAAACATGCCAGGGCTAAAAGTGAACAAATGAGCATAAAATAACTTCGGTCCGATTTCATTTAATCACATCCTTTTAATTTATTTTGCACAAAAAATTTATCATTATGTGCAAAAGAATTATAAGAATAGAGTTGAAATTTTTTTTGTTATTTGATATAATACTTATAAATAGTTAAAATAGTGCCTTAGAACGCTGTTTGAAATTAAGAAAGGGGGAAGCGCTTTGGCTGATAATAACGGAAAAAGCACTTTTGAGGTTTCTGTTGTAAAGAGAGAAAGAACGCCTGAACAGATCGCTGAAATGAAGCGTCGCAAAAGAGAAAATATTAAAAACAGTGAGCTTACCCCTGATGAGATCGCCGCAATAAAGAGAAGGCGCGAGCTGAGAGAACGAAGGAGAGCGGAGCAGGGCTTAGCACCTGAAATTCCGGCTAAAAAAGTACCTGAGCGTAAGCCAAAGCCTCCTGTTAAGGAAGAAGAGGCTCTGCCTGTTGAAAATACACCGACTGTTGAAGAAATTAAAGAACCAACGGTTGAAGAAATAAAAGAGGTAAAAGCCGAAGCACCCAAGGATGCGGTTTCGGCTGAAAAAGCACCTGAAGAAAATATTGCTTCAGAGGAAAAAACTGAAGATACAAAGCCTTTAGAGGAAGTAAAGGAAACTCCTCAAAAAGAAAATTCAGTTGCAGAGACAAGCGAAAAAACTGAGAAAAACGTGAAAAAACCTATACAAAGAAGCACAAGCGGTTCCCCCAACGCTATGCCCAGAAGAAGGCCTAATCCACAAAACCGTGGGCAAAGAAGACCGGCAAGTGATATGGTTATCGCCGAAAGCTTTACAAAAGAAACCAAGCGCGAAAAAAGAGAGCGTTTGCACCGTGAAAAGCAAAAGGAAATTGAAGAATCCTCAAAGATTTTTATTCCGAAAAACAAGCAGGGAAATTACTTTATTCATTTATTCCTCACCACCTTTAAAATGGCTCTTTTGTGCCTCTTGCTTGTGTGCATTTCAGGTGTCGGATTCCTGATAGGTATGTCAAAATCATATCTTGAAACTGTGCCTGAGCTTAACTTTGATATAGTTGTTGATCAGGAGCAGGCAACAACCATAATGGACATTAACGGTAATTTCCTGGGTAATTATTACAATATGGAAAACCGCGAATGGGCGAGCCTCAGCGAAATGAAGCCTGAACTGCGCAACGCAGTAATTGCCATTGAAGACGTGCGCTTTTATCGCCATATGGGAATGGACTTTAAGCGTCTTTTCTCGGTAATCATCAGTAACGTTACAAGTGATTCGATGCAGGGTGGCTCAACCATCACTCAGCAGCTTATTAAAAATACGATGCTCTCCTTTGAACAGACATATAAGCGTAAAATTCAGGAGGCATCCCTTGCGCTTGAGCTTGAAAGGCAGTATGATAAGGATACTATCTTAGAGGCTTATCTTAACACCATTTATATGGGCGGCTCTTGCTACGGTATGAAAACCGCGGCGATGGATTATTTCGGCAAGGAGCTTAATGAGCTTTCCTTGAGGGAATGTGCTTGTCTTGCGGGAATGATACAGAACCCCTCCCGTTATAATCCCCGTTCAAATTACTATACGCGCAATAACCCTGACAGAACCGATAACAGAACAAATCTTGTTCTCTATGAAATGCGTGAGAACGGTCTTATAACCGAGGAAGAATATCAGGCAGCCAAGGCTGACACCCTTACGGTTTTGGAGGAATCCCCCTATGAAGCCGAAACGGGTATGATATATTATATGGATTACGTTATTGAAAACGTAGTTGATAATATTATTGAGCAGGATGGTCTTGAGAATACTTCCGAAAATCGCAAAAAGATCAAGGAAGAGATCAGAACATCAGGCTATAAGATCTACACAACTCTTGATGAAAGCAAGCAAAAAGCCGCAGAGGATGCAGTTTATTCCTTTAACGGCTTCCCCAAAATGAGATATGAATCAGATTCATATACCATTATCGGCAGAAACCCTGACGGTACTGTTATAAGGCTTGTTCAGCCTCAGGCGGCAGTTGCGGTTATGGATTACAGAACAGGCTATGTTGTTGCTCTTGTAGGTGGCAGACAAGCGCCTTCAGGCAGTCTTGAATTTAACCGTGCATATCAGTCAACAATGCCCGTTGGTTCATCAATTAAGCCTATTGCCGTTTATGCTCCCGCCATTGAAAACGGCAAAAATATCGGCTCGGTATATTATGACTATGCTATGCCTCTGGAAGGTTGGGATTCAGCTAAAGGTTATCCCGCCAATAACAGCAGAAGCTATTCAGGTCTTGTTACGATGCGAAAAGCCTTTGTAAACTCTCTTAACACTTCAGCTGCCCAGGCTCTTTTATATGATGTTGGCATTGAAAATTCATATAACACTCTTGTAAATCTCGGCGTTAAGCCTGAACATATAAGTAAAACCGGTTCAGGTCTTGCATTGGGAAGCTCAGGCATAACACCTCTTGAAATGGCAGGTGCATTCTCAGCCATCGCCAATATGGGTGAATATGTTGAACCCATCGCCTTTACCAAGGTTGAACGCGCTGACGGTACTGTTCGCATAGATATGCTTAAGCAGCAGGAAAGACGCAGGGTATTCTCTGAAAGCACAGCTTGGCAGGTTACGGATATGATGCGCTCCGTTGCAACAAGCGGTATCAAGAACAGAATTGCCGTACCGGGGCAGACTGTTTACGGAAAGACAGGTACCAACTCTGAATCTCGAGGCGTATTCTTTGCAGGCTTCACCGGATATTATACCTGCTGCGTGTGGGTAGGCTCCGATGCCTATAAGCCGCTTCAAAGCAATGCTCAGGGTAGTGCTTATGCAGGTCCCTTGTTTGCGGCAGTTATGAAGGAGCTTCACAAAGGTCTCCCTGATAAAAAGGCAAATACTGTTGATCCTGCAACCATAGGTGTTAAAAAGTTAAGGTATTGTTCGGTTACGGGTATGTTGGCTTCAAGCTCGTGTCTGAAAACACATACTGAATACGGTAATCCTAAAGAAATGAAATACTGCAATCTTCATAAGGTCGTTCAGATATGTACAGAAAGCGGTATGCTTGCAACGGCAACCTGCCCTAAGGATAAGGTTGAAAAACAGTCAGTGATTCATTCCGTGCCTTCAAGCGGACTTTTGAGACATATGTATAGAGTGTCAAATGCATCCTTTGTTTCGGCGGCAGGCAAGCTGGCAAATCAGTTGCAACCCTGCAACATTCAGCATACCACAGTGCCTATAGCACCTACTACACCTGCACCTACTTCGCCGACACAACAAACAGGATAAATTTACGTTAAGAACTGATAAACCCCTGCAAACACAATGCCCTGCAATTTTTTTTGCAGGGCATTATTTTAATTTGCCTGAAGATTTTCTAAGGTTAATTTGTCAGCGATCAATGCAATAAATTCGCCGTTGGTGGGTTTATCGTTTTTGCCATAAACCTTGAAGCCAAAAAGATCGTTGATGTTTTCTATTCTGCCACGGGTCCAAGCAACCTCAATGGCGTGACGGATGGCGCGCTCAACCTTGCTTGAGGAGGTTGAGAATTTTCGTGCAATACCGGGATAAAGCTCTTTGGTGATGCGGTTTATTGAATCAGGATTTTCCACAACCATTTTAACTGCTTCACGGAGAAAATGATAGCCTTTTATGTGGGCAGGGATGCCAATTAAAATAAATACACTTGATATCTTTTCATCAAGGCTCGTTCTCTGCACTGTTTGCTCTCTCTGATTTTTGAAGGGCATTGCACCCTTTGAAAGCGAGATAACGTCACGAATTCTGCTTTTTACCGTTTCTTTTTCAAAGGGCTTGGCTATGTAGTATTTTGCGCCTAAGCTCAGCGCACGGTAAATAAAATTTTCCTGAGCCAAGGCTGAAATGATAATAACCTCAGGCATAATGTTATGCTCGCAAAGATATTCCATTACGCCGAAACCGTCAAGCTGTGGCATTATAATATCAAGTAAAACAATGTTCGGCTTCAGACGGTTTATCATTTCAATGGCACACATTCCGTTGGCGGCAGTTCCGATGAGCTCAACATCAGGCATTTCCTTAATAATAGCGCTTAGCTTGTCGCGGGCTTCTTGGGCATCATCAACAATCAAAATTTTCTTTTTTTCTGCTTCGTTCATAATTTTTACTCCTTTTTCCTTGCAAATATAAGTATTTCCTTAAATTACTTCCATATTTTACCATTTTTATTTTTAAAGTGCAAGCAAAATAACATAAATTACCAATACTTTCGCTCGACATATTTTTTGTTATAAGCAATTTTTAAGGGAAAAAGGTATAAATAAGTCGCAGTTTATAATAAACGGAAGAAATTTTTGCGGTTTTCCAAAACGCCCTCTGCACGAAGCTTGCTGATTTCCAAGGAAAGACCGCTTCTGTCAACCTCAAGATAATCAGCAAGCTCCTGCCGGTCATAGGGCACGGTAAACTCCGTGCCGTATTTTTTTACCTGAGTGTCAAGATAAGCGAGTAGCTTATCACGGGTGGTACGCTTTGAGCATATTTCAATTTTTTGATGAAATAATAATGTTTTTTTGGCAAGATCCTTCATTAAATTAAAGATAAGCTGTTGGTGAAAGCCACAGTTGTTGTTACAGGTATGAAGAATATGGGCACAATCAATGAGCATAATATAAGAAGGCTCATTGGCAATTACGGAAACGGGAATAAAATCAGACTCTGCGCAGGCAAAGGCTTCACAGAAAACCTCTGAGGGTTCAACATTATTTATTATACTGCGGTTACCGTTAAAATCAACGCGGGCGATTTGCACTGTGCCTGAAAGCACGATTCCTATGTGCCTGATCTTATCGCCCTCACGAAAAATTGTGTACTTTTTATCGTAAAAATCTATTTTAGCATTTAAGCAGGTTAGCATCCGCAACAGATTTTCATCCTCAATATTATAAAAAAGAGGGCATTTTTTTAAAATTTCCAAATATTTTTTCATAAAAAACTCCATTTTGTTGAAAATTCAACATACTTTATGAGGAAATTATACTATAATTAAGCCATAAAAGCAAGGAGGAAAATCTATGAAACGCAAAATAATCAAGATCAATGAAGAAAAATGTAACGGTTGCGGTCTTTGCGCAAAGGCTTGCCACGAGGGCGCAATAGAGATGATTGACGGAAAGGCCAAGCTTACCCGCGAAGATTATTGCGATGGCTTAGGTGATTGTCTTCCTTCCTGCCCGATGAATGCTATTTCCTTTGAGGAACGAGAAGCCCAAGCTTATAATGAAGAAGCGGTAAAAATGGCAAAGTTTAAAAAAACAGTACAGAAAATTCCTTGCGGATGTCCCGGCACAATGGCAAAGGCTATTAAAAGAGAGCAGAATGAGGTTAAAAGCACCAACGCAGTAAGCCGACTTTCCCAATGGCCTTGCCAGATAAAGCTTGTTCCCGTAAATGCGCCTTATTTTGATAATGCAAATCTTTTAATTGCGGCAGATTGCACTGCCTTTGCCTATGGCAATTTCCACGAGGAATTTATCAGAAATCACGTGACGCTCATCGGTTGCCCTAAGCTTGACGAGGGTGATTACAGCGAAAAGCTCTATGAAATAATTAAGAATAACAACATTAAGAGCCTTAAAATAGTAAGAATGGAAGTTCCTTGTTGCTCAGGCATTGAAAACGCGGCAAAGCGTGCTTTACAAAAAAGCGGAAAATTCATCCCTTGGCAGGTAATAACTATAACAACTGATGGAAAAATACTTGAATAATTTCCTTTAAAATGATAAAATATCTAAGAGGTGACTAACTATTAAAAGTCAAGTGCTTTTTTAAAAAAGTTTAGAAATCAAAAATAGGCGCACTTAAACAAGCCCTATGTTTCAAGGACTTTAAAAGAAAGGTTAGAAATTATCTCATAGCAGCAGGATCATAAA
>JAZNSH010000074.1:0-25462 GCA_045591115.1 Clostridia bacterium
TGTATCAGTGAATGATTTTGGGTGCGGAGGATGCAATAAGGCAGGTTTGCCTTATAAAGACGACAAACCCGAAAGCAACGCTGATACAGCATTTGAGGCGAACTCCTTTACGCGTGCTATAGTATCAATGCAACGACGGAAGCAAACCCCTGCAAAATTTTTGCAGGGGTTTGTGTTTGCAGGGGTTTGTCAGTGCTCTGTTAACCCCGAAAACAAAAAGTTTTCGGCGTTTCTGTTAAAGTACATTTGTATTTGCAAAAGCCATAAATGAAAGGTTTACAAATACCGCAAGTTCGTTGGATGTGTAAGAAAGGCGAGGTGCTTCAAGCTCATCGATCTTTTCGATTTCTTTATTAAGATATGTTTCCAAGCGTTCCTTTACAGTTTCAAAGCGGGAGATAAGTCCGCCGTAACGGATATCAAAAACTTCCCAACCAAAGGGCTTGTTATATTCAAACCAGGATTTTTTATGAAGCTCTTTAAGTTTTATAAGCTTTTCCTTAATTATCTCGCTTTCTGCCATAAGTGCTTTTAATTTTCCATTATCCTTTTCGTCATAGGCCTTTTTAAGTCTCAATCCAAAATCAGCCTTGTTTTCAAGTAAACTTGAAATTGCGATAACCACTTCGCCGGCAGACTCAAAAATTCCGCCGACTTTTGATTTTTCCAACGTTTCCGTTGCCTTTTTATAATATTCACTAAGAGGATTATTTTCGCTTATCTTCTTCACGTGGAAATCCACCTGCCCTAAAAGGGGATCGTTATACAAAAGACTTCTTGTTGCATTCCACAAATGCTCGGCAGGCATTTCAGGCAGATCGTAATTGAATATGTTTTCGTAAGATTCCTGACAGCTTATATCAAAGGTTTCGCTTACTTTTTCAACTGAATATTCGCCCGTATAATCATAAGAAGCATAAAGCGCAAGGCTTGCAAGACCCATAACAAGGCTTGCTTCTGCGCCATTATGCCAAACTGTTGCAATAACTTCTTTTATACCGTGCTTTTTGCACGCTTCAAGCGCAGGAACGGTGTTTTGAATGGTAAGCTTATAAAGGGGACAATGACCTGCCCAACACCAAACACCACCTGCAAAAAGAGTTTCCTCCTTAAATGCCTTGCGATGTTTTTCTATATTTGTTGAATAAAACTCTTCTTTTGCATGGTAATAATCCCAGAAAACAGGTTGAACTCCTTGAGGAATTTTTTCAATTACCTCATCGGTCATTTCAACACGAACGTCATAATCGGCAAAATCTTTTAAGCCTTTTCCTGCAAGGCGGAAGAACATATCCGACCACATCATCGGCTTAAGCCCGTAGGATAACGCCATATCCCTAACTTTTTCAAGATGCTCAAAGTAAATATCGTTTTTCTCACGGAAGCCGTACTTAGTTAAATACCCACCGGTGCCAAGATCAAGGGTTTCATCCATACCAATGTGAATTCTTCTTGTGGTAAAACATTCGGAAACGGTTTTAAACATACTGTCAATAAGCTTATATGTTTCTTCGTTTCCTACGAGCAAGGTATTATTGCTGTCTTTGTATTTTTTTGAAGCTTCCCATCTTAAATGAGTTGCGAGATGTCCTAAAGTCTGAATGCAAGGAATAAGTTCAATTCCAAGCTCAAGGGCATATCTATCAAGCTCCTTTATTTCATCCTTTGTGTATCTGCCTCTTAAATGCCCGAAATAAGGATATTCTTGAATTTCATAAGTGTCTTCGGTATAGAGCATAAACATATTAAGACCCATAAGTGCCATTTTGCGAAGCATACTCTTAACCATATCAACTTTCATAACCGCGTTACGGGACATATCGATCATTGCACCGTCCATTGAGAACAACGGTTTTTCCTTTACGCTTTTATTTTCGTTATTTTTAAAGGCTTTTATCGCGTAGGCAAGTCCTCTATAAAATCTTGCTTTACCGCCGCCAAAGGTGATATCTGCATTTTTACCTTTAACGTCAACAGAAACATTTGCTTCTTCAAGCTCCTTTACGGTTACGGTGTAATCGCCGTTTTGAGAGATTTCAAAAGAAAGCTCTTCTTCTAAAAGCCTGATTCCGCCAATAAGGTTTTCTGCATTTAAAAATTTGATCTTCATTTTATATTCTCCTTTAAATTAAGCGCAACCTCCGTTGCGTAAATGCTTTCTTCCATTGAAACGCCGGAAACTCCGTCTTTTATTCTGTCAATGAACAGCTTAAAAACGTCTTTGTCAGGTAATAACGACAGCTCTTGCTCTCCCTTTTCATCAATGAAAATAACCTTGCCCTTTTCATATTCAACTATTCCCTTTGTGCCAACAACACGCAAACGATCATCATCCCAAGTAGATGCGCTTTCGGGGCGGTAATAATCTGCCGTTACCGTTGCGATTGCGCCGTTTTCCATTAAAAAGGTTGCGGCGGCGCAGGTTTCAAGATCTCCGTTGCCAAAGTTTTCAAGATTTGAAGTAATTGAATAAGATTCCTTGAATTTAAGACCCGTAACAAAATAAATCCAATGCATTGCGTGAATTCCAACCCAAGGCAGTATTCCGCCAAAGGTATCTTTATTTTTGTAAAAATCGGGGCGAACGCCCAATTTATAAGATTTTCTGCCGTTGATCATTCGGATAGTGCCGATATTTTTTACCGCTTCTTTTATTGTCAGGCACCAGCCTTCGTAAGAAATGCCAAACATACACGAAACAAAAGCATCGGTCTTAACGTTTTTTATTTCTTCAATATCCTCTTTTGTAATTGCCAAAGGTTTTTCCGAAAAAACGTAAATATTTTTTTCAAGGCAACGCTTGGTGAACTTAGCATTAAGATCAAATCTTGTGTTGATAATAGCTATTTCAGGCTCTTTTTCTAAAATTTCGTCAAAACCATTATAGATCTCTCCGAAAATACCGTTTTTCTCAAGAGTTTCCTTAACAATTTCAACATTTTCGCCTTGAAATCCCGGGCAAATTCCCACAACAGTATGATTCTTAAGCTCGTTAAGGGCATATGCCCAATGTCCCGAAGCGCCGATAATTGCAATTTTCATTTTAAACCCTCAAAGAAATCATAGTTTTTTATATCAATAAAATTACTGCTGAAGATTTCAGGCATTTCGTTTTTATTGAAAGCTTCAACAAGCATTTTATCAAGACCTTCAACACAGATCACATCATTTTTAACTACCGTTTTTTCAAAATTATTCACCTTAAAATATTGACTCACCGCATTTACGCATTTAAGATGGGGAAGTGCCGTGTCAACCGTGCAAACAGGTTCTTTTTTCCCTTCAAAAGTTTCAATAACGTGCCAAATTTTCTTAAATCGATCCTTATAGGTTGCTCCGTACTGAATTTTCCTATTATCCAAAAACTCAGCATAAACGGAATTATCACCATCCTCCTCGGAAATATAAACCCTTGCTTTTTCAAAATACAAAAGATTAAGAGGATTGATATTTTCTTCAGTTGCGTGGCTTGCAGTAAATTTGAGGGAAATATCGCCATTGATTTTGACCTCAATTAAGGCAGTATCATAGGTTTCAATGGGATTTGCACGATAAAGCGTTGCGCTTATTTTTTCAGGCTCAGCAGATTTTTCCAAGGAATCGCCTGTAAGAAAAAGCATATTGTGCAGATAATGAGCACAAGCATTCATTGCAATGCTATCAAGCACCCAATTTCCGTTGATTTTTGCCTTTGCCGCCCAGGGACGGGCAAAATATACGCTGTTTCTTGGCCAACAAATAGTTGCATATGCACCTAAAAATTTACCGAATTTATTATTTAAAATATCTTCCTTTAATCTCAAAATTGCAGGGGCGTGAGAAAGCTGAAAGCCGATATGAAGCTTTCTGCCTGTTTTTTCAGCGCACATTTTCATTTCCTGCGCATCTTGAAACGTGGGTGCAATGGGTTTTTCGCACAAAACATCACTGCCATTTTCCAAAGCGATGATGCATTGCTCCTTGTGCAAGTGAATGGGCGTTGAAATTATTGCGATATCTGCCTTGTTTTCCTTATAAAAATCACTTAAATCGCTGTAAACCTTTATGTTCTGCGCTTTAACAATGTCTTTTACGGGACTGTTTTCTAAAAAAGGCTCAACTATTCCGACAACTTCAGAATTATGGCTTTCTGCTTTTTTGAGAACTTCTTCAGCAATAAGTCCTCCGTAACCGCCTACGCCAACTAAAACTATTGAAATCATTTTATATACTTCCTATTTTCATTAAAGTCCATAACAAGAGTTTTATCACCATCGTGTACGTACACGATGCCCTCGCCCCACTTGGCTTCTACCCATTCAGATTTATAAACGTGGGTATAGGGATATTTTTCAGGCGAAGCAATGCTACCGTTTGCCGATTTGTCGATGAACAAACCGTCAAACTCAAGGCGCATAGTGCTTTTATCAAATTTTACGGGCATATTTCTGTATTTTTCTATGAATTTATCAAAATCTCCGCCAACCTCGACACGGCATACGTAAGCATTCTTTCTTCCTTGTGAAATAAGCTCGCTTTCCTTAATATCAATGGTGTATGGATTGGCAACGTGTACGAACACGTTAACGTTGCCCTTTCTTAAAAACAGATCATTTTCCATTTTTTCCACTCTATCAAACTTTTCAAGTTCAAGGAACATATGAGTGTATCCAAGCTTATCTTCCTTTTCGATATCATAAATCGTAAGAAGCGTATTTTTATTGGCATAAGCCTTTGAGCAACAACAGTCAAGGTCGCCCGTCCAATGGCGGTGCTGATCGGTTAATCCGGGATGATGGGAGAAAATCTTCGTTGAATCTTTCATATCCTTGCCGGGAATGGTAAGGGACCACTCTACCTGCTGATGATGCGCATAAACAAAATCCTCAGTTTCGTCTACGGGATAATCATCCTGATGATTGATGGCGCCTATGCCGTATTCCTTAGATAAATAAGTGTATTTTGAAATACATCCTGCCTTAAGAAGCTTTTCTATATGCGCCCAATCAGGTGTATCTGTGCGCCAAGCATACATTGAATGAAGATGCTTTTGTTCAAAAACCTCACAAGGATATTTGCGGTTACAGAAGGCATCTGCAATAAAATTATCAGGAGAATGTTTAACAAGCGCGAAAATTATGTGCTTTCTCGGTACCATATCAACAAAAACTTTTTTTATGCCTTCCGTTGAGTGGCAGCCAACCTCATTAAATGAATAAGTTCTGCCTGCACCGCCGGCAAAATAGCCGTGTTCGTCAAGATTATTAAGTGCCTCAATGAAGAGCAGATCAAGTGCCATTTGCGCAATGTTTTTTACTTCTCCATCCTCTGCATAATGCTGAAGCATTGCACACATAAACATATCCTCATAGAGATATGCCGAGGTAAATTCACCAATACCGTACTTAGCGCGGAACTGAATGAACTCTGTTATATACTTTTTATCGGTTTTAAGCACTTCTTCAGCAGTCATATTGAACTGCTTAAAGTCTTCCTTATAAAACTGTGCAGCAAGATATCGGGCGGCACGCATCATAAACACGTGATTTTCACTGCCATACATACTTGTAAAATCACGCTCAAGAAAAAATCTTTTCAAAAGAGTTTTTGTTTCTTCAGTTAATTTATCATAAACTTCATAAAGGGCAACGCAAAGACGAATTGCCGCAAAATCGTTTTCCCCGCGAACGTCACGATCAAAAGGATGGGGAAGATCCATATAAAGTGCCGTTCTTTTAATATGCTCCATTGCTTCATCAACGCTTTTATCGTTCATTAAATGGACGATAGAAATAACAGAATATATATCTTGCTGTTCATCTTCTGAAATATTCAAAGATTCAATAATTGCTCTGTGCTTTTTTAAAAGCTCATCATAATCGCGTTTCATAAAAACCCTCCTTTTATTGGGGATATTATACTCTTGTTATATACATAATACAATGGTAATTTTTGCGCTGAAATATGTAAAATTTGCTTAATGCTCCCAATATTTTCTATCAAGATTTCTAAAGCTTATCGCAAGTGCAATGTGCTTGGGCGAAATATTTTCCTCGCCCTTAAGATCGGCAACTGTGCGTGCAACCTTCAGGATTCTGTTATATCCGCGAGCCGACATATTAAGATTCTTAAAAGCCCGTGAAAGAATATTCTGGCAAGCATCATCAAGAGGACAGAATTTGTTTATCATCTCTGACGTCATCTGGGCGTTACAGTGAATTCCCGTGCCTAAAAAACGCTTTTCCTGAATTTCTCTGGCTTTCTGCACTCTTTGGCGGATGCTTTCCGAGGGTTCGGCAAGCTCTTCGCCTGAAAGTTCCTCATAAGATACGGCATCAACCTCAACCTGAAGATCAATTCTATCTAAGAGAGGACCTGAAATTCTTGCAAGATATTTTTGAATAACGCCCGGTGTGCAGGTGCAACGGTTGATTTTAGATCCGTAATTTCCGCAAGGACAAGGGTTCATACTTGCAACAAGCATAAAGTTAGCCGGATATTGTGCCGTAGTTTGAACTCTTGAAACGGTAATTTTTCCGTCCTCTAAGGGCTGACGCAGTGCTTCAAGAGCGTTTCTGTTATATTCGGGAAGTTCATCTAAAAAAAGAACTCCGTTATGGGCAAGAGATACCTCACCGGGCTTCGCCTTTTGTCCGCCACCTGAAAGTGCCGCCATTGATGCGGTGTGGTGAGGAGCGCGGAAAGGACGCCTTGTTATGATACCGTGTTCGAGCACGCCCGACACGGAATGAATCTTTGTTACCTCCAAGGCCTCCTCAAAGGTGAGCTCAGGTAATATTGAAGGTATTGCCCGTGCAATCATAGTTTTTCCTGAACCGGGAGGACCAATAAGGAGCATATTGTGGCCCCCTGCCGCGGCGATTTCAGAGGCGAGCTTGGCGGTTGTCTGCCCCTTAATATATTTAAAATCAGAATGAAATTCCTTTTCCTTTTCAGTGCCGTCAAAGGGCTTGTGCTCTACCTTGGGAATGGCTTCACCATCTCTGAAGCGGGAAACAATTGCCTGAAGATTTCTTGGCGTATAAACGTCAATTCCCTCAATAAAGCCTGCTTCTTCGCCGTTTTCCCTTGAAATATAAAACTCAGTGGTACCCTCTTTAATTGCAGAGATCAGCATAGGCGTTATTCCGCGAACGCCTTTTATTTCGCCGCTTAAGGAAAGCTCCCCTAAAAATGCGGCCTTGCTCATCGTAACTGAAGGCAACTGATTTGTTGCCGCCAATATTCCCACCGCAATGGGAAGATCATACACAGGGCCTTCCTTTTTAGTATCGGCAGGGGCAAGGTTTACGGTGATCCTGCCCATCGGGAATACAAGACCTGAGTTCTTGATTGCCGAGCGCACACGTTCCTTTGATTCCTTAACTGCGGCATCGGGTAGACCTACGATTTCAAAGGACGGAATGCCCTGAGAAACATCACATTCCACCATAACAGAAAAGCCTTCTATACCGTAAATGCCCAAACTTTTGATTTTTGCTAACATTGCTTTCGTTCCTTTTTGTAATTTAAACATATTATATCATACTACAATCCAAAATGGAAGAAAATTGTTTTACTTTTCGTCTTTTTTGTGATAATATATATACTGAGTATTTATATATAATTATATATGCACTATATATGGAGGACTTTTTATGGAAGAAAAACAAATTTTAGAGGGCATTTCCCGAAAATTAAAGGGACACTTCGGCGTAAGCGTTGAAAACGCATCAAAGCTTCAACTTTATAAAGCCGTTTCAAGCCTTGCCCGTGATCAGATTATGGAAGAATGGATCAAAACCAATAACAAAATGGAGAAAAACAAGAACAAGGTGGTTTATTATCTCTCCCTTGAGTTTTTGATGGGCAAATTCTTGGGTGCTAACCTTATTGCCTTAGGCGAATATACGAATTTCAAGAAAGCACTTAAAAAAATAAACGTTGATATTGAGGATTTAGAGGATATTGAGCAGGATGCAGGTCTTGGCAACGGTGGCTTAGGTCGTCTTGCCGCTTGTTTCTTAGATTCACTTTCATCCCTTTCACTGCCTGCCATCGGTTGCGGCATCCGTTATGATTACGGTCTGTTCCGCCAGAAGATCGTTGACGGTATACAGATCGAAATGCCCGATAACTGGCTTGCTGACGGCTGTGCTTGGGAAATTCCCCACAACGAGGAGCAATACGAGATCTGCTTTAACGGTAACGTTGTTGAATATTTTGATGAAAATGGGAAAATGTGGCACAGAACGGAAAACTGCAATAAAGTTCTTGCCGTGCCCTACGATATTCCAATCTGCGGAGGTAAAAACGGCATCGTAAACACCTTAAAGATATGGTCAGCACGCTCTCCTGTTTATTTTGATATGTCATATTTCGGTCAGGGCGACTATATCCGTGCATCTCAGGAAAAAGAGCTTGCCGAAACCATTTCCCGTGTGCTTTATCCCAACGATTCACACAACAACGGCAAAAGCTTACGCTTAAAACAGCAGTATTTCTTTACTTCTGCAACACTCCAATATATGCTTAACCGCCATAAGCGTTTAGGTCTGCCCGTTGAAAAGCTTCCCGAATACGTTGCGGTGCAGATAAACGATACTCATCCCGCCATCGGCATTGCCGAGCTTATGCGCCTTTTAGTTGATAACGAAGGCTTTGGCTGGGACGAAGCTTGGGCTATCTGCCAAAAAGTATTTTCATATACCAACCACACAATTATGTGGGAGGCTCTTGAAAAGTGGCCTGCATATCTTATGGAAAATCTTTTGCCCAGAATTTATCAGATCATTTGCGAGATCGATAAGCGTTTCCGCGAAAAGGCTTATAAGATTTATCCCTGGGATGATAATAAGGTCAACTCCATTGCGCCTTTAGCATATTCTCAGATAAATATGGCAAACCTTTGCTTATCCTGCTGTCATAAGGTCAACGGTGTTGCAGGCTTGCACACGGAAATTTTAAGAAACAGTCTTTTTAAGGATCATCAGCCCATAAACCCCGATCAGCTTATGAACGTTACCAACGGCGTAACGCCAAGACGTTGGCTTCTTCAGGCTAACCCCTTATTAAGTGAGTTTATTACAAAAACTCTTAAAACCGACACCTGGCCAACAGATATGAAGCTTGTTTCCGCCCTTGAAGAAAAGGCAAAGGATCCGAAATTTACCGAAAAGTTTATGGCAATTAAGCGTGAAAACAAGGTAAGATTGGCAAAATACATCAAAAAACATAATAATATCGATGTTGATCCCGATTCCATTTTCGACATTCAGGTTAAGCGTCTTCACGAATATAAGCGTCAGATGCTCAACGTGTTGAAGATATTATATCTTTATTTTGACATCAAGGAAAATCACAACACCCACACTCCCGTTACCTTTATTTTCGGCGCAAAGGCTTCTCCCGGATACGTTCGCGCAAAGCAGATAATCCATCTTATAAACTCCGTTGCAGATCTTGTAAACAATGATCCCGAAGTTAATAAGACCATAAAGGTAGTGTTTATTGAAAACTATTCAGTTTCAAATGCTCAGCTTTTAATGCCCGCTTGCGATATTTCCGAGCAGATCTCAATGGCAGGTAAGGAAGCATCAGGCACCGGCAATATGAAGTTTATGATGAACGGTGCTCTCACCTTAGGCACATTAGACGGTGCAAACGTTGAAATGCACGATATTTTAGGTGATGATAATATCTTTATTTTCGGTCTTCGTGCCAACGAGACGGAAGCACTTTCAATTCCCGGCGTATATAAGCCAATGGATTATTACAATCAGAACGCAATGCTTAAGCGCGTTGTTGATTCCTTCCAGGACGGAACCTTAAAGGGCGATGTGCAGAGCATAAAGAACTATCTTTTAGATGGTGACGGTGGCAACGCTGATCCTTATCTCTGCCTTGCTGACTTTGCTTCCTATATTGAAGCTTACGAAAAAATGGAAGTTCTTTATCTTGATAAGGCTGCCTGGAGTGAAAAGGCAGTTATAAATACTGCAAGGTCACACTTCTTCTCCAGTGACCGAAGCATCGAGGAGTATAATAAAAACATATGGAAACTTTCCAAAGTGTAATATTTGATTCCCATAACGAGCAGTTTCGTTGCCCTCAGGGTGCTATCGCTCTGGGGGACAGCGTTACATTAAGAATCTTTGTTTCAAAGGCACTTTCTGCTTACGGTGTAACACTTCGTTTATGGGTAAACGATGAAGAAAAGCTTTATGCAATGAGCCACACAAATACCTTTGATCACACACCTTACGGTGATTTTATGGAGGAATATTCCTTAAATGTTTCATGTGAAACATTGGGGCTTATGTGGTATTATTTTATCGTTTACACACCTGCAAAACCCATATATTGTCTTAATAATGATTCCTTGCTTGGCGGCAAAGGCGATATATGCGAATATCAAGACACCTCAAAAAGCTTTCAGATAACCGTTATGAAAAAGGATTATAAGACACCTGATTGGGCAAAGGGCGCAGTAATGTATCAGATCTTTCCTGACCGCTTTAACAGAAATACGGCTTCAGGTGATCTTTCAGGCAGAAGCTTTCACGAAAATTGGTGCGATGAGCCTGAATATAAAATTGACGAAAGCTTAGGCTATTATCCCGCAAACGATTTTTTCGGTGGTAACTTTAAGGGCATTGAGGATAAGCTTGATTATTTGAAATCATTGAACGTCAGCGTAATATATCTGAATCCCGTTTTTAGATCATATTCAAATCACCGTTATGATACGGGAGATTATGAATCCTTTGATCCCGTTTTAGGTACAACTGAGGATTTTCTTTCACTTTGCGAAAAAGCCAAAGAAAAAGGGATTCGTATTATTCTTGACGGTGTGTTCTCACACACGGGCAGTGACAGCCGATATTTTAACCGCAACAACAGTTATCCCGAGCTTGGTGCCTATCAATCAAAATCTTCTTCCTATTATGATTGGTATGATTTTGAAGAATTCCCCAATAAATACGATTGTTGGTGGGGCGTATGGTCCTTGCCTTGTGTAAAGGAAATGACGCCATCCTACGTTAAATACATTCTTACCGATGAAAACAGCATTATCAAGCGTTATATAAAATCAGGTATCTCAGGCTGGCGCCTTGACGTTGCCGATGAATTACCTGACGAATTTTTAAAAATTCTTCGCCAAGAGGTTAAGAAAACAGATGAAAATGCCTTAATTTTAGGCGAGGTGTGGGAGGATGCAAGCAACAAGGTAAGCTACAACACCCAACGAGAATTTTTGTGGGGTGAGGAGCTTGACTCAGTTATGAATTATCCCCTTAAAGATGCAGTTGTTGATTATCTTACAGAAGAAATTTCAGGTGCGGAATTTTGCAAAAAGGTTCTTTCCTTAAGGGAAAACTATCCCGAAGAAGCCTTTTATTGCCTGATGAATTTTCTTTCAACCCACGATAGTGAAAGAATTTTAACAAGGCTTATCACTTCTGCGGAAAATATGACACGCGAAGAGCAGGCTGAATATATTCCCAAAGAATATAAGCTTATTGAAGCAAAGGCTCTTTCTAAGCTTGCGGCACTAATTATTTTTACCTTGCCCGGTATGCCCTCCATTTATTATGGTGACGAGGCAGGTCTTCAAGGCTTAAAGGATCCCTTTAACCGCAAGCCTTATCCTTGGGGCAGAGAGGATGGCGAGCTTTTAAGCTGGTATAAAACAGTTTCTGCTCTCCGTGATGACGTGTTTAAATACGGAAAATTATATCTTGACGTTGCAGGCAGTTTATTAAGCATCCGCCGAAGCTATAAAGGTGATTGGCGTTACGTTTTAATCAATCCAACTGACGATACCGTTGAAACTCTTCTTGATATTTCATATTTTAGAGTCGATCCTCAGGTTATCTGTGATACAGGCTGTGGAATGCAGTTTCAGGAAAGAGAAAACGGATATTATCTGTTGTTACCACCACGCAGCGGTGTAGTTTTTAAATAATTTGTTTCACAAATGTCACGCAGACACGTGAAAACTTCAAAAATTCGCTAAAACATAAGAATGTTTCACGTGAAACAATAAAATAAATAAAAAGGAGAATTATTATGGCAAATGAAATAATCAAAGGTATGGGCTTTCATCACATCGGTCTTAAGGCAAAGGATTTTGAAAAATCCTGCGCATTTTATAGGGCATTAGGCTTGAAAGAGGTTGTTGGCTGGTCCGATCCCGTTAAAACAATAAAAATGTTTGATCTTGGCGATGGCGGAAAAATTGAGCTTTTCTCTGACGGCGGCGATGAATACAGTGAAAACGGTAAGTGGGTGCACTTTGCCGTTGAGGTTGAAGATCCTAAAGAAGCCTACGAAATCGCATTAAAGGCAGGTGCAACCTCAATGATCGCACCTAAGATTGTTCCTCTTGAATCTGAACCCTACAAAATGTCAATTTATATTGCCTTTGTAAAGGGTCCTGACGGAGAGCAGATCGAGTTCTTCAAGCAAGTTAAGTAATGGAATACACCTTAATAAAATCAAAGCGGACAAGCGTTGCGTTGGAAATTTCTCCTGAAGGCACATTAATTGTCCGCGCTCCTTTACGTTTTTCTCAAAAAGATGCCGAAAACTTTATAAAAAAGAACGAAAAATGGATTTCTAAGCATTTGCCGTCAATTTTAGCTAAAAAAGAAGAAATATCCAAGCTTTATGACAAGGATATTCTCATTGCAAAAAAATGTGCAAGGATCATTTGCACTTCTCTTGTAGAAAAATATGCGCCTTTGATGGACGTATGTCCTGAAAGCATAAAAATCACCTCGGCTCAAAAGAGGTTTGGAAGCTGCTCGGGAAAAAACAACATCTGCTTTTCATACCTTCTGATGCTGTATCCAATAGAGGCAATAACCTACGTGGTCGTACACGAACTGGCACATATAAAGCATCATAACCATTCTTCAAGCTTTCATAATTATGTTAAAGCTTATCTTCCCGAAGCTGATAAATGGGAAAAATTATTGCATCCATCCTGCGCAAAGTACGAAAATTTTAAGAAAAATCTTGAATTTACAGATAATATAATGTCCTAGTTGAATAAAAATATGTCATTCTTTCGTATTGTGTTCACCCCTTGTTTGTGTTACAATATGATCAGTAGAATATAGCAATCTTTCAGTAGAAAAATACATTGTTTCTGAAATCAGTGCTATGCTATAATACAAAAAAACAGGAGGTTTTATTATGAAAAAGTTTTTAGCTCTTTTACTTTCAGTTTGCTTTGTTCTTTCCTTTTTAAGCACTGTTGCTTTTGCGGAGGGCGAAAAGAATTACACTCTCAAAATGAACGAGGAGCTCCTTGAGAACGGACAGATGGAGGATGATGCCGAGGGGTACGTGCGTTACGGCTCAGGCGGCGAGTACGAAGTTTCCGAGGATTACGGCAGAACGGGATCGGGAATGGCAATTTATGATAGAACACAAAAATACGATACCGTTGCTTATGACGTTACCGATATTTTATCTGAAGCAGGCCCAGGAAAATATAAGGCTTCAATGTGGATAAAGCTTATGGAGGATTCGGAATATCAGGGCAAGGTTCAGCTTGTTCTTAACTTCAAAACGAAAAAAGGCACAAAGACCAACTACGTTGCAACGAGTATGGTTGAGCTTACCAATGAATGGCAGGAGATCACATTCCACAAGGAAGTTGAATATGACGTTGAAGATCCTATTGTCATAGCATATTTATATCAGCAAAGTTACGATGAAAATGACAATGCGCCAAGCGTTATGGTTGACGATATGTCGCTTATTAAAACCACTGAAATAAACGGACTTTTGCCTGAAGAAAAGTTAGATTTGCAGGCAGTTAAGCTTGAGCATATTTCCCCTGCAAACTATTCCCGCGATGAAAAAACTACCTTTGGCGCTATTCGTTGGGATGCCTGGTATACCCACGATGGCAAGGATGGCAGTGTTATTTCTCAGGTTGAACGTTCACTTTCCAAAAAGGAATTTCATTGGCGCGCACCTTTCTTTGCAAAGGTTACAGATGAAGGCAATATTATAATTCCGGAATATAACCAGGAAATTTTTGATAAGGAAATGGAATATGCCATTGAAGCAGGTATTGATTATTTTGCTTATGTTTGGTATGATTCGGATATGAAGGCCGCAAGAATATTCCATACTGAATCAAAATACAGAAATGACGTTAAAATGTGTGCTTGTCTTGACGGAAATGCAATAAACAAGGAATATGCCCGAAAGGAAATGGAAGCCTTGTTTAAAGAGGATTATTATATGACCGTTCTCGGCGGCAGACCTTTAATGTATTACTTTGGTTCAAACAACAATCTTCTTGCCATTTCTGAAGATATTGCATATTATCGCTCAGTTACAAAGGCTTTAGGTATTCCTGAGCCATATGCAGTTATTATGAACGTTTCGCCTAATTCAGCATTATCTGCTTACGGTGATGCAGTTTCATCCTATGCAATTTACGGTGAGCACAACGAACCTTTTACAAACGTTATGCAGTATGCTGTTGAAGAGTGGGAAAGCTTTCAGTCCTCAGGCGCTCAATATGTGCCTACCGTTTCTTACGGTTGGAACCCTGAACCGCGCTTTCATAATCCCGTTTCCTGGACAAGTGTTACAACCGACCGTTGGGCGGACTATGCAACACCTGAAAACATTACCGATCACTTAACTTATGCGTATTCATATATGCAACACTCCTTCGTTAAGGAATTCACAAAGGCAAACACGATGATCGCCTATGCTTGGAATGAGCACGATGAGGGCGGATGGATCTGTCCGACCATTGCAGTTGATGAAAACGGAAATCAGCTTTATAACGAGGACGGCACTCCGAAGATCAATGATGAGCGCGTTAAGGCAACAAGAATTGCCGTTGATAATTATAAAAACAATGCCCTTATTAACGTTAGTATAAACGGTATTCTTTCCGATGGCTCTGCCGCACCTACGCCCACACCTGAATTAACTCCCGAAGCAACTGACGCACCTGAAATTAACTTAGACGAAAATCCGAAAAACTCATTTAACGTGATGGATTATTGGTGGGTTCTTCCCATTGCTGCGGCGCTTATCGGTGCAGTTGTTGTAATTATTATAATAAAAAAGAGGGGAAAGTAATATGGAAAAAATGACTATAGGCGCTATCCGTTGGGATGCTTGGTTTAAATCAGAAAATGAAAACGATCCATCCTTTCAGGTGCAAAGATCTCTTTCTCCCAAAAGATTTCATTTTCGCGCACCTTTTTTTGCAGAAGTAAAGAACGAAAAAATATTTATTCCACGTTATGATCAGGAAATTTTTGATAAGGAAATGGAATATGCCATTGATGCGGGAATTGATTATTTTGCTTACGTTTGGTACGGAAATCCCGGTCAGGACGGTTTAAGCTTGGCAAGAAAGCTTCACACAACCTCAAAATACAGAAATAAAGTGAAAATGTGTGCTTGCTTTGACAGTAACGGAATAAATAAAGATTACGTTAAAAACGAGCTTCCTAAGCTTTTTAAGGAAGAATTTTATAAAAAGGTTTTTGACGGCAGACCTCTTGTTTATTATTTCGGTTTATGTAACAATTTTGACGGAATAAAAAAGGATATTGAGTTTTTTACAGATATTTGTGAAAAGGAAAATATTAAAAAACCTTTCTTTGCAATTATGGATGCCACAGTTGAGCAGTGCTTATATGTTAAGGGCGATGCAATTTCCCATTACTGTGCCTGGGGCGGAAACGGTGAACCCTTTGAGGCTATGCACTTAAGAAATCTTGAACGATGGGAAAATGAATATAAGCAATGTGAAGAAAACGGACTTCAATATATTCCCACCATCACAAGCGGATGGAATAATGAAACACGCCACGAAAATCCCGTTGGCTGGATAAAAGGTGATCTTTCAAAATCCTACGTTCAATATGCAACGGCAGATGACGTTTATAATGAAGTTATCTCAGCAAAGGAATTTTTAAAAAACAAAAATATTCCCATAAATTCTGCTATTATCTATGCTTGGAACGAGCACGATGAAGGCGGATGGATTTGTCCCACAATTTCAGTTGATGAAAACGGTAATCAACTTTATGAAAATGGTTCACCAATAATAAATGATGAACGAATAAATGCAGTTAAAAAAGCTATAAATAATTAAAGTGCTACGCAATGTAGCACTTTTTTAATTTCAAAATCTTGAAATATTGCGTAAAATTCTTAAATTATTGTTTATTTTTGCTATTGAGTTTTCTTTATATAAATGATATACTAATTATATATAAATATATGGAGGAAGACTATGAAAAGGTTTATCTCATTTTTACTTGTAATAATGATGGTTTTATCGGTTATTCCGATGATACCGACTATGGCAATAACAGAAGAGCTTCTTACAAATCCCGGCTTTGAAGAAGGCGATGAAACGGGCTTTGTAAACTATGGCTCTTGTGAAATGGAAGTAGGGGAAGAATATGCCCACAAGGGTGAATACGGTATGCTTCTTTCAAAAAGAGCAAACGGCTATGCAACCTGGGCTCAGGATATTTCAAATATTCTTATTTTAAACGGCCCCGGCGAATATACTGCTTCTATGTGGATCAGACTTGCTGACGGTCAAGAGCCTTGCACTGTTCATCTTACTATGATCGTTCAGCCAAACGGAGCAGAAAAGCCTTCATATTACACAAGCGGCAGAAAAACTCTTACAACCGAATGGCAACAGTTCACCTTTAAGGGCAAAATTGATTTTGATCCCGTTAACGGCTTTAAAACTGCCCTTTTATATCAGCAGAGCGAGGGCGGAAAAGGTTCTCCCGATATTATGCTTGACGATTTTTCATTAAAGAAAAACGGTGAGGTTAACGGTATTCCCTTAGATCAGGTCGTTGTTCCTGAGGGCGGAAAATTACCTTCTTCAACTAATACCGGCACCAGCGGAAAAGAGCTTCTTATAAACCCCGGCTTTGAAGAGGGCGATGAAACAGGCTTCGAGCAGTATGGTGCAGGCTCAAATATGGAAGTTTCAGAAGATTATGCTCGCACCGGTGAATACGGTATGCTTTTATCAGACCGTATGGGTAAATATGCAACCTGGGCTCAGGATATTAAGGAAGCACTTATTTTAAACGGCCCCGGTGAATATTTCGGTTCTGTTTGGATGAAGCTCAGCGAAGATTCAAAAACCTCAGGCAAAGGTCAGCTTGTTATTAACGTTAAGCCTAACGGCGGTGCTCAAAGATATTACGGAAGCGCACAAAAACAGCTTACCACCGAGTGGCAGGAATTTGCATTTAAGGGCACCATTGATTTTGATCCCAAAAAGGGCTTTGAGGTAGCACTTATTTATCAGCAAAGTGAAGCTATGCCTGATATCTTAATTGATGACTTTACCTTTAAAAAGTTATCTGCAGTTAACGGTATTTCCCTCGATGAGGTTGAAAAGGATGAATATCCTGACGTTGAAATGAAGCATATTAACGCTTTTAAAGAAAAGAGAGAAGAAAAGACTACCATCGGTGCTATCCGTTGGGATGCTTGGTATTCACACGATGGCAGAGCAGAAAGTATCGTTTCTCAGGTTGAAAAAACTCTTTCACCTGCAGAATATCATTGGCGCGCACCCTTCTTTGCAAAGATAACCGAAGAGGGTAATATTGAAATGCCTGAATATACTCAGGAGATCTTCGATAAAGAAATGGAATATGCTATTGAAGCAGGAATCGGCTATTTTGCATATCTCTATTATGACGGTCCTATGGGCACCGCAAGAAAATTACATTCAACAAGTAAATATAAAAATGATGTTAAAATAGTAATGTGCCTTGACGGCAACAGCATCGGAAAATCAGGCGCAAGAGCTGAAATTAAGGAGCTTTTAAAGCAGGAGCATTATATGACTGTTTTAAATGGCAGACCTTTAATGTACTATTACGTTAACACGGGAAACCGTAAAGAAAATATGGCTCTTGTTGAATCCGAAATTAAATATTACAGAGGCTATTGTAAATCAGTTGGTCTTCCTGAGCCCTTTGTTGTATGTATGAACATTACCGGTCAGGAAACACAGTCCATTTACGGTGATGCAGTTTCAAGATATTCTATCAGCGGAACAAGTGATAAAACCTTTAAGGATTTTATTACGGAAGCTCAATCACAGTGGGAAGGCTATCAGAAATCAGGTATGCAATACGTTCCTATGATGACCTTCGGCTGGCACGCAGAGCCAAGATATAAAAATCCCGTAACTTGGATGACCACAACAGAAGATAGTTGGGTTCCTTATCCTACCGATCAGGAAATTTATGATCACACAATGTATGCTCTTTCATATATGGATCACTCAATGACAACTGAGTTTACCAAGTTAAACACGTTGATCCTCTATGCTTGGAATGAGCACGATGAAGGCTCCTGGTTATGTCCCACACTTAAGGTTGATGAAAACGGAAATCAGCTTTATAATGAGGACGGCACACCTATGGTAGACGACAGCCGTGTTCAAATGGTTAAGAAAGCCTTTGAAGATTTTAATAACGGCACTCGCACCGAAATAGTTATCAACGGTATTTCAAATATGAAGGATAAAACGGATGTGCCTCAAGCAACCGATCCGATAATTTCTGACGAAACAGAAAACAATAATAGCTCCTTTGATATTATGGACTATTGGTGTATCCTTCCAATCGCTGTAGTTGTTATTGCAAGCGTATTTGTTGGAATTATTATTTTGAACAAAAAGAAAAAAGAGGAAAACACTGATGGAGAGAATAAGTAAAACAACTTACGGTGCTATCCGTTGGGATGCTTGGTATCCTGCAAGAGAAAAAACAGATACCAGCTATCAATGCTTAAAGGCTTTGAGCCGTCCCGAATACCATTGGCGCGCACCCTTTTTCGCTGAAATTGATGAAAACAACGAAATAATTATTCCTGAATTTAATCAGGAGATTTTCGATAGAGAAATGGAATATGCCATAGATGGGGGAATAGATTATTTTGCCTACGTTTGGTATTCCCATTCAGGCTTAAGACAAGCAAGAGATTTTCATAAAAAGAGCAAGTACAGAAACGATGTTACAATGTGTGCTTGCCTTGACGGAAATGCCATTATGCACGATTATGCTCATAATGAGCTTGTTTCCTTATTTAAAGAGGATTTTTATACAAAAATTGATTCAAGACCTCTTGTTTATTATTTCAGCGCACCTCATTTTGTTGAAAAAATTGAAAAAGATATTATTTTTTATAAGGAAGCTTGTAAAAAGGAAAATATTCCTACACCGTATTTTGTAATTATGGGTGTTGGCGCAGATAAAGCAAAGGCTCTCGGTGCTGATGCAATTTCAAGATACTCAATTTCAGGCAATGATAATATTCCATTTAACACTCTTTGTGAAAGTATTTATGATATCTGGGAGCGTCATTCAAGGGAAGGTGAAGCTTTAGGCATTGATAACGTGTTGCCTCTCGCTGCAGGCTGGCATCCCCATCCAAGATTTAAAACTCCCGTAACGTGGATGAAAGTGCCTGAAAACAGCCTTGTTGATTACGCTTCGGCAGAAGATCTTGCTGAGCACTACAGGCGCGCAAAAGAATTTTTAAGTGATGAAAAGAACTTTAATTCAACAAAATCAAACACCTGCATTATTTATGCCTGGAATGAACATGATGAAGGCGGATGGATCTGTCCTACCATCGCAGTTGATGAAAATGGTAACCGTTTATTTGATGAAAAGGGTAATGGCTTAATTGATACTTCAAGGCTTGATGCTATTAAAAAAATTATAAAATAACTAAAATTATCCACACAGTATGTGGATAATTTTTTCCTATAATTACGGGATTTTTATATATTTATTCATATTATCAACAAGCCTTTATACACGTTATTAACACATAAAAACTTCAAAATTAAGGTTATCAACCTTATCAACAGAAAGAATAAAATATTTTTCATTTTTTTCCTTTATATTTGTATATTTTCATTAAAAACTATTGCAAAAAACCCTTAAAAAAGGTATAATATATAAGTAATATATAATAATATTATTTTATGTAAAAACTTATCAACAGTTTATCAACCTTGTGTCCACCTTAATATCAACAGTGCTTTATTAAAAGAATCCTTGATTTAAGGCGCTTTTTGGTAATATCCACCATATTAACACACATATATTAATATTATTATTTAATTAATTTTAACAACAATTATTAAAGGGGAACGTAAAAATGATTTTTTCTTGCGAAAAGGCTACTCTCTTAAACGGAATAAATATTGTTTCAAAGGCACTTCCTTCAAAAAGCATAAATCCCGTGTGCGAAGGTATATTGTTTAATTTAAGAAATAATGAAGTTATTTTAACAACAACAGATTCTTCTCTTACCATTCAAACAAAAATTGCAGCAGATATTGAAGAAGAGGGAAATATCGTCATTAACGGCAGATTCTTTAATGAAGTTATAAGAAGAATGCCTGACGGTATTATTAAAATTAAAGGTGATCTTCAGAGCGGTATTGAGGTTTCAAGTAATTTTACAAAGATAAACATTGCCGTTCTTAATCCTGAAGAGTATCCTTCACTTCCCGTTATTGATAAGGAAAGCTTCTTTACAATTCCTCAGGGCGAATTAAAGAAGATGGTAAATCAAACCATTTTTGCAACTGCTCAAGATGAATCAAGACCTATTCTTACCGGTTGCTTATTTGACGTTGAAAAGGAAAATATCACTGTTGTTGCACTTGACGGTTGTCGTCTTTCTCTTAGAAATTCCTTTGTTCAGGATATTGAAGAAAATATTAAGGCAATTATTCCTGCCCGTGCACTTTCTGAAATTATTAAGATCATCAGCGATGTTGATGACGTTGCAAAGATCTATATTCAGAAATCATACTGTATGGTAGAAATTGAAGAAACAAAGATAATAACACGTTTAATAGAGGGTGAATTTGTTAAGTACAGACCTATTATTCCTCAAAATATGACAAATTCCGTTATTATTAACAGAATTGATCTTTTAGAGGCTATTGACCGTGCTTGGCTTATCGTTAGAGAAAATGTAAGAAATAATTATATTTTATTTAAGTTTACCGAAAATAAGCTTATTATCACTTCAAGATCAGATACCGGTAACGTATATGAAGAGGTTGATATTCAAGGCTCAGGCTCACCTATTGAAATTGGTGTTAATCCCAAATATTTCGTTGAGTGCTTAAAAAATATTGAGGATGAGTTTATTAAATTCTCTTATACAACACCTACAAGTCCCACAGTTACAACACCTATTGACGGTGATAAATATCTCTATTTAATTCTTCCGGTAAGATTATAATATGTATTTGAATAAGCTACAGCTCTGGAATTTTCGCTCCTATGAAAATCTGGAGCTGAATTTTCCTAAAGGAATAAGTATTTTATACGGTGATAACGGTCAAGGAAAGACCAATATCATAGAAGCAATATATCTTTTATGCACCGGCAGAAGCCACAGAACCAATCGTGAACACGATATGATAATGTATGACCGCCCGTGGACGAGAGTCCGCGCTGAGGATATTCAAAAGGACGGCAGACATACTGTTGATATGGTTATGGCAAAGGGGCAAAAAAAGAGAATATTGGTTAACGGACTTGCTATTTCCAGGATAAGCGAAATATTAGGTCAGCTTTCCGGCGTTATTTTTTCGCCTGAGGATCTTGATTTAGTTAAGGAAGGTCCTCAAAAGCGCAGACGGTTTATGGATATTGAGCTTTCTCAGGTTTCCAAAAACTATTTTTATGCGTTAAACGAATATAATAAGGTTTTAGAGCAAAGAAATTCCTTGTTAAAGGAAAATGTAAGACCTAATGATTTAGAAGTGTGGGATACTCTTTTAGCTGAAAGAGCAGTGCCTATTATTAAGGCTCGCCGTAATTTTTGTGAAAGATTAACACCTAAAGCAAGGGAAAATCATAAATATCTTTCCTCAGGCAAAGAGGAGCTTTTCTGTTTTTATAAGGATTCAATAAATAACAGGGAAGATATCGAAGAAGCAATGCTTGATATCTTATATAAAAACAGAGAAAATGATTTAAAGAGATGCTTTACCACTGTTGGTCCTCACAAGGATGATATAATAATAAAATTAGGTGAAACCGATTTAAGATATTTTGGTTCGCAAGGTCAGCAGAGAACGGCAACTTTAGCATTAAAATTAACTGAGCTTGAAATGATGAAAGAGGATTTAAGAGAATATCCCGTTCTTTTACTTGATGATGTTTTATCTGAGCTTGATACACGCCGCCAACAGATGCTTCTTGATAAAATAAAGGATGTTCAAACATTAATAACCGTTGCACAGCCGGTAGAATATTTTAACAAAATGAACGTTAACTTTTTTAAAGTTGAAAAGGGAAAGGTATGGAAAGAATAAAAGTCGGTTCCTTGGAAATAAACAACTTCGTTTTAGGTGCAGGCAGATTAGGCGATATAAAATATAAGGAAGAATGTTTTAAAATTTTAGACAGATATCTTGATTTATGCTATAATACCTTGGATGTTGCCCGCGCCTATGAAAACGGATTGTGTGAAGAGTTTTTAGGTGAATACCTTAAAAAAAGAAAAAGAGAAGATATAATTTTAATTTCTAAGGGCGGATTTCCTCTTTCAAGGCAGGAAATGCACAAGACCCGCCTTTCAAAGGAAGAATTACAAAAGGATATTGATGCTTCCTTAAAGGCACTTAACACTGATTATCTTGATATTTATTTTCTTCACCGTGATGATTGCCTTAAAAAGCCTGAAGAGCTTTTGGAAAATATAAATGAATTTGTAAAGCAGGGCAAGGTAAGGGAGATCGGTGCTTCAAACTGGACTGCAGGAAGAATTGAGCAGGCAAACGAATATGCAAAAAAGCATAATTTAAAGCCCTTTACCGTAAGCCAGATAAATTATTCTTATGCTTTAACCACGCCTGCTTTAACGGGAGATATCACTCATATAACAATGAACGATATTGAATATATGTGGTATAAGGAAACACAGTTTCCCATAATTGCCTATTCCGTTCAGGCAAAAGGATTTTTTTCTAAGCAGATTTCTAAGGAAGAATTGAAGCAATCGGGAAAATTATCATATCTTCCCTTAAAAGAAAATTTCAGGCGCTTTGAAAGAATAAATAAATTATCGGGTGAAAAAAATATTCCCATTCCCGCACTTTTATTATCCTATGTTTTATCAAAGGATATAAATACAGCCGTTATCGGCGGTTTTTCAAAGGTTGAACAGTTAAATGAAAGCCTTATCGGCATCGATTTAAGGCTTACTGATAAAGAAATTGAGTTTTTAGACAAAGGAGAATAAAATGAAAGTAAGAACACGTTTTGCACCAAGCCCCACAGGTAATATGCACATAGGAAACCTGCGTACCGCACTTTACGGTTATCTTTTTTCAAGAAAAAACAAAGGCGATTTTGTTGTTAGAATTGAAGATACCGATCAGGTAAGGCTTCAGGAACATGCAACTGAAATTATTTTTAAAACTTTAGAGCAGACAGGCCTTGATTATGATGAAGGTCCCGGCAAAGAAGGCGATTGCGGACCTTATTTCCAGTCAGAAAGGCGTGAAATTTATAAAAAATATGCTCTTATGCTTATTGAAAAGGGCGCTGCATATTATTGCTTCTGTACCGATGAACAGCTTGAAAATGACAGAAAGGCTGCAGAAGAAAAGGGCGAAACATATAAATATCCCAAAACCTGCTTAAATCTTTCCAAGGAAGAAATTGAAAAAAGAATTGCAGCAGGCGAAAAGTACGTTATCCGTCAGAACACGCCCAAAAATAAGGAAGTTTCCTTCGATGATGCAATTTTTGGTCACGTTACAGTTAATTCCGATGATCTTGACGATATGATTTTATTAAAGAGTGACGGTCTTCCCACCTATAACTTTGCAAACGTTGTTGACGATCACTTAATGGGTATCACTCACGTTATGCGCGGATGCGAATATCTTTCATCAACACCTAAATATAATCTTTTATATGAAGCCTTCGGTTGGGAGCCTCCCATTTACGTGCATCTGCCCTTAATTATGCGCGATGCTCAGCATAAGCTTTCAAAGCGTCACGGTGATAAATCCTTCCACGATTTACTTGATGACGGATTTTTAACCGATGCAGTTGTAAACTATATCACACTTTTAGGCTGGAATGACGGCTCAAATAAGGAAATATATACAAGAGAAGAGCTTATTGAGGCATTCTCATTGGAGGGTATAAGCAAGTCACCTTCAATTTTTGATATCAACAAGCTTCGTTGGATGAACAGCGAGTATATTAAGGCTATGGATTTTGAGGATTTCTATAAAATGGCACTTCCTTGGCTTGAAAAAGAAGAAAGCCTTAAGATCTATGATAGCAGAAAGCTTTTAAAGCTCATTCAGTCCCGTGTTGAAATTTTATCGGAAATTCCCGAAAAACTTAAGTTCTTGCCAAATGTAGCAGACCATACAACTGAAATGTACTGCCATAAAAAGTTCAAGCTTGATGAACAAGGTGCAAAGGAAAGCCTTATAGAGGTTAAGGAAAAGTATGAAACCTTAACCGAATGGAACGAAACAACCATTCACGATGCTTTAATTGAGCTTGCTCAGGAAAAGGGCAAGAAAAACGGAATGATAATGTGGCCTGCCCGTGTTGCACTTTGCGGTCTTGATTCTACTCCCGGCGGTGCAGTTGAGCTTGCTGATATTTTAGGTAAGGAAGAAACGTTAAAGCGCCTTGAAAATGCTATAAAGATGTTCTAAAAAGGAGAAAAAAATGGAGTTTTTGGTTGAAAGCCTGCAACAGTTAGAATGGCAACAGGTTGTAATGTGGGTTATCGGCGGTATTCTTATTTTCCTTGCAATTAAAAAGGAAATGGAACCGACACTTTTATTGCCGATGGGCTTTGGTGCAATTATCGTTAACCTGCCCCTTTCAGGCGTTATCACGCAAGGCGAATCAAGCGGTATTTTGGACGTTTTTTTCAGAATAGGTATTGATCACGAGTTTGCAGAAATGTTCCCCCTTGTGCTGTTCATCGGTATCGGTGCGATGATCGATTTCGGTCCCATATTATCTAATCCCAAGCTGATGATCTTCGGTGCGGCGGCACAGTTTGGTATCTTCTTCACCTTAACGATGGCAAGCCTTTTCTTTGAACCTAAGGATGCGGCATCCATCGCAATTATCGGTGCCGCTGACGGACCTACCTCCATCGTTGTTGCCAACACACTTAATAGTAATTATCTTGCGGCTATTATGGTTGCGGCATATTCATATATGGCATTGGTGCCTGTTGTGCAGCCACCTGTTATAAAGCTTCTTACAACAAAGAAGGAACGCCTTATCCGTATGGAATATAAGCCAAAGAATGTGTCAAAGCTTGCAAAAATTCTTTTCCCCATTGCCATTACGGTTATTACAGGTCTTATAGCGCCTAAGAGTGTTGCTTTAATCGGATTTTTAATGTT
>JAZNSH010000075.1:0-33853 GCA_045591115.1 Clostridia bacterium
CAATCCTTTTTGTTAGGTGATTTGATTTTTGTTTTGTTGCTATTACAATTATACACCATCTAACAGACTTCCGAAAGGAAGTCTTTTCTTTTTTTTGCAAAAAAAATTAAGGCTGCCTCACTTAGTTAGTGAGACAGCCCCTTTTTAGTTTAGAAATTTTCAAGTAAATATTTTTCAGCCGCAGAGGACCATAAGCCGTTGTTTTCTTTTACGAGATTATCAAGAATTTTAAACCTTTCGTCTGTTGCACCCAAAACTTCAAAATCCTTAAGTGCGGTCAAAGGCAATTCAATATGTGTATAAATTAGCTTTTTACCGCCCTCAATTTCCGGCAACCGCTTTGTTGTGTCGATAGCCGCATCAATACCGCCGATGTGGGTGATCATAACTGCAGGATCTATTCGTTGTTCGCCTATAAGCTTAACAATATCGTGCATATCTCCGGTAGTGCTTCCGCTTGTGCCTGCAACGTGATGCTGAGCATAATGAACGTTATAGAAATTAAAGTTTGCGCTGAATTTTTTATCAAGAGGTCCTGCAAAGAAATTAAGGCAACCGTCAAAGCCTAAAATAGCATCGCCAAGTTCAACTACCTGGGGCGCAGGGGCATAAACAAAAACGTCATCAAATCCGCCTGCTGACATTTTTATAAGCTCGTCCTTATCGGTTGTATTGGTGAAAATAAGCTCGATGCCGTCCTCTTTTGCTTTTTCGGGAGAGAAGATCTCTTTGGCGCGGTTCAATCTTTCTTCATCAATATCCGTTACAACAAGAAGCGATGGTTTAATATCTCCGTGCAGAGCAATATCAATGGCAACAAGGCCCATAGGTCCGCACCCTGCAAGAATTGCAACCTTGCCATTTGGCTTAATGTTGGTGTAAGGCAGAAGATTTTCGTCAAGATGCAAGCTTGCCTTATATCCTCTGATAACGCAGGAGGCAGGCTCAATTAAGGAGCCTTTAAAGAAGCTGTCGCTTTCAAGCTTAATGAGGAAATCGTTTTCAAGAATATGATCATAAACTATTGAGTAGGTTGAAACTCCGCCGATCTCGCCAAAGGTGTAGCCTACGGTGGAAACACCGCCTTCAAGATAGGCAAGGACGGGGGGCATAACTACCTTATCGCCTTTTTTGAATTTATGCTTCCATTTATCGGTAACCTCAACTATCTCAGCACAAAATTCGTGGCCGATGATAACGGGCTTTTCGCTTACGTTATCAGGCACGCGAAGATGCTTTGATCCCTGCTTTACCGTCTTATAGGTTGACATACAAACGCTGTCGGAAATCACTTTTATTAAAATTTCACCGTCTTTAAGGGCGGGGAGTTCAAATTCTTCAAGTCTTAAATCGTTTTCACCGTATAAACGAACTGCTTTTGTCTTCATAATAAATTCTCCTTAAATGCGACCCGCGCTGCCGAATTTTCTGATCTTATCCTTTACAACCTCTTTCATCATTGCCATTGCATCCTCATATACGATAAAGGGCCAGGTTGAAGGATTTTCCACTGAATTAAGCTTATTTTTAAGTCCCTTATTAAGTGCGCCTACAACGTCAGAATAAATATTTATCTTGGTTATGCCGTGATGAATTGCGTTTTGCATCTGATCATCGGGAGTACCGCTTCCGCCGTGAAGAACAAGAGGTCTGTCGCAAAGGGCGGTGATCTCATCCAATCTGTCAATTCTAAGCTCAGGCATCTTTTTATATACACCGTGGGAAGTTCCTATTGCAACCGCAAGTGCATCAACATCAGTTATTTCCACAAATTTTTTAACTTCATCGGGAACGGTCAAGCTTTCACCGGGATCCGTATCGCTGCCCGTTTCGCTGATGCTTCCGACGCTTGCATTTCCAACGTGACCTAACTCCGCTTCAACGGTTATTCCGTATTTATGAGCGTACTCCGTAACCTTTAAGGTGTTTTTTGCATTGTTTTCAAAATCAAGGACAGAGCCGTCATACATAACTGAGCTGAAACCGGCGTCAATGGCTCTTTTAATAAGCTCAAAATCCGTTGCGTGGTCTAAGTGAAAGCATACGGGAATATTGAAAAAGTTTGATGCTTCCTTTACCATTGATGATAATAAGTCCATTCCTTTTCCCGTTAAATCTACGCCAAGTCCCATAAGCAGTGCAGGGGATTTTTCCTCCTCGCAGGTCTCAAGAACGGCTCTCATCATTTCATAGTTGCTAACGTCAAAGGCAGGGATGGCATAGTGATTTTTTCTTGCATCTTCAAGCATTTCTTTCATTGATACTAACATATTTGATCCTCCGTTTTATTTTTTTGAAAATTATATCATCACTATTAACATTTGTCAATAACAAATGTTATAAATTGACTTTATCTGAAAGATGTAATATAATATGTATAATACTTAAGCAGGTGAGAAAAATGAAGATAAGTGATGAAAAAATTTTAATGGCGGAAGCGGCAACCCTTTATTATGAAAAAAACAGAACTCAGCAGGAAATTGCCGATATTTTAGGGCTTACAAGACAAACAGTTTCAAAGCTTATAAATGATGCAAGAAGCGAAAACATCGTTGAAATAAAGGTGCGTAACCCAAAAAAAGACTGCCAGACAATGGAAAATGAAATCTGCAAGCAGTATAATATTGATAAATGTATCGTTTGCGGTGTAACCAATAAAAACGAGGAGCTTCGCACAATAATGACCGTTAAGGTTGCAAGCGAATACCTTGTTCCGATAATTTCTAAAGGCGGACTGAAAATCGCAGTTTCATGGGGAAGAACGGTTCAACGCTTAATTGATCAGTTGCCTGAGATGAGATCTGAAAAGAACACAGTTTTCCCTCTTTTCGGCGCAACGGATAACGAAAACTCCTATTTTTCATCAAACGAGCTTGCCCGCGGAATGGCTGATAAAATAGGCGCAAACATAAAGTACGCCTGGTTTCCATATCTTGCTGACGGAAAAGAAGATCGTCAGTTACTTCAAAAGCTTTCCTATTATAAAAAAATGCAGGAATTGTGGAATTCAGCAAACATCGCCATCGTCGGCATAGGCAATACGGAAATCCTTGATGTTTTTGGCAAGACTTTTGGTTACAGCGACAAGCATGCTCAGGTTATAGGCGACATTGCAACGCATTTCTTCAACGAGAATGGCGAAATTATAAATTTATATGACAACACCTTGTGTGCATCATACGAAAATATTAAAAACGCAAAACAGACCGTTGCCGTTGCTTGCGGTGATAATAAGGTAAAGGCAATAAAAGGCGCACTTAAAACAAAACTTATCGATGTGCTTATTACAGATGAATTCACTGCACGGCAAATTATAAATCCCTAAAAATTTTTTAAAAAAACTCTTGACAACCTCGATTTTTTTGATATAATAGAATTGTAATTAGAATAATTCTAAATCTAAAAAGTGAGGTGAGGCTATGACTCAACAGCGACAACTGATACTTGATGCTATAAAAGAATCGTGCTGCCACCCCAACGCAACGGAGGTTTATGATCTTGTAAGGCAGAAACACAGTATATCCCTTGCCACCGTTTATAATAGCCTTAACTATTTGGCAGAAAACGGTTACGTGCGCAGAGTTGCAATAGCAGGCGAGCCCGACCGCTTCGATCATAACACTATGGAGCACTATCATGCAATATGCGATAAATGCAAAAAGATCTTTGACGTGGAGGTTCACGGCATAGTTGAAGATCTTCAAAAGGAATATGGCATTAAAGTAACAAGCTTCGGCATAAATTTACATTGTATTTGTAAAGATTGCCAACAAAAAAGTTAATTATGGGTATGACCCATTAAATTTGATGAATAATAATTTTTAGGAGGAATTTTATCATGGCAGAATTAAAAGGAACAAAAACAGAAGCTAATCTTCAGGCAGCATTTGCAGGCGAATCACAGGCTCGCAATAAGTACACCTACTTTGCAAGCGTAGCAAAGAAGGAAGGCTTTGAGCAGATCGCCGCAATTTTCCAGCAGACCGCTGATAACGAAAAAGAACACGCAAAAATGTGGTTCAAAGAGTTAGGCGGACTTGGCGATACAGCCGCTAACCTTAAAGCAGCAGCAGAAGGCGAAAACTACGAGTGGACAGATATGTATGCAACCTTTGCAAAGGAAGCTGAAGAAGAAGGCTTCACCGCTCTCGCTGCAAAGTTCAGAATGGTTGCCGCTATCGAAAAGACTCACGAGGAGAGATATCTTGCACTTCTTAACAATGTTGAGATGCAGCAGGTTTTTGAAAAGGCTGAAGAAACAATGTGGGAATGCCGCAACTGCGGTCACCTTGTAATCGGCAAAAAGGCACCTAAGGTTTGCCCCGTTTGCGTACATCCCCAGAGCTATTTCGAAGTTAGAAAAGAGAATTACTAAAAACAAATTTGAGGTAAATCCACCAAAAAAGTTAAACGGCAGAGTAAAATCTGCCGTTTGTTTATTCTTTGTGCGATAAAACTCCTCGAACCAAAGGGTGCAAAAGTAATTAACGCCGATGCAACCCACAGTTTCAAGAATTTTTTGTGCGATGAATCACCGCAAACAAAAGAGTGCGAGAAAATTCACAGTACAAGGCGTAGCGTTCTAAAAGCGAAGGAGCTTACAAAGACGTAAGTAACCGAGCGTTCAAGGTCGCCACAACACACAGTTTCGAGAATTTTTTGTGCGATGAATCACCACGAACAAAAGAGTGCAAAAAAGCTTGAAAATCAGGTGAAGAAGTGATCGAAACCGAAGGAGTTTACATAACGGTAAATGACTGAGGTTTCGTATCGCTTATGAACCGCAGTTTCAAGAATTTTTTGTGCTCTTTATTTGACTACGGATTTCTTATACTCGCTCGGCGAAAATCCAGTGCGCTTTTTAAAGCATTTTGAGAAATATTGGGGGGTGTCGAAAGAAAGCATATCGGAGATTTGGGCAAAATTATATTTTTCTTCGCAGATAAGACGCTTTGCCTCGCTTATTTTCAGATCGTTAAAATAGTCGATTACACCGGTTTTCATATAGGCGGAAAACTGTTTTTTTATGGTGCTTTCGCTTTTGCCCAAATATTCGGCAATATCTTTTAAGGTGATTCGCCCATAGAGATTATTATTTAAAAACAGTATAATTTCATCAACTTCCGCGGGAACGTTCATTCCATCAATAATATTTCGGCTGATCTTACTTTCGCTTCGCTCATTGCGCTGAAGCTTTATTAAAAGTGCCTCAAGATAGTTTTTCGTAAGTTGACTGCTTCCAAAGGGTGCATTTTCACGCTTTACAAGCTTTTGCAAAAGAGGATTGCTTTTATCAAACATATCATAGCAGGAAAGTGCCTCTTTTAAAAGTGAAGAAATAAGGCTTTTTTCTTCGCTGTCAGGGTGGAATATTTTGCCTTCAAAAAATTTCATCGCCTTATTTTTACACACAAAAGTAATTACGCACACGTTTGGCACAGAATTGCCCGTGCCCGACAAATTGTGAAACTCATTGGGGCTGTGAAAAGTAAGCTCGCCGCTTTTCAGAACGAACTGATTTTCTTTTGCGGTGCAAACCATTTCACCGCGGTCAATATACACAAGCTCCCAGAAATCGTGGCTCTCACCGGGATAATAAAAATCCTTTGAAAGCTCCATATAAAATGCGGTGACTATTTTTTCAACGGAAACCACCGTTTCAAAGGAGTGTTTTAAGAAATCTGCTTTCATAACGCCCTCGTTTTACCTGATTTTATAAGTATTATATCTCATTTTACCTTTTATTGCAAGGTAAATAGTTATAAAATATAAAAAAAGGAGGTTTTATAATATGTACACAGTTCTTGTTATTTCATGCCATCCTGACGATATGGAAATTGCTTGCGCAGGCACTCTCTTAAAGTGCAAGGAAAGAGGCGACCGCGTTGTTGTTTGCCATCTTTCAAGCGGCAATTTAGGTCATGAAATTATTCCCCCTGATGAGCTTTCAATTATGCGTGCGAAGGAAGCACAGAACAGCGGTGCTATTGGTGGCTTTGAGGTTATGTGGGGCGGCTTTAACGATCTTGAGATCTATGATAACAACAAAGAATCAAGAGATAAGGTTGTTTCAATTATCAAAAAGGTTGATCCCGATTTCATAATCACCCACGATCCCAACGATTATATGCCCGACCATACGGCAACCTCACGCCTTGTTTTCGATGCTTGCTTTACTGCAACGTTGCCTAACTACTACACTGGTGTTGAGGGCAGAGCAAGAATGGTGCCCGTTTTCTATATGGACACTCTTGCAGGCGTAAACTTTAACCCCACCGAGTACGTTGACGTTTCACCTTATATTGAGAAAAAGCTTGAAATGCTCAGCTGCCACGAATCACAGATCGTTTGGATGCGTGATCACGATCACATCGATTTCCCTGATATGGTTAAGACCTGCTGCCGTTACCGCGGTTTCCAGTGCGGTGCAGATTATGCAGAGGGCTTCCGCCAATGTCAGGTTTACCTTAAGGGAACAACAAAAAGATATTTACCGTAAAGGAGAAAATTATTATGGATTTTAATTCAACAGTTAAGGGTTCAGCCCTTGAAAACTTCTACCCCGCAGGTTGGGATTTTGCAAAGATCGATGCTTGCATCGATGCACCTGAAAAGATCACCGAAAGACAGGCTTTCTGGAACAAGGATTTCACTCCCGTTCAGTGCGATACTTTAGGTGAATTTGAAACCTATATGGGTCACGAAATTGCAATGGAGATCAAAAAAGCAGGAGAAAGAAATCAAAAAATTGCTTTCATTCTTCCCGTTGGACCTATGGGAATGTACAAATGGGTTGTTTATTTCTTAAACGAATGGAACGTTTCCTGCAAGCACGTTTACACCTTTAATATGGACGAGTGGGCAGATTCCGAGGGCAACACTCTTGCTCCCGATAACCACGGTGCTTTCCAGTACGCTATGGAGCAGGCATTATTTAATCCCTTAGGCGAACTTACCGTTCCCAAGGAACAGAGAAACTTTGCAACAAAGGATAATCTTCCTACATACCCCGAAAAAATTGCTGCTCTTAAGGCAGAGGGCGCAAAGCTCGTTCTTGTTTACGGTATCGGCAGAATGTGCCACATCGCTTTCTGGGAGCCCACCTTTGCTGCTGACTATGCAAGCGAGGCAGAATGGAAGAGCGCACCTTACAGAATCGCCGCAAAGATCCATCCCCTTACAGTTGAACAGAATGCTTTAACAAGCTTTAAATCTCGCACACCTCTTGTTCCCTGCAGAGCAAACACCATCGGCCCCGGTCTTTTCCTTCAGGCTGATTATGCTATCGGCGGTGCTGACGGCTTCTTCGGCAGAGGAATGCAGTGGCAGGGTCTTTCATTGTGGATGACGCTTCGTCACGGCACAACACCCTGGATCACTTCATCATACGTTCCCACCTTGCCCGGCAAGCTGTTCTTCATTAAAGAGCTTGCAGGTCCTTTAGAGGCAGATTGCAACTAAAAAATTTAAACCGCACGAAATCGTGCGGTTTATTTTTTATCTTTTTGATTCTATAAAGACTTTGCATTCTTCCCATGTGCAATCTATAAAGGCGTTTTTATAAAGCCTTATTGACGCACCGCCTTCAAGAAATATAAACACCATATCTTTATGCTCTTTTATTGTTTTAATGCTTTTATACTGTAATTTGTTTGTTGAATTATGCTCGGTTAATGCTATCTCTTCATCGAGGAATTCAATTGTTCGTTGCCATTCATTTACACCATATATCTCTGATAATTGTTTATACCGTTTATTCCATACTACAAATCGAGAAAAAAACAAACGATATATAGAATAGAAAATAAAGTAAGCTCCTAAAATTAAATATATACCTTTACTTTCCAAATTAAACGCAAATCCCATCCAGATGAGTGCAGCTCCACATAAGAAAATGATTGCTTGCACCGCAAGAGCAATTATACTTGCCGAACCGTTAATTATAAATTCTTTTGCCCAACTTTTAACCAGATCTTTATTAACTGTGTATTGATTTTTCATATATTTCTCCTAAAAAAACACGCCCGTTATAAAAATTTCAAGGCCGATCAGAATCAAAATTACTCCGCCTAAAATGGAGGCTTTATTTGATAGCTTAGTGCCGAACTTCTTGCCGATAATTATTCCGCCAAAGCAGATGCCAAAGGTTATTGCGGCAATTATTAGGGCAGTTACAAGGGCCTCAATAAAATTATTTTCAGCAATGCCGAAGCCTACGGAAAGAGCGTCAATGCTTGTGGCTATTCCCTGAACGATGAGCATTCCCAAGCCTAACTTCTTGCAATCGCCATCCTCGCACTTGTTTTCAAGGCCCTCAATAAGCATTTTGCCACCTATAAGCACCAATAAAGCAAGGGCGATCCAGGGAATATATTTTTCAAACGCCTTAAAATATTCAACGAGAGTATGCACGCAGAACCAGCCGATCAGGGGCATAAGCGCCTGGAAGAAAGCAAATGTTCCCGAAACAAGGAACATTTTGCCTTTTTTCATTTTCGGCTCGTGAAGACCGTTGGCAAGAGACACGGAAAAAGCATCCATAGCAAGGCTTACGCCGAAGCCGATTGCCGTTACAAAAAACACAAAATCCATATTCTCTCCTTAGATCATCGGGCGGTTACCGGGACGAGAGGAGTTTTTTCTTCTCTCCATTCTGCCGATACCGTTTTTCTGCCTTGCGCGAATTCGCCTTGCCTGACGTTTACGGGTATAGATAAAGATCGCCACTGCAAGCGCAAGAACGATTATGATTATTAAGGGGGTGAGGAAATATGAGCTTCCCAAAAATCCCCAGGAAAATCTTGGTTTACCCTCAATACCCATTGAAACAAGATCTTTGGGACTTTGAATTTCGGCATCAACGTTTCTCGAAGCCTCTGCAGGAGCCGAATAAATTACCTCGTTATTATAGATATATTCAACTACGCCTACCGTATCACCTGCGCTCTGCGGTGCTTTAAGGTTAGGATAGCGGATTGAAAGAACGCTTTCATCAAAGTTCCTTATCTTTTTACCCTCGGAGGAAGTAACGGTAACGAACATATCATCCTTGGGATGCTGAATATAAAGTTCAAGCTGACCGTTGGATTCATCGGAGCTTTCGGCATTTTCAACGTCAACAACGATGCGCTTGGCTGAAAGGACTTCTCTTAAATTGAGGGTATCAAAATTATTAAGACCGTAATTTAATAGCTTTGTCATATCAGGATCGCGTTGCTTTTGGTTGGAAAAGGTTATTACGGCAACAAGTCTTCTGCCATCCTTTTCATAATAACCTGCAAGGCAGTTGCCCGCAAGGCTGGTGTATCCTGTTTTTATGCCCTTATATCCTTCAAAATAAACGTCCTTATTGGGATTAAGAAGATTGTTGGTATTATAATAGGTTTGTGATGAGGGCGAATTTTTGTCACCGTTGGAATAGATGGTCGCCGTATATTTATAGGCTGAGAATATTTTTACAAGCTCAGGAATTTCGCAGAGAGCTTCTGATAAAAGCGCAAGATCGTAAGTGGTGGTATAATGACCGTCAGCATCAAAGCCGTGAGCGTTTTTGAAGTTGGTGTTAACCATTCCAAGCTCCTGAGCCTTTTCGTTCATAAGCTTGGCAAAATCCTCTTCAGATCCCGAAACAACAAAAGCAAGAGCCTTTGCCGCATCGTTACCTGAGGGAAGCATCATTGCATAAAAAAGATCGTAAATGCTGATCATATCACCATCTTTAAGGTTTGCGCTTGATGAGCCCTTTGGCACGGAGATCATCTTATTTGTTAAGGAAACAAGCTCATTGTGTCTGCCTGCAGTCTGCTCATAGGCAACCAGCAACGTCATCATCTTCGTAAGACTTGCAGGACGGCACTGCTTGTTCATATTGCGCTTATATAAAATGGTGTCGGTATCAAGATCCACAAGTATTGCACCCTCTGCCGTTATGTTAACGGTTTGACCGGTGGCAATATCATCATATGCAAAGCACGGAACCGTAACGATTATAAGCACAATAACCGCGCATACTGCTTTTTTCAGAAAATTCAAGCCCATAAGTCAACTCCTATAAACTATTATACATTATTATAGTATAAAATATTTATCGGGTTTTGTAAACAGAATTTTTATTTTTCGGCCACGGCTGAGCGGATAGCATCCATACGCATATCAAGCGTTGCGCTTAATTCAGCACAAGCCTTAAGCTCCTCAGCCATTTCATCGCTAAAGGGAGTTTCCTTTTTATATTTCAGCTGATGCTCAAGGCTTGCCCAGAAATCCATTGCTATGGTGCGAAGCTGTATTTCAACCTTCATAAGCTTCTTTTCCTTTGCAAGGAATATGGGCACCTGAACTATCAGATGCAAGCTTCTGTAACCGTTTTCCTTGGGCGCTTTTATGTAATCCTTTTTTTCTAAAAGTATAATATCATCCTGCTTTAAAAGCGCATCGGCAAGAGTATATACGTCATTGGGAAATGAGCAAACGACCCTAACGCCTGCTATATCGTTCAAATTTTCTTCAACGTTTTCAAGAGTAACGGGCAAGTTAAGCCGTTGCAATTTTTCTTGAATACTTGGTGCGCTTTTTATTCGCCCCTTTATACTGCTGATAGGATTGCGATCAAACTGAAGGGAAAATTCTTCGTTGAGAACGTTGAATTTCGTTTCGATTTCCATCATTGCGCAACGGTAATATGCCATCAGCCTTTGATATTTTTCCATATGTGCCTTTGACCATTCAATAAGCTCATCGGAAAATATTTCTTTAATTTTTTTAATTTCTGATTCTGTCATATTTTCTCCTTTTCACATCAGCGGTGCCACCGCTTTTAATATCATCCCGAAAAGCTTTGAGAAAAAGCCTCGGTTTTTAATATCAGCTTCGCTAACAAGATGGCTTTCATCAAAGGTTTTCATAAAATCCTTAAAAATATCCTCAATGCAAGGCGTTTTAAACATTAAAAGCCCGCACTCAAAGTGAAGATATAAGCTTCTGTAATCAAGGTTCGCCGTGCCTACAGTAGCATATTTATTATCAACTAAAAATACTTTCGCGTGGATAAACCCGGGTGAATAAGTGTATATTTTTACTCCTGCTTCCGTAAGGGAAGGAAAGTGATCCTCTGCAAGGACGTGAGCATAGATGTGATCAGGCTTTGAAGGCACTATCAAGCGCACGTCGACCCCTCTTTTTGCCGCATATTTAAGGGCCGTTTCCATCTCATTATCAATGATAAGATAGGGAGACATAATATACACAAAATCCTCTGCGCGGTTTATAATATCAAGATACACCGTTTCACACAAAAGCTCATCATCCACCGGATTATCGCCATAGGGAATGACCGTTCCGCCTGCATCAAAAAAGCTTTCGGCGCACAGATATTTTTCATAAACTCTGTTCTTTTCATCGGGATTCCACATTTCGAGAAACATAAGGGTAAAGCCGTTTACCGCTTCGCCTCTTATCTTTATTGCCGTATCCTTCCAATATCCGTAAGGCGACGTGATGTTTACATATTCATCAGCAAGATTTATTCCGCCGGTATATGCACATTTTCCGTCAATAACAAGGATTTTTCTGTGGTCGCGGTTATTATAGTAGGTGGAAACAAAAGGTCTCAGCGGTGAAAACATTTTGCATTGTATCCCCATCTTTTTCAGCTTTTTAGGATAACCGTAGGGCAGATTGCTCACGGCATTTGTTCCGTCATAAAGCACACGCACCTCAACGCCTGAGGATGCCTTTTCCTTTAATATTTCAAGGATCTTATCCCACATATAACCTTCTTTGATAATAAAATATTCTAAAAAAATAAATTTTTCAGCCTTTTCAAGCTCTTTAAGCATATCATTTAGCTTGCTCTCGCCTGAAGGAAAGTAGGTTGCGTCAGTTTTTTCATAGGCGGAAAAGCCTGCGCTCTCTCTTAAATATCGGGAAAGATTGTAAAATGCCTTATCCTCATTCTTCAAGTGTTCATAGATCTCTTTATTTTCAGGACGGAATTTTCTGCCCTCCGCAACAGTACGACCAATGGCCTTTTGTTCAAGACGGTGACCAAGATCCGCCTGCACGAAAAGATACATCAGCGCGCCGAAAATGGGCATAACTGCAATAAAAAAGCACCAAGTAAGCTTAATTGCAGGATTTATTCTTCTGTTAAGCACAAATATGAGGAAAACGGCGGTGAACACTGTTATACTTCCGAAAAAATACACAATATACGGTCTTGCGGAAAGCATCAGCGCGGATAAAAATAAAAACTGTATCAACAAAAGCAGTATTATTATCATTGTTCTGCCGAAAAGCACCTGAACAAAGCCTCTTTTACTCTTTTTTACTATGGATTTTTCGTCTTTTTTCATATAATTTCCTCTCCTCAATAAGAAATTATACTAAAATAATATGTGAATTTCAACATTCTTTAATGAAAATTTGGGGGAAATTAAATTTTTATTTTGCATTTTTCCTTGTTATATATTATACTATATACATAAAACTATGATGGGGAAGTGTATTCTATGGATTCTGTTATCGTTTCCACTCCCGCAAAAATAAATTGGACCCTTGATATTTTGTCCGTTGACGAAAGAGGCTATCATATTCTGGATATGCTTATGCAACGGATAACGCTTTTTGATTCCGTTTCGGTAGCCAAGGCCGATGAGATATCTCTTTCATCAAACCGCAGATGGTTGCCTTGCGATGAAAGAAACACCGCTTTTAAAAGTGCAGTTCAGTTTTTTGAAGCTTCGGGCATAAAGGCAGGCTGCAAAATTCATATTAAAAAAAATATTCCCTCAGGCGCAGGTCTTGCAGGCGGCAGTGCTGATGCGGCGGCAGTTTTGAAGGGGCTTAACACCATATATAATTATCCCCTTTCCGAGGAGGAGCTTTCCGCCATCGCTCTTAAAATAGGTGCTGATGTTCCTTTTATGCTAAAAAGCGGGCTCTACCGTGCAGGCGGAATCGGTGAAAAGCTTTCAAAGCTTTCGTCCCCTGATCCATATCCATTATTGCTTGTTATGAATCAACGGCAAAGCGCTTCAACCAAGCGTGTTTACGGTATTTACGATGAAATAGGCAGCAAACAAAAGCCTGAAACAGACGCTTTCATTGAAGCGTTAAAATTAAGGGACTATGAAAAAATGAATCTTTACGGTGGCAACGTTTTAACGGAAAGTGCAATAACCATTGCCCCCGATATTGAGGATAATCTTAAAAGGCTCAAGGAAGCAGGTGCGCTGTTCTCTTCAATGACGGGCAGCGGAAGTGTGTGCTTCGGAGTGTTTAAAACTCTTGATGATGCGCACAAGGCAGAAAGAGGGTTTTTGGATAAATGGCATTACGTTTGTCAGGCATCCTCCTGCGGAATAAGAATTAAGGAGAATTTCAGATGAAGTTATTATCAGTTTCAAAAATTTTATTTGAGGATTTTTTAGGCATTGACGGCCTTGATATTCATTGGTACGGCGTTTTGATTGCAACAGGCTTCTTGCTTGCATTTTTCCTCACCAATTTCTTCTGCAAGAAGCGCGGATATAAAAAGGACTTGACGGCAGATATGCTTATTATCTGCATCATCGGTGCTATTCTTGGTGCAAGACTTTATTACGTTATCTTCTCCTGGTCTCATTTCTACGTGCCGGGGGATTTCGGCGAAACCTTTATGAATATAATCAACATTCGCCAAGGCGGTCTTGCCATTTACGGCGGTATCATAGGTTCAATAATCGGTCTCAGCATTTATGCTTTTGTGAAAAAGATAAACCTGCTTGCTCTCTTAGATGTTTGCGCACCCTCTCTTGCGCTTGGGCAGGCAATAGGCAGATGGGGTAACTTCTTTAATCAGGAGGCTCACGGAAGTCTTGTTACCGACCCCGATCTTCAGTTCTTCCCCTATGCAGTCTATCTTGATAATCCCGCTGAAAAGGATATCCCCGTAGGCTGGTATCAGGCAACCTTCTTCTATGAATCGATATGGTGCCTGATAATCTGCGTTACCCTTTTCTTTATTTTCAGAAAGCAGAAATACACGGGCCAAATAACCTTAATGTACCTTGCCCTTTACGGCTTTGAGCGCGGTATCGTTGAATGGCTCCGCACCGATCAGCTTAAAGTCTTCGGTATGCCCGTTTCAGCATTATTGAGCATTGCTCTTTGTCTCATCGCAACCACTATTCTTATAATTTTAAAGGTCAAAAAGGTAGAAAATCCGTTGCCCTACTATAAAAAGGGCGAAGCACCGATTTCTGAGCAAGTGGAGGCAACAGAGGAAGTACCCAAGGAGGAAAATTAGATATGCGTAATTTAACAATGATGACCGATCTTTATCAGCTTACGATGATGAACGGTTATTTAAAAAACGGAATGAAGGATAATATTGCCGTTTTTGATCTTTTCTTCAGACCCTTACAGAATAACAGCGTTTATGCAGTAATGGCAGGTCTTGAGCAGGCCATTGAATACGTTGAAAATCTGCACTTTTCCGAGGAGGATCTCAGCTATCTCCGTTCTCTTAACATTTTCGGAGAGGACTTTTTAAGCTATCTTAGAGATTTTAAATTTTCCGGCGAAATTTATGCCGTTGAAGAGGGCACTCCCGTTTTCCCAAGAGAGCCGTTGATTCGCGTAAAAGCTCCCATTATGGAGGCACAGTTAATGGAAACGGCACTTCTTAACATTATCAACCACCAGACCCTTATTGCCACAAAGGCATCTAAGGTGGTTACTGCCGCCGAGGGCGCAACGGTGCTTGAATTCGGTTTAAGGCGCGCACAAGGCCCCGATGCAGGTATTTACGGTGCCCGTGCCGCAATGGTTGGCGGATGCAACGGCACAAGTAACGTTTTAACAGGTCAGCTTTTTGATGTTAAGGTTGGCGGAACTCACGCCCATTCCTGGGTAATGTCATTCCCCGATGAGCTCACTGCTTTCAGGGCATATGCCAATATGTATCCTGACGGCTGTCTTTTGCTTGTTGACACCTATAACACTCTTAAAAGCGGTGTGCCCAATGCAATAACCGTATTTAAGGAATTAAGGGAAAAGGGACACGAGCCTATGGGCATCCGTCTTGATTCAGGTGACCTTGCTTATTTATCTAAGCGTGCAAGAAAGATGCTTGATGAGGCAGGCTTTGAAAATGCAAAAATCTTTGCTTCAGGTGATCTTGACGAAAAGGTTATTTGGGATCTTAAAATGCAGGGTGCTCGCCTTGATGTTTACGGCGTTGGCACAAAGCTTATTACAAGTGACGATATGCCTGCTTTAGGTGGAGTGTATAAGCTTGCCGCTGAATTTGTTGACGGAAAAATGGTTCCGAAAATAAAGGTAAGCGAAAACCCAATTAAGGTTACAAACCCCGGTTACAAGCAGGTTTACAGAATTTATTCAAAAGAAGATAACAAGGCTATTGCCGATCTTATTACTCTTGACGATGAAACCATCAACGAAAACGAGCCTCTTACCATCTTTGATCCCGTTGATACCTGGAAGAAGATGACCTTAGAAAACTATTACGTTAAAAAGCTTCTCGTTCCCATTTTTATTGACGGCAAAAAGGTCTATGATTCACCCAGCCTTAAGGAAATTCAAAAATATCATTTTGAGCAGATGGATACTCTTTGGGATGAATACAAGCGCCTTGCCAAGCCCCACGTATATAAGGTTGACCTTTCACAGAAGTTATATGATATGAAAAAGCAGTTGCTTGAAAACGGAGGAGTTAAAAAATGACTTTAAAAGCAAAATTCGGAAAATACAAGGCAAAAGAGGTTGATGCATATCTTGAGCAGCTTAATGCAACGCACAAGGAGGAAACTGCACAGCTTACCAACGAAAACACCTTGTTAAAGGAAGAAATCAAAAAGCTTCAAAATCAGATAGACGAGCACAAAAAGAAGGAAACGGTTATTGCTCAGGTTATGATCGATGCCACTCAGCGTGCAAAGGATATTGAGGATGATTACCGCAAGCGTGCCGATGAATCTGATGCCGCTTGCCAAAAGCTTCACGATGAATGGGTTGAGGGTATGCAATCAGCCGTCGTTAATCTTCAAAAGATGCGTGAAGAGGCAAAAACTCTTTTAGAAAATATTGACGGGCAATTTGCCTCTCTCTGCTCCTGGGCAGATATGCGCCTTGATTCTCTTCAGGGTGCGGCCTTGCCTTCAAGCACAAAGGAAGAAAGTCTTGAAGCTGAAATTCAGAAAGGTGCAAATGCCGATTTAGGCGAGCTTTGCCGTGAGATGGGTTTAAATGAAGCTTCCGAAGATGAAAAATAAACCGTTGTTTTTTGCAATATGCGGGTTTCTGACCGTTTGTCTTATAGTTGGCGGTGTACTTATTTATCAGCATCTTACAAGAATAGGTGCAAACAGCACGGGCGAACACAAGATCGCCAATAAGCTCAACGATACTATTGACGTTATTCCTTATTTAAAGGATAATAACATCTATTATTATGAGAACGGCAAAAAAACGCTTATTGCCGAAAATGTTTACGATGAAACAAGTGAAAATGCCGTTTATACTGCCGATTATGCCATTGATAAAAATTCCAAGAGAATGCTTTATACAAGCAACGGCACTCTTTATCTTTATGACGGCACAGAGAATATAGAAATTGCAAAAAACGTTACTGCTTGGCGCACCAGCGAGGGTCTTGAGAATATCGCTTTCACCACCGAGTTTCAGGATAGAAATGATTTAGGCAATCTGTTTTTATATTCAGATGGCGCAGTTACTTTGCTTGATACTGCAATAACCCCCACAACGCTGAGATTTTCCCAATCAGGCAACTGCATTTTTGCGGAAAAGCCAAATCCTTATCCCAACACACGGTCAAAAATCTTCCGCTATGAGCTTGACGGCACAAGAACTCTGCTTCACGAAAATTCATATTCCATTTTCTGGACAAATGATGACGGAAGTTGCGCCATAACGGGCGAAAACTTTGACGATAGCTTATATTCATATCGCATTTTTGCCGATGATTTTGAGGAAGAAAAAAACTTCAGCAACGTTTATTATGCCGAAGTTTCTACCGATCAAAGTATTCTTTTTATATTGTACGATTATGATTTTGATCTGCAGAAGGGCACTTTAGGCGCAGTTGATCTCTCCTCCTTAGATCATATGGATATCGCTACAGACGTCAGCTTTTTTAATCTTTCCGCAGTAACGGATTCCTCAAAGGGCGTTATTTACAGCGTGTGCACAGATTTTTCCCACGGCAAATATTCCATTTATTATGGGGATATTGACGGCACAAACACAAGGCTTATAAAAAACACCACCGAGGAAAGCCTTTACACCGTTGCAATAAACACAGAAAAGAAAAGCGGTTATATTTTAACCTACGGTGATATGCCCAATAACGGCGGAATCTATTACGTTAAGTGGGACGGCAGTGATCTTGAAACTGTTCGTTATGATACGGGCTACGTTGATTCCCTTGTGTATTATGAGCTCACCGACACGGTAACTTATATTAAAAACCCATCAGCAGGGCACGCGGAACTGTATCTCCTTTCCGCTGACGGCACTAAAACCTTGATGGCTAAAAACTGCGGAATCACCTATAACAGCAGTTCTCAGCAATATTCAAGTGCGGCAGTGCTTGGAAATGACACGAAAACGCTAATGTATTTTTCAGATATCGTTACCGGCACAACGGCAGTTGATACAAAGGGTACTCTTAAGCTTTCAACGGGAAAGATCATTGATTCCTCAGTTTCCTCGGCGTATATGGAGGCACCCATAACTTGCGGAAACATTAAGGAAATTTACTACATTAAGGAAACCGACCAAGGCAAAGATCTTTATTATTTTGACGGCTTAAAAAGCCACCTGATCGAAACCGACGTGGACGGTATGATTGAACTTTCATAAAACCTCGTTTTTAACGAGGTTTTAGTTTTATCCATTTCTGGCGAAATGAGTTATATTATGCAATGCTTCACATTGATGATATGCACGGCAATGCCGTGATGATATGCAAAACTTCGTTTTGATGATATGCAATGCTTCATTTCTTTACGCATTGATTGTGGTATGCCTTCGGCAACTTTATATGTTTTTATCCCCTTTGTAACACAGAAAAAGACTCCGAAAATTCGGAGTCTTTTGATATTATATACACCAAGCAGTGCAAAAAAGCTTAAAAATCAGTGGCGTGGCGTTCTAAAAGCGAAGGAGTTTGTTTTATCTGTCCTGCCAAAGTGCAATAAAACCCGAAATTCAAGGCACAAAGGGGTAAAACCGAAGGCGCTTACACAGACGTAAGTAACTGAGGTTTTATCCTCTTTGTAACACAGAAAAAGACTCCGAAAATTCGGAGTCTTGGTTTCGGGATTTTATTGTGCTTTGGGTTATCTTTGAACGCGGCCGGACCCATCTCCCCCCGCAAGTGTTTGTACTTCGGAGACGGAAACCATATTAAGATCGCCCTCGATGGAGTGCTTCAAGCAGCTTGCGGCAACGGCAAACTCGATGGTATCTTGTGAAGCATAGTTATTAAGTGAAGCGTAGATGAGACCTGCGCCAAAGCTATCGCCACCGCCTACGCGGTCAACAATGTGCATAAGATAGCTCTTTGAGAAGAAGTATTCGCCATTCTCATAGAGCATTGCTGCCCAGTTGTTATCGTTGGCTGAAATTGATGAACGAAGAGTAATAGCAACCTTCTTGAAGCCGAAGCGATCAGCAAGCTGTTTTGCAACGTCCTTATAGCCTTCGTGGTTAACCTTACCGGTTGTAACGTCAGTATTTGCGGCCTTGATGCCGAAAACGTCAGAAGCGTCTTCTTCGTTGGCGATGCAAACATCAACATACTTGCAAAGCTCGCCCATTACCTGGCCTGCCTTTTCCTTTGTCCATAACTTTTTGCGGTAGTTAAGGTCACAGGAGATGGTAATATTCTTTTCCTTTGCCTTTTTGCAGGCTTCAAGGCAGATCTTGGCAACATTATCACCTAAAGCAGGTGTGATGCCTGTGAAGTGGAACCAATCAGCACCGTCAAAGATCTTGTCCCAATCAAAGTCAGCAACGGTTGCAGTAGCAATAGCTGAGCCTGCACGGTCATAGATAACCTTTGAGGGTCTCTGGCTTGCGCCCTTTTCAAGGAAATAGATACCAACTCTGTCACCGCCACGGGTGATAAGAGAGGTGTCAACACCAAATTTTCTTACTGCGTTAACGCCTGCCTGACCGATCTCGTGCTTGGGAAGCTTTGTAACGAAAGCGGCATCAATGCCGAAGTTTGCAAGTGATACTGCAACGTTAGCTTCACCGCCGCCGTAGGTAGCGCCGTATTTTTCTGCCTGCACAAAGCGATAATAGCCTTCAGGTGCAAGACGAAGCATTATTTCACCAAATGTAATTACTCTCATTTTAAAATTTCTCCTTTAATTATTTTTTCTGAACAAGATGAAGTGCAAATCCACCGAAATCGCCCTTCATATAAATAGCCGTAAAGTTGCCTGAAGCATCGAATTTCTTCGTGTCCTCATCAAACTGAACTCCGCGCTTTTCAAGATGATAGATTGCACGCTCAAGATAGTTGGTTTCAATGGCAATATGACCGTTCTTGCCTAAATAAGGCTCCTTCATAAGCTCGATGCCCTTGCCGCAGAACACACTTGAATTACCGTTTTTATTGTTGAAGCCAAAGAAGCCTTCAAATAATGCACCAAGGCTCAATGCTTCGCTTTCACTGTTAAGGTTAATGCCAACGTGAGCAACGCTGAAGCCAAGCATCTCGGTAACTGCCGTGCGGGTGAGCTCCTCAATTTTATCAAAATCACCAGCTTTAACAAGTGCTTTATCAACCATCCAGCTTCCGCCGCAAGCGATGATCTTGTTAAAATCAAGATAATCCTTTAAATTCTGGGCATTGATTCCGCCTGTGGGCATAAACTTAACCTTGCCGTAGGGTGCGCTCATAGCCTTTATCATTTTAAGACCGCCTGCTGCTTCGGCAGGGAAGAATTTTACAACCTCAAGGCCAAGCTCAAGTGCACGCTCAATATCGCTGGGTGATGAGCAACCGGGTGTTACGGGGATTCCCTTATCAACACAGTACTTTACAACCGTAGGATTAAGACCGGGGCTTACGATAAACTTTGCGCCTGCATTTACTGCCTTATCTACCTGCTCGCAGGTAAGAACAGTTCCTGCACCGATAAGCATATCGGGGAATTCTGTTGCCATAATGCGGATAGCCTCCTCAGCGGCGGCAGTGCGGAAAGTAACCTCAGCAACGGGAAGACCGCCTGCACAAAGAGCCTTTGCAAGAGGACGAGCGTCCTTTGCATCATCAAGTGCCACAACGGGAACGATGCCGAGCTTTGAAATTTCAGTTAAAACAGCGTTCATTTTGAAAACTTCTCCTTATAATTTATTTATACTTAAATTATATAATTTACAAGGCAAAATGTCAAGATTTACCGCAAAAAACTTCATTGTTATTCTTGCCTTTTTTTATGTAATTCTTGCAAAAATAAACAATGTGTAGTATACTTTTCATATAGTAATTAAGGAGGTTTGTTATGGCGAAATCTTCCAATCAAAAGCTTAAGCTTATATATCTTAAGGAGATTTTTGAGGAGCATACCGATAAAAATACCTTTATCTCTATGGAACAGATACTTTCTCTTCTTGAGAAAAAAGGCGTTTCGGCAGAAAGAAAAAGTATCTATGAGGATATTCACGTTCTTCAGGATATGGGAATGGATATTGAGCTTATCCGCAACAAGGGCTATCACCTTGCTTCCCGCACCTTTGAGCTTGCCGAATTAAAGCTTCTTGTTGATGCGGTTCAGGCATCCAAATTCATCACCGAAAAGAAAAGCGCCAACCTCATCAAAAAGCTGGAGGGTCTTACAAGCAAAAACAACGCAAAGGAGCTTCAGCACTCGGTAATTATGCGCGAAAGAATAAAAACGATGAATGAAAGCGTTTATATTAACGTTGATATTATTCAAAGCGCAATGGCAAAAAACAAAAAAATTCTTTTTAAATACTTTGAGTGGGATATAAATAAAGCCCGTCATTTCAAAAAGAACGGCGGAAACTATACCGTAAGTCCTTGGGCGCTGACTTGGGATGACGAAAACTATTATCTGCTTGCTTTTGACAGCGATTCCGATATTATAAAGCATTTCCGCGTTGACAAAATGGCGGATATCGTTCTTTCAAATGATATGCGAGAGGGCAACGATGCCACAAGCCGTTTTGATACGGCAAATTATTCCCGAAAAATGTTCGGTATGTTCGGCGGTGAAACGAAAAACGTAAAATTACGTTGCCATAATTCACTTATCGGCGTTTTTATCGACCGTTTCGGCAGAAATATTATCATTTCCCCTGACGATGACTTTTTTGAGGTCATCATCGAGGTTGCAATAAGTCCCGTATTTTTATCTTGGATTATGCAATTTGGCAGTAAGATTGAGATTTTATCGCCCGAAAACGTTAAAAACGATATTATTTCCCTTGCAAAAGAGGTTATTGAAACAAATTCCTGAAAAAAATTGAAAAATTTTCTCAAAGTCCGTTTTTTGGTACTTGCAATCTTGTATAATCAGGGTGTAAAGAACAAAAAGGAGGACTTAAAAATGAGTGCTTTAATTATCGTGATGCTTTGGATCGGCTTGAATCTTACAATCGAGCGTATTCTTGAAAGAAAGGCTTCTGCAAAAAAGAAAAGGACGAAAAAAGTCGAGAGAAAAAACTACGATTTTGATATTCTTTCCTATGGGGAGGATGTTCAGCTTAAGCGAAGCGCATAAAAATAAGACGAGAAAATTTTTCTTCATTTTTCTACAGAAATTTTTTCAAACTACTTGATATTTTTTTTGATTCGTGTTATTATATATGTAACCTACAAATATAATATCTAACGGAGGTATTTTTATGGCTTCAGCAAATTATGCTCGCAGAAGAAGAAACGCCATTTTAGCAGCAGTTGCTATGGCATTGGTTTTCATTCTTATTATTGTCGTTATTGCTACAAGCATTCTTGGCGGTGACGATGAAGAACCGGATAACTCATTGGGTGTTACTCCCAGCAAAACAGAGGCTCCCGGTAATACTCTGCCCACTATAGTTCCAACCACTCCCCCCACTGTTGTTGAAACTCCCGGTATTTCAGATGATCCTATTGACGATCCCTATGAAGACCCCACGGAAACATTTGATCCCAATGCGATCGAAACACCTACCGCTACACCCACTGCAACCGCACCTACTCCCACACCTACCGCTCCTCAGGAGGCAGGTACTGTTATGTACGTAACAGGTGATGGCGTTAACGTTCGTGAAAGTGCTTCTGCTGAATCCGATAAGCTTGCTTCCCTTTCAAAGGGCGTTTCAGTTACCGCTTACAATAAGGTTGGTGACTTCTACTCAGTTAAGCTTTCAGACGGCAAGTTAGGCTATATACATAAGAATTATCTTTCAACTGAAGACCCCAAGAAGGTTACACCTACTGCTACTCCCAAGCCCACAACAACACCCGATACATCAAACGGTACTACAATGTACGTAACGGGCGATTCTGTTAACGTGCGCAAGAGCGGTTCATCTTCAGCTGATAAGGTTGCTTCACTTGTAAAGGGCAAGCAGGTTACTGCTTATAAGAAGATCGGTGATTGGACTTATATCCGTTACGGCAACGAAAAGTACGGCTACATTTCATCTAAGTACCTTTCAACTACTGATCCTACAAAGACACCTACTCCCACACCTACAACAAGCACTACACCTACAACTTCACCCACAACAAGCGCAACACCTACTCCCACACCTACTGCACCCACGAACTCATTTACAAAGTATAACGTTCCTGCAGCAGTAGCAGCAGAAGCAGATAAGAATACAGCATATCTTAATGATGCAGGTTCATATGCAGGAAGAGGTTCAACCGTTGTTGATGGAACAACCATTAACTACTACAAGATAAATACCAAAGAGGGTATCACAGTTAATGAGAAGAATTTCTTCTACATCTGGTATGAAGGTACTGATACCAATCCCACAAACGTTCAGTTTAAATCATCAGCACCTACAGCATAATAAAATTTAAGCCACCCCATCGGGTGGCTTTCTTGTTGCTTTTTATGCTTCCGTTACCAACTCGGTTTTTGCACCTTCGCTGGCTAAATGCCGATCCTCACTATATTTTATGACAGTGAATTTTCCGTTCTCGTAATCAACGTATGTAACTGAGGCATTAGATGCCCAAGCGGTTTTTTCGTGCATTTCATCAAGGGAATATCCCCACACCTTTAAGCAAAAGGCGCGGATAGCCATTCCGTGGCAACCGATGACAACAGTCTGTCCCGGATGCTTTTTCGCGATATTTTCAATAGCGGAATAAACTCTTTCAGCAACTTGTGTAACGTTTTCGCCGTTTTGACATTGAGTCCTGCCAATATTGGTTCGCCAAATGTGTATCATTTCAGGGAACTTTTTTTCAATTTCGGGATAGGTAAGATTTTCCCACTCCCCACCGTTTATCTCGTTTACTCCCGGATCTCTTGTAACGGAAAGACCGTGAAGCTCTGCGGTGAAGCGTGCAGTATCGTAAGCGCGGGTGAGCATACTTGAATATACTGCATCTATTTTTTCGTTTTTCAAAAATTCTGCCGTGATCTTTCCTTGTCGGCGGCCAAGCTCCGTTAAGGGAACATCAAGATGCCCTGCAAAACGGTTTTCAAGGTTTGCCTGACTTTGCCCGTGGCGGATAATAAGAAGCCGTGTTTTCATTTTTTACTCCTGATTGAATAAAGATTCCATATTTTTAATGTGTTCGTGTTCGTTATATTTTACGATCTCGAAATTACCATTTTCGTAATTAACATATGTAAGTGCGGCATTTTTGCACAAAGGAAGTTCTGTGATAATATCTTTCTTCGCAATGCCCATAATCTTTGCACAAAAATACCTTAAAGCAGTTGCATGAAAGGCAATGAGAACTGTTTTATCTGGATGCTTTTGTGCGATCTCCGCTATTGCCTCATAAACTCTTTCCTGAACCTGCTCGGTACTTTCACCGCCCTCGATAACAACAAAAGGCTTGTTTTTCATAAAAACTTCATAAGTTTCAGGATATTTTTGTTCAATTTCTGCTAAAGGGTGATTTTCAAAAATACCACGATGTATTTCCCGTAATCTTACGTCTTTTATGATTTCAAGATTATGATGTTTTATAATTATTTGTGCGGTTTCATATGCTCGCGAAAGATCAGAAGCATACACATAATCAATTTTCACATCCTTTAAGGCTTCACCTGCCGAATCTGCCTGACGTCTGCCAAGATCAGTTAAAGGAAAATCTGTTTGTCCACCGCAAATTCTTTTAAAATTCGCTTCACTTTCGCCGTGACGAACAAGAATCAACTTTGTCATTTATTAAGCACCTTCCTTAAAAATCTGCCCGTATGACTTTTTTCATTTTTCATAACTTCTTCAGGCGTACCCTCAACGATAACCGTTCCGCCGTTGACACCGCCTTCAGGTCCCATATCAATAATATGGTCGGCAATTTTAATAATATCAAGATTGTGCTCGATAACAATAACGGTGTTTCCGCCCTCAACAAGTCTATCTAAAATGGAAATAAGTTGCTTTACGTCATGGGTGTGAAGTCCCGTTGTAGGCTCATCCAATATATAAACCGTTTTGCCCGTGGGACGGCGTGAAAGCTCCGTTGCAAGCTTAACTCTCTGTGCTTCACCGCCTGAAAGCATAGTGGAGGGCTGACCTAACTTAATATATCCCAATCCAACATCGTAAAGAAGTTGGATTTTTCTTTGTATCTGCGGTAAATTTTCAAAGAAGCCCAATGCCTCCTCAACGGTCATATCAAGAACTTCAAAAATATTCTTGCCCTTATAGCGCACTTCAAGAGTTTCCTTTGAATATCTTTGCCCGTTACAAACCTCGCAAGGCACGTAAATGTCAGGCATAAAGTGCATTGCGATTTTTATAATGCCGTCACCTGAGCAGGCCTCGCATCTTCCGCCCTTAACGTTAAAGCTGAAGCGTCCGCTGTTATATCCCCGCATTTTTGCATCCTGTGTTTGGGCAAAAAGATTGCGAATATGATCAAAGACGCCCGTATAAGTGGCGGGATTTGATCGGGGCGTTCTTCCGATAGGGCTTTGATCTATAACGATAACCTTATCAAGCTGTTCAAGCCCCGTAACGTCTTTGCAAGGCGCAATGGGGAAGTGGGCGCGGTTAAGCTTACGGGCAAGAGTCTTATATAAAACCTCGTTTACAAGGGAGCTTTTTCCTGAACCCGAAACACCCGTAACTGCGCATATTACGCCTAAGGGGAATTTAACCGTTACGTTTTGAAGGTTGTTTGCGTGTGCCTTTTCAACGGTAATATAACCTCTCGGTACTCTGCGTTTTTCAGGCACGGGAATTGTTTCTCTGCCCGAAAGATATGCGCCCGTTATAGATTCCTTACAATTCATAATGTCTTCAGGTGTTCCTGCGCATACGATGTTTCCGCCGCCTGAGCCTGCAAGGGGACCGATATCAACGATATAATCGGCTTCGCGGATGGTATCTTCATCGTGTTCAACCACAATAAGAGTATTTCCAAGATCGCGAAGCCCTTTTAAGGATGCAAGAAGCTTTTCGTTATCTCTCTGATGTAAGCCGATGCTTGGCTCGTCTAAAATGTATAACACACCCATAAGCCCTGCACCGATCTGTGTTGCAAGGCGGATTCTCTGTGCTTCACCGCCTGAAAGCGTGCAGGCAGCGCGGGTAAGGGTGAGATACTCAAGGCCAACGTTTTCAAGGAAGCTGAGGCGCGTGTTTATTTCCTTTAAAATTCGCTCTGAAATCATAGTATCCTTGCCTGAAAGAGTAAGGTTTTCCAAAAATGCGCGGATCTCGTTAACGGGCATATCGGAAAGCTCGTGAATATTTTTACCGTTGATTTTAACCGCTAAGGCTTCGGGACGGTAGCGCATTCCGTGGCAAGCCTGACAAGGACTTTCTATCATATACTGCTCAAGATCGCGCTTTACGCCCTCGGACTGAGTATCGCGGTAACGTCTTTCCGTTTGAGGAATTATGCCCTCAAAAACCTGTCTATAGGTTCTTGAATGACGGCTTGTGGTGATATGAAATTCAATTTCTTCATTTCCTGAGCCGTAAAGGATAATATCCTGATACTTTTTATCAAGATCTTTAAATGGTACGTCAAGAGAAAAACCGTAATGCTTGGAGAGGCCGTCATAATACATTCTGTTCATAGTGTCCGTGCCCATAATGAACCAGCCTGAAACACGGATAGCACCCTCGTTTAAGGATAAATTTTCATCGTGAATAACTAAAGAGGGCGAAACTCTTGAAATAGTGCCCAATCCCGTACACTCAGGGCAAGCACCGAAGGGTGAGTTAAAGGAGAAAAGCCTTGGTTCAAGGGCTTCAATGCTGATATTACAATCGGGGCAAGCATAGTTTTCCGAAAAAAGGCGTTCCTCATTTGTATCAAGACGGTCAATTATCATTAAGCCGTCCGCAAGCTTTAATGCGCTTTCAATGGAATCGGTAAGGCGGGAACGGATATCCTCGCGAACGATAAGGCGGTCAACCACAACGGATATATTGTGCTTATTGTTCTTTTCAAGCTTGATATCATCAGTAAGCTCAAATATCTCACCGTCAATTTTTGCGCGGATATAGCCTGCCTTGACCATATCCTCCAAAAGCTTTACGTGTTCTCCTTTTCTGCCTCTTATAACCGGTGCCATAACGAGGATCTTGGTGCCCTCAGGCATAGAAAGAACGGCATCAACCATCTGATCAACCGATTGCTTGTTGATCTCTTTTCCGCACTTGGGGCAATGGGCGACACCGATTCGTGCATACAAAAGACGCAGATAATCGTGAATCTCCGTAACCGTGCCTACAGTTGAACGGGGATTGTTGTTTGTGGTCTTTTGATCAATACTGATAGCGGGGGAAAGGCCATCAATGCTTTCAACGTCAGGCTTTTCCATCTGCCCTAAAAACTGGCGGGCGTAGGAGGAAAGGCTTTCAACGTATCTGCGCTGTCCCTCTGCATAAAGAGTATCAAAGGCAAGAGAGCTCTTTCCTGAGCCTGAAAGTCCCGTAAAAACAACGAGCTTGTCCCTCGGTATAGTTACGTTCACATTTTTTAAGTTATGGGTTTTCGCACCCTTTATAATAATATTTTCGTTCATTCTTCGTCTCCATAAAGAGTTTTAAGCATATCGCGGATCTTTGCCGCCTTTTCAAATTCAAGGTTCTTGGCTAAGCGGAGCATTTCCTCTTCAAGAGCGCGTATTTGATCTTTGATACTGCCTTGAAGCTTAAGCTCTTCCTTGGTCTTTCCGCTGATTTCAATAAGATCGGCAATAGGCTTGATAATGGTTTTAGGCGTGATATTGTTTTTCTTATTATATTCTTCCTGAATTTTTCTTCTTCGCGCCGTTTCTTCTATTGCACCACGCATAGAATCGGTCATATTATCGGCATACATTATAACTCTGCCCTCAGCGTTTCGTGCACCTCGACCGATGGTCTGTATAAGGGACCGTTGTGATCGCAAAAAGCCTTCCTTATCGGCATCAAGAATGGCTATCAAGGCAACTTCAGGTAAGTCAAGACCCTCTCTTAAAAGGTTTATGCCAACTAAAACATCAAACTTCTTTAATCTGAGATTTCGTAAAATCTCAACGCGGTCAAGGGTATGAATTTCAGAGTGCATATATTCAACCTTGAAATCTGCTTCCTTTAGGTAATCTGTGAGCATCTCCGCCATACGCTTTGTGAGCGTTGTTACAAGAGTTCGATAGCCTTTTTCAGTAGTTTTTCTTATTTCCTCCATCAGATCATCTATCTGATTTTCAATGGGACGAACCTCAATTAAGGGGTCTAAAAGTCCCGTTGGTCGAATTATCTGCTCCGCCACTTCGCCATCTGCAAGCTGAAGCTCAAAATCAGCAGGAGTTGCCGAAACGAAGATCTTTTGTCCTAATCTTTCTTCCGTTTCCTCAAATCTTAAGGGGCGGTTATCAAAGGCGGCAGGCAAACGAAAGCCGTAATTTACAAGCATTTCCTTTCTTGAGCGATCACCTGCAAACATTGCCCTTAATTGAGGAATAGTAACGTGGGATTCATCAATGATAGTTATAAAATCATCAGGGAAATAATCTAAAAGCGTATAGGGTGGCTGCCCGGGACTTCTGCCGTCAAGATATCTTGAATAGTTTTCAATGCCCGAACAATAGCCGATCTCCTGAAGCATTTCAATATCATAACGGGTACGTTGCTCAAGCCTTTCTCTTTCCAAAGGCTTGTTCATTTTTTCAAACTCCTCAAGGCGTTTTTCAAGATCAACGCCAATATTTTTTATGGCTGACTGTAACTGCTCCGCCCCTGCCGCATAGTGAGTGTTGGGGAAGATCGCCGCATGTTTAAGTGTTGCAAGCACTCTGCCCGTTACAACTTCGATTTCGCTTATTCTGTCAATTTCGTCACCGAAAAATTCAACGCGAATAGCCTTATCACTTCTCTCGGCAGTAATAATTTCAACGTTATCACCGCGCACGCGAAATGAGCCACGTGCAAAATCGGTGTCATTGCGCTCATATTGAATATCTATAAGCCTTGATAAAAGCTCGTTTCGCTCCATTTCCATCCCAGGTCGCAGAGAAATTGCCATTTCAGCATAGGATTTAGGATCACCAAGACCGTAAATACAAGAAACTGAAGCAACAACGATAACATCGCGCCTTTCCTGAAGTGAGCAGGTTGCGCTATGGCGCAGTTTTTCGATTTCCTCATTTATGGATGAATCCTTTTCAATATAAGTATCCGTTTGGGGAATATAGGCTTCAGGCTGATAATAATCGTAAAAAGAAACGAAATATTCAACGGCATTTTCAGGAAAAAATTCCTTGAATTCGGAATAAAGCTGTGCCGCAAGAGTTTTATTATGTGCTAAAACCAAGGTGGGGCGGTTAACTTTTTCGATAATATTTGCCATGGTAAATGTTTTTCCTGATCCCGTTACACCTAATAAAACCTGAGAATCAAGACCGTCATTTAAGCCTTCAACAAGCTTTTCGATTGCCTTTGGCTGATCTCCCGTAGGCTTATATGACGAAACAAGTTTAAACTTATTTTCTTCCATACTCAAAAATCCCCCTCCTTTTAATTTTTTTTAACAAAAAGTATAATCTCCTGCTTCAACGTTATAAGTTTTTCCCTTAATTACAATGGTAGCTTTAACCGGTGTGCTTATTTCATAAACTACCTTTGAATTTTCATTTTTCCATTTGGATTTAATTACACCGTGTTTTGTTTTAAGTTCAACACTAAGCCAATCAATTCTACTGTCTGCAACAGGTGCGATCAACACTTTTTCATATCCCGGTGCTTCTTCAACGGCATTGATTCCGCCGCAAACACCATAGATCCAATCGATTACGGCGCCGTAAGCATAATGATTAAAGGAATTCATCTCATTTGACCACATTCCGCCATCAGGCATAATGCCGTCCCAATGCTCCCATATGGTTGTTGCCCCTTTAGTTATGGGATACAGCCATGAAGGATAGTCTTTTCTTAGCAACAAGGCATAGGCAAGCTCACTATATCCGTAACGGCTTAACGCGTGCAGAATATATGGCGTTCCCACAAAACCCGTTTGAAGCATATCTCCGTTTTTATGAATAAGTTCAACAAGAGATTTTATTACTTTTTCAGGATTCCTTGTTATGTTAAAATGAAGCGCCAGAACGTGCTCTGTTTGCGTTTTATAGGTGCCTTCAAATTCAACATTAAAAGCATTTATTATTTCTGTGCAAAGAGTCTCATAATAGGATACGTCTTCACCGATTATTCGCCCGATCTTACACAATATTTCCGTGCTTCTCTTATAAAAAGCAGAGCCTATCAGATCGCCGCGTGTGTCACCGATATACTGCCCTTTTTCAGCACCAAGCTCAAGCCAATCGCAAAAATGCTTTCCGCCAAACCATAAGTTCTTTTTAGTTGTTGTTTCTGTAACGTAATCCACCCATTTTTTTATGGGCAAAAACATTTTTCTTAAAATTTCTTTATTTCCGTAAGACAGATACAGTTGCCACGGACAAATGGCAATGGCATCAGCCCAAGCCGCACTTATGTTGATACCTTTCTTCTCAAAAGGAACCACCGCAGGAACGGCACCGTCATCAAACTGATTAAGCACCATATCGCCCAACCATTTTTCAAAAAAGCGATTTACGTCATAATTATAACTTGCGGCACCAATAAAAACCTGAGCATCGCCAAGCCAGCCCATCCGCTCATCTCGTTGAGGGCAATCTGTGGGAACATCAAGAAAGTTAGAGCGTTGTCCCCACAAGGCATTATTGAATAATTGATTTATCATACTATCGGAGCATTGAATATATCCCGTGCGTGCAAGATCGCTATACACCGATATGGAGGTAAAGTTCTCTTTATCTACTTTAACGGGATACTGATCGAGCCGAATATATCTGAATCCGTAAAAAGTGAGAGTAGGCTTAAAGGTTTGTTCGCCGTCTTTGCATATATAGGTGTATTGGCATTTTGCCGAACGATAGTTTTCATTGTAAAAATTCCCATCAGCATCAAGACTTTCCGCAAAAGAAAGAGAAACCACGTCTCCTGCCTGCGCGGTAAGGCTTATTTCTACATACCCTGCCAAATTTTGCCCAAAGTCAATAACAGTTTCACCCTTGGGCGTTTTAATAATATCTGTTGGTTTAAAACGCTCATGTTCAACGATGTTTTCACCGATCTGCTCTATCAGTTCTTTTTTGCTGTTGTTTTGCGCGATTTCAGTTTTTAAGCAAAATTTCGGCACTATCCTTGCATCAAAAACAAAACCGTCATATATTTCGCAAAAGCTGTAACCGCTTAAAGCAGCTTTCCAATCTGTATCTGAATAAATATTTTCTGTAGAGCCGTCAGCATAGGCAATTTCTATTTTCGCTATTATCGCACATTTGTGATCCGTTGGTTCACTCCACCACTGAGAAATTCTGCCTTTATACCAGCCTGATGCAAGTGCCACAACCAAAGCATTATCTTTTAAAACTGAATCGGTTATATCATATTTTTGATATTGAATCCGATGTTTATATGATGTCCAGCCCGGCGCAAGGATAAAATTTCCTACGCGCTCCCCGTTCAACGTAGCTTCATAAACGCCTCTTGATGAAATATACAGAAACACCGATTTTACGGCACGGGTTATTTTGAAATCTTTTTTGAACAGAGCAACGTTTTCGTTCGCATCATCTTTCAAGCAGATCCAATTTGCATTAAGCATAAAAACCTCTTTTAATTTTTTATAATTTTAAGTTCTCCGCCTTCCATCATCTGACGAACAGATAAACAGAAATTTTCAAGTTTTTCTCCGTTAAATAAGGCTTCCTTAACATAGTCGCCATCGCCTTCAACGGTGATTTTTAAAACTTTTCCGCTGCTTAAATTCACTTTTGCGGATTTTACAAGGGGATAGGATATTATCATTTTATCTTGTCCCGTTACGGGGAAAAGACCTAACGCGTTCCAAACGTACCAAGCGGTCAGCGCGCCCGAATCGTTATTGCCCGGCAAGCCTCCGCGACCCTTTGTGAACATATATTTTTGCACATTTCTTACTATTTCACATACACGATCGTGTCTGCCTATATAATTATAAACGTAAGGCGCTTCAATATCGTGCTCGTTGTTGATTCCGTCAAACCTGCGCAGATCAAGTTCCGCAATGCCCTTTGCATCGTTGGGAATATTACATTGCTTTACGGGCTCGCAGTTATAGCCGAAAAAGTCATCTGCAACTGCCATAAAAGTATCATTGTTTTCAAAAAGACCAATGCGCTCTTCCATTTTGTTAAGAAGCCTGAAAGAATAGTTGTGGCTGTTGCCCTCGTAATACTTTGTGCTCTCTTTAAGCATACCCGTTTCTTTATCAAAAACGGCTATCCATTTTTCTGCAGTTTTTCTGAATATTTTCTCGTTTTTAGAATCGCCCATCTCTCTTGCAATATTTTCTGCAGCGGCGCAAGCCTCGGTGAGATCAAGAATATGGGTATATCTTTCCTTTTCCCATAAAATCTTTATAATTTCCTCAGGATCGCCCTCGTTTTCGTTAAGCGCCTGCTTTATAACTTCTTCACCTGAAACAAGATTGCGATAGTATGCATCTGCAAGAGTATATACTGCAAGGGACTGCGCCTGATCATCAAAGCGATGAACGTTATCCCAAAGCATAATTCCCGTAGGAATTTTAACGTACTTTTCGCCAAGATCAAGTAAGGTTTTGATGATTTTTTGGCTTTTTTCCTTAAAAAGAGTGTAAATAAGGGGAAGCTGTGTCTTATATATATCCCAAAGAGTTGCAAAATCGGTGATTTTGCCGTCTTCAACTTCTGCAGGCTTTAAAAGGGAATGATAGAAGTTTGAATAAAACTGTTCTTTTATATCATCATCAGCCTCGATTTCAATTTTCGACAAGGCTTCTTCCCATAATTTTTCGGCATCACTTTTAGTTTCTTCAAAATTTTTAGTATTATTTAAGTGTTCCTTTGCTTTTTCAACGCTTTTAAAGGAAACAGCAACCTTAAGCACACAGTTATCTTTTACGGTAAAAGCGCCGCCATAGCGTTCTTCCGTTTCATTAGCTGAAAGAATTTCGCCATCTGTTTTTTCGTAATTTTTCCAAAGAAAACTGTCCTCAGCATCATTGACCGTAACATAAAAATGCGTTTTGATTCCCTGCAGGATAATGCTTGCAGAAAAAGAACGGTCATCTTCCTTTTTGATCAAAGCATCTTTTGCAAGATAATAAACGTTACCAAAGGTGCGCTTTAATCCATTGGCAGAAAAATCAATGTAAAGAGTAGATTTTTCAGGAACGGTATATTTGTGCACCGCGCAAAACTCATTTACCGTAAATTCCGCAAAAATTCCGCTTTGAAGTTTTACAGAATAGTATCCCGGTGTTGCATTTTCCGAAAGGATAGCGTCAGTCATAGGCTTAATATCCCCTGAAACAACTGACGTAACTGCATAATTATAGTATGCGCCGATTCCGCCGGTACCCGTCTGATGCATATGTGAAAAACCTAAAACGGGTGCGTCAAATTTAGGTACGGGACCGCATCCGTTGGGCATATGGTTACCGTAGCCCGTAGGATATGCGCCCGTATATGAGCCAACGGACATTATATTAAAGGGCGTGCAGGCATGAGGATATGTATTTCCGCATTGTGCCTTAATAAAAAACCAAGTTGAAGCAATACCTTCAGGTTTGGGAAGATCAATTTCACCGTTACCGTAAAAAACGTCAACATATTTATTTAACATAAAAACACCGCCTTAAAAAGACCTATTTGTCCCCATTATTTTCCTTATATATTTTACCACAATATTTATTATTATGCTACATAAAATTAACCCCGAAAACAAAAAGTTTTCGGGGTTCAGTCTGCTGACAAAGTCAGCAGTCTGCCAGAGTTCGAGAAACCCTTGCAAGCCGCGTCATCGCAAGTTCCGCTTTACGCATTCCGTAAAAAATCACGGAATGCTTTTTTGGCTCCACTGCGACTCCTTACCCCCAAAAAGCACTTCTGCTTTTTAGGGTCCCCTTTGCAAAAAAGGGAGTTAATTAGGGCCCCCAAAATGCAATATTGCATTTTGGGAAAAGGAGGCACAGCAAAACTAATCAGCTTTTCGCACACTTGCGAAAAGCGTAAGGTGTAGCTTGTGCCGACGCGGTAAATGACCGCATTTTGCTATATACTATAGCGCGCGCAAAGGAGTCCGATTT
>JAZNSH010000076.1:0-14336 GCA_045591115.1 Clostridia bacterium
GGATAAGGACGTACCTCATCAGTCAGCCCTGCTAAATAGTCCATGCTGGTATTGAGCGCAATGGCAATGCGCTTACATTGTTCAAAAGAATAGTACCGTTTGCCGCTCTCGATTTTTGAATAATCACTTTGATCGATGCCGGTCATCATTTGCATCTGCACTTGGGTGAAGCCTCTGCTTTTTCTCAATTCCTTCAGTCTGCTCATAAAATCACGTATAATAAAAACCGTCTCGAAAGGGGTGGTTTTTATCATTTCTCCTCTCTTCAAAAGATTGTTTCGCAGGAGTAGCTACCTGCGTTATAATCAGTACAAGCACTGTGGATTTGTATCTATTGTTTTACAGCTTGACTGGTCTGAGGTGACTCAAACCACAGTGACTTGTCTGAATTGGTAATCAGTTAGTTAACGCCTTGACGTTTCATTTTTGCGTGAATCCATGGACAAGTTCTCTGTGGCAAACGACAGTGCCGAAATTTCAAAAGGAGGAAGCCAATGTACTTTGTAGGAATCGACATTTCAAAATTCAAGCATGACTGCGCCATCATTAACGAACTTGGTGAGGTCATCACGTCCTCGTGGTCTTTTAATAATGACTGCGAAGGCTTTTCATTATTCAGAGATCTTCTAAACGCCCTTGGCGGAGAAAAGAAGATAGGGTTTGAATCTACCGGTCATTACGGGCATAACTTGAAGATGTTTCTCGAAGCAAACAACTTCTCATTCATGGAGTTCAACCCTCTTCTGATTTCCAGATTTGTTCACGGCAAATCACTCAGAAAAACGAAGACTGACTCTCTGGACGCGCAATCCATAGCCCAATATCTCATGACGGTAGAGTACAAACCCTATCCACCGTCATTCTATCACATGGATCAACTAAAGTCATTAACGAGATTTCGGGATTCCTTGGTTCGGCAACATTCCAGACAACTTGTGGAACTCACAAACATCCTGGACAAAGTATTTCCGGAGTTTAAGCCTTTCTTTGACGGTAAATTCTCTGTAACTGCCCTCTACATACTGGCTCATTATCAAAGTCCGGAGAAAATCGCCAACATGAATGCCAAGTCTTATGAGGTGCTGCGTAAAAAGTCCCGGGGCAGATTTACTATGGTTAAGTTCGCACAACTAAAAGCTCTGGCTAAGAATACCGTCGGAAGATCCGACGATTATCTTCTCAAGCAAATGGAAATCACCATAGATATTGAGAACCAGCTGGATGCAAAGATTGACGAAATTGAATCACAGATTTCTGAATGTGTCCGTGGGCTAAACCCACCAATCCTCACCATTCCGGGCATTGGAGAACTGACCGCAGCGGTTATTCTCTCCGAGTACGGAGATATCAATAAATTTGAGAACCCGGCACAGCTGCTTTCCTTCGCCGGTCTGGAGCCAGGATACTACCAATCCGGTCAGGCAGAGCATAACGGCCATATGGTCAAACACGGCTCATCTCATCTACGCTACGCACTTATGAACGCTTGCTTACCACTGATTACTTACGAGCCGGTATTTGCTGAGTACTACGCAAAGAAACGTGCGGAAGGTAAGCCACACCGTGTGGCACTAACTCATGTTGCAAAGAAGCTGCTACGGGTTATCTACACCCTCCAAACCAGGAACATTCCTTACGATGCAACACTGATCCGCTAAGCTTCTCTAAATTTATTTTTTGGCGCTCGAAAGAGGGCTTACTTTAGTGCGCCCATTTTTCGGCAGATTATTTTTTCTGCTTTAGGGGTTGACTTTTAATAGTTAGTCACCTCATTATGCATTTTTAAATGCTACTGCGCTGATGCCATAGTTATTTAATGCTTTTACAACATTATACAATGATGAAGTTTCACCCTTAGCTGCAATATAAGCAATATAGTCGTTTACGCTGTAAACTACTTTGCTGATTTCATTTGCGCTGTCAGTAATTGTAATAGTGTAAGCCTTATTGAAATCTGTTGCCTTTAATGCATCTGAATATACTAAATATTCATCGGCATTATTAGTTGCAACAAGCTCTGCTTCAACACCGTTTACCTTAACTGTTAAGTTCTTGTTTGCAAGCTTAACGCGATATAAAACCTTAACTGTGCTTGAAATGTTAAGTGTTGCGGAAGCTACCTTGTTATTTGCATCTGTATTTGTAACTGACTTAAATAATTCATTAGGAGTTGCAAGTGCAGTTGCATCTTCTATGATCCATGTAAGATTATCAGTTGCAAGCTCAGTTAAGTTATAGTTCATATGCTTCTGTGCTTCTCTGCCATAGATAAGAGTATCGTTTGCAAGCTTAATAAGAGCGTTATACTGTGCTTCAGTAATACCAAGTTTTGTTGCATCGCTTGCCTTAATATTTTCAAAGTAGTTCTTTACGCTGTATTCTGCTTTTTCGGAAATTACTTCACCGTTAAATACGAGAGAAGCGGAAACGTTATCAACCATACACTGAGGATTTATGCCTGTGTATGCGAACTTGTACATTCCGTATTCTTCATCGTAAACACCGTTAAGCTCAACAGTTGCATCGTTACGTGTAACCTTTAACACTGCATCCTTGTGTGCATCATCAAGGTCAGCATAGTAGTTGATTGTAAGAGTTGAACCAATATCAAGCGTTGCGCCTTTAATGATGTTTTTATCATTAACCTCAACAATCATCTTAATATCATCATAGAAAATAGCCTTTTCTGTTGTTGAATCGGAATAAGCATCCTTTGTATAAGCATCAAAGGTAAGTGTTGAACCAACTAAAGCTTCAAGTTCTGATCTTGTTAAAATTTTTGAATAGGAAACGTCTACCCAATTATTGAAGCCTAAAACTTCACCCCAACTTGTAAAGGAGTTACCGTTACGGAAACCGAATTTCATTGCTTCTTCATCGGCTGAACCTGAACCATCGCTTGTTACGTACTTAACTTTTGCTGAAATCGTTACAACATATCTTTCGCTTTCGTTTTCTGCAAGATATTCAGTAAGAGCTGTTGAATATGCCCACTGCGGGCCTGACCAAGTATCTGCAAAAGCTCTGCGGTATCTTAATACTTTGCCCTGAACGGCATCGTCTGCAAGACCCATACGCCAAGAAGCAACTGTGCCAACGTATGTAATATCATTAGGGATTGAAGTCTGACCTTCAAAATTTGATGCGCCTGTGCTGATAAGGTTTGTTGTAGGCTCAACTTCTTCCTCAATATTTTCAACAACGAGTTTAATATCATCAAAGAAAATAGCCTTTTCTGTTGTTGAATCAGAATAAGCAGCCTTTCTATAACCATCAAATGTAAGCTTTGCTGATGTTAATGCCTGAACTTCAGCTTTTGTAAGTTCTTTTGTAAAGTTTGCTTCTACCCAAGCATTATAGCCTTTTACTTTGCCCCAGCTATCCATACCTGCAGAATTGCGGAAGCCAAATGAAAGGCATTCATCATCTAAAGTACCTGAGCCATCGCTTGTTACGTACTTAACTTTTGCTGAAATTGTTACTTTATATTTTGCAAAATCATTTTCTGCAAGATATGAATTAAGTGCATCTGCATAAGCCCACTGAGGACCGGAATATGTGTCCGAAGCATGGCAACGGTATCTTAAGGCTTTGCCCTGAACCGCATCGTCTGCAAGGCCCATACGCCATGAAGCAACTGTGCCAACGTATGAAATATCTGATGGAATTGAAGTCTGACCTTCAAAGTTTGATGCTGCTATACTGATAAGGTTATTTTCGGTAGGAGTAATAACCTCGCCACCTTCTTCAACTGCTTCAATGGTCATCTGTACGCTATCAAAGAATACAGCCTTATCAGTACCGCTATTAGCCGCCTTGGTATATCCATCAAAAGTAAGCTTTGAAGAAGTTAATGCCTGAACTTCAGCCTTTGTAAGTTCCTTAGTAGCTGATGCGTCAACCCAAGTGTTGTAACCGATTACATCACCCCAACCATCCATTCCTGAAGAAGAACGGAAGCCAAATGTAAGGCACTTATCAGTTGCTGAACCTGAACCATCATCTGTTACATATTTAACTTTTGCTGAAATTGTAACGATGTACTTTTCAGCATCGTTTTCCGCAAGATAACTGTTAAGGTTATCTGCATAAGCCCACTGAGGACCTGCGTAAGTGTAGGCTGTTGAACCGCGCCACCATACAACTTTACCATAAGTTGCATCTTCTGCAAGACTAAGTCTCCAAGTTTGGCTTGTAAGACCGGCGGTAATTGTGATTTCTGACGGAACAGAAGACTGACCTTCCAACGTTGATGCTGCATCACTAATAAGTTTTACGGCATCAGTACTTTCTTGTGCAAAGGAAATTATCCCAATGCAAGAAAGCATGATTGCTACGCTGAGCAGAATTGATAAGATCTTTTTCATTTTTTTCTCTCCTTTTTTATTTATTTATATTAAAAATGTTTTTCACATTTTATTTTTGAAGTAACTTTTTTAACTGCATCTATTCTCTCGCGGTTAATTAAAGGATTGCCGTTTTTATCGAAAATCTGCCTGCCTTCTTCGTCAACTGCGATTGTAGGACAAATCCATCCGCCTTCGTCGTGCTCATTCCAAGCGTACATTAAAAGGGTGTTTAAGTTTGTCTGCCCGTTGTTTTCGTCAAGATGGTCGTAAGCCTCCTGAAGATGTTCTTCAATATCTTTAGCAGTTGCATATTCTGCCCAACCGTCCTGACCGCAAGCCATCCAGAAAACAGGATTTTTTACGCGAGGCAAGGTGTTATAGCCCGATGAAACGGTAGGAACATACTGCATTCCCGTTTCCTTAAAACTTTGCCATAATTTTTGAGCCTCCTTACGCACTGAACTGAAACTCATTCCTTTGCTTCCGGGCACAGCGTACTGTCCCTTTGCATCACCGCCTGAATTTATGGTGTCTTCAGTACCTATATTGCATACAACTGAAAAAGGTTCGGGTATTCCTTCTTTTTTGCAAGCATCCTTTAACATTTCAATACATTTTTTAGCAAGTTCAAAGCCTGTAAAATAATAGATTATAGGTCTGCCGCCCTGAACGGTCATATAGAAATCTTCTTTAAAATACTTTATGTATTCAGGAACTCTTTCTTCAGTAAAGCCGTGTGTAAAGAATGCAAACTTAACGTCATTTTTATACTTGCTTTTAAGGTGCATTTCACGAGCTTTTTTCATATCGTCGGCATAAAACATATAAACGAAATAATCAATGCCCGCTTCTATTGCATATTCCATTTCCTTATCGAAGATTTCCTGAGTATACTCGGGAATAATTATCTTATTATCTTCGGTAACCTTTGCAAAGAAAGGCGCGCGGAAGTGAAATTCGGGAGGAGATAAGGTTCTTTCCACCGCACTTATTACGCTTTTGGGATCACCGTCGTGCCCATACCAAGCATCCCATCTGATAACGCCCAGCGTTTTTTTATTTTCTTTAATACATTCTTTATTAGCCATTAGTCTTTTCCCTCTGTCTTTTTCTTTTTCTTTACAATCACGATCGTTGCAATAACGCCCACAAGGACTACTGCCCCACCGATTACGAAATATAACCAATTATTATTTGAATTTTCATTCTTCGGTGCTTCGCCATTGGGTATAGTTTGCTCTTCATCGTTTCCGATCTGCTCGCCCGCACTGTTTTTAAAATCAGCAATAGCTTTCTTCACCGCTTCAATTCTGCTTGTATCAATGAGCTTTTCACCGTTTTCGCCATAAAGTTGATTGCCGTTTTCATCGACCTTCAAAGTAGGACAGATCCATCCGCCCTCATCGTGTTCGTTCCAAGCGTACATAAGAACGGTGTTTGCCTTTGTTCTATCAATAACTTCAGGCTGTTGCATATAATTTAAAGCGTTTGTAAGATGCGTTCCGATTTCTTCTGCCGTTGCATAATCGGCAACAATATCAGTTCCCTTCATCCAGAAAACGGGATTTATAAATCTTGGAAGAAGGTTATAACCTGTCGTTACGCAAGGAACGTATTGGAATCCGCTTCTCTGATGTGTTTTCCATCTTTTTTCAGCAAGTTCAGCAAGCTCAGCAAAAGTCATATTACCGCTGTTTGCTATTGCATAATCACCAATAGCATCACCAACTGCAACCTTTGCCTCATCAGCATTTGCCTTTGTGCATACTGCAAAGGGTTCAGGAATACCTAACTGCTCGCAAAGCCCACGATAATATGCTATGGAAGGCTTTGCAACTTCATAAGAGCAATCATAGTACATTAAAGGTCTGCCGCCTAAAACAGTCATATAATAATCTTCTTTAAGGAGCTTTGCCATTTCCTGATGCTGTTCAGCACCGCCATTGCCACCGCCAAACATAATGCACATCTTTACCTTATCATTATATTTGCTTGTCTGATAAAGCTTTCTTGCAGTCTGCATTGCATCATCGTACCAATAGAAAGCAAAGTAATCAATGCCTGCCTCTATTGCATATTCCATTTCCTTATCGAATACTTCCTGAGTATATTCAGGGATAATTATTCCGCCCGCTTCAGTTACTTCTGCAAAGAAAGGTGCGCGGAAGTGGAATTCTTTAGGCGAAAGTGTTTTTTCAACCTCGGAAATAACGCTGTTTTGAACACCATCGTGGCCATACCAAGCATCCCAACGAATAACACCGACCGTTGTTTTTGCTGGATCTCTTTCAACCCTTGATAAGTCAATGGCATTTACAACCTTATCTGTATTAACGATAATATCTTCTATTTCTTCTTTTTCTTCAGTAGGTGCGATAACCTCAGTCATTTTATATAAGGTAGCATCGTCAACGCAGAAATCAACATCAACCCCCTTTGAAATAACCTGAGGATATATGCACATTTCTCTTACTTCCTTGGGATCGAACTGAAGATCATAGTCAAAAATAATTTTTTGCCATTTTGTTGTAAGAGTTTTGTGTCCTCCAACAAGATATTTCTGCGATTCGCCTTTCAAGCTGTATCGCATAACAAATTCACAGTTAACGTTTCTGCCTTCATCCACTTCATCATTAAGACGGATGTATAAGCAAGCTCTGTATCTTCCGGGGCCATTTTCCCAATAAATGTCTTCCATATTCCATCTTACAGTTGAATAAACGTGACCTCTTGAAGTTATAAGTGCACCATATTCGCCGGTGTGAGCATATTCTTTGTCAAATTCAAACTCAATAGTGCCTTCATTTGTTGCTTCAATAATGCCTTCATACTGTGCTTCTTCAGGATCCTCAACTTCAAAATTACTGTTAGGGATAAGGTTATCTGTTTTTGCATCGGTAACAACGTCAACATCAACGTAATTAGGATCAGGTGTAACAACGGGTGTTTTCTTTATAAAGGAAGCATCGTCAAAATAAAAATCAACGTTTGCTTCACCTGTACCGTTTTCTACCTGAGGATATAACAACAAAGATTCAACATCATAAACGCTAAAACCGAAATTTTGTTCAATGGTGAACTCCTGCCACTCTTCGGTAAGAGTTAAAATTCTGCTTGTAAGCCACTTTGTGCCTTGACCTGCCACGTTATAGGAAATAACCAGCTGACACTTTATTCTGTCATCAACGGGCTCAGCAAGTTTAATCCACATACTTGCCCTGTAAGTTCCGGGGCCGTTATTATAATAAATATCGGTAATGTTCTGTGCAACGGTGGAATATCTGCCCGTGCGGTTTGTAACTGCCATACCGTATGAGCCTTTGTGGGCGGCATCTTCCGAAACTTCCAAATTGCTGTTGGGACCGCTCATTGCCCAGCCTTCAGAATCACCGGTTTCAAAATTACCATTTATCAATAAATCATTTGTTTCTGCCGTTGCCTGAAAGGTTAATACAGAAAACAACATAAATACAATTAAAATTAGTGATACGATTTTTTTCATACAATCCTCCATAATACATTCTGCCTAAATTATACATTATATAGATTATCTGTGACAATGACCTCTTTTTCTGAGTTTTATTGACTTATATTTAACTATTTTTCAAAGTTCCCACTAAGGACAAAATGTTACGTCATAAAATCAAGCGAAAAAATATTATTGACTTATATTTAACAATATGATATCATTTTTGTGGTGATTAGTATGAAAAAAGAAGAAAAAACGTCATATTATGTACAAAGAAAAGGTTTTCGCGGATATACTGAACTTTTATCGCAATATACCGGTGAGGGTGCAAACGTAGTTGTTAACCACCATTCCAATGACTATATGAATTTTCACTCCCACGACTTTCTGGAAATAAACTATATATTATCAGGACAATGCTCCAATCTTTTTGAAAGCGGTTCAGTTGATATGCAAGAGGGTGATTTTATTCTGATTCACCCTGATTCAATGCACTCTTTGTTCGTTGATAATACGTCAAGAGTTTATAACTTTCTTGTTTCAAAAGCTTTTGCCTTTGATTTTTTTTCAAAAATAAAAAATTGCGAGAACACAAATTTCTTTGAATTTATCAAAAGAATAAAAAAAGAAAACGCCCCTGCCTATTTGCTCATAAAAGGCAGCAGCGAAACAACGAAAATAGCAACAAGTATGTTAAATGTTGAAAAACATATAAACAAGTCAATGTATCTTGAATGTTTATTAGGTCAACTTCTCTTGACTTGCGCCAAAAACACGGATAACGCATTTTTATCTGAAGCAACCATCGAAGGCAAGGACGTATTAAAGAATATTTTCACAAAAATGGAATCAGAATATCAAACCGTTTCCCTTGATTCCATTGCAGAGGATTTTGGCTATTCAAAAACTTATATCTGCGTACTTTTCAAAAAACACTATAACAGCACCTTTTCTGCAAAGCTTAACGAAATAAAAATACTGCACGCTAAAAAGTTGCTTCTTGATACCAATATGTCAATAGCCGATATTTCTTATAAATTAGGCTTTGAAAGTATCGAATATTTCCACCGTCTTTTCAAAAAAACCTGCGGTGAAACACCAAACAGTTACAGAAAAAATAAAATTTAAGGAGAATTTTTATGTTTACCTATCTTCACTGCTATATGCCGAAAACGTGGGATGCGCAAATTAAATCAGGCTTAGTTCGTCCCGGTGACGGCATACGTTTTTCACAGTCATTGGATATTGACGAAGAACTTAAATTCAACAACTTAGCAGCCATCGGCGGTGAGCTTTAAATCACGATGAGGTAATAAATGCCTTGATAGATATAGATTTTAAAGGATATTTCACCTTGGAAAGCTCTTTATCTCTCGTAAGGAAAAACGATTGGCCCCATATGCGAAGAAGTTTTGATGGTGACACGCGCCTTGCAGAACCTCAACTGTTTATGCAACAAAAATGTGAATCGCTCTTGTACGATGTTTCAAAATATATTCTGTCTTCTTACGGCTTGTTTGAAGGATAAAAAATTCCTGCCTATTAGTGCAGGAATTTTTTTATTTAACGTTTTTTAAATATTTTTGGGCAATAACCGTGCATCCCTTAGAATCAGGATGACCGCCGTATTTTGCGATTCCTTGCTTATCAGAACAAGCGTACTTTGCAAAATCGAAGAAACCGTCAGCCTTTTTATAAAGAGTTGTGCGGATATATTCATTTGCTTTTATTCTACCCTCTGGCGTAATTTTTCATACAATCGGTCTGAAGGCTCATAAGCGCTTCACCTTGTTTATCGGTTCAAACAATAGTACTAAATCCCTTACTATGACAGGTTTTTACGTTTTTTCAATTTTTCCAAAAAGCGCACGTTTTTGCGGTTTTGGTGTAAAAAGTTTTATCGTGATTAGTATAGCATAGAGGGGGGGGACAAAAGTCAAGGGGAGTTAGTGAATACAGGCAAAATTATTTTGAAGTAATTTCTATTCCTGCACCCACTTTTTCACTGCCTAATCGAATTTTAATATCCGCATAAACTAAAACTTTTTTCTCCGTATTAGTGATATATTCTTCTATTTCAGACTTAGTAAATGGCAAATAGATATTGTTAGTAACATTAAACTTAAGAGAACCATCTTCACCCTCTTTGCATCTATGCTTTATATTTTCCCATGGTAAATCTGTAAACTCTACCCTAATGTTCTCTAGTGAAAATTCAATTAATTTCTCATCTAAAATGAAATAATGATTATAACCTTCAGGATACCTTATTCGTTTCATTGTTTCAGTGAATTTTTTCAATATATCCTTTTCTTCATCATCACCCCAAAAATCGTCCCTATTCCCAATAGCAACCGAAGGATTTATTTGTAGTTTTTGAATTGCATCAATCAAAATCTGCTGTTTATGTTTATTATCATTAAATATTATATTATAATCAATATTAGGCAATATGCTCCTAATAAACGCGAATATTGTGTGTGTGAACAAACTATCTTCCACATTTTTTTCCAATTCTTTTTGTTTAAAAAAATAGTTTGAGATGACAGCTGCGTAAACAATTGTATTATCTTTGTTAATTGCATTTTCGTATGAATCTATTTCTTTAAAAGAAAAAGGTCTTAATTCTGTATCAACAATTTTTTTAATCCGGTTCTTAACGGCAGTTTCAAAATCTGACTTTTGCTCTTCTGAAATCTTTTTCAATTGACCTTCTTTTATAATTTCGGACTTATATCGTTCATTAAAAACATCTTGTAACAACGAAATATTGTCCATAATTACACTATTATCTTTTTCTTTGTTAAATATTTTTTCAAATTCGAAGTACAAACTACTTAATAATTTACCATCATCTTTAGAAAAGTATCGTTGATATATGTAAAACATTGATTCGGGCACAAGTTCTTTTATCATATCAGATATTATATCTTTTTGCCAAAATTTACCCAGCACTGAAAATACAAAGAAATCATCAAGGACATCGTCCATAATCATGGTTTTTGCCTCTAATTCTTTCATATGCTCCCAATTTTGCAGCATCTTTTTAATAAATGATAATTTAGTTTTTACAATATTTATCAAATCCAAATGCAAATAAAAATATTGAATACTTGAATGATTCTCTTCGATTATTTTGTTTGCATTTTCTTGAACAGGTTTTTCTTTTACAAGCTCTTCTCTGGCCGACAAGTAATACAAATATATCAATGTAATTATATATACTATTGCTTGTTCCGGTTTATCTATATCATAACGCATTAAATGAAAGAAATTTTTCTTTAAACTTACTGCATCTCCGTTATCAATCATAACTTTGTGCAAATTACAAATTTCCATTGTCATAAGTTCTTTTATTGCTATTTCATTTTCAAAATCAGAACCATAATACAACGAGATAGAAACCATTTCATAAATAGATTTTGTTTCTTCAATTAATTCGCTTTTACTAAGCTGGCTGTTTTCTTCTGAAAAAATGGAATATGTCCAATACGCATAATATTTTAAAGAGCTATTTTGAATTTCTTTAAAAGGTCTGCCACGTAAATTTTTATATAATTCGTGATGTAATGTATAATAAGCAAAATATTCCCTCAATTGCTCGTAACTTATATCTTTTAGCGCCCTAAAAAAGTCAACATATATTTTATCCCAGATTGACAAGTGCAAAGGTGTCTCTTCGGGTTTATTTGCAATTTTGTAAATGTCGCATATCAATAATATAAACTGATTGTTTTTAGTTCCGTTATGTTTGTGGGTTGTTTTTTCGAAAGCATCACAAATAATTGTTGATAATTGTTCTATTATTTCTGTTTGCTGATAGTTTGATTTTTTTGTTTCGCATTCAAAAATGTTTTTTATTGCATTAAAATCTTCTTGTACAACTAATGAATTTCCAGTTTCTATTGCTGTTGTTAATTCTATGTTCAAATCTTTTAATATTACCGAGTTGTAATTTTCGTAAACATATTCGTATATTTCTTTTCGTATAAAATTTTTTCCCATAAATATTATGTATATTTCTTTTACCATAAGAATTGTGATTATTACACTTGCAACAAACCAAGCGATACAAGCATTAAACAGACAATAGGATAAACAAAAATAGTTTAGTGCGCAGAGTATTAAATTAACTATAATTAATCGATTATGTTTTAATAATCTTGGTTTTAAATTCATTATAAAACGAGAAATAGAAATACCAAGAACATACTCATTAACCAACCCATTAATTATTGAAACTATTGCTATACTTACGGTAGAGACGCTCGCTTGCACAGCAAATAATGTAAAGAATAAATTTTCAACATCTTCGATAGATAATATAAGAAAATTAGGAATATGCAAAATAGCGCAATCCACCAATAATGATGTAACAATGACTATTAAAAGACCAATAATTATCATTAGTTCTTTAATTAGCATTTTTCTTTTATGAGACGACTTTTTCATTATAAACATCCTTCGATTAAAATCATAATAATCGGTATTATGTTGAATTATTTACGTAAACTTTGATAAGCTTACCACTTATACATTTCGAGAAGTGTTTTTACAATACTATCCGTCCTTGTAGTTATTTTATCAACAGTCCACTCGTTTTCGGATACAACATCTTCATTCAAGAACAAACCGTTTTTATAGCCGATATCTTTTGTCTTGTCTTTTGATTTTCTATCTTTCTTGTGTTCAAAAGACATATTAGAAAGATTCTGATTGTATCCGGTTATTGTTAAATTACCAATAGTATGTACATAATCAGCTCTAATCTGTGCCGCCTTTGCTTTATCACCACCAGCAATCATATCAGCCCATTCTTTGGGGATGTTTTCGCCTTCAGGGAAAATATGTTCAATAGTCCATACATACTTATTGCTTGTGTCCCTGGACCATAAATCTGAGTATATTTCCTTAGTTTGATGTTGTGCTTCAATATTACACAATACAAAGCGAGTTGCTTCAGGATTTTCATCATAAATGGGACCACGAAGTTTTTCTTCAAAAGCCTCATCAGTTGCCGAAACAGCTTTGAGCATATCCTTAATGCTGGAAACAATCTCTATGCCACTTTCAGATTTAATTTTTGCAATTATATCTATAAATAACTGTGTTAATTTACGAGTATTAGGAACGTCAGTTAAATTTCTTCTAACAAAGAAAACAATTAATATATCTACTATCGATTTAATATCCGCATCCGTAAGACACAATGCTTCTTGGTTGGTTAATAAGTACATCAGCAACAAATATGAAGGAGCACCAGAAATCCTTGCTAAGTTTTGTAAGCTTGTTGTATAAATATACTCTTCATCGTTATTATTAACAATTATTGAGTACTTTTTCGCTTTTTCAGAAAGATTATCTAAAAGAGAACTATAATCGCTTTTAATCATCTTTTCGTAGATATCAATTAAAGTTGTCCTTGTAGCCAAATAGCCTAAATAATATTTCTTATCAACAGATTTGTAAGGTGCATTCAATTCATCTCTAAAGGCATTGTAAAATTGTCTAAAGAAACGTTCCTGAACAGAATAATCATCTTGTCCTACTGCTTTTAATATCTGTTTCCACTGTTCGTAAGCATTATCTGCATTGGCAGAATTTTCCGCTTGAGCGATAAGAGTATTTTTTATTAAATCAAGAGCAGAAAGGGGAACACCTCTATGGTTTAATGATTCAAAGAGCATATAAGCATCTTTATTGGTATCTACCTCAATTCCTACCAATACTGCTGTCTCAAATTTTCTAACAATCTGGAACAATGCGCCTATATCGGTAACATTGGGATTGTCATTTTTTATTTCTTGCACTTCATCAGTAATTAGTTTTATAAAATGTCGATAAGCTTTCGCAATTCTTCTATTACCAAAGTTAGTGGGTTTTGTGCACTTAGCAGTAATAATACCATTATCAGAAAGGATATAGGTATAATCCTCATCATTCGAATTTTGCATTTGAAGTAAAAGTCGTTGATTATATTCAGTAATTTTTCCACTGGCTGCAGTAAATTTTTGATTTTTATTCGCAAGTTCATTTCTCAAGTTAGAGAGTTCACTTAAATCGTCTTCGTCCATTTCGGATTTGCGTTTTGCAAGTTCAGAATACAGTGCTGCTAATAATAAAGTTATTGTTGAAAATCTTTGCTGTCCATCAATAACTTCCAAAACAGTTCCGTTAATTGAAGCACTATTTACACAGATGTAAGAGCCAAGAAAATAACCAAAATCATTTTCGGTTACGTCATTAAAAAGTGCGTCCCATTCTTTCGTGCCCCATGTATATTCGCGTTGATATTTAGGAATTTTATATACTTTATCGCTGGTGATTGAAAAAACATCTGCGATTGTTGTTTGCGATACGGTTTTTATCATTTTTAACACGTATAATTAAACCATCTCGAAAGGGGTGGTTTAATTATGTCTCCTTTCTTAAAATTATTGGTTATATTTGCAGGAGTAGCTACCTGCGATATAATTAAGACAGGCACTGTGGATTTGTATCTATATTTTTACAGCTTA
>JAZNSH010000077.1:0-14356 GCA_045591115.1 Clostridia bacterium
GGGCTCCCAAAATGCAATATTGCATTTTGGGAAAAGGAGGCACAGCAAAACTAATCAGCTTTTCGCACACTTGCGAAAAGTGTAAGGTGTAGCTTGTGCCGACGCGGTAAATGACCGCATTTTGCAAGTGAAATGCAACGAAGGAAATAGCACCCTGCAAAAATTTTGCAGGGTGCTATGTTTGTAAGGGTTTGTCAGTGCTCTGAGCGACTACATTGTAGCCGCTATTCTTTTTACATTTTGCTTTTAACAAATGCCATATAATTAAGCCAATCCTGTCTGCCTAAGAAATGGATTCCGTCACGAAGATGATAAGCGATATCGCCCTCCATAAAGTGTTCGCCTATTTCAGCAGGCTCATCTTTTCCTACAAAACCTTTTCTGTCAAAAAGCTTCCAAGCAGGAGATGCGCCGATGCAGGATAACTGTTCTGAATACTGATCTGCCCAGAAATCAAGGCTTGCAGAGCCGACTCCCACATATCGTGGACAACTTAAAGCAATTACAAAGTGCTGGTCAAAGGGACGATCATCTTCCCTGCCAACATATTTTTTATAATTTCCGCAAAACCAATAAGGGAACACTCTCGTTATAACCTCAATGGTCTCACTATTCTCATGCTTAATGCGCTCATAAGCGGCGCCTGAACAGCCTGAATCATTGGAAAAAGCAAACTTAAAACGTTCATCCTGTGCTGAACACCAAAGGGCGGTTTTACCTAATCTTGAATGACCTATTACCGCAACATTGTTTTTATCAACTTCTTCACGGTTTTCAAGATAATCAAAAACTCGGCTTGCGGCAAATGCCCACATAGAGATTTTTCCCCAATCGGTATCAGGATTATTTCTTGAGTACATTGCGGCAATACCGTCAGCAAAGTCGCCGTCATCACTTGTAACGTCTTTATAATTAACTACCGCCAATGCAAAGCCGTTATCAATGATTTCCTCAAGAGGATAATACATATCGTAAACATCAAACCTAAAATTTATAAGAATAAAAGTGGGCACATTCTTTTTATCTTTAGGATAAATAAAATTTATAGGAAAGGAAAATTCACCTTTTTCCGCTTCAAAAGAGATATTTATTTTTTCTAAAATAGCGTGTCCCGAAGCAATTCTGGTAACTGTTTCAACAATCTCTCCTTTTACTGTTTCAGGCTTTTTCGGAGAATAGCCATACTCCTCACGGCGAAGAATTTCAAGCATTTCTTCACGCCTTTTCTGCCAAGTTTCTTTTGTAACCTTTTCTCCGTTTTGAAAGGTTAAAATATCGGGAAAAAATTCCATTTTACTTATCTCCATATGTTGCCTTAAATTTATTGTAGCTTTCAAGAAGCTGATTTGGTTCCTTATAACAACCGTCATAAACCTCGATCATAACGGTTTCATTATAATCGCCTATTTTCTTAAAAAGACTTTCATAATCATAGAAACCGGCTAAAGGAAGAACAAGCTTGCCTTCTTCATCAAAATCAACGATATGTATATTTTTGATTTTGCCCTGCATATCGGAAATATATTTATCAACTACCGTATCACTTTGTGCCGCCTGCTTAATATCAAGGGTACAACCGATTTCCGCATCACAGTAAGGCAGAAGCTTTTTCATAAAATCAGGGTGATTATAGTGTGCCCAATGAACGCTCTCCCAAGTGAGAAGAATATTATATTCCTTTGCTATTCTTGCAAGCTCTGCGGTACGTTTCCCGAAAAACTCATAGTTAGTAACGTACTTTGTATATTTCATTTGTTGGGGACCGTGCATAACATAGATCTTTGCATCAAGCATTTCCCCCACCCTTAATGCAGAGCGGAAAATTTTTAATGCGTCGTTATACTGCCTTTCGGAACGTGAAAAAAGTTGACCTTCAAATTGGCTGTTAAGGGTATGAATGGAATGAACGTCAACATTTCCTTTAACGCTTTTTAATTTTTCACCGAATTCTTCTGTATATTCAGAAAAAGAAGCCAGAAAAACTTCGCAACAATCAACGTTATTTTTGCTGAAAAATTCAAGTGCTTCCTCGGTGTACATCTTACCGTACATCGATGCAGTAGAAATACCAATTTTCATATTTTACCTCAATTTATCAAGAGTCAGATCAAATCCGCCTGCAAAATTCAACATAAAGTATTTTACTTCAGGTGCATCTATCTTGTCAATATCTGTTTTAATTGAATTTTTAGCATCTGCAAATTCAGAATTACCCGCATTTACCTCTTCAACGCATTTTAAATAAGCACAGATCCTGTCGGCATACTTCACCAAAAGCTTTTCTTCTTTATCCTGAATATTCAAAATTGGCATAAAATCGCTTTTAAATTCTTCAGGGAGCATTTGGCATATCTCATCCGTTGCAACCTTTTCTATTTGCTTATATGCGGTTTTTATCTCAGAATTATAATATTTTATCGGTGTTGGAAGGTCACCGGTTATAATCTCACTTGCCTCGTGATACATTGCCTTTACTGCAACGGACTCAGCATTATAGCTTTTGCCAAAAAACTTATTGCCTATTAAAGCAAGCATATGGGCGATCATTGCAGTTTGCAGGGAATGCTCCTGAATGTTTTCCTCCCTTGTTGATCTCATAAGCCCCCAACGGCGGATATATTTCATCCTTGCCATTAACGCGAAAAAATTACTCATAAATTACACCTCTTTATTGTTTATATTGTATCACAAATTTTTCTTGACAACAAGCATATTTATGATATAATTTAATAAAACTGTATATCTGCTTGGGGAGTCCTTCGGGGCTGAGATTGCTTTTTAGCTAAACCCATTAAACCTGTGTAGATCATCCTACCGTAGGGAAGCGTTTTTTGCCTGAAAATTTTTGGCCGTATATCCCTATGATATACGGTTTTAAATTTTTCAGAAAGGAAGTGCATAGAAAATGTTACTTCAAACCTTGTCACTCAGTTCCTATTTTCAAGAAATGTGGGAAAAGCTTAAAGAGATCGATCCTATTCTCTTAAGCGCAACCATCATTATCGCCGCCACTATCGTTGTGGTTTTCATTGTATTGAACAAGAAAACCGGCGGACTTAAGTGGGATACAAGAATGATCACATACGGTGCAGTATGTATCGCTCTTTCCTTTATCTTATCCTATATACGATTGTGGAAAATGCCTAACGGCGGCTCTGTTACTGCGGCAAGTATGCTGCCGATGCTGTTGTATGGCTATATGGCAGGCCCTCTTTGGGGTACTGTTGCAGGTATTGCATATTCCGTTCTCCAATGTATGCAAGATCCATATTTTCTTTCCATTCCCCAGTTTTTCTTCGATTACATCTTCCCATTCCTTGCAATCAGCGCTCTTTCAGGCGTTTTCAGAACGGGAAAAAAGCCTTTGGATATTTACCTTGGCTTTACTCTTGCAATCGTTGTTCGCTATGCTTGCCACGTTTTTGCAGGCATCGTTTTCTGGGCAGACAGCGCACCCTATAATCCCATTCTTTACAGCTTTGCATATAATTCCTTTGTGTTTGTGGATGCTATTCCCTGCTACATTCTTGCATCCATTCCATCAATACAGAAGTTGTTTAAAAGAATGCCTAAGACAAAATAATTTTTTAAGAAGCAGTTTTCTGCTTCTTTTTTGTTGCTAAATTTTATTATTTATCGTATAATTTTATTATAAAATTTACGAGGTATTATAATGAAAACAACTAAACTTTTAAAACGCTTTTTGCCATATTATAAGCCTTACTGGCGCACAATGGTTCTTGATCTTATATGCGCTTGTATGACTACCGGATGCGAGCTTATTTTGCCCCTGATCGTTCGCGAAATTACCGGCAAGGCTACAACTGATCTATCAAGCCTGACCGTTTCTTTTATTCTCACTGCCGGTGGGCTTTATCTTCTTTTAAGGCTTATTGATACTGCCGCAAACTATTATATGGCGGCAGTGGGACACATAATGGGTTCAAAAATCGAAACCGATATGCGCTCAGACTTTTTTAAGCATCTTGAAAAGCTCTCCTTTGGCTTTTATGATAATACCAAGGTGGGCACGTTGATGTCAAGGCTCACAAGCGATCTTTTTGATGTTACTGAGTTTGCACACCATTGCCCTGAAGAATTTTTTATTGCAGGCATAAAAATCGTTGCTTCATTTATAATTCTTTGTTCCTTCAACATTCCTTTAACCCTTATTCTTTTTGCGGTCATTCCCATTATGATCCTCGTGCTTGCTTTCTTCAATAAGCGAATGAAATCAGGCTTCAGGGAATCAAGAGAAACCGTTGGTCAGTTAAACGCTCAGGTTGAAGACAGCCTTTTGGGCATCAGAGTTGTTAAATCCTTTGCTAATGAGCAAATTGAAGTTGATAAGTTTGAGAAAGGCAATCAGACCTTCCTGAAGGTTAAGAAAAAGGTTTATCACTATATGGCAGGCTTTCAATCTTCAACACGGTTCTTTGAAGGCTTTATGTACATAGTAGTTATTGTTTCAGGTGCATTGTTCCTTGTGAACAAGCAGATAGAGGTTGAGGATTTTATTGCTTACGTGCTTTACGTTTCCACTCTTCTTGCTTCCATTAAGAGAATCGTTGAATTTGCCGAGCAATTCCAACGCGGTATGACGGGTATTGAACGTTTTTGTGAGATTATGGATACTGAGCCTGATATTAAGGATGCTCCCGATGCTAAGGAATTAACCGGCGTTTCAGGTGAGATCCGTTTTGAAAACGTAACCTTTTCATACGGCGAAGACCTTGATAACGTTCTTACCGATATAAATTTGCAGATCAAAAAGGGCGAACACATTGCTCTTGTGGGTCCCTCCGGCTCAGGTAAAACCACCATCTGCAACCTTATTCCCCGTTTTTATGAGCTTACGGGCGGTAAGATCTTAATTGACGGAAATGATATTTCTTCCTTAACACTTGATTCCTTAAGAAAGAATATCGGTATCGTTCAGCAGGATGTATATCTTTTCTCAGGCACAGTTAAAGAGAATATTGCCTACGGTATGAAAGATGCAAGTGAGGAGGACATTATAAATGCCGCTAAGCTTGCAGACGCACACGATTTTATTCTTACTCTTTCTGAGGGTTATGATACTTACGTTGGTGAGCGCGGTGTTAAGCTTTCGGGCGGACAAAAGCAGAGAATTTCTATTGCCCGTGTTTTCCTTAAAAATCCACCTATACTTATTCTTGATGAAGCAACAAGTGCACTGGACAACGAAAGCGAACAGCTTGTGCAAAAGTCCTTGGAAAAGCTTCAGATCGGTAGAACCACCCTTACCATTGCACACCGCCTTACAACGATTAAGAATGCTGACAGAATTTTAGTTCTTACCGATGACGGAATAAGCGAGCAAGGCACCCATAAAGAGCTTATTGAGAAAAACGGCATTTACGCTTCACTTTATGAAAATTATAAAAATTAAGCAACATATGTATATTGACTTCTAATTTATAAGCATATATAATAGTCTTAGCAAGATGAAAGGATGATATTTTATGAAAAAATATGAAGTAGCCTGCTATCATTGGTCTAACTGGCATCCAACGGAATTTAACGATATTAAACGAGGAAAAGGATGGACTGAATGGGAATATACAAAAAGTGCAGTACCTCGTTTTCCCGGACACAAGCAGCCTAAAAAGCCTATTTGGGGTTATCTTGACGATTCAAAGATGGAAACTGTTGAATTACAGATAGATACCGCTTCCTCTTACGGCATTGATACCTTTATTTTCGATTGGGGATATAAGGGAAACAATACGGTTCTTGAGCAGTTCCTTAAAGCACCTAACAGAGATAAGATGAAGTTTGCTCTGATGCACTGCGGCAGAGTTACCGATTATAATGAAACCTTGGAAATGTATGATTTCATTATTGATAATTACTTTTCTCAGCCTAACTATTGGAAGGTTGACGGAGGTTGCTATTATTCAATTTATGAAATTGGTAAACATATAAAAAATTGGGGCGGACTTGATAAAGCCAAGGAAATATTTGATATCTTCCGCCAAAAAGCTGCCGCAAAAGGCTTGAAAATACACTTTGTTGCAGTTGAGTGGGGTCTTCAGAGCTTATTTGATGATTCCCTTACTCCCGAACAAGTAATTGAAACCTTAGGCTTTGATGCAATTACAAGCTACGTTTGGGCACACAATACCGTTCCTGCCTGGCCTAAAGGTGATTACAAGGAGTGGGCAGAAAGCGCATACGATAAAATGCTCGAAATCGAAAAAAGATATTCCATTCCCTATTACACACACGTTTCCACCGGCTGGGATACTTCACCAAGATGCCCTGAGGATATGGTTTTCTATGAGGGCGGTCCTTTAATGTACCACACTCTTTCAGGCGAATTTGAAATTCTGCATACCCCTTATTTCTCAACGATTATTGACAACAACACGCCTGAAGAATTCCGCAATGCTCTTTTGGCGGCGAAGCGTCATCTTGATGACACTGACCCCAAGAATAAGATCGTTACGCTCTATGCCTGGAATGAATGGACAGAGGGTGGCTATTTAGAGCCTGATTCTGATTACGGATACGGAAAATTAGAGGCTATAAAGGATATTTTCGGAGATAAATAATATGCTTTTAGAAGTGCTTTCCATTGTTTTCGGAGGCTTTGGCGTTATCATCAACGCTCTTATCTTTCAACAGAAAACAAGAGATAATATACTAAAATTCAAATTGGCATCTGATTTTTGTTGGTTTCTGCAGTTTCTCTTTAAAAGTGCTTTTTCAGGTGCAGCTATTGCATTTATCGGAATTATCAGAGAAACGGTTTTTCTGAACAACAAATACAAATGGGCGCAATCAAAATTATGGCTATTATTATTTATTGCATTGAGCCTTATTTCCCCCATCGTTACGTGGAATGGATATTTCAGCATCTTTCCTGCCGTTGCATCAATTATTTCAGTAATTTGCTTCTGGCTTTCAAGGCCTCTCTTAACAAAAACGCTTGCCTATCCCATATGCGCCTGCCAGCTTACATATGCGATAAAATGGATGATTCCTATGACCATTGTAAACGAAGTGATCACTGTTATTTCAACAACTATAGGGCTTATCAGATATAAAAAAATGACTGCTTCAACGAAGTAGTCATTTCTTTTTTCATATTTGCCTTATCACACGACAAGGATTCCCATATGCAAGTGAATTTGCGGGAATATCCTTTGTAACTATTGAGCCTGCTCCGATTACCGAGTTATCTCCGATAATTACACCCGGAAGTACCTTTACTCCACCGCCTATCCACACGTTATTGCCGATTTTAATTGGCTTTGCAGATTCATAGCCTTTGATCCTTGTTTCTGCATCCAATGGATGGAGTGCCGTATAAAAACCGCATTGAGGGCCTATCATCACGTTATCTCCCATAATTATTTCATTGGGATCAACGAAAACGCAATCGTTATTTATAAACAGGTTATCCCCTGCCTTAATATTACTGCCAAAGCCACAGAAGATATTCGGTTCCACATATGGATTTTTTCCTAAACTGCCAAATATTTTTCTTAACAGTTTTTCGCGACGCTTTTTATTTGACGGGCGTGTGCGATTATATTTATAGCATATATCAGCACAGAGAATATGTGCTTCTTCTCTACCTGCAAAGGAAGTATCATACAAAAGACCTTTTAGGCATTTTTCTGCCTCTGTCATTTTATCATCTCCCTGAGCCACTCTAAAGTGCACTCAACCATATGCTTGCCTGTTTCCACGCTTGCTTCCTTTGCACTTTGGGCGAACCATTCCGTATTTCTTTCACAACGGGAAAGGTCAACAAGCTCAGGATAAGTTCCCATTAAAAGAGAGGTTTCCCACTTGCCTGCGTGATCAAAGCCACCGCATTTTTTCTGTGCTTCAGCACCGATTAAAGGAATAACCTTAATATATGAGAAAGGATCATCGCCACCGCCAAGGTCTTCATAGTAGGTAGCATAATCATCGCTTCCCCACCAGCCTTTGCCAAGTTTTCCTTCCATATACTCCATAATAACCTTTTTAGCCGCTTTATGGCAAGCAATGGTCATCGGCATAAGACCGGCGCCCTCTGTCTGATGATGAGGAATAAGATATATGTTTTTATGACCTGCATCAATCATTGACTTTAAGATGCAATAAAGATATTCTGCATAAACGTCCTCATCAACGTGAAAATGAGATGGCTTTGCATCGCATACCGCATAGGATGCCACACCATACCATATGGGCGGACAAACTACGATCTCCTTTTCCTTTTCAAGCTCGCGGAGACATCCCGTTACAACTAACGTATCTGTTCCGCAGGAGGCGTGGTGAGCGTGATATTCCATCGTTCCGATGGGAATAATAAAGGGCACGTTTCTTTTTACGGCATCCTCTATTTCATCATAAAGCATTTCAAGCATCTGCATAAAAACAGCTCCTATCAGAATAATTTTTCGGGACAAATTTCAGGAATTTCAGGGCTGAGCATTTCAAATCCGTTCTCTTTAACAACGATGCCCTTTTCCCAGCGAACACCAAAGGTATCTGCTGAAATATAGGTATCAACCTGATAGCACATATTGGGTTTAAGGATATAATCTGAGCTTGTTTCAACCCAGGGTGCTTCAACCTCAATTATGCCTGTGCCGTGGAGAGGACCGTAAACATAATTCTTTTCATAGCCGTTATCAACGTAGAATTTATAGAAGCCCTTAGCAATATCTGCGGCATAAACGCCTGCCTTTATCTGCTGTTCGCTCCATCTGTGAGCCTCACGGCAGAACTGAACGATATCCTTGCGCTTGCCTTCAAGCTTACCTAAGCAAATAGGATATCCGATTGCGGCTGAATAACCGTCGATTTTAGCGGAAAGGTTTAACTGAACGATATCACCTTTCTGAAACTCACGGTAGGATGAGCGTGAAATTGCGTGGCGCGTTGATGCTTCTGAGAAAACATACATCGGTAAGCCTTCATATTCAGCACCGTGCTCATAAACTGCCTTTTGAGCAACACCAACCATCTGAAGCTCAGTCATACCGGGTCTTATTGCCTTAATAACTTCCTCTGTTGCAATATTTGCAATGCGATAACCCTCGCGGAGGCAGTTAAGCTCATTTTCACTTTTAATTGAACGAAGCTCAACCATTATCTTGCCTGCATCAACAAGCTCAGCCTCAGGGAATGCATCACGAATTGCGTTGAAAATTACAACGGAAGTATCAAGATATGATGCAATACCAATGCGGATCTTCTTGCCCGTTACTTTAATGTAATTAAAAACATCCTGGAAGGTATCAGGCTTTAACTCAGGATATGCGGGGTCAGCGCCTTCACGGTAAGCAGTAAGAACAAAGGTCTTATCAAGCTTATTTCTGTCAGCACCGAAAATTGCTGATTCGGGACCAACCATCAATGCGGCTTCACCTGTTGCTGAAATCGCAACACCTGCACGCTCAAAAAGAGGCCAGAAGCCTGAAAAATATCTGGGGTTTGCATAGTCTGCCTCGTTTCCGTTTACAATGAGAGCATCAAGGCCCTCTCTCTGAAGAATGGCAGCTGCACGTTTTACTCTTTCCTTATACTCATAATCGGGAATACAAATTCTTGACATAGTTTTTTCTCCTTTATTTTTATTCACAATAACCGGGGGTCGTATAGAAATTGACCTCACGGGGTTCAGCTCGTCCGTACTGCGCAACAACCGGCACATCGCTTTCGATCATAATTGCGTATTGCTCGCCCTCATTTGCGGTGTAATCACCAAAATCCTTTGGATTATTACTGCGCAGGCATCTTACACGCATTGCTTCAACTTCAGCCGTAAATGAAACGGGATCGCGGTCAACAAATATAAGCGTAAACTTAATATGAGCGCACTTATCCGATACGTTTGTGATGATTACCGACTCATGCCCGGGAATTTCGTTTTTTCCTACCGGCGGAAGCTCAGCATCAGGAAATATCCATACTTTTTTTCCGTAAGACATATTATCTCACCTCCATCTATTTTAATTATACCATTGACAAAGTTGCATTGCTTGTGATATCATCATTAAAAATGGTAAAATTATCACTTTTGAGGTGAATTATCTTGTTAAAATTCAATTATCTTGATAAAAAACGGCACGGAACAAAAGAATTCCCCGTAGAATATTATTACGTTGACAGCCATCATCCACGATATCAGATGGCATTTCATTGGCACAACGAATGGGAGCTGTTGCGCGTTATAAAAGGCGAGTTTCACCTTTCTTTAGATGACGAACAATACGTTCTCAGTGATGGCGATATTGTCCTTATCACCGGCGAAACACTTCACGGCGGAGAACCGCACAACTGCATTTATGAATGTCTTGTTTTCGATCTTTACGGGCTTTTTGCAAAAACGGAATCGGTAAAGCCTCAGCTTCGCCCTTTCTACCGCGGTGATATCGTTCCTCAAAGATTTTTCAATAATGTTCCTGAGTCTGAAAAAATTCTCAACATTTTTTCAAGCAGTAATGCTTCTCCCTGCGTTGAGCTTGAAACGCTTTCTGCCATCGCAAGCTTTTTTGCGTGGCTTATAAAGGAAAATCGTTATACGGAGGGTTTGAATAAAAGCCAATGGTCTGTTAGGATAAAGCCTGTGCTTGAATATATTGAAGCTCATTATAAAGAGGAACTCTCCCTTGATATGCTTGCAAATGTTGCAGGAATGAACGCCCGATATTTTTGCAAGGTATTTTATTCATTAACCCACTTTTCGCCAATGAACTACGTTAACTTTTACAGAATAGAGCAAGCAACCTATCTTTTGGTTTCCACAGATCTTACCGTTACCGAAATTGCTACGGAATGCGGATTTTGGGAGAGCAGTTATTTTACAAAGGTGTTTAAAAAATACAAGGAAATTACTCCACAGAAATACCGCCAACGGGATAAAAAATAAAAAGGACTGTTTTCAGTCCTTATCAGTCTGCTGACAAAGTCAGGAGGCTGCCAGAGTTCGAGAAACCCTTGCAATCCAAGGCGCGCGTGTTTAATTGCGAAGGCGCTTACACAAGCGTAAGTAACTGAGCAATTATAGACGAAGGGAATCGAACCCATAACGCCCAATAGGACTGCTTTTGCGCATAAAACGACTCTTGTCGCTTGAAATACGCCCGGTATTCCTTCGCTTCGCGAGCCGTTTTCTATCACAAAATCAGTTCCTTTGGGTTCGCAGAAGTTTAAAATAGCAATTTTTGTTCATGTCAAGGCACTTGCGCAGGGACATACAGGACGTATTTTCCTGTGTAAGTAACGCAGAGATGGGCAAAAATGGCATTTTAAACCGTTGTGGGTTCGGCTCCCTTCGGCTATAGCACGCGCAACAAAGGAAATAATGCCATGCAAAAGAATCGCATGGCATTATGTTTGCAGGGGTTTGTCAGTGCTCTGAACTCGCATTTTTTTGCGAGTTCTTGTAGGATTATTTATTCTTTTTGAATATGTAATGCACACCGTAAAATGATGAAATATAAATATAAAACAATGCCACAACCGATATGGAATATATCACCTTGTGTCCGCCGACAAGATTATAGAGAATATCGTAGGGTGTGCCGTCACCTGCCATCAAGAACATATAGTTATAAGGAATGATCACGTTTGCAATATATGCCATTACGGCAAAAGCTGTGATGATGGCAAAAGAAATAAGTATATTGTTTTTTCTCATTTTTGCAAGACCGGTAATTCCGATATATAATGAGGTAAAGCCTGAAATAGAATGAGTAATGCCCGAAATCACGTTATCGAAGCTTAAAACGGGATATGCCGTATAATTCTGCCCTGCCATATAAGTTCCCATAACTGCGCCTAAAACACCGAAAATAAATACGAAATCAAGGCTCGCTTCACGGATTCTTCCCTTTGAAAAGGCCGCAAGAGGTATGGTTATAAGCTGAATACTGCACATAAACAAAGGAAGATCCCTCTGCCACGCCATAGGATCGTTGCCTCTTATGCACATTAAAACTATCTTAAAAATTTCAAAGGCATCAATGAGAATTGCCGCCCAGATAAGAACCTTGTTTTTTGTTTTATCACTTCTCCGCCTGTTCCTTTTCCCTAAAACAATGGCAAGAACAACCATAATAATCATCAGTGATGTTACAAAAGTAATGTGTTGCCACGAAAACCAACCCTCAGGTTCCCTTGAAAAACCGCCAAAGCCAAAAAATTCCTTTAACATATTTCAATTCCTCTTATGTCTAATATTTCTATCATTATATCAAATAATAAGATTTTTGTATACTAAAAGTATTTTTTGTCGAAATATGTCGTGTTAAGGGGAAGATTTTTGTTATAAAAAAGCACGATGGTTTTGATACTAAACCGTCGTGCTAATATGGTGTGAGTGTTCATAACGGACTTTAAGTTTTATGTTTTATCTTAAACATTATAAAACAGAACTATTTAATTCACAAGTACGGTTCCGTAAACAGATATAAGGTTAAATTTATAATCTGGAGAATCTGTATTACTTCCATCTAATGACATAAATGTCTTGGCTTTATTGTTAGTTTACTCAACCCTCTTGTACACTAAATTAATATTATTGCTTTTGCTGTCAATTTGTGCATTTTTAAATTCTAGTCTATCGCCTATGCAACTGAATTTTCCAACTATTGAATCCGAATTAAAAAAGCGTCCACCATAATCACCAAGAATCATCAGCTCATCTCCAACAATTTTCCATGTTCCAAATTCCCCATTAACAGAACTTGTTCCATCTTCATACAGTTTAATTGTTTGAAGTTTAAATTTAGTGGAGTTACCGCTACTGTTTTTTTGCGATTCTAATTCCCACTTACCAAGAATCAATTCTTCAACGGAAATTTGAGGTTCAATATTGTAGCTATCGTTATTCTCAAAATTGTAGTTATCGATATCCCCGGAAGAGCACGAAGCGAAAGTAAAAGTGAGTAACATAGCCATAAGCGCTGCCATAAAAATTTTTCCGATTCTTTTCATAGAAATTCCCCCTTAATAGATTTTTCGGTAAAATAAAAAAGTGTGCACAATCGAAGTTGTGCACACTGAAAAAAGCCAACTCCAATTGTTGTCACACAAATCTAATCAGAACAGGTATCGCACCGTACATTCATCATGTGGAGTTGCTCTTTTACCAAATCCAATTGATGAATGTAAAAAAGGGCACAATGCCCCTATAAAAAATAAGGATACCTATACTCTGATTATTTAGATTTATGTGACATATAAATTATACTATATTCAGTATGTAGTGTCAATACTTTTTTCAAAAATTGTTACAATGAAATAATTCTCACTTACGCTGAAACTTTTCTCCCTCGATGAAACTAATCTCGGTCACAATGAAATTATTCTTTTGAGAAAGCTTCAAATCCTGTTGCGAAAAAATACAGATGGCAAAATGCCATCTGTATTTTTTGTCTATGGGCTACGAAAAAGATATTTTCGGCATTATTGAATATGAATTCGAACTCTTACATAAATCACGGCGAAAGCCGTGTATATCATCAATTCCGCAGGAATTGCATATCATCAAAACGAAGTTTTGTATATCATCAAGCCGCAGATAGATGCACGCTAAAGCGTGATGAGATACAGCCCCAAAGGGGCTGATGATATGCACCACGCTTCGCGCGGTGATGATATGCCAAGCCTACGGCTTGGATAAAAAAATTCGACAAGTTGAAACTTGTCGAATTTTTTGGTCGAGGCAACAGTAAGGCGATTCTCGCCTTGTGTGCTCGTTGACCGTTGCTTCGCAACAGTACCTAACCTCGCACATACTTCGCTAAAAAACAGTGTACTACACTGTTTTTCTTTACGCTTCGTACCTTCTTAAGGTTCAAATCCTGTTGCGAAAAAATACAGATGGCAAAATGCCATCTGTATTTTTTGGTCGAGGCAACAGGATTTGAACCTGCGGCCTTTGCGTCCCGAACGCAACGCGCTACCAAACTGCGCTATGCCTCGATCGTTATTGCTTATTAAGTATATACAAAAAACTTTAATTTGTCAAATAAAAAATATGCATCCTGTTTTTTCAGGATGCGTACAGTCTGCTGACAAAGGCAGTAGACTGTTAGAGTTCGAGAAACCCTTGCAAGCCAAGGCGCGCGTGTTTAATTGCGAAGGCGCTTAGAGGTGGTCCCCGAAAAGCAGAATTGCTTTTTGGGGCAAAGGAAGCACAGCGAAGCCAAACAGGTTTTGCGCACTTGTGCGTAAAACTGCAAAGCGGAGCTTGTGCTGACGTGGTAAATGACTGAGGTTTTGTATCACTTGCAAACCGCAGTTGCAAAGATTTCTCGTGCTCTACTTATACACGTAGAGAACCATATCCGTCTCACCCTTCTCCGGAATCCTCCATTCG
>JAZNSH010000078.1:0-63729 GCA_045591115.1 Clostridia bacterium
ACTGACAAACCCCTGCAAACACAAACCCCTGCAAAATTTTTGCAGGGGTTTGTTTCCTTCGTTGCATTTCACTTGCAAAATGCGGTCATTTACGTCTGTGTAAACTCCCTTTTTTGCAAGTTCAGCGCCTTGGCTTGCAAGAGTTTCTCGAACTCTGGCAGTCTGCTGACAAAGTCAGCAGACTGAAAGGGTCGATAAAACAATCGACCCTTTGTTTGAAGGAGAATAAAATGAAAATAACGTATTTTGGCCATTCATGTTTTAGGTTTGATGAAAACGGATATAAAATAGTAATTGATCCTTTTAAAGATGTTGAAGGATATAAGGATGTAAGCACAAGTGCCGATATGGTTCTTTGCAGCCACGATCATTTTGATCATAATGCTGTTTCAGGCGTAAAGCGCAAGGTTTCAGGGGTACAGAATCCCTTTGAAATCACAATGATGAAAACCTTTCACGATAAGGAAAAGGGTGCAAAACGAGGGGCTAACATTGTTCATATCATTACTTGTAACAATAAAAAATACGTGCATTTAGGCGATCTCGGTCACGTTATAAACGATCAGCAGCTTCCGTATATAAAGAACTGCCACTGTCTGATGATTCCCATAGGCGGAACTTACACTATAAATATAGAAGAGGCTTGGGAAGTAATTAAAAAGGTTGAGCCTGAAATAGTAATTCCAATGCACTATAGAAACGGTAAATACGGTTTTGAGGTATTGGAAAACCTTTCCGACTTTTTAACAAAATCGGACAGAAAAATTGCAATTACTACAAGCGCAGATTTTTTTGAATTACCTGATGAAAATAACTTGATAGTTGTTCCTTCAGTAAAAGAATAGGAGAAATGAGTATGTTTAAAAAAGCAGTTCCCGTATGGGCAAAAGAATATATTGACGAAAGAAATATTTTACTTGAGTTTTCCAAAAAAATTGACTTTTTGGGCGAAAATGCAAAAATCAGAATAGCCGCTGATGCCCTTTACCGTTTATATGTAAACGGTAAAATGGTTTCACACGGGCCTCAGCGTGCAGGCAAAGGCTTTTGGCGAATGGACGAAATGAATCTTTCCCTTAATAAAGGCGAAAATAATATTGCAATTCAGGTAGAACGCTTTGGTGTCATGTCCTTTGAGTATGTTCTTCAACCATCATTTTTAATGGCCGAAATTGAAATAGATGGGGAAGTTACTGCATCAACGGGTGTTCCGGGCGATTTTGAGGCGACACGCATTTTATCAAAAGAACATAAAGTTGAAAGATATACTTATCAGCGTCCCTTTATTGAAGTATGGAATCTTCCCATTGAAAAAAGTGAAAAACTTGAACTTGCAAAAGTTGATAACGTTGTAATAATGGAACGTACGGCACCTTATCCTGAATATAACGAGTTTGTATTCAATAAACTTGTGGCAAAAGGAAAAGCAAAAATTAATTTAAAACCTGAATATCACGGTTTTCTTGCGCCATCAATAATTAACAATCCTACCTTCGCTTTTTCTGAGGAGGAAGTTGGCACTTTTTATCGCGATATTTTGTATGAACTTGAAACTGAATGTATTGAGCATTTTGATGAAGAAATAAATGATTATTCTTTCAAAATTAGTGAAAATGAGTTTGAAAGTTTTAAACTTCCATATGAAAATACGGGCTTTTTAAAATGCACTATGGAGTGTTCAGAGGATAGTACCATTTATTTTATTCACGATGAAGTGCTTACTGAAGAAGATATTCTTCCCGTTTCAAAACGCGGACGTTCAGTTTGCGTTATTCCCATAAATATGAAGGCGGGCAAGCACGAATTTTTAGCGCTTGAACCTAAAACAATGCATTATCTTAAAGTGCTTTGTGTTAAAGGTAGCGTAAAGGTTTCTGATATTAAACTTGTTGATTACGTTAATTCCGAGGCGAAAACCGCAAAATTCAACTGTGATGATGGTGCATTAAACCGCGTGTATGAAGCGGCAGTTCACACCTTTGAACAAAATGCCGTTGATATTTTTATGGATTGCCCTTCCCGTGAGCGTGCAGGCTGGCTTTGTGATAGTTTCTTTACCGGTAGAGTTGAAAAGGATTTGACAGGTCAATCAGGCGTTGAAAAAGGATTTTTGGAAAACTTCTTCTATGCAACTGATTTTGATAATACCCCCGAAGGTATGGTTCCGATGTGCTATCCCTCCAATGAAATAAGAGGGCAGTTTATTCCCAACTGGGCAATGTTCCTTGTTATTGAACTGGAAGAATATGTTCAGCGTACAGGCGATTTCGGAATAATCGAAGTTGCAAAGGATAGACTTTATAAGCTTGAAGAATATTTCAAAAAATATCTTAATGAGGACGGACTTTTAGAAAATCTTGACGGCTGGATTTTTGTTGAATGGTCTCAGGCAAATAATTGGGTGCAGGATGTAAACTTCCCATCGAATATGATGTATTATGCAATGCTTAAAGCAATGGCAAGAATGTATAATGATATTTCGCTTGATGAAAAGGCGGAGAAAATTAAGGAAACAGTTAAAAAACTTTCCTTTAACGGTAAATTCTTCCGCGATCATCAGGTTTATGATGAAAAGGGAAATAAAATTACGCCTGAAGATATTACCGAGGTTTGCCAATATTATGCTTTCTTTACGGGAATTGCCACCAAAGAAGAGTATCCTGAGCTTTTAGAGATAATAGCCAACGATTTCGGTGCGGGGCATAAGTGCGAAAAAACTCATCCCGGTGTTTACCCTGCAAACGCCTTTATTGGTAACTATTTAAGAATGGAAGTTTTATCCGAAAACGGCTACCGCAAACAGATAATTAACGAAATAAAAGACTATTTTGATTATATGGCAAAGCTTACGGGAACTCTTTGGGAAAACGATTCAACGGGTGCAAGCTGTAACCACGGCTTCGCAAGCCACGTTGTACGCTTCATTTTCCACGATTGCCTTGGTATTGATAAAATTGATGAGATAAATAAGAAAGTATACCTTAATTCTGATTATAATGCACCTGACAATGCAAAGGCGATCATCCCTTTAAATAAAGGAAATATTAAGATCACAGTTGAAAATGGTGCACGCAGGGTTGAAATTACGGGAGATTATAAAATTGGTTAACGGTGTTTTTATAAAAAAATATAATCTTCGAGGATCAGATTTTGATAAGTTTATGGAGATAAAGCCAAGCGCGGTGCTTGATCTTTTTCAGGATGTGGCAGGTTTGCACGCTGAAGAACTTGGTATAGGCTTTAATGCTATGCTCGAAAAAGGACTTTTGTGGGTAGTGATGAAGGTTAAATACGAGCTCGTAAAGATGCCGCGAATGTATCAGAATGTTATCGTTAAAACCTGGCCTAAGGAGCCTAAACGCCTCGATTTTGAAAGAAACTATCTTATATTGGATGAAAATGAGGATGTGCTCATAAAGGGCACAAGCCAATGGGCAATTATCAGCAGTGAGACCCGTAAGCTTACAAGAGCAACAAATGTCTATGAAAAGATTGATGAGTTTTGTGATGATGTTGTTTTTGATGGAAAGATCATCCGCATTCCTGATTTTGAAGCGCTTGAGCCGATGGTAAGTGTTATAAGTGGCTTTTCTGAACTTGATTCTAACGGCCACGTTAATAATATCCACTATGCTGATTACGTTATAAACGCCATAAATCCTCAAAAGCCAATGAATATACGAAATTTCCAAATAGATTTTCACAAAGAGATTATGCTTGGAGATAAAACTGATATTTTCGTTGAGGAGAATGAGGATATCCTTGTTAAGGGAATGCAGGGGGATAATATTATGTTCTCTGCAAGAATAAGTAAATAAAAATAGGCACTTATGTACATATGCTTATGTTTACATAAGTGCCTTGTTTATTGGGTTTTAGATAAGTATACAGATTAAACCGCCGTTGCCATCGTTTACGATGCGCTCCATAGTTTTCTGTATCTTTTTTCTTGCCTCAAAGGGCATATTTGCAAGCTTTGTATCAAGTCCCTCCATAACAAGAGAGTTAAGACTTTTGCCAAACATATTGCTTTCCCAGATGCGTTGAGGATCATTTTCAAATTCGCTCATCAGATAATTTACGAGCTCCTCACTTTGCTTTTCGCTGCCAACAATTGGGTTGATTTCAGTTGCGATGTTAACCTGCATTATGTGAAGGCTTGGCGCACTTGCTTTTAACTTTACGCCAAAGTGTCCGCCTTGCTTTACGATCTTTGGCTCTTCCAGAGTCATTTCGTCCATTGATGGGGAAACTACGCCGTAACCGGTAAGTCGAACCTGCTCTAAAGCTTCCTTTATGCGGTCGTATTCTTTTTTTGCATTTAAAAGCTCGCGCATAAGTGAGATGAGATGATAATCACCTTTAATTTCAGTACCGCATTCTTCACCTAAAATTTGGTAGAAAAGGTCTTGCTTAACCATAAGATCATATGTCACAGCGCCTTCACCTAAAAGGATTTTATCAAGAGAAAGTCCCTTTATATTCTCGCTTGCATTAAAGGAAGTTAACAGCTCGGCATAATGGTGCATTTTCGTTATCTGCCCATCAAGAGACAGACTTTCAAAAATTTCCTCAATGAGAGGATGATCAATGGGTAAAGCCTGGATCCATTTAGGAATGCGGATTCGTAATTCCTGCAAAGGAAATTCAAATAAAACCTTTTCGAGTAATGCGCGGATATCAGGTAATTCCATTTGGGAAACATCTAATGGCAAAATCGGTACCTGGTATTTTTCTTCAAGTGAGAGCTGAAGCTTTTGAGTTTCAACAGAGTATGGCTCGTTACTGTTGAGAATAACCAAAAAGGGTTTTTGACATTCTTTTAGCTCGGCAATAACGCGTTCTTCAGCATCAATATAGCTGCTTCTGGGAATATCCGTGAAAGAGCCGTCAGATGTAACAACGATGCCTATTGTGGAGTGTTCGCATATTACTTTTTTCGTGCCTATCTCCGCTGCCTTTTCAAAGGGCATATCTTCATCTGACCAAGGAGTTCTCACCATTCTCGGCATATCGGCTTCGGTATGTCCGGAGATTCCGTCAATAAGATATCCCACACAGTCAACAAGGCGCACCTTGACGCTTGTGTGATCATCAATATTGATCTTCACCGCTTCATTGGGGACAAACTTTGGCTGAGTGGTCATTATAGTCTTCCCGCTTGCTGATTGGGGCAGTTCATCCAATGCTCGTTTTCTGTCGTTTTCATCTTCTATATTGGGTAATACCTGCAGATCCATAAACTTTTTTATAAAAGTGGATTTTCCCGTTCTTACAGGTCCTACAACGCCTATATAAATATCACCGTTTGTGCGTTCAGAAATATCTTTGTATAAATCAAATTGTTCCACAAAACTTCCTCCTTAACCTTTTAAACACAGTAATAGATATGATACTGTTTTTTGTTTTATGACAAGTTTTTCTTGTTTACAATTTTTGCATTATATAGTATAATTTCCTATATAATGGAATAATAGGGGTATTATATGCGCAGATTCTATTGCGATAAGGGTAACATAAAAGAGAATACGGTGTATTTTGACCGCGATGAGTCAAAGCATATTTCAAAAGTTCTTCGCCTTGAAGCAGGCGAGGAGATAATCGTTTCAGCAGGTGACGGTATTGACAGATATTGCACTCTTACCTTTTCAGGGGAAGAGTGTACAGCTGATATTATAAAAAGCATCCCCAATGAAAACGAACCTTCTGCTGAAATTATACTGTTTCAATCGGTAATTAAGAACGAAAAAATGGATTTTTTGGTTCAAAAGGTTTCAGAGCTTGGAATAACGAAAATAGTTCCCGTTATAACAGAACGAACGGTTGTTAAGATTGAAGATCCCAAGAAAGAGGAGAAAAAGCAGGAAAGATGGCAGAAGATTGCTCTTGAAGCCTGCAAGCAATGCGGTAGAAGCCGTATTCCCGTTGTTACCAAAGCGTTGAAATTAAAGGATGCAATTCAATTCTTTGATGATTGTGATGAGAAAATAGTATGCTATGAGGAAGAGAAAACTCAGAGCATTACAAGAACAGTTAAAAAAGCAAAGTGTTTAGGCTATTTTATTGGTCCTGAGGGCGGTATTACGGCTGAAGAATATAAATTTTTGAAAGAGCAAGGTTTCGTAAGCGTTTCTTTAGGAAAAAGAATACTTCGCGCCGAAACTGCCGCTATTTGTGCAGGCGCGGTGGTGCTTGCACTTATGGGTGAAATGGATGTATAAGTGTGCGGTAACATCATTAGGCTGTAAGGTCAACCAGTGCGAGGCAGAAGCCTTTAAGGAAGAAATGCGAGCTCTTTCCTATGAGATAGTTGATTTTTCTGAAAAAGCCGATGTTTATATAATAAACACTTGTTGTGTAACGGCAGAAGGCGAAAGAAAATCAAGGCAGACTGTGCGTAAGGTTTTAAATATAAATGAAAATGCAGTTATCTGTGTAACGGGTTGTGCGGCACAGAAAACACCTGAGGTATTTAAAAAAATAAAAGGTGTTTCCATTGTTGCAGGCAACTCCCAAAAACATTTGCTTCCTCAGATGATAAAAGAAAAGCTTGAAGGCATCTTTGTTGAAGATATGGCTAAGTTTTCTTTATATCAGGATATGCCTGACAGTGCAGGGGAAAAGACCCGTGCCTTTATCAAAATTCAAGATGGCTGCAATAACTTCTGTTCCTATTGTATTATTCCGTATCTTCGGGGCAGAGAACGCTCACGGAGTATGGAAAGCATTATAAGCGAATGTAAAACGCTTTTGAAAAAAGGCTTTAAGGAAATTGTTATAAACGGCATACATCTCTCCTCTTACGGTAAAGAATGGGATTTTAAGCCTGATCTTGGTGATGTGGTTGAAAGGATTTGTGAGCTTGATGGCGTTAAACGTGTCCGTTTAGGCTCACTTGAACCCAACGTAGTGACCGATGAGTTTTTGGAAAAGGTTACACGCCACAAGGAGTTTGCAAGGCAATACCACCTTTCTTTGCAATCGGGCTCAGATACCGTTTTAAAACGAATGAACAGAAAGTATACTACAGCAGATTATTTTTCTGCGGTGGAGCGTATCAGAAAAAATTACCCTCTTTCTGCAATTTCAACCGATATTATTACAGGCTTTCCCGGTGAAACAAAGGAAGAGTTTGAGGAAACCCTTGAGTTTACTAAAAAGATAGGCTTTGCGTGGGTTCACGTTTTTCCTTATTCCGTGCGAGAGGGAACTGTGGCAGCAAGGATGAATGATCAGCTCGATAAAAGCGTTAAAAGTGAGCGTGCTCATATTCTTTCTGCTCTTTGCAAAGAAAAAGGCGAAGAATACAGAAAGCAGTTTATCGGCCAAGAAAAAAACGTTCTTGCTGAAACCAATTCAAACGGTATTCAGATGGGATTGACTGAAGAGCATATTTCAGTTTTCTTTGAGAGTACACCGCTTGAGAATCAGCTTGTAAAAGTGAAAATATTAAAAACTACCCCCGATGGTCTTTGGGGTGAAAGGATAGATTAAAATGGATTGTATTTTTTGTAAAATAGTAAATGGTGAAATTCCTTCAAGCAAGGTCTATGAGGATGAACTGGTTCTTGCCTTTAATGATATTAATCCTTGCGCTCCGGTGCATATTTTGGTGATCCCCAAAAAGCATATTGAAAGCGCAGTTAAGCTGACGGACGAGGATGACAAGCTTATTGCTCACATTTTTAAGGTTATCAGAAAGATAGCCGAAGAGCAGGGCCTTGAAAAAGGATTCCGCCTTGTTTCAAACGTTGGTGAGGATGGCGGACAAACCGTTAAGCATCTTCATTTCCATATTTTAGGCAAAAAGAGATTTTCCGAAAGCTTCGGCTGATAAATAATTGCTGATAGGATGTGATACCTTGGAAAACGAACAGGTAATGCAAAACGACCGAGTAATGCCCAACGATCTTGAAAGTGAACGTTCGGTATTGGGTGCAATTTTGCTTAACAGCGAGTGTATAAACCTCGTCTATGAAAAAATAAAAAACAGCGAGTATTTTTATCGTGCAAATAATCGCGAGATATACGATGCAATGTGTGAGCTTTTAAAGGCGGATACACCCATCGATATAGTAACGCTTTCAAGTGAGCTTATGAAAAGGGGAATGCTTGATAATGTCGGCGGTATAACCTATTTAACTGAGCTTACGGCAACCGTTCCCTCAGTAGCAAACGTTGAGCACTATGCGGATATCGTTGTTGAGAAGTATAAATTAAGAAGGCTTATTACCGAGCTTGGCCGTTCGGTTTCCGAGTGTTACGGCTCTGAACGTGAAGCCAAGGAGATCATTGAAGGTGCTGAAAGCTCCCTCTTTAATATCTCAATGAACAACGAGGCTTCAAAGCTTACTCACGTAAGTGAAACGGTAACAGAGGTTTATGAGGAGATCCGTCAGCGATTTCTTAATCACGGGCAGACACGTGGTGTGCCCACAGGCTTTTATGAGATTGATCAAATGACGGGCGGACTTCAGCCTGCAAACTTTATTATTATAGCAGGTCGACCCAGTATGGGTAAGACGTCACTTGCTATGAATATGGCATCTCACGTTGCTATGATCGAGAAAAAGTCAGTAGCGTTCTTTTCACTCGAAATGAGCAGAAACGATCTTCTTATGCGTCTTGTAGGTACGGCCGCAGGCGTTGACGGTAACAAGATCCGCAGCGGTGATCTTTCGGATGAAGATTGGGAACGCATCTATGATGCAACCGAGCTTTTAAATAATTCAAAGCTTTATATTGATGATACCACACAGATAGGTGTTACAGAGATAAGAAGCAAGTGCAGAAGAATCAAGGATCTCGCCCTTGTTGTTATCGACTATATTTCACTTATGGCAACGGAGAATAAGGAAAGCCGTCAGCAGGAGGTTTCACTTCTTTCCCGTCAGCTTAAGGGACTTGCACGAACACTGAATGTTCCCGTAATCGTTCTTTCACAGCTTAACCGTGGTGTTACCTCAGGCAGAAAGGGGCACACACCTATGCTTTCTGACCTTCGTGAATCAGGTGCCATTGAGCAGGATGCTGATCTTGTTATGCTTGTTCACAGACCCGGTTATTATCAGGATGAAGATGAAAACGTTGATAAAAACCTTGCAGAAATAATTATCGCAAAACAGCGTAACGGCTCAACAGGTACCGTTGAACTTACCTGGAAGCCTGAACTTACTCAGTTCTTAAGCCGTTCCTATCGCGAAGAAGAATAATTGGAGGCTCTTTATGATCGAAATTGAAAATCTCACCAAACGATATGGTGATAAGCTTGCAGTTGATAATATCAGCTTTAAAGTTAAAAAAGGCTCGATTGTCGGCTTTTTAGGCAGAAACGGTGCAGGTAAAAGTACCACAATGAATATTATCACCGGCTATATTTCCGCAACAAGCGGCACGGCAAGAATAAACGGATACGATATTCTTAAAAATCCTCGCGAGGTTAAGAAATGTATCGGTTATTTGCCTGAAAAACCGCCCATATATCAGGAAATGACCGTTGAAGAATATCTCAAATTCGTGTGTGCCATAAAGGATGTTAAAGCAAGCGCAATAAAAAATCACATTTCCGATATTTGCGAGCTTGTTAAGCTAACAGAGGTTATGAAAAGGCGCATAGGAAACCTTTCAAAGGGATATCAGCAACGTGTTGGTATGGCCCAGGCACTTGTAGGCAATCCTGAGGTTTTGATTCTCGATGAGCCTACTGTTGGTCTTGACCCCAAGCAGATAATTGAAATAAGAAGAATGATAAAATCCTTGGGCAAAAAGCATACCATAATTCTTTCATCCCATATTCTTCCTGAGGTTGCTGACGTTTGCGAGCAGGTAGTTATTATAAATGATGGTAAGATCGTTGCTCAGGATTCCTTGGTAAATCTTCAGGAAGGCATCCAGGAAAGCGCCAATATGGTAGTGCGTATTGCAGGCAGTGAGTCTGCTTGCACAAAGCTTATCCGTTCACTTCCCGGTGTTCATTTTGTTGAAGGCTTAGGCGTCAGAGAAAAGGATACCGTTGATATTTTGGTTGAAACGGAAAAGGGCGTTGATATCAGAAGACCTATGTTCAACGCTATGGCAAAGGCAAATATGCCTATTTTAATGATAAAGTACGTTGACGTTACTTTGGAAGATATATTCCTTAAGCTGACGGGCACTGAAAGGGAGGTATAATTATGTGGGCAGTATGTAAAAAAGAATTGCAGAATTATTTTTATTCTCCCATCGGTTACGTTTTTATTGCAATCTTTATGCTTATAAGTGCGGTTATTTTCTTTAATGTAAGCCTTGCGCAGAATGCTTACGGCACAAGTGAAGCAAATTATGCTATGTCGCTTCAGAATATGACCATTTATTTAAGCTTTATCACACCTGTTCTTACGATGAGAATTTTTGCTGAGGAAAGAAGAAACAAGACCGATCAGCTCTATCTTACTTCACCTATAAGCATAACGAGCGTTGTTTTAGGTAAGTATGCGGCTTGTCTTACCGTATTGCTTATTGCAATGCTTCTTAATCTTATTTTTCCCATAGTTTTAACGGTGTACACAACGGTAGGTTCTTTAAGCATTGCAATGCTTTTCGTGCAGTATGCAGGCTTCTTCCTTATCGGTGCAACCTTTATGGCAATCGGTGTGTTTATTTCATCAATGACTGAAAATCAGGTGATCGCCGCAGTTATAAGCTTCGCAGTTGCTTTTATCATTTGGCTTGGCAACAGTGTTATCTCAGGCATCGGCAGTGATATTGCCGCAGCAGTGGCATCTTCAATAAATATGCTTGCAAGATATAAGAATTTTGCTGATGGTATCGTTGGCTTTGCACCTGTTATTTATTATGTATCTCTCTCAGGCTTGTTCGTGTTCCTTACTGTTCGTGCCATTGAGAGAAGAAGATGGACGGGGGTGTAAAAAATGAAGAACTTAAAGAACAAAGTAAGATACGGCGGTTTTTCGATAATCATAACCGTGTTGGTCATCGTTGCAGTTTTTGCGTTAAATATTTTCGCAACCTACGTTGAAGCCAATAACGGCCTCCGTGCTGATTTCACCCCAACACGCTCATACACTCTTGACAGCTCCTCAAAAGCGGCAATCAAGTCGCTTAATACCGATGTTGTAATTTACAGCTTTATCCCAACGGGCACATCCAGCCAATATAGCAGCTATACGGAGAATATCTGTGCTATGTTTGACGGTGCCAGTGACAGAATAACATATGTTAACGTAGATCCCGTTGTTAATCCCTCGGTAAAGGAAAAGTTTTCAAAGGAAACCTACCCTCTTACGGATTATTCAGTTGTAGTGTGCCAAAAGGATAATGAAGAAAACTTCCAGGCATACAATGAGGATACCTTCGTTGAGGGAAACTACTTCGTGCTTCAGCGCGAGATCACAAGTGCACTGGTTTATATGCGCACGGGCAATAAAACCAACGTTTACGTTTTAACCGGTCACGGTGAGGATGTTGACAGCGCAGAGGTTCGCACAATGCTCAACCGCATCAGCTGGGAAAATTGTAACGTGGAAGAAATAAACCTTGCTTCTGATGAAAAGAAGCTTCAAAATGGTGATGTTTTATTGGTTCTTCAGCCTAAATTTGACCTTTCAAAGGAAGAATATGAGAAGATCAGAACATTCCTTGGCGATGAATACGGCAAAATGATGTTTATGTGCTCCAACCTTTACGGTGAGGGCGGTCAAAGGTTTGATAACTATTCAAATCTCCTTGAATACTTCCACATAGAGCTTGAAAACGGTGTTATTGCAGAAACAAACGGAAGTAATTTTAAGGATGGCGATTCCAAAAAGATCAAGCTTAATCTTGATCAGAATCACGATATTTCAAAATCGGTCCGTGATGCACTTTCTGATGTATACGTTAAGGATACTGCTTCCTTTGCACCCTTTGATAAGATCGTAACCGAAACATTTACCGAAGAGCTGACACCTGTTTTAAGAAGCTATCAGTCAAGCGTGCTTATTCCTTGGGAAAAGGCAGGTGCTTTTGAAGCCGAGGATTATGAAACGGGCGTAAGAACGGTTGCAGGTGCATACGAGCGTATAAACACTTCATTGACCGATACACCTACAACACGAATCCTTCTTTTCGGTTCAGTAAGCGTAGGCACAAACGATTCTCTGGGAAATTCAAATATTATCCGTAACGGTATCAACTGGCTTGCAGGCAGAGAAAACACAAGCTATATTGATAGTGTAGGTATGTCCATTGATCTTACAAAGCATTATGTACTTCTTTCACAGGCACAGATGCAAACTTGGTTTATTATCCTTGTTGTGGCAGTTCCTGCAGTAATATTCGTGTTTGGTATGGTTGTATGGATCAGAAGGAGAAATCTCTGATGAGTGAAGAAAATTTCAATATTGAAACAGAAGAAACAGATATTCTTTCTGTTGAAAAGAAGGAAAAAAAGGTTCGCCATTTCAATATGAAATGGACGCTTATAACTGTTGGTGCAGTTGTTGCCATTTTGATCATCGGAATTATCGTTTATGTTTCGGTGTTTGGCAAAGACTCAGAGGATCCCGATTCCTCACAGCAAAGCGGTAATGAACAGAATACTGAAATTGAACAGGTTGAGGTCATTTATGATTATGAAATGACTGAGATCTCAAAAATCGAGATACAGAACAATCTTAAAAATGATAGTCTTGTAATCACTCCCTTTATGAACGGCACTGTTCAGAATTGGAACGTTGAAGGTCAGCTTTATGATGATGTTAATCAGCTTGCAGTAAGGTATATTGCACAGTTTGCTTCACATCTTGAAAGTAAGTACGTTTTTGAAAGTGACGGAACAAATCTTAGGGAGTACGGCTTGGAAGAGCCTAATTCAAAGGTTAAAATAACATATACTGACGGTAAGGTAATCACCGTTAACGTAGGCAACGTTTACGGCAGCAGTGAGGGGACTTACGTTTCGGTTGAAGGCAAAAATAAGGTATATGTCGTAAGCAATTATGCCCATATTTATTTTACTTACGGCCGCACGGACATCCTTAATCTGCCAACACTTTCAAAAACCACGGCAAGTGCTCAGACAATCTCCGTATTTGATGAAAAGAGAAATCAGGTTACTCTTTCATATTTAATGAATCCCCTTTATGAAACCGATGCTTGGTTCATTATTACGCCTACCAATGCGGAAACAGATTCTGCATCTGTTGACGAATATTTCGGCAAATTATCGGAAATGTCATTAACGGCATACTATTGCGAAACAGCAGGGGAGGACCTTTCAAAATACGGCTTTGATAAGCCTACCTTTGAACTTCAAAGCTATTCAGCCTCTCAGGAATTATTGGATCACCTTATCGTAGGTAAGGTATGCGAGGATGATCCCAATAACTATTATTGTATGCTTATCGGTAAGGACGAAAAATTTGAAACCTCACCGGTATATCTTATCAGCAAGGAAAACTATGAAAAGGGTCATATTAACCCGGTAAACCTTGCAAATCCGTTCCTGCTTTCGCTTAATATTGATTGGTTGAGAAGCGGAAGAATAATCATTGATGGGACCACCTATGAGATCACCATTGAACGTCAGCTTAAATATGATGATGAAGGCAAGGTGATCTACAATGATGACGGCACAGAGAGCACTTTAAAAACTTATTATATAAACGGACAAAAGCTTGATGAAACTCAGTTTAAGTATTTCTACAGAATGTTTATGTTCCTCCGAATTGAAGGTATGACTAATGTTGATGCCGTAAGAAACGGTGAAGCAATGAAATATGAGCTTGAGGTCGTTATTCCGGTCCTTGACAGTGAAACAAATGAATATAAGCACGTAGAAAAGGAATACGTTGGCACTTATCACGTTATTAACGATACCTTTGCGGTTTATGAAAGCAACCAAAGCGAGAATGCCGTATTTACCGTGCGAAGAACGTCTCTTGACAGAGTAAAGGAAGCGTTACAACTGCTTCTTGAAGGCAGAATGCCCACTGAATAATAAAAAGTCGGTATTTATTACCGACTTTTAAGGGCTTTTTATGTTGGCAACGGGCTCATCCTTGAGCCTTTCCTTAACGGCATTATGCCGTGAAATTATAGTGCGGTAAGCGCTGTAACGGGGTTTTTCCTCCTTTATTACGGGTGCTTCCTGCTTTTTAAAGCTGTTAAAATTGAATTTACGCATATTTTTCACTCCTTTAGTCTGTAGTAAAAAATATGCACGATAAAAGAAAATATGACAAAATATCTTTTTAAATTTTGCGCACTCCTGCTTTTTATAATATTGCTTGCAGGTTGCAGTGAAACGGAAGAAGAATATTCGGGCCTAAATGAACCGTTAAAAAATGCAGAGCCTGATGCTCCCGTAGTATCTGATGGCGGACTTGCCGTAAAGCAAGGACAATGGATATACTATATAAACGGGGATAATTTTACTCGCCACACGGGAGAAAGATTCTCCGAATATGCAGGCGCGCTTATAAGAATGAAAGAGGATGGCTCTGAAAAAGCAATAGTGTTAAATAAGGATGTTTCTCTTTTTAACGTCTGTGGCAATAAGATATATCTGTGCATCTATGAAGAAAATCAAAGTAAAATAGCTTCTGTTAATGTGGATGGCACGGAATATAAAGAATTGAAGATTATCGATAATATATATTACGGCGGGTTTTACGGCTTTTCGGGGGAATACATTTATTTCACCGAGGATTTTATGCTTTATAGAATGAATAACGATGGTAGCAATGTTGTTCAGATAACACAGTTTCCCGTGTATAATGTGCGCGTAAGCACGGAATACGTTTATTTCACTCGCGAGGATGATGGTGAAATAGGCAATCTTTATAAAATGATTGACGGGCAGACGTCCTTTGTGGAAATAACCGCTTCGCCAACATATGTTATTGACGTTGATAAGGATATTGCTTACTATTATATTCTTCAGAACGGCAACGTATATAGATATGATGCTAAAACCGGCAGATCAAAAGCCATTATTTTCGGTGGGTTTACAGATTATATTTTCGAAGAAGAAGCAGGCTTCTATGGCTTTTCCTCCACCATTGAGCGTAATAATGAGACCTATGACGGTTTATACGTTATATCGACCTCAAATGGCGAAAAGAGAAAAATATCTGAAAACAGCGGAAAATGTATGGCATACTATAACGGATATATCTATTATATAAACGCCACAATTTTAAATCAGCTCAATAAGTGTTCGTTAGATGGAAGTGTTGATGAGTGCTTGTTTGAGGAGATAATTTTTGATTTCGATACTCTTGATATAGTAGATAACTATATGTATTTCATATCCGATAGCGATGACGGACGAATTTACCGTATGAATCTGGATACTGAATATATAGAGTGTATAGAATATGACGATATTGCTTTTGTAGGCTAATAAAGGAGAATGTATATGAAAAAAATTATGTCGGTATTGTGTGTATTCCTGATGCTCTTTTCCTTGTGCGGATGCGCTGATACCTTGGAAAATGCTCAGCCTGACGGTGAGATAAAATCTAAAGGCGGTATAGCGGTTAAAGAGGGCGATTGGATATACTTTATAAACGGTGCAATGCCTACAAACGTAAACAATGCCTTGGCTGATTCATCTGTTGCGAGAATATATCGTATGAAGGCTGATGGAAGTGAGCTTGATGCTATAACCGAGAAGAAAGCTCACAATATGCATATTTATAGGGATAAGATCTTTTATACAACTCCAACCCGAACGGAAGTTGAGCTTAGATATATTGGCATTGACAGATCAAATGATGAAGAGTTAATTACCATTCAGGCAGGCGATTTTGTGTATTACGGCGATAATGGTGTTGCAGTAAATACAGCCGGAAAGATTCATTATTTTGAATATGAAACACTTAATGAACGTATCTATGAAACGGGTGAGGTTGACGGTATCAGAATAAGTGATAATTATATTTATTACTTTGCCGAAAAAGAGGCAGGAACAAAGCGCATCAACATAAATTCAGGAAGCACTGAAACCTTGTGTGAGGAAAACGGACTTATTCTTGAAGCAACCGATGAAGAAATTTTCTTTGTTTCCACACGTCTGCCATATAAAGTGGATACCAATACCTTGGAAAAAAATCAGATAAGCACGGCATATTATCAGCTTACACTTATAAATATGGATAACCGCGTAATAATCTGCGTTGAAAGTGAAGAGACAAACACCGGTATTTATACTCAACCCATTGATAATATTGCAGGTCGCCCCGTTGAAGAAGGCGGCAATAAGCCAAGAAAGAAGATTCACAGCAAAAATGCAGTGGCAATGTGTACTGACGGTGAGTATATTTATTTCGTTGAGGATGGCACAGGCGATATATATAAAATGACCTATGAGGGAACGGAAAAAACAGTTTTAGGCACAATGCAGTCTATTTACAGAGCTGATTCCATTGATATCGTAGATGGCGTTCTCTTTATATTCGATGATGCCCAGAGCGGCAAAGCATATTATGTTCCCGCTGACGGAAGCGGAAAGTTAACGGTAATTAAGGAGCAATAATGAAAAAAGCACTTTTAACAATAGTAACAAAGCAACCTGAAATTGATGAAAATATGACCTTTACCACGCGCACCGAGTGTGTTGAAACGGAAAACGGCTTGAAGGTTAACTATGAGGAAAGCCTTTCTGAAGAAGATACGGTAAATACCGAGCTTCTTATCGGTGATGATACCATTATGGTCGAGCGTCAGGGTGAAGCAGGCGGAAATATGTTTTTCAAAAAAACAACCACCTATGAAACAAGATATTATGCTATGGGCGGTATTTCACTTGATATGAAGATTTTTACCACCAACCTTGATATTGATAAAACGGAAAAGGGTATAACCGCCACCGTAGATTATCAGCTCTTCCTTGCAGGGGCAAACGTGGGGAAGATGGGGATGGATATTAGGCTTGAATACATTTGAAAATAGCACAAAAAAATCTTGCAACTGCGCGTTGCAGGCGGTATAATTGCTCGATTACTTACGCTTTTGTAAGCGCACTCACAATTAACCACCTGCGCCACTGATTTGCAAGTTTTTTTGCACTATTGAACTAAGGAACAGCACAAAAAAATCTTGCAACTGCGTGTTGTGCAGTCCTTATAAATTCCCTCTGATGAGGGAATTTTTTTCACTCGGTAAAAGATTTGGTCATATAATATACAGGGTGAAGTAAATGTATATTTTCGATGCGCATTGTGATTATTTATGGATAAAAGCAATAGGGGAAGAAAGCCAGCTTAGGAACGCAAGTAAAACAAAGCTTAGAAAAAGCATCTTTGCGGTTTTTGAGGGTGCTGATAGCGATAAAGAATTGGTTAAAAGAGAGATTGAGATCTTTAAGGAGCCTAAACCCGTAGAGAAAACGTACATAGCCTTTGAGGGATTAAGCTGGGTAAAAAGCTTGTGGGACCTTGAAGACATAATTAAAGAAAAGCCCGTTTACGTGGGACCTGTGTGGAACAATAAGAACATTTTCGGTGGCAGTGCCTATGATGATATGCCTCTTACGATCTTTGGTGAATGTTTCCTCAAAGAACTTGATGATGAGGGGATATTTATTGATCTTGCCCATATGGGGGAACAGATGTTTGATTCATCGGTACATAATTTTAAAAACATAATTTTCTCTCACGGAAACGTTTATGATATATGTGCTCATCCCAGAAACTTGAAAAAAAGGCAGATAAAAAAGCTGATTGAAAGAAACAGCTTTTTGGGTTTGACATTATATTCGGGCTTTGTTGGAGAAAACAGTATCGGAAAGTTTTTTAAGCATATAGAGTACGTTCTTGATATGGGCGGTGAGAAAATATTGGGCATCGGCAGTGATCTTGACGGTTGCACCAACTTTGCATCAAAGCATCAGGACGTAAGAATTTTTGATGAGTTAATAGAAGAATTTTATAAAAGAAATTATTCTCAAGAGCTGATAGAAGGAATTCTTTATAAAAATCTTGAGAAAACTTTAAAAAAAGAATAAAAAAATGAATTGTTCACAAAAAAGTCGTTGACAAAAAACGGCTTTAATAATATAATAACACGTGCCTTTGATAAAGAAGACCGATGTGCGGGTGTAGTTCAATGGTAGAATCTCAGCCTTCCAAGCTGATTGCGTGGGTTCGATTCCCATCACCCGCTCCAGCCTTTCAAGGCGTGGTGTTTATGCGCCAGTAGCTCAGTTGGATAGAGCAACGGCCTTCTAAGCCGTGTGTCGGGGGTTCGACTCCCTTCTGGCGCACCACAAACACCTTATAAAAAAATGGTGGGTATAGCGCAGTTGGTTAGCGCGCCAGATTGTGGCTCTGGAGGTCGAGGGTTCGACTCCCTCTACTCACCCCATTTTTTATGTTGGGGTGTAGCCAAGCGGTAAGGCAACGGATTTTGATTCCGTCATGCGCTGGTTCGAGCCCAGCCACCCCAGCCAAAAAATTAAAATATGATTCATTAGCTCAGTCGGCAGAGCACCTGACTTTTAATCAGGGTGTCCCGGGTTCAAATCCCGGATGGATCACCAATATCGGGAGCATAGCTCAGCTGGGAGAGCATCTGCCTTACAAGCAGAGGGTCATAGGTTCGAGCCCTATTGTTCCCACCAAAAAACTGTCGTTCTTTTGAACGAGAGTTTTTTTATCCATTGCGAAAGCAATGGTATATCATCAACGATAGCGTTGCTATCGTTGTATCTCATCAGTCCGTAAGGACTGTATATCATCACGCGTTAGCGTGTATCAAAAAGCTTTCGCAATGATGATATACAACTTCTAACGAAGTTGATGATATGCAATTCCTTGCGGAATTGATGATATACAACGGCATACCGTTGATTTTATTCGTGTTTTATAGTATAATCTTTTAAAGGAAGTGAGATTATTGTGAAATATAAAGCAATATTTTTTGACCGTGACGGAACGTTAACATATTTCGATAAAAACAAAGAAAAATGGCGCGACAATATTATAGAAGAATGGTCGGGAAAGACCTTTGAATTGCCATACGAGAAAATGATGAAACTTTTTAATATGGCAAGTGAAGGCAAAAAGCCCTGGTATAAAACGATTGATGACGAACGTAATTTCTTCAAAAGATATTATGAATTTTTGCTTGTTGAAGAAGGTGTCGTTGTAAATATTGAAGAACGAGCAGAAATATTATTTAATGAATTGTGGTGTAATGGAGATAGAAAGCTTTTCCCTGAAACGATAGAAGTATTAGAATATTTTAAAAGCAAGGGTTGCAAAATGGGCGTTATTAGTGATACTTCACCGTCTCTTGAATATACATTACAGCAATTAGGCATAGCGAAGTATTTTGCATCCTTTACTGCAAGTTCTTTAGTTGGTGCGGGAAAGCCAAGCCCGATTATTTTTAATGCTGCTTTAACTGCACAAGGTGTAACAGCAGAAGAAAGTATTTATGTTGATGATTATGAACCGGAAGCAGATGGAGCAAGAGAGCAAGGCTTTACATCTTTTTGGCTTGACCGTGATGGTAGTAATGATAATAAATGGAAAATCACAAATTTAAAACAATTGATTGAATTTGTAGAAAAAATATAGAAAATCTTCAGTTTTCAGGCATTTTTGATTCGTGTCATTAAGTTCAAAATACCCAAAAGATCGACAGGTTTTGGCTTGTCGATTTTTTTATTTATTGCGTAAGTAAAGTTATGTCATCACGTGTCAGCGTTTATATTGCCAAAAGCCAATATTGTTTTTTGCATATCATTAGCCATCAGGCTGTATTTATATATTGACAAATAGTTTTCAATATATTATAATCGAACTATATACAATATCTAAGGAGGTAGCCTTGAAAAAACACGGCAAAAAGATGATAGCACCCATAGTGGTGACTTCTATATGTGTTTCGTATTTTTTTATTTACTTTGGCTTTTTAATATCATTACTTGAAGGTTTTTGGAAGTATATTTTGGCGATTATTCCTCTTGTTTTTTGTATATTAACGGTCGTTGTTTTAATAGAAAGAATTAAAGAAATAAAGGAAGGCGAAGAAGATGATATTAGTAAATACTGATTATATCAGTGGTAAGGAATTGGAAACGTTATCACTTGTTAAGGGAAGCACTATTCAATCAAAGCATTTAGGTAGAGATATTGCACAAAGCTTTAAAACTCTTGTTGGCGGTGAATTGAAATCATATAATGAGATGATGAATGAAGCAAGAGCAATCGCTACGAAGAGAATGGTTCAAGAGGCAGAAGCCTTAGGTGCAGATGCTGTCGTAAATATCCGTTACGCATCCTCGGCAGTTATGCAAGGTGCGGCAGAAGTTATTGTTTATGGTACGGCAGTAAAATTTAAGTAATAGAAAAGCACTTCTCTTTACGAAGTGCTTTAATCATATGCAAAATCTAAATAAACGGGCAATTCTGTCTCTTCAAAGGGCAGATACATAGCAAAGGGCTTTTCTGTGCCGAGGGTGCGGAAAAGCCCCTTTTTTGCTTTTTGAGCGTTAACAATACTGCTTTGTTTATCATTATTTCCAAAAAACTCAAGAGCAAAAAGCGTATCGTCTTCCTTCCTTGCGGAAAAGAGAAAATCATCGCCCTTATAAAACTTAGCCTGAAGCTTTAAAAATTCAGTATCTCTCTGCGTGATGGATTTTTCGGGCAAATATTTTTCTCTTAAGCTTAGATATTCCTCAACTGTGATCTTTGTGATCTCAGCACAGATATCTTTGGCAAAAACTTCTTTTTCGCTATTATATATGCACTTTATATAACCCATTTTTCCGTAGAAATTAAAGAGATTCTCATCTGATGGCACAAGACATGCACCAATATAGCCTGAAGCCTTTAGAAGGCTATGTAATTCGTTCATTAAAGCATTGCACAAGCCTCTTTTCTGAAACTCTCTAAAGGTTGCAACGGCATAGATATAGGCAACCTTTTTATTATTAAAGGAGCAATCAAACCAGAAAAGCATAGAAGCGATTTTATTATCGCACTGAAGAATAAGTGAATGATCTTCCTTATATGCAACGCTAAAAAAGTTTTCAACAAACTGGTCAGTATCGTTAAAGGCTTCTCGCCATAATGCTTTTAAATGGGGGATATCTCTTTGCGAAGAATATCTTATTATCATAAAACAACCTCTTTAGCATTTATGCGTTCCTGAAGAAAAACGGGATTATAGCTTAATTTTGCCTTTCTTAAGCCTTCGATTCCCATATCCTCCTCACGGTTAAGATATTTAATATAAGGATACTTTTCCGTGATATGATTTGCAAATAAGCAGTTTATGGCGGCATAAGCACCGGCATATTCAGTTGAAGCCTTTTCAAAATGCACATCAAAGGTATCGCTTGTTGTCTGTGATGCAAGAGTTAAAGCAATAACTTCACCTTTTACCGATAAAAGGATGCCTTCAAAGCCTAAAGAAGAATAATTATCAAAGGCACATCTCAATGCCTTTTTTTCATAATCAATATCCTCGTCATCACGGGTATCATACCATTTTAATGCAAAATTCCAAGCCTTTTCAACATTGGCTTCACTGATTTCTTCAAAAGAAAAATCGGGATGGAGCTTTTTGAATTTGTTAAAGTGATTGCGCTTTGAGTGAAACCTTCTTCCCTCCAGCGTTTTAAGCTCAGATGCAAGATAGATATAATCCTCAAAATCACGGGTAGAATAAAAGGAGAATTTTTCAGGAAATAAATTTTTGAGTGCTTCAACGTCATTATTATTTAACCCTGAGAGCTTAAAGGGAATATTCCTTTCCCTTGCATCCTCAAGCAGTAATTTGATTACGCTCTTTAGATCACCGTCACCAACGGGAAAGAGGTAAGTATATTTATCACCGTATTTCGCCAAAAACACGAAGAAACCGTCAATAAAGGCATACTGAGCTTGTCCCCAGATAAACATAGTTGCAAAAGTGTGGAGACAGCTTCGTGTATGATTGAAAGACAGTCTTTGATATTCTTCTTTTATATCCGTTGCAATAGGTTTAAAATCAAGCATATAAATACTCCTTAATTGCGCTGATTAAATTATATAACTCCTTTTGAAACTTGTCAATCATTGACAAAAAGAAAAACGGAATATATAATAAACAAAAGGAGTTGATTTTTATGCAAAAATACTTATTTAAAGATCAAGGTTTCAAAAACGGATTTAAAATAATTGAAATGGAACGACCTGAAGGGCGTGAAATTACTGCAGGAATATGGAATTTTCCTTGCTCACAAGATAAACCGCAGTGGCAGGTAGATCAATGGTATTCAAAATACTGCTTGTGGCACAACAGAGCGGAGAGTGATCCTTTAACGCTTACTGACGGTAAAACAAAATGGCTTAGGTACAATATGGAGGATAATTCCCTTTCAATGCGCCTTAATGCCCGAAATGTTTATGAGGGCAGAGCAGCAGGCGATGAGCTATGGCCACATTTATTGTTAGAGCAGGAGTTTGGCTGCTATGAAAATCTTCCTGAAGAGAACAGAGAATTTTATAATGGCGATTTTAAAAAGCTTGAGTTATCTCTGGATATAAGAATGCCTGAATATATTCCCACAGAAAATCCCGAGGGAATCAATGCGTGCCAATTTTTTGCATATTTTTATCTTGCGTTAAAGGATATGAAAAAGTTTATATGGTTTGGCGTATACCTTTTTGATGATAGGGGACTTATGGATACCTATTGGCATATTGATACGGTGGGAACTGAGATGATTTATATTATCTCAACTGAGGATACTTATGGTGGTGGCGAAAAATCATTTAACGTAAACGGTGTAACACCGACAAATGAGTGGAAAGAAATTCGCCTTGATCTCACACCTCATATAGATAAAATGATAGAGCTTGCTAATCAAGATAACACCTTTGGAAGAAAGGTTAAGCGTGAAGATTTTTATATTCGCGGGAATAACATCGGATTTGAAGTGCACGGTAATTGCGATTGCACCATAGATATCCGCAACTATAATTTAATATCGCACAGATAGGAAAACTGCAGGCTTAATTAACCTGCAGTCAGAGCACTGACAAACCCCTGCAAACACAAACCCCTGCAAAAATTTTGCAGGGGTTTGTTTCCGTCGTTGCATTTCACTTGCAAAATGCGGTCATTTACGTCTGTGTAAACTCCCTTTTTTGCAAGTTCAGCGCCTTGGCTTGCAAGGGTTTCTCGAACTCTGGCAGCCTGCTGACTTTGTCAGCAGACTGAGCGAGGAATTACCTCGCTTTTAATCTTTCTTCGCAAATTTCTTTTAAATCAGGCTCGTCCCAATGTTTATTTACCTTGAAACCAAGATCTTGGGGAGTGCGATAATCGGGCAGGTTATCTTTTTCCGTTAATTCTTCGCGAATAGCCTGAAGATATTTAAAGCCAAACTGGTGGCTTGGTGCAATATAATGCCCTTCATCCCACTCGTTCCAATTATCGATCATAAAAATTTTTCTGCCGTAAGAATTTTCAGGAAGAGCATCGGACATTTCTTTCATTTTTCTGATGATTTTCCTGAAATTTTCGGGGGATTGGTGATATATAGTTTCGTTTCTGAAGAAGCCGTAACCCTTTTCTGCCCAAGCCTCAGTGTGGCGCGGTGTGCAATCGCGGAAGCAGGAAGCGGTAGGCGTGTGATTCATAGGTGAAAAATCAAAGCGTTTTTTTAAAATATCGCATTGACCGTTGAAAATTTCTTCCTCAGAGGGATAATTTTCCTTTGGTGAATAACTTGAGGAATAGGTGAAGTGAAAATCATAACCACGCTTATCGCAATCATCAAAGAGCTCTTTTTCTTCTTCCCCGTGGTATCCCCACAGACAACAAGCTATAATAAGACCTCCAAAGCCTTTTTCTTTCATATACTGTCGGCATCTATCAAAGGTGTTCTTCTGCTCTTCTATTGAAGCAAAGGCATCATCAAGCACCTGCTTATTGCAAATGAATAAAATTGGCTTATTGTCAATTTTCAAATAATTTTCCCGCTTGAAGTACCGTTCGCACCAATAGGGAAGAAGATTGTTTAAAAGATCATCCTTATTAGTTCCTGCCCAACGGGGATTGTTTTCATACATAATGGCAAAATTCATCAGTAGTTGATATCTTGCGTGAAAAAAGCCTTGATGCAGAGCGTGCGCACAACGAAGATGCTCATCTGAAAGGGGCATATTCTCAAATTCCTTATATCTGTACCAACAATGAATAAAGCAGTTTATGCCGTGCTCCAATGCCCACTTTATCTCGAAATCCGAAACAACGGGGTCATCCTCGTCATAATAACCCATCAGCGGTGTTCTTTCGGGAAAGGAATGGAGATCATCAAAGCCGTTGTGAAGTCCGGCTGAGCCCTTTTTCCAGGCGGCATAATAATGTGCGGCAACGATCCTGTCAGTTTTTGCAGGAGCGGGCTCAGGCACATAAGAGGAAAGCTTTATATTATACATAAAATCACCATCTAAATCATATCATATGTGTTTTCTCGGGTAAAGATAAAAAATAAACTTTGTTTTGTCAAAAACAAACTATTAAAGCGGATATCAGAAGATATCCGCTTTATTATCAAAAGTCTTTATCGCAAAGCATGAATATGCCGGCTAATGTGTTAACAAATAGTAGACAACATACTTTAAATCCAGTGCTAATTTTTTCATATCTATTAACTTTGTTAAAGTACGATATAGTTAAAGGAATACACCACAGTAATGGAATAAAATACCCAGCAAGGCTTGTGAAGATAGTTCCAATAATCATAAAAACTTTAGCAGCATTTGTTAAGCCTGTGGGGTGGCGACGACGATACACTGATGGAACAGGGGTGCCACATTCAGGACATATGTTTTTTTGTTCATGCTGTGTGCCGCAATTAGGACAAAACATTCTATAATCACCTGTTTTCTATATTTTGATACATCGTAATTTCTGCAATAAATAATGTTAATATTTTAATTTCCGCCGTAGTGAACAAAGGTTAAATAACATACTGCGAAGCCTATTATAAGACCTACTGCGGCAACGATTGGTGCCCAGAAAGCAATATTTATGGGCTTTGATTCTTTTTCGCGTTCTTTTTTCTTATCCTTTTTAGCCATATTCAGCCTCAGATATCAAGCACGCGGATCTTTGAAAGAATGTTGAGCTTCTCAAACTTTTCAAAGTTCTCCTTGTTAAGTGCCTTTTTGGTAATAGCGCCGATAACACCGTTTTCGTTATAAACGATATCGGCATCGCCAAAGAGGGCTAAAACCTCATCAGCAGTATTGTTTGCCCTGATATACCATGCGCTTTCAAGATCTTCTTGGCAAAGAACCTGACCTTCAATTTCATCCTGCCAACCCCATCCTTTAAGGAATTCAAAATGCTTGGCGGCATCTAAAATATCGGCAACAACGGCACTGGCGGTGGGAAGCTTACCTGCACCGCGACCGCAAAGGAAAACATCACCAACGGCATTACCGCGAATAAGCACGCTGTTGAAAACGTCCTTAACGCCTGAAAGAAGGCTTGTGTGGGGAACAAGCGCGGGAGCAACCATAACTTTAAGACTGTCACCATAGTTTTCGCCCTGACCGATAAGCTTTATGCTATATCCCTTTTCATCGGCAATGGCAACGTCATCAAGAGAAATTTTCGTAATACCCTCAGCATAAACATCCTTAGGATAAACGTGATGCCCGAAAGCAAGGGATGCAAGAATACACATTTTTCTGCAAGCATCGATACCCTCAACGTCAGCAGTGGGATCTGCTTCAGCGTAGCCTAAAGCCTGTGCGTTTTTAAGAGCATCGCTGAAAGCAACGTTTTCTTCGATCATTTTCGTTAAAATATAGTTGGTGGTGCCGTTTAAGATGCCGTAAAACTCGGTGATCTCATTTGCCGCCATACAACGGTGCATCGGGCGGATAAGGGGAATACCGCCGCCAACAGATGCTTCAAAGAAATAGTTAACGTTATTTTCCTTTGCAAGAGTTAAAAGCTCATAGCCTTTCTGGGCAACAAGCTCCTTATTGGAGGTAACAACGCTTTTTCCTGCCTTTAATGCACGGACGGTATAATCATAAGCAAAGGTGGCACCGCCGATAACTTCAGCAACTACCTTGATCTCAGGATCATTTTCAATAATTGAGAAATCCTTAACAAACTTGTCTTTATATGGACTGTCAGGAAAATCTCTTATATCAAGAATATACTTTACGTTAAGCTCATTTTCAAGTTTTGCGGCAATGTGACCTTTATTCATATCAATAAGCTCAACAACACCGCTGCCAACAGTACCGAAGCCTAAAACTGCAACATTTATCATTAAAACAGTTTCCTTTCTGAGTTTATATATATCTATTTTATGATAAAAATCAGTTTATGGCAAGTGAAAAATAAAAAGAAAAGGCACAAAAGTACCTTTTCTTTCCATTAAATTTCTATTGCAGTAAATTCCGGATGCTCATCAAGTGCCTTTGCAACTGTTTGAGCGGAGATTTCGTGCATTGCCTTAAAATTTATTCTGAATTCGTATAAGCTGTTGTCAAGCCTTTTTACGCGGCATTTCTGCACCGAAACTGCATATTCATCAAAAACGGAGTGAATAAGACCTTCCGCATCAAAAGAAGCTTTTGCAACGAGAACGGCCTCACCCACAAAGGTTGAATCATAGCCGGTAAGGATCCTATGTAAAACAAATTGCAGGACCATAAGCAATAAGGTGGCAAAAGCGGCAATGAGATAGAGCCCTGAACCCCAAGCCATACCAATACCGCAGGTGGCTAAAATACCTGCTGCGGTGGTAAGACCCTGAACCGAGGACTGATTCTGCCGAACGTAGATAACACCTGCACCTAAGAAAGGAATACCCGTAACTATCTGTGCGGCAATTCTTGAAGCATCGGCATTTATGCCTAAGGCTTTCATATCAAAGAAGCCGTATTTTGAAATAAGCATCATTAAGGTGGAGGAAAGAGCGATAACCATATGCGTTCTTACGCCTGCACCCTTTGAGCGCCTTGAACGCTCATAACCGATAAGACATCCGCACATTGCCGAAGCAATTATTCTTAAACAAAAAATTAACTGTACTGACCAATCGTCAATATTACCTGTAATGCTTTGGAAAACAGTTGTATCCAAAGATTATCACCTCTTTAACTTTCTTTGAATGAATTTTGTTATTTCCACGATGGGGATAATGGTAAAGGCAAGACCCACTGCTATTAAGAATTCAATAGGTTTAACTGTTGTGAAGCCGAAAATTTCGGGAAGATAGGGGACATACAACACTGCAACGGTAAGGCCGAATGCAAGGAGCATTGAAAGCCAGAGCATACCGTTATGACCTTTTAAGGTGAAAACGGATTGTCTTCTTGAACGCATATTAAAGGAGTGGAAGATCTCCGTCATTGAAAGTGCAACGAATGCCATTGTCATACCGTGCTCGCTACCGCCCATATTTCGACCGATAAGATAAGAAATAAGAGTTATTGCGGCAACGATTATGCCTTGGAAAACAACGTCAAAGCCTAAACCGCCTGCGAAAACGCCTTCCTTGGCATCTCGGGGGGCGCGCTTCATAACGTTATCCTCAGCTTTTTCCATACCTAAGGCAACGGCAGGGAAAGTATCGGTAACCAGGTTTATCCACAAAAGATGAACGGGACTTAAAATGGTAAAGCCCATTAAGGTTGCAGAAAAAATAGCAAGAACCTCAGCAAGGTTTGCAGATAAAAGGAACTGCATCGCTTTGCGGATGTTATCGTAAATTCTTCTGCCTTCTTCTACTGCCGAAACGATAGTTGCAAAGTTATCGTCAGCAAGAACCATATCGGCAACGTTTTTAGTAACGTCAGTACCGGTAATGCCCATACCAACACCGATATCGGCATTTTTAATGGAGGGCGCATCGTTAACACCGTCTCCCGTCATTGCACAGATCTTGCCTTTTTTGCGCCATGCCTTAACTATGCGAACCTTGTGCTCAGGCTGGACACGGGCATAAACGTGGTATTTTGTAACATCAAGCTCTTCTTCGGGAATTTTATCAAGCTCAGCACCTGTAAGAGCCTCGCTTTTATCGGAAATTATTCCTAATTCCTTGGCGATTGCAACGGCAGTATCCTTGTGATCGCCCGTGATCATAACAGGTGTGATACCTGCGCTTCTGCACATATCAATGGCAGGCTTAACCTCCTGACGAACGGGGTCGATCATACCCACAAGACCTGAGAAAATAAGATTGTTTTCAAGGCTTGAAGGATCAGAAGTGTTGGGATTTTCAGTGTATTCTTTATATGCGCCAGCAAGAACACGAAGCGCTTTATCGGCAAACTCCTTGTTTTTGTTAAGGATCTCTTGGCGAATATCATCAGTTAATTCTTTAACACCGTCTTCTTTTAAAATATGCGTGCAACACTTTAAAAGTTCATCAGGTGCGCCTTTTGTGTACTGAACAACCTTGCCGTCAACCGAGTGAACGGTGCTCATCATTTTGCGCATTGAATCAAAGGGTGCTTCGCAAAGGCGGGGATATTTTTCATCAAGCTCGTTTTTATTTAAGCTGAGCTTATATGCGTAGTTTACAAGGGCCGCTTCGGTGGGCTCACCCTGAGCGTTGTTGTTTTCATCAAGGTTTGCATCGTTACACATCATAAGTGACGTTGCAAGCATTGTTTCATTAAATGAATAGTTTTCAACAACGGTCATTTTATTCTGTGTAAGAGTACCGGTTTTATCTGAACAAATAACCTGAGCACAGCCTAAGGTTTCAACTGCAGTAAGCTTGCGGATAACGGCATTGCGCTTTGACATATTGGTTACACCGATTGATAAAACGATTGTTACAACTGCCGCAAGACCTTCGGGAATCGCCGCAACGGCAAGAGAAACTGCGATCATAAAGATTTCAAGAATCTCGGTGAACACGTGGGCTGAGCTATAATCAATACCTAAAAGATTGATAGCAAAAACAATAACGCAAATGCCAAGAACAAGGAAACTAAGGATCTTAGATAACTGAGCAAGCTTTATTTGCAAAGGCGTTTGACCGTCCTCGGCCTGAGAAAGAGCATCGGCAATCTTGCCCATTTCCGTTTCCATAGCCGTTTGGGTAACTACGGCAACGCATCTGCCGTAAACTACCTGAGAGCCCATATACACCATATTTTTTCTGTCACCTAATGAAACCTCAGCTGAAAGCACGTTTTCGTGCTTTTCAACGGGAACGCTTTCACCGGTCAATGCGGCTTCCTCAATTTTAAGAGAAGCGCTTTCAAGGATTCTTGCATCGGCAGGAACGTCATCACCTGCTTCCAAGACGATAATATCGCCTTTTACAAGCTCCTCGCTTTTAACCTGAATATGCTTGCCGTCACGGATGACCTTACTCATTGAAGAGGTCATTGCCTGCAAAGCTTCAATGGCTTTTTCTGCCTTGGATTCCTGGAAAACACCTAAAATGGCATTTATGAGAACAACTGCAAGAATAATTAAGGCGTCGGTGGGGAAAGCGTTTTCAAGGATCTCAGTTAAAGCGGAAACAGCTGCCGCGATAATGAGGATTATTATCATAGGATCGGCAAGCTGCTTTAAAAAACGCTTAAGTAAGGTTTCTTTTTTTGCTTCCTTTAATTTGTTGGGACCGAATTCATTGAGCCTTTTTGCGGCTTCATCACTTGTTAGTCCCGATGGTGTGCTTTCTACGTTTTTCAGAACTTCTTCTTTTGAAAGTAAATACTCTTTCATCAAAAAACTCCTTAAATAAAAATATTAAAAGACCTATCTGTGGTAAGAGCGCAGATAAGTCTTATCGTTTAAGAAAGGCCAGTGGAAAACCACGAAATTGTTGACCTTATCACGCATAAAATGCGACGATTACTCCCTTATTTGAGCGTGATTATACCATATTGAAAGCCAAAAGTCAATACTGCAAAACAAGATTTTTGCTGTTTTTATATATTTTACACAGCTTTTATATTGAAAATTCACTATTGTTCATATATAATAGAGTTGAAATTGCAATCTTTGTGTTAAAAATTGCAATTTATTTTGCCAAAAAAGTTTGATATAATATAAATATAAATCTAAGGAGGACGAAAAATGGATAAAAAAATGTGGGCATCGTTAATACATCTTGGCCATAATATGTGGGGACGAAAGGGAATGGAATATACAACACTTCCTACCGGAGATATAACCGCTTGTCAATATCACGATTCCCTTTATTGTGATAAGGAAATTTGGAGAAAGATCACCGATTTTATGCCTCAGTGCGGAATCAATACGGTTTTAATTGATATTGGAGAAGGCGTAAAGCTTGATTCTCACCCCGAGCTTGCCATTGAGGGAAGCTGGGAAAAAGCAGATTTCATAAAAGAGCTTGACCGCTTGCGTTCTATCGGTCTTACACCTTTGCCTAAATTTAATTTCTCTTGCACTCATAACGGTTGGATGGGTGAGTATGCTTTTAAGATCGGCACCTATGAATGTGAAAAAATGTGTGTTGACGTTATAAAGGAAACTATTGAAATGTTTAATAAGCCTGAACTTTTCCATTTAGGCCTTGAAGAAGAGGTTATGGAATATCAGGGTTGTTATCCCGTGCGCACCGTTCGTTCTCCCGAAAAGCTTGCCCGTGATGCAAATATGCTTTTTAATGCCTGCCGTGAAGAAGGTGTTCGCCCTTGGATGTGGGTCGATCCCAAAAGCATTGAGGGTTACGGCGGAAAAGAAGCTTTCCAAAAAGTTATTCCCAAGGATGTTCTCATTTCAAATTGGTGGTACGGCTGGATTATAGAGCGTTTCCCAAGCGTACATTTATACCGAGAAATAGCAGATTGGGGTTATGAGCAGGTTCCAACTTCATCAACCTATGAAAATTATAAAAACGAGCATCATACCCTTACATACTGCAAGCATTACTTGGAAAACCGTGGGCTTAAAGGCTATATGACTGCATCCTGGTTACCTACTATGCCTGATTATATTTACGGACTTATGCACGATAACTATTTATTCGGTCAGGCAAAGAAAGAATTTTATCCGGAGGAAAAATAAAAAAATGGGAAAGTGGATAAAAGGCGATTTGCATATTCACACACATAACTGTAATGACGGAACTCTGCCTATTGACGAGATTTTAAGAAGATGCCGTCAGTACGTTGACTTTGTTGGTATTTCAGGGCACGCTTACAATACTCCCGATTGTCTGGAAGCGCAGTATGCCGAGATTTTAAAGGCGCGTGAGGATTATCCCGATATGCCCATTTTTCACACGGCGGAGCAGAATTTCCCCATTGAACGCCACGTTATGTATATAACAACGCCTGATAATAATGAGTTTATGCTTCAAAGGAGCCTCATACACAAATTCAATAGATGGGACGGTCACGTTGGCCTTGAAGAAGCCTTAAAAGAACTTGATTACGTTAAAGAAAATTGGGGCGAAGAAAAGATATTTATGATATTTAACCACCCCAATGATCCTGACGTTTCCTTTGAAAATTTTGAAGCACTTGCCCAAGAAAACGATGTTTTTAAGGTTATCGCTTGCGTTGACCGCCGTGAAAGACGTGCAAAGCAGACTTGGGATATAGGCGAAGAATGGGATAGGCTTTTATCTAAAGGCTATAAATTATTTGCCCGCAACGGCTCTGACTTCCATAAGCATTTTGCCGAAGGCGGTGAAGACTATCTGCCCGGCGAATTTGTGCAGGATTATCTTTACGTTGAAGAAAACACCTATGATGAAATTATTAAAGCATACCGTTCAGGCAATTTCTATTGCTGTGTAGGCGATTGTATTCACGAGCCTGTTTTTAAATGTGAGAAAAATAAAGACGGATTATATAACGTTGAATTATCCTTTACTTCAACGGTAGATATGGAGCAAGTGGATATTATTTCCGATGGGAAATGCGTTTGCAGTATAACCGATATACCCAAGAAATTTTCATATAAGGGCGCGCTTCCCGGCAAAGGATATTTCCGCGTGCGCGGTTGGGCAAAACCCGTTAACCGCAAATATTCCGAGGGTCAGTACACCCCTCAATTTATATTAAACCCCGTTTTTGTGGAGGATTAAAATGCTTTTAACTTGTCCCTGCCATAGGTCTGAATTTTTATTAAAATATAATCTTGGTGTTGAAGCGCATATCGGTAAAAGTGAGCAGTTAGAGGATTGGGAAAGATATATTCCCTTTGTTAAAGGTGTTCACTTGCCCTATGCACACCTGAATTTATCGGCTTTTGATGATGCTTTGCGCCAAAGCTCCATTGATAGAATTAAAGAGTCCATTGATATTGGCTTAAAATTCCCCGTAAATAAAATGGTTATGCACACGCTGGGTATTGAAACCTGGGGCGAAGGTACGCTTGGTAATTATGAGCGTATGATTGACGGTATGCGCGAAATTGCCGATTACGCAAATACAAAGGGAATTACCATTTGTATTGAAAACTCTGCGCACCATATTCCCCAAAGAATAATTTACGGTGTTTCGGCTGAAGAATGGTATCAAATCCAAAAGGACGTTAACCGTTCAAACGTTTTATTGACCTTAGATACAAGCCATGCCGCGGCGGCAGCAGCATTTATCAAAAAGGACGGCACCGCCCGGGACCGCTTTGATTATCTTTATGAATTTTTAAAGCACCCCGAGCTTATCGGTTGGATTCATTGGTCTGATTCCCTTTTAACCAATAACGAATCCTATATGAACGACTTTCACCTTCCCGTAGGCTTTGGCGATTTACCAAAGGATTTCCACAAAAAAATCAACGAATTAACCGTTGTAAAAACATTGGAAAGAAGCAACCCCGAAGAGGACGTTATAAAGGAACTTGAGTTTATTGAAAAATTATAAAAAACAGGCGAAAGCCTGCTTTTTCTCTTTTATAAATCAACCTTATGTAAACATCTGGGAATGAACTTTCCGCTTACGTATTCAACACCGCGAATAAGCATATAGTCTTCATAAACTTCAACAAGCTGACCCATCGCACGGTCTTTCTGATAATATTCAGGGCGTGAATTAAGGCCTACACCTGTCCAAACCATACAACCGCCGTTTACATAGGCAATGTTGTTTTGTGCATCATAGGAGGTGTTAATCCATTCGCTGTCCATATTACTGTGGCAATGACCTGAAATATGTAAAATATCCTTGTGCTTATCTAAAATTTCACCGCACTTATCATCATTAAATACTTCAAAAGCATTTTTTGTTTCGCTTTTAGATGGTGTTATCAAAGTATTGTTGCGGTGAAAGTGAGTGTTAACTATTCTGAAGCGATCACCATCGCATTTTGTAAGCTCTGCATCAAGCCATTCTAATTGATCATCCTTATACTGATAACGTCTGCCCTCAAAATGACGAGTTTCCTCGTTGGGGTTAAGAGTGATAATGGTAATTCCATTGTATTTTACCGAGAAAGTTTCTCTCGGACCAAAGGAAAGCATTTTTGCACCTAATTTTTCGTTGCGTTTGTGTTGCCAGGTCATAAATGCCGTCATATCCTCATAATGAGGGGAGCTTCCTTTAGCATAAGGATCCCAATCGTGGTTACCGTAAGCAACGAAAACGGGAGTTTTTGGGAAATGCTCTTCAATATATTCTTTTGCTTGCTTGAATTCATTGGGATATGAATTGTCAGTGATATCACCTGAAACCACAACCATATGAGGCTTTAAATGCTCAATGCACTCAAAGGCCTTGTGGCGTGAGTTTGCATTGTGAAAATAATCTCCGCCAAAGTGCATATCACTGCCTGCAAAAATCTTCATTATTGGCTTTGTTTTTTTGTGAAGCTTTTCTTCGGGAATTGTAAAAATGAACTCGGGCAGAACGATCTCAAGCATTGAATCGTTATAAGCTTTACATAAAATTGTTTTTGCCTCTTCCGGAATAAAAATTTCCTTTGTAATATATTTTGTTCTGCCGTCAATTAAAGGCAGACTCTTAATTGGAAGATAATTTTTTAAAGGCTGACCTTTTTCATCTGCCCAATATATTGTTGCCAAAATTGCTTGAGGCACGCTTATTTCAACAGAAAACTGACCATCAATAGGCTTGTTGTTTTTGAAGGTTACGTTAAATAAAATTTCCATAAGATTTCTCCTTTATTTTTCAGGTGCAATTGTAAATCCGTTTTCATCGGCTATCTGATATTTATCAAAGGGAATTGTGCCATCTGCATAATATCCCGTTGCGGTTAAACCGTCTTTAGTTTTATCAACAATTAAGAATGAACGCTGAGACAAATCCTCTTTAACGGGTAAAAGCCCTGATGGGTGAGGCTTTTCCGTGCCGTTATGGAAGCAGATCGATAAATACGCCGCTTCAATGTAATGGGTGCTTTTTCTAAAATATCTTTCGTAAACGTGACTATGCCCGAAGGTTACTGCATTGACGCCCAATTCAGAATATAAATCCATTAACATTCCGCCGTGGTCGTGGGGATAAGTTACTTCACCCTTTTCGTTAATTTCAGGCTCGCACAGATTAAACTGTACGTCCCAGCCCTTATTAAGAATGTGGAAATGTTGTATAACCCACTTGTATTTATTTGTGCAATTTTTCAAATCTTCTTTAAGCCAGGTTATCTGCGGGCTGTTAGGAGCGATTGAATCATAAAGCCTCCAACCCGGTGCTTCGTAAGGATTGATAAAGCAAAGATTGTTAATGCTTAAGGACGTAATATGTAAATCACCGTAATCTACCGAGTACCATCTTTTTCCCGTTACCGAATAATCGTCCGTTGGGTAAAGAGGGCGAAACATCTGCATAAAAATGGACCAGCACCAATGTTTATCCTCGCCTATTTTCTCCTTTTCGGCATAGCAACGTAAGTTATCAACCTCGTGGTTGCCCGGACAGAAAAACATAGGCATATACTGTAAAATATTGGAGTTTTGCATAGTGGGGAAGAAAGCTTTTTTTCTTGAATCTTCATCCTGCCAATCAACACCAAGATCAAACCAGGAATCAAGACGCCAGCTTGTATAAGTGGCATCGCCCGAATATAAAATAAAGTCAAGCTTTTGTTTACCTATTTCAGAAACGGTTTTATTGCAATCCGGCAAACCTTGAAGGTCGCTTAACTGTGCAAAACGGAAGTCCATTCCCTTTTCGGGGGCAGTGTGAAAGTTATAAACAGCCGTCTTATTGTTTTCGGATACTACGCGGTAAAATACTTTTTCATTGGGTGATAAATTATCGATTTTTGCAATGTACTGCCACAGAGAAACGGGAGTGCACATTTCAGGATATTCGGGGTAAGTGTTATTTTCAAGAGGATTGCGCAAGCCTGTTAATTCATAACATTCAGCCTTTATTTTTTTGTTCGGAATTTCAGTTGAGCCAAACTCAACGAATCCTTCAGATTTTACGCTCTGCACCCAAACGATATTCATTTCACTTGAGGGGTTGAGTGTTAAAAGATACGGCTCGCACAGAAAGAAATTCATTGTATTTTTTTCTCCTTATTAAAATTATAAGGTTATTTTATCATAGCAAAATAGGGAAGTCAATACGCTAAAGTTATATATTTCATTGAAAATCGTATTTACTTTTAATCTCGCTTGGTGTAGAATATAATAATAACTGCGAAAGGAGAAAACAATGGCATATAAAGTATATTCTGTGCTTGAAAATGATTTTCAGGATTATTCTGTAAAAATAAACGGAAAAGAAGTGCTTCTTGATAAAGCAAGAGTCTCTAAAGTTCCTTTTAACAGACGTTGGCCAGGACATCAGCGTCCCCTTGATCAGACAGAAGAAATAAACTTTTTGTCCCTTTCTCTGTCGGAACCTCTTGACTTTGAAATCATTCCTAAAAGAAATTTTGAAAATGTTGTGATCCGTCCTCTTGAAGCAAATATTAAGCCTGAAATAAAAGACGGGGTAATTTCTTTTACCTTAGATAAGCCTCAATATTTCACCGTTGAGCCTTTCGGGCGAAATAATGCTTTGCATATTTTTGCCGATCCTATGGAAGAAAAAAGGGAAGACAGTAACGAAGTCATCTATTTCGGCAAAGGCGAGCATTTTGTTGATACAATTTGTTTAAAAAGCAATCAAACGTTATATCTTGATGAAGGCGCAGTAGTTTACGGTTGTATCCGCGCAATGGATGCCGAAAACATAAAAATAATTGGCAGAGGAATTCTTGATAACAGTAAAAATAAAGAGCGAATCCTTTTTGAGGTTGAAGATACTCCTAACGATTCAGCCGTTAAAAACGCAAAAAGGTTACATACCATTCAACTTGAATATTGCACCAATGTTGAAATTGAGGGTATTACTGTAAGAGATTCCCTTGTATATAATATTCGCCCCATTGCCTGCAAAAATTTAACCATAAAAAACGTAAAGATAATCGGTTGTTGGCGGTATAATTCCGATGGAATCGATATGCACAACTGCGAAAATGTCTTGATCGAAAATTGTTTTATCCGCACCTTTGATGATTCAATTTGCGTAAAGGGCTTTGATTGCTTTTATGAGGGCGACGTTGAAGAAGCGGTAAAAAAAGCAATGTACCGTAACGGCAAGGCCTATGATGTTTTCAAAAATGTGCTTGTGAAAAACTGCGTTATCTGGAACGATTGGGGCAAGTGCCTTGAGATCGGTGCTGAAACCCGTGCAGAAGAAATTTCAAATATTAACTTTGAAAACTGCAATATTATCCACGTTTCCGCAGCAGTTCTTGATTCTTTTAATATTGACTATGCCCTTGTTCACAACGTAAATTATAAAAACATTTCTGTTGAGTATGACGATATTATTCCCGAACTTATCCTGCAAAGATTGGATAAAGATGTTTATAAGAATATAAACCTTGATTATGCGCCTAATCTTATAAGCGTTATAACGGCATATCACTATGAATATTCTGCAGGCGGTTCCCGTCGCGGAAAAACGGAACAAATTACCTTTGAAAATATCAGGCTCTATTCACGGCAAAAACCTACCTTCAATTTTGAAGGCTACGATGAAAGCCATAAAACAAAGGATATTTTAATTAGAAATCTCTATTGGAACGGTCGCTTGTTAGAAGAACTCAGCGATATTAAAACCAATGAATTTACCGAAAATATAAGATATTTATGGGAGAAATAAAATGAAAGCAGTAATCTTTGACCTTGACGGAACACTTTTATATACCTTAAAGGATCTGTATTTAAGCGTAAATCACGCCCTTGAAGAATTCAATTATCCAACCCGCACCTATGAAGAGATCCGTCGGTTTGTAGGTAACGGCATCAGAAATCTTATGACTCAGGCTTGCCCCGAAAACATTCCCGATTTTGAAGAATGTTTAGCCTGCTTTAAGGAATATTATTCTGTTCACAGCCAGGATAACACCGTGTCCTATGACGGCATAATTGAACTTTTGCAAAAATTAAAGGAAAAAAATATCCCTTGCGCCGTTGTTTCAAACAAATTTGAAGCGGCAACAAAGGAACTTATCGAAAAGCATTTTGAAGGCTTCTTTGCAACTGTAGTGGGCGAGGGCGCAGGTATCCCCAAAAAACCCGATCCCGCAGGAGTGTTTGAAGTTATGAAACGTCTTAATGTGGAAAAAGACGAAATAATGCTCGTAGGCGATGCAGAAACGGATATTTTAACCGCAAGAAACGCAGGAATCAAATGTATAACCGTAACTTGGGGCTTTAGGGATATAGATTATTTAACCGAACAAGGCGCAACGATCTTTGTTGATAAACCGGAAGAAATACTTAATTATGTATAAAAAATCGCAGTGAATTTTCACTGCGTCAGAGCACTGACAAACCCCTGCAAACACAAACCCCTGCAAAAATTTTGCAGGGGTTTGTTTCCATCGTTGCATTTCACTTGCAAAATGCGGTCATTTACGTCTGTGTAAACTCCCTTTTTTGCAAGTTCAGCGCCTTGGCTTGCAAGGGTTTCTCGAACTCTGGCAGCCTGCTGACTTTGTCAGCAGACTGACGCAGTGAATTTTCACTGCGATTTTTTAAATCTATCAACAATATTATGTAGTGCAATGTAAATATCAGAAAGAGTAAGCATTTTTGACGGGTCGCCCTCACGAATCCGCATTGTCCTTCTGATTTCTTTGGGAATAACAACCCTGCCTAAATCATCTATTCTACGAACTATTCCTGTTGCTTTCATATATAAAAACTCCTTTTCACTATTTAATGGTGTGGAGTTAGTATGTGGAATATTGCCATTATTATACTCAAACGGAAGCACGCTTTTTAATTCCTCTTCAACCCAATTTTCTCGTCCGTATAGCTCACATTCTATTCGATCGATTGCAGGCGTAATTGGCTTAATATTAAAATCGTGACGACGATCTTTTACTTTACGCGCAGGGACATCATAAAGCTCCGCAATATCCTTATCTGACAAGAAATGCCACATATACATTAACTGTTCTTTATTTATTTGATAGAAATCTTCCGGCAGAAAATCATAGGTTAAATATGCTGTTTTTGGTCGGAAAGGCAGGGGTTAAGCCCTGCCTTTCCGTTTTCTGTACTATAGCGAAATACGCTCTCGAATAGACTTGATAAAATCATCTTCCTTATCTCCAGAAAAAAGGATATCAAGTATTTGTGATGCTTTGCTCAGATAATCAGGATCATTTTCGGTTTCATAGAGAGCAGTTAAATGATGTGCAATAACCCAAGCAATCGGAGTAAGTGCTTCTTTTGCAATCTTATGTCTTTCCTCACCCTTCAGGAAATATACAAGAGCGTTTTCGCGTGCTTTATAAAGATTAGGCAGTTTCCTTGCTTGCTCCAATGCCTTGTCAAATTCACCGACTTTCCAATATGCGAAACATATGTTATAGAGTGTTGCTCCACGCACTTCAGAATCTTCGCCATACCTGAGTATTTGTTCCTGTACGGCTATGGACTCTCTTAAATATCTAAGTTTTTCATCGTCTGTTCCGCCCAGTTTCTCAAGTGATGTAGATAGTTGGACAAGCAAGAGTGCATTGTTCGGAAAAGTCTTCAGTGCTTGACGCATTAGTGCAACATTCTCACTATGTAATCCATTTTTGTTGTTTTCAGTCCAAACTCTATTGATTTCATCGTACTTATCGTTCTTTTCAATCTCGCTCATTCCAAGCAGTTCATCAACACTCATCTCGAAATAATTTGCTAATGCAGGCAACATTGTTATATCAGGGTATCCGTCTCCTCGTTCCCATTTACTTATAGATTGAAACGAAATGCCGAGGTGAGCAGCTACTTCCTCCTGAGTCAAGTCGCGTTCGCGGCGTATACGTTTGATGTTTTCACCAATTAAAAGATTCATAACAACCTCCGAAATTTTCTTATTAGAAGCTTCTGACTATATTATACGGAAAACACTCTATATGTTCAATAACCGTATAGGAGACTTATTTCTACGGAGTGTAGAAATTTTCTACTGCATCTGTTTTTCAACATTTTCTTGAAAAACCGCAAAAACCCGTTTTTGACACCAATGCGTTCAATGGGGCAAACCAGCGAAAACCTTAGTGTTTATGCGGTCTTTCTGGCTTTGGTGTTATTATAACACCAGCATCTATTCTACGAACTATACCTGTTGTACCCCAAGGGCACTTCCTTCGGGTGCCTTCATATATAAGAACCTCACCCATTTGCAAAATCGTAGATTTTGAATGGGTGCCCGAGAACCTTGTTACTCGGTACCCTCGTAATAAAAAACTCCTTGCTTTACACACATAAAGCAAGGAGATTTATACTGTCTATTCCGGTTTATATGGAATTAAGATAATTTCGTTGTTTTCACCTATGAAAAACTCAAAGAGATCGTCATCTTCTATACATAGAGATTTTCTGAGTTCGCTTGGGACAACTATTGACCCGTTTGGGTAGATTCTTCTTACTATTCCGGTTGGCTTCATTTTACTTCTCCTTTTCATATAAACGAAATATATTTCTTATCTTTATTATACTATAAACCACCCTTATGGTCAAGGTGCTACGCTATGAGTTGCAAAGCTTTTTAATTATTTCCATTTATCGGGTATTTTATATTTATGGTTTATTCCAAGCTTATTTACGCAGTATTCAAATTTCTCGATCTCACCTGATTGGGGAGTTTTTTTCTTATGAGCATTATCTGCGCAGATGGCATCAGATAAATGCCACCAGCCGATATCTTTAAAATGATAAGATTCTCCATTTCCAATACCTCCGCAGGCAAATGCTGCAGGGATGGGCACACCGATTTTTAACTGTTCCTTCAATTCATCGAGATGTTTATTATAAATTTCTCTGGGAGAACAGTCATATTTTTTGCAGATCGATGCGGCAATACCAACAACCTCACCTAGCATACCAAGTGTTCGCATTACACGGATTGCTGAAAATGCTATGTGGCTTGCACTGACAAGTCGCCCGCCGATAAATAAATTATTGATATCTTTAGAATATAAGCAACGATAGGGCACAGAGCAAGCAAAGGGTGTGTTGCGATGATATGCAAAGGAACGGAAGGCTTCGCCAAATTTTTCTTCATTGATTGGCTCGGGATAATGAATATCAATGCCCCAGGTGATCTTTGCTGTTCCGTCACTATACTCAATATGTTGTTCTAAATCATGTTGAGCTAAAATATAATCGCCTTTTATGCGGTAGCCTTCCCGCTTTCCGCCAAATGGTGATATCCACATGATCTTTGATTTTACAAACCGTTCTTTATTTTTACAATGATTCTTTTGATAAGACCAGTTTGCAAATATGGCACGCAATCCGTAATCGCGGATATATTCTGCATCCTTTACCATATCTTTCGTAAAGCCGGTTTCCTGCTCCCAATCTCCGGAAAAGCAATTAAGATAGGAATTTTCATCAAAATCCAAGTTCAAATCAAGGTCGGGGAATGAGCAGTTTTCTTCTTGCTCTTCTGAAAACCAACGAATGGAGTGTCCCATAACCAGCTTTTTGTGTTCATTTGGGGCAAGATCCTCGTTAAATACGCTTTTTGCTTCGTTGCCGTACATCGTTTCCGCACCGCAAAGTCTGCCAAGTACACCATCGCCACTGCAATCCGAAAAGAGCTTTCCTTGAATTTTTGTTTTTTTACCGCTTAAGGTATTGGTGCAGATTACTGAAGATAAGTTCTTGTTTTTGCAATCAACGTCCAATACAAATTCATTTAAAAACAGATCACATTGACCTTTGTTTACGCTTGGAACCTGAAAGGCAAATAATTTTCGCATATCTTCAAAATATTCTGCTTTATAAATGGTGGGGTGTCCCATAATAGGCGCAATCTCCTGCACCACGTTTCCAATGTTTTCGTAGGGAGGATGCTTAATTTGCCCGCCCATACAAACGCGGACTTCGGAACTGTTACATCCGCCAAGAACAGGTCGGTCGTTAATAAGAGCAACACTGCAACCCTTACGGCAAGCAGATAATGCCGTGCAGATTCCCGCAATTCCGCCACCTACAACTACCAGATCATAAACAGAAGGATTTTCGGTGATTTCTTTCCAGTTTAGTTCCTTTCTCATCTCATCTATAGATGAACGATCGTTGTTGGGCTTTTCGGCGGAATCCGTTATAAAAACAGCATCGCATCTGCCGTTAAAACCGGTCAGATCGTGTAATGCAATTTTGTGGTTGCCTTCCTTTAGCAGAAGCTTTCCTGCAAACTGCCAAGCCCACTCTTTGCTTTTTGTGCCAAGAATGTTTTCACATTCTATATTATCGATCTTAATGGAAAACTTGCCGAGAGAATCCTTTACGTCCCAAGTGTCTGTCCAATCGCGGGTCAACGCCCAAATATAATATTTCCCATCTTGTTGTACTTTAAAATCGGTAACTGCATCCTCAACAGGCACACCGATGCCGTGCGCCATAAGATAAGCCGAGTGTATATTTTCCATTGAAAGAGTATCAACTACCCAGCCACCTTTGCTTTTAAAGCTTTCTGCCTCAATAAATATACGATCCATATTTTTTCCTTAAAGGGGATTTACTTGCTTGTCAATTCCCCAAACGGTTACGTCTTCAACCACTGCATGTGCAGGAAGGTTAGCTATATAAAGGACGGTATCTGCAATATCTTCCGGCAGAAGTTTATCGGTAGTTTCGTTAATTCCGCAGGCGCTTTGGAAGCCTGTACTTGCAGAAGATGGGATAACACAACTTACTCTTACGTTATAGGGTTGCATTTCAAGATACATTCCCTTTGAAAAGTTAAGCACGCCTGCCTTAGCCGCGGCATAGACGCTCCATGTGGGCCAGCACTGTCTTGCGCAAACCGAAGAAATATTGATTATTGTTCCGCCTTTTTGCTCTTTTAACATATTTGCAAAGGCACGGCAACCGTAAATAACGCTGTTAAGATTAAGCTTGATGGTTTCATCTATTTCTTCGATTGTAAATTCTGAAACTTCTTTTATTGTAACGCCACCGCCTGCGTTGTTTACAAGGATGTCAAGTTTAGAATATTTATCCTTTATAATTTTTACGATCTTCTCCCAATCATCAGGCTTTGTAACGTCCATAGAGATAGCAAGATCTCCTGAAACTTCTTTTCTTGCTTCTTCCAATTTTTCGGGATTTCGTGCCGCCATAATAACGATATCACCGTTTTCCTTAAATGCTTTTGCGGTGGCCTTTCCATAACCGCTTGATGCTCCTGTAATTAAAACAACTCTTGACATATTATCTGCTCCTTTTATTAAAAATTTTTTGATATTGTTATGTTATGTTCTATGCGTTTTTTGATTTCTTTTCCGACCGCTTCGCCTAATCCAAGCATAGTTCTTGTAAGCCTTGCAGATGATGCGGCAATATTTGAAAATGATGCGCCACGGCATGCCACAAAAAGATTATCATATTCTTTTGCTTCTAAACAGGTAATCGGAATAGAATATGGAGTGTCTATTTCTCTGCCGCCACCGCCTTCTCCGTGTTTGTCCAACATGTGATCGGCAACAGTAGCTATATCAACATCATAATTTTGCTTTTCCGCACCCAACATAATATCATGTTCTGTTAGTACGTATTTTCCAACAAGGCGATAACTTTCACGCACACCTGCCATTGGAAAAATATGTACTAACTCCCAACCTTTCATACCATACTCTGTCTGCAACAGATGCCAATATTTTTTTACCGTTGCGATACCGACTTCCTTTGCATCATTGCCAAGCATAAGATACTCTCTACCATTTAAGGTAGGTAGCATATTAACATTTATATCTCCGTTGGGATACATATTGAAACAAGAAATAAACATTTTTGAAATGGCTTTATCAGATGGTATGTATTCATCTATATGCTCCGCGTTTTTGCTTTTTCTTATGCGGAACACATAAGTTACACCGTTAATACATTGCTCGTCTTTTATGCCTGCTGACGGCTCGTTATAAAGCGTTTTTTCTTCAGTTCCGATTGATACTTCACACCCTGCATCTCGCGCTAAAATAATATCTCCCGTACTGTCTATAAAATAATCTGCAACAATCTGATATTCTTCTTGCTTGGTTCTGACGGTTATCTCTTTTACGCGGGTTTCCGTTGTTGTACAGGATATATACTCCGTTTCAAACATTAGTTGCAAGTGTTTGTTATATTCTTCCAAAAGCTCCAACATAACTTTGCTCATTGCTTCAGGCTCAAATTGAAATCTGCGCCATTCTTTACTCAAACCCCCGGTTAGAGAAAGACAACGTTTTAACGTTTGGTCATAGGAAGCATCAGGATCGGTAACGGAAAGTCCCCAAGGATATTTTGTAAAATCGTTTTCAGATTCGCTGTTTGGGTGTAACAACAAGGAATTATCCACAGTTTTGCATACGGCGCACGCATTTGGAGTGTTAGAGAGTTTTTGTTGTATAATTTGGTGCAATTCTCCCTGAGCAACCCCCGGTTCCCAGCAATTTACACCGCCAAAAACGCTAGTGCCGCCGAGTCCTGAATTTCTTTCTATCAAAATAGTTTTAACATTGTTTTTTGCCAAGGTATATGCAGCGGCAAATCCGCCTGCTCCACCACCTACCACAACGGCCTGTGTACGTATTTGTTTCATATTACCTCGCTATATTCCTTAGTACTCGATGGGTATTCTTATTTCCCATTCAAAGCCATCTTCGGACATATCAAATGGATAGACTTCGACTGTTGGCATACCGTCTTTTTTCTTCATATTTGCAGAAGGTAACCACTCGTATAAAATTTTACTGTATTTTTCATTAACTACATCATCGTCAACCGTATTCAGCTTGAAACAGGCCCATTTTGATGCGGGAATCAGCTGCCCACCGGTTCCTTTTTCTCCGATGCAACACAGAACATTATCACCTTGATTGTTATAGGAAACATAAAGAACGTTTGTTTGAAGTTTTTTGTCGGCTCCGCTTTCATAAAAAGCACTCCATACATCCTCGCAGCAACAACTGTCGGTTATTTTTGAAAGTCCAACGAAGCCTTTAATGTAGAACTCATCTGTAGTTATGATTTTAAAAGGAATGCTTTCTCTGCCATAAACGCTCATCTCAAATTTTGGTCTTGTGAATAAATTTATGATGGCGTTCTCCTGCAAGCAGGCAGTTGGGGAAACACCGTGATGCTCACAAAAGGCTCTGGTAAATGCCGACTGATTGGAATAACCGTATTTTTCGCTGATCTTAACCATATCCGATTTATCACTTGTCATAATTTCAAGGGCTGCCAAGGAAAGTTTTCGCTTTCGTATATATTCTGATATGGGGCAACCAACCACAAAGGAAAAGATTCGCCTAAACTCATAAACAGATAAACTCATCTTTTTTGCCATTAAATTATAATCTAAATCGGATGTAATGTTGGATTCGATATATTCGATTACTTCCTCAATTTTCTTGATTCCGTTGTACATTTATACACCTCCCATTATATTATATCATAAGCAAATTAAAAAAGCGTTACCATTTCTTGCAGTATAATGTGTGAAAAGCTAAAAGGCGATGTTTTCAAGATCAGTTATAAATCCGCTGATATCCTTTGAAGAGCAGATCTTAAAGGCAAAACGCTTTTTATATTTGCTTCCGTCAAAAAGAAAATATTGATTTTGGGAGTTTTCTATCATCTTTTTGCGAAGTGTACTCTCTAATTCTGATTGGTCGGAGATAATTCCATTTTCGTCAATACCCTGAGCAGAAAAGAAACAAATGTTTGCATATAGATCGGATATAGTTTTATTGGCAACGTTTCCTACCAGCGCGTGGGAATTCTCTATGATCATACCGCCCGTAAGATAACAACGGATATGCTTTTCCTTTAGCTTTTCGGCAATAAGCGTGCTGTTGGTTATAACGGTCAGGTTTTGCTCAGGGGAAATATATTCCGTTATATGGCTGACCGTTGAAGAAGCGTCAAGAAAAACAACATCACCTTGATTTATCAGTTTTGATGCTTTTTTTGCCAATTTCTCTTTTACAATATAATTGCTTTTGTTTCTTATTTCAAAAGGCACTTCGCGGTTTTCGTATTCGGGAATAGTTGCACCGCCAAAGCATCTTGTTATTACGCCGGAAGCTTCCATTTCACTTAAATCGCGGCGAATAGTTATGGGTGCAACAAACAGGCACTTTGATAAATAATTTACGGTGCAGTATTTTCTTTCCTTTACAATATTTAGGATATTATCCTGCCGTTCTTTCTTGATCATATTTGTTCCTTTCTGTTCTTAAAAATGTTCGAGTTTGATTTTTTATCAACTTTTGGGACATATATTGACACATAAATAATCATTTGCTACAATAATATCATATTTATGAAAGGAAGTCAAATTATGAAAACAGTTGCTATTATCGGTGCCGGTATGATGGGCTCAGCACTTGCATTTCCCTTAAGAGAAAACGGAAACGACGTTCGCCTTGTAGGAACTCACCTTGACCGTGAGATCATTGAAGGATGCAAAAAAACAAACCGTCACTTAAAATTCAATAAGGATTTTCCTGATGGCGTTAAATATTATCAGATTGAAGAATTAACAGAGGCCATTAAAGGTGCAGATTTTATAATCTGCGGTGTAAGCAGTTTCGGTGTTGATTGGTTTAAGGATGAGATTCTTCCCAAGTTAGAAGAAAACGTTCCCGTTATTTCTGTAACAAAGGGTCTTATGAATTTAGAGGACGGAACACTTCTTACATATCTTGATTTGTGGCAGGCAAAGCTTGATTCCTTAAATAAGAAAATTCCCCTTAATGCTATCGGTGGACCTTGCACCAGCTATGAGCTTGTTGCTCACGATCAGACGGAGGTAACCTTCTGCGGAAAGGATATGAGCGTTCTTCGTATGATAAAGGATGCAATAAAAACGGACTATTATCATATCAGCCTTTCCACGGATATAGTTGGTGTTGAAAGTGCAGTTGCCCTTAAAAACGGATATGCTTTGGGAATCGCCCTTACTATCGGTTTAAATCAAAAAGCCTTCGGCATTGACAGCGAATTGCATTTTAACTCTCAGGCGGCAATTTTCGGACAGTCAGTTAGAGAAATGTATAAGCTTTTGAAGCTTCAGGGCGCAGAGGATTTTGATAATCTTGTTCTCGGTGCAGGCGATCTTTACGTTACGGTTTATGGCGGAAGAACAAGGCTTGTGGGTATCTTATTGGGCAGAGGTCTTAATATTGATGAAGCAAAGGCTGAGCTTAAAGGCGTAACGTTAGAATCCCTTGTAGTTGCAGGACGCGTTGCAAAGGCGGTAAAGGTTAAGGCAGAAAAAGGACTTGTTGATATAAAGGATTTCCCCCTTTTAATGCACATTGATGAGATTATCACCGATAAAAAAGAAGTAAATATCCCATGGGAGAATTTTACCTTTGAATAAAAAATAAATCGCAGTAATTTTTACTGCGATTTCAGAGCACTGATAAACCCATGCAAACATAATGCCCTGCAAAAAATTGCAGGGCATTATTTCCTGTGTTGCGCGAGCTATAATTGCTCAGTTACTTACGTTTATGTAAGCGCCTTCGCAATTAAACACGCGCGCCTTGGCTTACAAGGGTTTCTCGAACTCTGTCAGTCTGCTGATTTTGTCAGCAGACTGAATCGCAGTGAAAATCACTGCGATTTTTTATATCTATAAAAAAGTCATTAGTTCTATAAATATTTTCTGAGCCAATAAGATGGAGTGCAGCTCCAAGCGTGACAAGCGCTATTCAGAGATACGTTTGAATAGGGTGAAAGGCGTTCGTTTCCTATCTCAAAGCATTCAGGACAACAATCAAAGCCTGAATCAATAATCGCACCCCAATAATATTTTATGAAATCAACAGCCTCTTTTTTCATACCGCAGTTGTACATTGCCTCAATGTAATAATGATTCATATAGGGCGATGAACAACGGATTGGAGGATTTGTTTCGGCTGTTTTATTAAGGATTTTGATACATTCCTCTGATGGTAAAGCACCGGAAAGCGTACCCCAAATTTGCGAATGCCAGGAAATCTCACCGTTAGAGGAGATAAATAACGTTTTTTCTTTAGAAAAATACTTTAAAATCGCAGTGTGCACTTCTTTAGTAAGCTTTTCAAGATATTCGGTAGGCTTGCCGAGCATTTCTGATAATGAAATCATTTGCTTTATTACATAAGCAAAGACAGATAATGATGATACCGTTTTATCAAAATGACAGTGATCTATAAAAAACGGTGCGTCTATCTCGCTCTTTTCTCTGTTAAAAACAGAGTCAGCGAACTTTACCTGATCTAAAGCTATATCATATAATTCATCGGCAAAGTCCTTATCGCAAGTATTTATCAGATATTCATAAATGCAGGAACCAAACAAAAGTGAGTAATCGAGAAGATAAAAGTCTTGAATATAAGGCGGAGTGTCAGGAAAAACGCAGGGAGCTATCAATCCTTTGTTGTTGCGATGCTCTGCGAAAAGATAAATACATCTTTTTAATAAATCGGTGTTTTTAAAGGTTTCATAGTCAACCAATGCCTGCAATCTCAAATCGCCTATCCAAAGACGCCTATCTCTTTTAGGACCGTCTTCAAACACATCTTGCTCACATTCCTTGAGAGTTTTGACGCAAATATCATCAATACGCTTCAACTCTTTGTCATCAAACTCAACTTTTTTTGCTTTGTCAATATCAACTGCCGAAACAGCATCAAGATAAAGAGAATCAATAAAAATGGGGAATCTCACCGAATCGACTCTTGTTAGTTTTAAATAGCGAAAGGAATATCGGCGTTCAAGGGAAGTTTTATTTGGCATAAAAACAATTGATTTGAAATCCTTTTGCATCCAACCGATAGAAAGCGATTTCGGCGAATCCTCAGGAAGCTCTGCAATTTCAATGGGCATTTCAGCAAAAAGAAATTCAATATTTGTCGGTGAATCAGGTGCATAATCGTGAGGCCCGATAGTTTCAATATGGAGATAGCCTGTATAGTGGTCACCAAAGTCAATTATAATACTTTCTTTTTCCAATTTGATGGGGAATTTAATATCATTTAATTTAACAATTTTATAATCTTGAAAGCATTCTTTATCATACTTAATATCGATGAGGGCGACTGGCTCAATTCTTTTGTGGAGTAATTCTCTTTTATACAGTTTGCTTTTATCCATTTCAATATCCCTTTTTCTAAATATATAGTATAATTCTTCTATTTGTTAAGCGTATCTTCCTTGCCGCGGTAAACCACAAACTTGCAAAAAAGGAATTCAAGGACGAAGTTTGCAAGCATAGTTACAACTAAAACTATGAAATCGAGAACGCCTTTTTCAGCGGCGAGATCACCCAAAATAGTTGAAAGAGGTGTGAATACGGCATAAAAACCTAACACCTTAAGCATTGCAATGGGCACGTTTGCCGCAGATTTAAAGGTGTAACGGCGGTTTAAGGTGAAATTCCAAAGGATTGAAAGCAAAAGAGAGGGAAGATATTTTACCCAATAGTTTTCAATGAAGAGCTCAAAAAGTGCAAAAGAGCCTATCTGAATTACGCCTGCCGAAATAGAGAAAAGTGTGAATTTTATTGCCTGCAATATCTGTTTTTTGTTATTTTCCATTTTTTTATTCCTTTCATGGTTTATATTTATTTAAGATATCCAAGATATTATTTTCATAGATGTTGCCCCCTAAAACACTGCCATCGGGGGAAACGGAAAGAGTGCGAATATCGTCAGGATCCTCAATATAGGGATTTTTAACTTCTGTTTTAAAATATTTCTTTAAATATTTTAGAGCATTGCCCTCTGGAAAAATTACGTTGCCTTCATTTTCACCGATGCCCAACGCTTCAAATTCCTTTAAAAGAGCTTTTGTTTTTTCATTATATGGATTAACGCTGTCCTTGCTTTCAAGCCACGCAGGTTGGGTGCGGATATTTATGCCTTTTTCATTTGCTTTAAGGGCAAAGGCTTTTACTCTTTCAAGAGGAATCGTTTCCTGATGGAAGGCATCAACGGAAAGCAGAATATGGTTTGCACCGCAATCAAGCAGATTTTTTGTAACCTCACAAATATCGTGCTTAAAAAAGCCGTTGGTAATTAACTGTCGGCGGGGAACGCCCATCTCCTTTGCGGTAAAAAGAATTTCATATACGGCTTCAGGATAGATTAAAGGCTCACCGCCAAAGACCATAACGGTTTGAATATTGAATTCAGAACACAAATCAATAACAGCTTTTCTTGCAATTTTCGGGTCAATGCGTACACCGCTTTCTTTATGATCGCCTTGTGAGCAGTGTTTACATCTGCCGGTGCAGGCGTTAGTTACAATAAATTCAATTTTTTTAAGGTTTTTAAAGCAATTACTCATAATAAAACATCCTTTCTCGTATCAAGAAAAGCGTTTATTAAAAAAGCATCGTCAGATAACTGATCCTTTAGCTGTTCAATGTTATCAAACTTTTTGCCGTCACGAATCTTTTTAACGAAAAAGATCTGTGCGGGCTTTTGGTAAATATCCTCATTAAAACCTAAAATGTGGGTTTCAACGGTAAGCTTTCCTTCATCCGTTACGGTGGGATTTGTGCCGATATTGGTCATTCCCTTAAAGGTTCTGCCCAAAACCTTAACAAAAGTTGCATACACACCCTCTTGGGGAAGAAGCTTATTTTCGTTTATTTCTGTGTTTATGGTGGGAAAGTCAAGAGTCTTGCCGATGCTTCTGCCGTGAACGGTGTTGCCGCTTATTGAATAGCATCTGCCCAAAAGCTTTGCCGCCTTTTCCATCTGCCCCAACTTAATATTTTCACGGATCTCGGTGCTTGAAATAATAAGATCGCCATCCTTAACGGCAGGAACCATAACGGTGGTGTAGTTGTATTTTTTTCCTAAAAGTGATAGGACCATTGGGTTGCCCGAAGCATTTTTTCCAAAGGAATGATTAAAGCCGGTGATGATTTTTTTAGGTTTGAATTTTAAGCACAGCCGTTTTATGTATTCCTCAGGAGAAAGGTCTTTAATATCATTAAAATCCTCAATGAAAACCTCGTCAACACCGTATTTTTTCAATAAAACTGTTTTTTCGTTAATATCCGTTAACTGCTTTTGCTTTGAAAAAGGTGCAGTAAAGGTGCAGGCAATAATATTGTTGCCTGATTTTTTTGCTTCGGTTATTAGCTGACGGTGGGCAATGTGCACGCCGTCAAAAGTACCTAAAATAAGCACGCTCATTTGTTGCCTCCAAGCATACACTTTAAGCGGTAATTTTCATTATCTAAAATACCGATGCCCCAAAAAATGTTTTCACAATAAATTCGCACGAAGCCAAAAACTTCCTTGTCGGCAAACTCTTTTGGTATGGGATTGCCGTTTTCCAGCTTCTTGAGGGCATTTTTATGTATATTCACTCTCTCCATAAAGGAAATCGCTTCATCGGTGGGCTTCAGGAAAGAAAGGTCGCCCTTATTCATCATTTCCTGAAGCTCAGAAATTTTATATGAATCCGAAATATCAAGACCTGCCGCTTTTTCTCTTAAAAGAGATTTCATATGGGCGCCACAGCCTAAACGCTTGCCTATATCGTGGCACAGTGTGCGAATATAAGTGCCCTTTCCGCAGGTAACACGGATGGAAATTTCGTTATCTTTTAAATCCGATATAATTTCAATATCTTGTATTTCAATTTCTCTTGCCTGAAGCTCCACTTTTTCGCCACGGCGTGCAATATCATAAAGCCTCTCACCGTTAACGTGAAGTGCCGAATACATAGGCGGAACCTGCTTTATTTTGCCCATAAATTCAGGCAAAACGGATTTTATATCCTCAAGAGTAACGTTAACAGAGTTTTCCTCTATAACAGAACCCGTTGCATCCTCCGTATCCGTTACGATACCTAATTTAATAACTGCAACGTAGGTCTTTTTAAAGGCGGTTATGTAGTCAAAAAGTCTGGTCGCTCTGCCAACGCATATGGGAAGAACGCCTACGGCATCGGGATCAAGAGTTCCGCCGTGGCCGATTCTTCTTTCGTGGAGAACGCCCTTTAATTTATTTACAACGTCACCACTTGTCCAATCGGCTTCCTTATAAACGTTGATTACACCTTCCATTAAAGAACCTCTTTTATCTTGGTAAGTAATTGGTCAATAACCTCTTCGCGCTTGCCTGAAATGGTGCAGCCTGCGGCAAGCTTATGTCCGCCACCGCCGAAGAAAGCACAAAGAGAAGCAACATCATATTCAGGGGTGCAACGCATAGAAACCTTATAGCCCTCAGGAATCTCTCTTATAAAGAAAGCAATTTTTGTGTCCTCCACGCTTCTTGCCATTTCTATAACACCCTCAGAATCAGAGCTTTCTGCCGAAAAATCAAGATAATCGGCAGTATCGAGATAAGTATATGAAATGCCGTTATCAAAGACCAAATGCTCGCTTGCCCTGCCCTTTAATTTCACTTTCTTCAGAGAAGATGTCTGGAAAAGTGTGGCAATTATTTCGTTGTGCTTTATATCAAGCTCATATAAACGGGCAGTGTCGGTAACGTCCTTAGCGGTAACCCCTGCGTGGGAAAGTCTGCCCGTATCGGTGCAAACGGAAACAAATAATGCACGAGCCATAGAATAATCAAGCTCAACTTGAAGCTCATCCAAAAGCTCAAGAATAAGAAATGCGCAGGCGTTGCGATCCTTAACCACGTTAACGGAAGCGAAGTTGGTGTTGGTGATGTGGTGATCGATCTGCGCTTTTCGTTCGATGCGCTTAAAAAGCTCAAGGCAGGAGCCCATTCTGTCCTCACTTGAAATGTCAACGGCAATTACGCTATCGAATTTTTTTATTTTATCATATTCCACCAAGCTCTTTATTTCAGGAATCTTAAGGTAATCTGCAGGAATATTTCCTTCACAGAACCATTGTCCCTTTTTACCCAGCTTTTTTAAGGCATAAAGAAGTGCGGCGGCACTTCCCATAGTGTCGCCGTCAGGTGAAACATGCGAAATTACGGCGAAATTCTTACCGTTTTTAATAAATTCAGCTAACTGTTTCATTATTTTTCCTCATTGATTTTGTTTAAAAGCTCACTTATGTGGATGCTGTAAGCGATGGAATCGTCAGGCACAAAGGTTAATTCGGGCATTTTGCGCATTTTAACCATACCTGAAAGCTGACGCTTTATGAAGCCTTTTGCTTTCTCCAAGCCCACAAAAGTGTTTTCTTTTTCTTCATCGGAGCCATAAACGGTGATAAAAACCTTGCAATAGGAAAGGTCATTTGAAAGCTCAACCTTTACTATGCTTGCCATCGTGCCGATTCTGGGATCGTGAAGATCGTTTCTTATAATATCGGCAAGGGCTCTCTGAATTTCGAGCCCAAGCCTGTCTGAACGCTTATATTGCATTAAAATCTCCTATCTTTCGATTTCTTCCATTATAAATGCTTCGATAACGTCATTTTCCTTAATATCGTTGTAGCCTACGATGCCGATACCGCATTCATAGCCCGTTGCAACCTCTCTGACGTCATCCTTGAAGCGGCGCAAGGATTCAACCTCACCCTCGTGAATAACAATGTTATCGCGAAGAAGACGTAACTTAGAAGAACGTGTGATCTTACCGTCAATAACATATGAACCTGCAACAGTGCCGTGACCGGGAACCTTAAAGGTCTGGCGTACTTCAGCGTGACCAAGGAGAACCTCCTTAAATTCAGGAGCAAGCATACCCTTCATAGCCTTTTCAACATCCTCAATGGCATCATAGATGATTCTGTAAAGACGGATGTCGATCTTTTCCTGCTCAGCCATAGTTCTTGCGGTGGAATCGGGGCGAACGTTAAAGCCGATAATGATTGCGTTTGAAGCCTGAGCAAGTGTAACGTCAGATGACGTGATAGCACCAACTGCACCGTGGATTGCAGAAACCTTAACTTCCTCATTGGAAAGCTTTTCAAGTGCCTGCTTAACTGCTTCAACAGAACCCTGAACGTCAGCCTTGATGATAAGGTTAAGCTGTTTCATTTCGCCCTCCTGGATCTGTGTGAAGAGATCATCAAGAGAAGCCTTTGCCTTTGCCTTTGCCTGCTGTGCCTTAAGCTTATCGATACGTTCTTCAGCAACCTGACGTGAAAGCTTATCGTCCTTTGTTGCGTAAAGAAGGTCACCCGTTTCGGGAACCTCGTTAAGACCTAAAACTTCAACGGGAGTTGAGGGAGGAGCAACGTTAAGCTTTTCGCCCTTATCGTTCATCATTGCGCGAACACGACCAAATACCGTACCTGCAACGATGGTATCACCAACGTGAAGTGTACCGTTCTGAACAAGAACACTTGCAACGGGACCTCTGCCCTTATCAAGGCGTGCTTCAATAATGATACCCTTTGCCATAACGTCGGGGTTTGCCTTGTAATCTTCAACCTCTGCAAGGAGAAGAATGTTTTCCAAAAGATCGTCAATACCTGCTTTTGTGTGTGCTGAAACGGGAACGATCATAGTATCTCCGCCCCAATCCTCAGGAACGATGCCGTGCTGAGTGAGCTCGGTTTTTACTCTGTCGGGATCGGCGGTGGGCTTATCCATTTTGTTGATTGCAACGATAATGGGAACCTCCGCTGCCTTTGCGTGGTTAATTGATTCAATGGTCTGGGGCATAACACCGTCATCAGCTGCAACAACTAAGATTGCAATGTCGGTTGACTGTGCACCACGGGCACGCATTGAAGTAAATGCTTCGTGGCCGGGTGTGTCGATAAAGGTGATTTTTTTGCCCTGTGCTTCAACCTGATAAGCACCGATGTGCTGGGTAATACCGCCTGCTTCGCCTGCAGTAACGTTGGCGTGGCGGATAGCATCAAGAAGCGAGGTTTTACCGTGGTCAACGTGACCCATAATGGTAACAACGGGGGGACGTGTTACGTAGCCTTCACCGTTTGTATCCTCTTCAACCGTATCGTTAAGAGCATCCTCAAAGGTCTTTGTAAGCTTCTGCTCAAGCTCGATGCCGTATTCGGAGGCAACCATAAATGCAGTTTCGTAATCGATCTCTTGGTTAACGGTAGCCATAATGCCCATCATAAAGAGCTTTTTAACGATATCTGCGGCAGGCTTACCTAATTTTTCGGAAAGATCCTTAATGCCGATGTTTTCGGTAGTCATAACTGCATTTTCGATAACGATGGGAGCTATCTCGCGCTTAGGCTCTTTCTTTTCCTTCTTGGGCTTGCGAACGCGGAAGAAATCTTCATCATCACCGTTAAAGCTCTGCTGGCGGCGGTTGTTTTCCTTCTTTGTAGCCTTAGGCTGTTGCTCGTTATCGTGGTTCTTGCGATAATTTTTCTTGTTGGGATCGTAATTGCTTACGCGCTCCTTTTCGGAAACGGGCAATACGGGCGCGCTTACGCTGACACGGGGCTTGTTGTTCTGCTGAGGCTTTCTGTCACCTCTTTCTCCCTTGTCATCCTTGTTAAATTTATTATTGTCAAAATCCCTGTTTTTATTAAAGGGTTTGTCTTTATTGAATTCTCTGTTATCACGGCGTCTTTCACCCTGATTGTTCTGCTGAGGCTGGTTGGGACGCTTAAAGCCTCTGTCCTCAGGCTTTCTTTCTGCCTGCTGAGGTTTTGCCTCCTTAGGTGCTTCGGCGGCTTTAGCTTCATTAACTTCTTCAGCTTTTTTAGCCTCTTCAGCCTTTTTAGCCTCTTCGGCTTTCTTTAATTCCTCAGCCTTTTTAGCTTCCTCCTGCTCACGCTGAAGCTCTTCAGCCTCTTCGCGGGCGCGCTGTGCTTCATATTCACGGCGTGCTTCCTCTTGTGCTTCCTTCTCCTTTTGCTTGCGTTCTTCTTCCGCTTTTAAGATGATGGAAGCATTTTTGTCGGTGAGAACCTTTTTCTGCTGAGAAAGAGTTTCCTTAGCCTGCTTGATCTTTTCAAGAAGCTCCTTTGAAATATCTTTGATTTCTGATGCTTTACTCATACTTTAACCCCCAAATTCAGGTTTATCTCTTTAATTATGGCTGTGGCGAAGCCGATATCCGTAACACATACGGTTTTATGTTCTTCTTTGCCGATGGCAGAGCCTAATTTATCGCCATCAAGAATGTACATAGGTACATCTCTGAAGGTCGCCATATCGGAAAAATGTTTTTTTGTGTTCTCACTTGCCGAGCCTGCAACAAGCACCAGCTTTGCTTTCATACTTTTTAAGGCATTCTCGGTGTTGCCTGCCCCTGAAACAAGCTTGCCTGCTTTCTTTGCAAAGCCCAGGTAAGAGAGGATACGAGGTGAATCACTAACGTTAATCATTTATCTCCTTTTTAAGCTGAAGAAGAACCTCATCTTCAACAAGGGCATCAAGTGCGCGGGAAAGTGCTTTTGATTTCACACTTTTATTAAAACATTCTTCGTTCTTACAAACGTATGCACCGCGGCCTGAAACCTTTCCGCTGTTATCAATAAGAATCTTCCCTTCGGGCGTTCTTACAACACGGATAAGCTCCATTTTAGGCTTCATTTCTCTGCAACCTGAGCACATACGCATAGGAATTTTTTTAGTCTTCAATATCATCGTCTCCGTTAGCTAAAAGATCTTTTGCCTGGCTTTCAGATTTAATATCAATGTTCCAGCCGGTAAGACGGGCACAGAGCATAGCGTTCTGACCGCGCTTGCCGATAGCAAGTGAAAGCTGATCATCAGGAACAACAACGGTAGCCTTTTTCTTGGGCTCAAGCTCGTCAATACGAACAAGAAGAACCTTTGAGGGGCTTAATGCATTGCCGATATAAACAACGGGATCCTCGCTCCACTTAATAATATCGATCTTTTCACCGTTGATCTCGTTAACGATGTTTGCAACACGGCTGCCCTTGGGACCTACGCAGGAGCCTAAGGGATCAACGTTTGCGTCCTCTGAATATACGGCGATCTTTGTTCTTGAGCCTGCGTCACGGGAAATGGCTTTTACAAGAACTGTGCCGTTTGCGATTTCGGGAACCTCAAGCTCAAAAAGACGCTTGATAAGCTGAGGATGTGTGCGGGAAACTGTTACGGTTGTGCCGTACTGAACCTTCTTAACCTCAGAAACGTAAACCTTAATGCGGTTGCCGGGAAGATACTGTTCACCTGCGATCTGCTCCTTGGGAGGAATAACGCCCTCAAGAGAACCCAGCTCAACGTAAACGTAACCGTTTTCAACTCTCTGGATAACGGCAGTCATAAGCTCGCCTGCTTTATCTGAATATTCAGAGTACATCTTGCTTTTTTCAGCTTCACGAAGACGCTGTGTGATAACCTGGCGTGCAGTACCTGCGCTGATTCTGCCATAGGAATCGGGAGTATCGTCAACCTCAACGGTGTCATCAATCTGAGCGTTGGGGTTAATCTTTCTTGCATCCTCAAGGGAGATTTCAAGAAGGTTATCGTAAACCTCATCAACAACAGTTTTAACAAGATAGCATCTGATATCGCCTGTTTCTCTGTTCATACGGGCAATAACGGTTGCGGCATCACAGAAATCACGCGTCTTGCGGTAAGCGGAAACCATTGCAAGCTCAACGGATTCATATAACATTTCAGCATCGATGCCTTTTTCTTCTTCAAGCATTTTAATAGCAGTAATAAGTTCCGAATTCATAATAACTCCTTTTTATTAAAAACCGATATACGGTCTGATTACGTCAATATTTGATCTTTCAAAAACGTCACCTGCAACGGTAACGGAGGAATCATCAAAGCTTTCCAAAACACCTACGAACTTTTTCTTTTTGCCCGAAAGTGCTTTTTTGATCTTTACTTCAACCTCAACACCCTTAAAAAACTCAAGATCGTTATCGTTTTTCAAAGGTCTGTCACCCCAAGTGGAAACACATAAGCAGTAAGGTCTGCCACCGGTGGGATCGGCATTTTCAACAGCCTCGTCAATGGCGCGGGAAACGGTTTCGCAATCATCGATATTAACACCGTTTTTTGAACGAATATAGAAGTTGAGGCACATCTGCCCATCCTCACGAACATACTCAACATCAGCCATTTCGAAGCCTAAGTTTTCAATAATTTGCCTTGCAGCATTGCCTGCAAGATAAGCTACATCAGCCATAAAAAAACTCACTTTCAAAAAGTAAGAGTGGGATTTCGCCCACTCTTCCAAGAAGTATTACATTAGTATAATAACACATAAAAAAGAAAATTGCAAACATTATTTTTTGAAAAATAGGTATTTTTATGCTATTTTCGGTATTTTTTTGAAAATTTATTCCTTTTCGTGAAGAATTACCGATGCAACAAATACCAAATCTTTGCAGGTAAAAGCAACGTTACCCTTATATTTTTCTGCGATACTTTTTACGGAAATAAGACCCAACCCGTGTTCTTTTTTGTTCTTCTTTGTTGTTGAAAGGTTAAGAACGTCAACTTTTTCCTTTACGGGATTGGTTACTGTTATGACCATTATGCCATCCTTATAGGAAAGGTTAACGTTGATTTTTTTCTCGCTGTTTTCGGGAAGTTTTTCCGTTGCTTCAATGGCATTATCAACGAGATTACCAAGCAAAACGGCAAGCTCAATATCATCAAAGGAATAGCTTCCTTTAATATTAAGATCCCATAAAAGCTCAGCATTTGAAGTATTGTCTGCCTTGAAGGATAACAGTGCGTTTAAGGGATTTTGTGCTGAGGCATATTTATTAAAGAAATTAAAGGAATGAAGCTTTGAGGAAACAGATTCCTTCACGGCATCATAGTTTTCATTTTCAAGGTTAAAAAGAATACCTGAAAGAAAGTTCTTAACGTCGTGGCGGTAACGCTTTATTTCATTGTCAGCATCGAGAAGCTTGGAATATTCTTCCTTCTGCTTCTCAATTAAAACCGAGGCAGTTTGAAGTCTTTTTTCAGTTTCTATTTTTATAAAAAGAGCATCGGTAAGAGAGAAGATGATAAAGTTTGTTACAAGAAGAAGCATTGAACCGAGAAGCATAAAAAGATTTAGCGTGGAGGACGTTTCAAGGTTGCAGAAGATAGCATATTCAATAAAAATTATGATCACGGTGCTTATGGGAAGAATGTATATAAGCAGAAAGCGCTTATCAAAGGTTCCCGATGAAATGAATCTGAGGGTGTGCTTTATTATAAATAATACGGTAAATGCTATGAAAAATAAGGCGATTATACCAAGGGTGTAAATGGGCTCAACAAGAGTCGCTTCAAGGGGAAGCGAAAAAAGGGAGCAGATAATTAAAAGAGAAATAAAATCTGCGGCGGAAACTATTGCATAGACGGCAGCGATTAAAAGAAAACGAATATGCAGCCGCATTTTTTGAGGAAAAGTAAATAAAAACAGTGCCGTTGCTATAAATATAAGCCTAAAAATACCCTTTTCAAACAAAAGAAATGCTATTCCCGATAAAACAAAGCCTGAAAGGATGGAAATAAGTGAGGGAAGGAACTTTTCTCTGCCCTTGGAAAAGGTTTGGCTGATATAGGAAACGGATAAAAAAAGGAAAAGAACGTTCAAAAACGCGGGGAGATAAGTTAAAATAATTTCAGGCATAGATTACTCCTTGTTTTTTATTTTGCGGAAGAACGTGGTTAAAAGTATAATTGAAAGAGTTGCCGAAAGGAAGTTTACGCCAACGAAGTTAAACCATATTCCGTCAAGCCCGAAGGATTCAAGCAGAACTATAAGCATAACGGGGAAGAAAAAGGAGGTGGCAACGGCTATCATCGTTGCAAACAACGGCTTTTCAACGGCGCTGAAGAAGCTTTGGGTGGTAACAACTATCCACCTGAAAAGGTAGGCGAAGCAGAAAAGCCTTATGCCGTGAGCCGACATTTCAAGAAGCTGAACATTGCCCTTATCGGCAAAGAGGGATGCAACAAGATCGGGGAAGAAGAATAAAAGTGATGTTGAAACCATACCTACGATAAAAGTGCCGATATAGTTGCATTTAACGATCTTTTTAACGCGGTCATAATTTTTTGCACCCCAGTTAAAGCCTATTGAGGGAGAAAGGGAATCACTTATTCCGTAAAGAAGGGGCCAGCACAGATCGCTTGAATACATAAGCACCGCGTACACCGCAACGGCAGTAGTTCCGCCGTTTTCACCAAGCTCTCTTGCACCGATAGTCATTAAAGCGATGTTCATAATAATTGAAGCAACTCTTCCTGAAATATTGCTTAAAAACACGGGCGATCCGCAAGAAGCTATCTGCTTAAATAATTTAACAGAGAATTTTGGCTTTTTGAATTGCAAAAGAGCCCTTTTTCTTATGAAAGGAATCATTGCAAGCAGGGAGCAAACGCAGAAGGAAAGTGAGGTTGCCAGGGCAGAGCCTACAACGTCCATTTCCCGAATAAGAAGAAAATAGGCTAAAAGACCTACGTTTAACAGATTGCACAGAATATTTATGCACATACTTAATTTAACGTAGCCGCTTATTTTCAGGTAGTTATCCATTGCAAAGAAGATCACCGAAAGGGGACTCATCAGTGCAAAGGTGCGCAGATATTTTACCGATGTTTCAAGCAACGTGCCATCTGCACCCATCATAGAAGAAAGGGGCGATGCAAGGAAAAACATCAGGATTCCCATAATTATTGAGGTAATAAAAATGAGAACAACCGAAGCGGAAAATGCATTATTTGCTTCATCGTGATCGTTTCTGCCTAAGGCAATGGAAATAGGCACCGAAGCACCAACACCGATAAGATCGCCTAAAGAAAAGTTAATCATAACCAAGGGCATCGCAATATTTATTGCGGCAAAGGCACTTTCGCCTAAGGTATGCCCGATAAATGCACCCTCTATAATGCTGTAAATGCTCATTGCGAACATACTTATCATACCCGGCAGGGCAACTATAAAGAAAAGCCGCCAGGGACGCTCTTTTGCATACATTTCTTCTGTGTTGCGTTTCATAAAAAATCCTCGAAAAAGTCGTTAAAAATAGTATAAATGTTTTTTATTATAATGTCAATGAGTATTGACAGCGCGATGGATTGTATGCTAAAATACCTATATTCGGAGGTGTTTTTTATTGCTCAGAAAATTTATAGTGATGGCAGTGGTTTTAACGGTGTTTTTTTCACTTGTTCCCATAGCTTATGCTGCCAATGAAAATATGGTTCCTGCCGGAAATGCAGAATTAAAAAATCTCTTTTCAATGGAAAACTTTGGTGCAAACGGTCAAATGCCTCAGGTGGTTTTTGGCGAGGGCACGCCTTCAATTGCACAGCTTAAAACAAAAGATGGCAAAACGACCCTTGCCCTTAAGGTTACGGGGCTTGGCAAAAACACCTGGTCATCACCTTGTGTTGATATATTCAGTATTATCAAAAAGGACGTTGAAAAAAATGGCCCGGGCAGATACGCCGTAGGCTTTAACCTTTTGCTGGATGGTAAAGAGGGGGAGGAATATAAGCTTTCCGTTACCGTTCGTGCAAGCAATAAAACGGAGCTTTTTTCTGTGGGCAATGGCGGAGAGGCAGGCTATAGAACAAGCATTGGTGAGGTAAAAGCTCTTTCGGGCATTTGGAAAAACTTCAGTTCAACCTTTGGCGTAAAGAAAGAGGATGTTCAGGGCGATGAAAGCTGGAAAATGTGCCTAGACAGAATCCCTGAAACCCTTACCACCATATATATCGCAGATCTTATGATTTTCCGCGTTTCCGATGATTCTTCGTCTACCGTTCAGAACACTATGTGTGTTGATAGCTCTCAATATGCATCAATGACGGCAACAGATACGGGAAAAATTGAAAAAGGCGTAAATCTTCTTGATGAAAAAACCTCCACCTTCAGCGGTGTAACCGATTGGCAGCAAACTAAGTGGACAGGCTTTTCCGCAGGCGCAATGAGCATTTCCGAGGAAGGCTACAGCGGTCCTTCTATTAAAATGGAAACTCCCAAAAACACGTGGGGCTCTCCTGCAATTGACATCTTTCCGATGATAACCGAGCCGGGGGAATACACCTTCAGCGTTTTTGCAAGGTATGACGGCGAGGGCGAAAAGAAATTGAACATTATTATGCGCGGAACAAAGGAAACCACCGTTATAGAGCAGCACGGCACTAACTTTTACGGTCAGCTATGCTCAAAAACCCTCACGGCAGGGCAATGGTCAAAGATGACTGCAACCTTTAAGGTAACGGAAGAAGATCTTCAGGGCGAAGATTCTTGGAAAGTATGCTATTCTTCAATAAGTGCAGATATAGAGGCAGTGTATTTTGATGAGGCCGTTCTTATAAAAGGCACGTCAACGGACCTTCCTGAGGCAGTAACACCTGATGAGGGAGTTGTTGTTGAACAAAAGAGCGAGGAAAAGCAATTATATGATCCAAATACTAAGGATGCTATGGTGAAAACCGCTATAATTACTGCGGTAATAGTTATTATGGTAATCTTGTTTAAAACGGTGCTTTGGCCGTTTATAATAAAAAAAGGAGCAGGAAAATGAAAAAAATATTAGCAATTATTTTAATACTTACAATGGCTTTAAGCCTTATGAGCTTTACTGTTCTTGCCGAGGAAGAAGAACCCTTTAAGGTGTCGGGTGCTATCGGCGATAATATGGTGCTTCAGCGTGATGCGAAAAATAAGATCTGGGGCTGGAGTGACAAAACAGGAGAAAAGCTCACCGTTACCTTTAAGGGACAAACTGCCGAAGCTACGGTTGATGAAAATGGTGAGTGGTGCGCAGTTCTTCCCGAAATGGAAAAGGATAAAACCGAAAATGATTTGACTGTTACTATGGGTGATTTCACAAAAACCTTTACCGGTATCTTAGTTGGTGATGTTTATCTTGTAGGCGGTCAATCCAACGCTGAAAAGGAGCTTGGCGCTTGCGGAACCGAATATTCAAGCGATGAAATTAAGGCTTGGATAGAAGAAGCAGGCGGTATGATCCGTTATTTCGATCAGGGAAAGGCAGATGCCACAAAAAATCCTGATGTGATGAACTCACCTCAGGCTGATGTTTTAAAGGGCAAAAAGTGGAAAAAAGAAAGTCTTTCTACGGCAAAAAGCTTTTCTGCAATGGGATTCTTCTTTGCACATAAGATCGTAAGAGATGCTGATGTACCCGTTGGTATGATCTCCGTTGCATCAGCAGGCTCTCCCGTAAGCCAGCTTATGAGTAAAGAAGCATCTGAAAAGGCACAGTATTTCCGTTATGAAAATAAAATTCCCGTTTCAGGTATGTACAATGCACTAATGCATCCTTTCATCAATACAAGTGTTAAAGCGATGCTATATTATCAGGGCGAAAGTGAAATGGGTCTTGCAAAAAGTGATTACGGCAAATATAACGAATACGTTAATGTTTACGTTGAAGATTTAAGAGAAAAGATGAACCAGGATTTCCCCTTCTATTACGTTCAGCTTTCCTCTCACGTTACCGATCAGTGGGACGGCATCAATGAGCAGCGTGCCGTTCAGTTTGACGGACTTAAGGTTATCAAAAACTCAGGTATGGTAGTTTCTATGGATCAGGGCTTCCGTCCTGCAAACGGTGATACGGATTTCGCTCATCCCAACTATAAGAAACCCGTTGGTGACAGACTTGCCGATCTTGTTCTTTGCCGTCTTTACGGTATCGGCGATGAAAGCTATGTTACCTCACCAATGCCCGAATATGCATATAAGACCGATGAGGGCGTAGTTATAAAGTTCAAGAACGTTGGTGACGGTTTAAAAAAGATAGGTCAGCATGAAAAGCTTTCGGGCTTTAAAATTGATTTAGGCGTAAACAAGCGTAACGTTGAAGCTGAAATCGTCGGTAAGGATCAGGTTCTTATAAGAGAAGAGCGTGTTCTTAATCAGGTAAAAGGCGTTGTTTACGGTATTGAACACCTTGCTTTCGCTGATTATCCCGAAGGTGATGGCGATCTTAAGTACGTTGCAAACTTAGGCAACTCCAACGAACTTCCTGCACCTACCTTCAAGCTTAAGGTGTATGATTCTCTTGATGAGGCTCTTGGCGTAAGTCAGCCTACACCTGCTCCCGAAGCAACAGAGGAAGCAGTGCCGGGTAACGATGGTGAAAGCGTTCCCAAACCCACTCCTGAATCTGAACCCGAAAATGATGAAGACACAGATATGACCCTTATTATAATCATAGCCGCAGTAGCTATTATTATAGTAGCAGTGGTTGCAGTTATAGCAGTTAAGAAAACGAAGAAAAATAAATAATTTTTTACCGGCCTCTGCACATCAGCAGAGGCCTCAGAGCACTGACAAACCCCTGCAAACACAAACCCCTGCAAAAATTTTGCAGGGGTTTGTTTCCGTCGTTGCATTTCACTTGCAAAATGCGGTCATTTACGTCTGTGTAAACTCCCTTTTTTGCAAGTTCAGCGCCTTGG
>JAZNSH010000079.1:0-12264 GCA_045591115.1 Clostridia bacterium
GCTGTACCTGTCTGCCGCTTTCATCTTCTACGTAAAAGCGGTAGTACCACTTCTTGCCTTTCTTTCTTACAGAACCTTTTGCCATAATAAAACTCCTTTCTGTTGGCAAACGGAACTGTTGCAATGTGTACTTATATTATAACATTTTTCGGCACAAAAAGCAACAGTTCCAATGTGTTTTTTACCTGTCAGCTTACTGATTTTACACTATCTATATCGAGTAGATCCACACCTTGATTTATCTTTAAAAACTCTGTTAACGCATCGGTTCTTACAATGTGCTTACGACCTATGAGCAGCACGGGTATTTTGCGCTCGCTCACTAATAAACGCAATGTATTTCTTCCGATACCGGTATATTCAGCAGCTTCTTCAATAGTCATTGCAATTTTTTCTACCATTGGCGATCCTCCTTATTTTATTTACCTCCATTTCCGCCGGAGGCAAGCTTCAAAACATATAACATATAAATTCTCCTTACAGGCGGTGACGGATGTCACCGCCGTTACTTTCTTCCTTTGATTGTCCCTATATATCAATCCTACGGATTTTCGTCAGCAGGATATTGTAGTCGATTTAAAATATTCCTTCATCATTTTAATTAATAGCTTACTTTTTCTTCGGCTTATCAGCCAAGTAAATTCTTGTCACTTCGGTTCTGTGGTGGCCCAAGTTTTCGCTAACAATCTTACGGGCTTTCTTTGGGCGCTCTTTTAATGCTTCTTCATAAGTCCTTTGTGCATAGGTGTGTCTCAGACTGTGCCAAGAGATTGTTTCAGTTCTTTTCTTCTTACCGTCTTCACTCAAATCTTCACGGTTTTCTACCATAAAGTATTTTCTGTTATAGCTCATCCAATTCTGTAATGAACGCTTTTCTCGCTGTACGCCGCCCTTTTCGCTGCCTGAGATTAAGTAATCTCTTGGATATTTGCCTGAACACCTGGCATAGTTCAAATTATCGGTAATAATACTGCGTTGCTTTGCGCTTAAATCGATAGCCCTTGTCTGACCGCCTTTGCCTTTTATGACAAGTTGCCCGGTCTTTAAGGCTGACATAAGGTATTCAACTCTTAGCGTACAGATTTCCTCAAGTCGCAAACCAAATTCAATGGCAAAGTCTATGGCAATCACCACATCCTGTCGACCTTGTTCTGTAGCCAACTGTCGCATATTATCAATCTCGGTTTTTAGCCACGAGTGATCTTTAACGCCTGTTGCTCGTTTTGGCAGCGATAGCTTATCATTTTTTGAAAGCCTGTTTTTACTACCGGATTTTCTGTGGAAATACCGTATGCCTGATAGATCGGATTGAATAGTCGCGGCGGAGTTGTTTTCTTTTAGATGCTCCACATAGGCTTTAAAGTGTCGGTCTTCCACGTTCTTAAAGTTTTGCAGACGAAAATTATCGGCTAAAAACTTACAGAACCTTTTTGTTGCTTCATAGTACCGAGCCCTTGTTTTAAAACTAAGCTCGTTACTATGTTTGTAAATTGCTTCAACCTGCGCCAACAAGTTTTTATACAGACCCGGATTTAGCACTGTAATATTATTAGAATCTGACATAACAAACCGTCTCCTTTCTTCTAAAATTTTATTTCAACGCAAGGATAGGGACCAAGCCTTGCGTAAAAAACTGTGAACTAAAATAATGACAATAACGGCTTTTTATTATTAAACACTACATTTTTTAATGTAACAACTACACAAGTTGACAAACCTATGATACAATATACTCAACGAAGCGTTGAGTATAACTCGTTTTTAAGTCGCTTTAATTCATCCTAATTGTATGTAATAATGTAAATACGGTACCGATTTATCAATATAGGAGGTCATACTCATGAAAGAAACAATGGGCCAAATCATCAGAAGACTACGTAAAGAACGCAATTTAACGCAAGACGAACTTGCCGAACAATTAGGTGTCACTTTTCAAGCAATTTCAAAATGGGAAAATGATACAGGAATGCCGGATATATCTCAGATTATTCCACTTGCAACGGTTTTTAATGTTAGTACTGACGTGTTATTTGGTATTTGTGGTAGAAATGATGTCGAGGAAGTAAACAAGATTATCGAACAAGCCGAATCGAAAATCACACATCCTGTTACTAGGGAATGTATCAAACAACAGTATGATGAATTACAAAAAGGTTTGGAAAAATACCCAAGCAATACAGTATTATTATCTCAATCACTTGAAGCAGGAATATCATTAGCATATCCTGAAAACGATGTTTTTGATGCAGACAACGGAGAGGCCATATATAAAGAATGCGTGCGACAGGCAAATATAGTTATCAAATACGGCAAAAACACCACTGATATACTTCGTGCACATATGATTATGGTTTTGCTCCACTCAGCTTACGGTAATTTTGAAGCAGCAGAGATTCACGCAAATGAATTTCCGTGGCGAGCTGATATGACCATTCATAATATGAAGGCATATATTGCACACTTCAAGAAAGATTATCGTAACGAAAACAAATGTTATCAAAATGACTTGATGTATCATTTTGAGGCAATGCTTGATGATCTTGTAGCGATTGCTATTAGCTATCATCATCTTAAATGTTATCAAAATACAGAATATGCATTAATGCAAGCACTTTCTATTATCGATCTCATTTGCAAAGATGAAGAAATCGTCCCATGCTTCCATTGTCGAGAACGCGGTGATATTTACTTTTTATTGGCTATGCTTTATTTAGAAATGGATCGTACTGAAGATGCATTGTCTATGATAGAAAAAATGGCTGAATACGATACAAAGGTTTTACCCCAATTTATACCTAGCAAAAAATTGAACAATCCTTTATTGCGTGATGTCGAGCGCAATTTTTATTGGACATCAGGCAAACACAAAGAAAAGCTTCTTCTTAAACTTAACAACCCTTCGTTTAAACTTTTGAGGGAAGACGAAAGATTTGCCAATATTATGAAAAGTGTTGAGAGTTTATAGCTTCAACTACTGTAACGTAAAGCAGGCTTCTCCTGAGGAAAATTCAATTTTCTACATATTATTTCATGTTCTTTTCATAAACGAAGATTATTTGCGATAATATGATATTATGATATAATAAAAACAACTGATAATAGTTTTTGCTGAAAATTGACAACTGGTGGTTGAGTTTGCATACGAACAAGTTGTTGATTACAAACTGAATTACATATACAATGTAATTACAGTCGAAGCGCGCACGGCAAGTATGTTGAAAGAAACAAATATTATGAAAGAAATTAACATTTCTAAGAATATCACTGATTTAAGAAAGAAAAAAGGTATCACACAAGAACAGTTAGCTGTTGCGCTGAATATATCTCCACAAGCTGTTTCAAAATGGGAGACGAACACATCTCAGCCCGACACGCAAACACTTCCTCTTATTGCAGAATACTTTGAAACCAGTATTGATTATCTTTTCTATGGTGAGGAATACGCTTACAACGATATTTATAATAAGATTTGGGATAAGGTAGCAGAGCATTCTCAACAAAGTAAAGAATCGTACAAAGAAGCTCTAACAATTTTTGCGTATGCTCATCACGGCATAAGTAGATGGAATAATAAAAATAGAACTCCCATCATGTATGATGAACCGCTTCACTTATCTAACGAAAATGGTTTGTCATTGTTGTCTGGCAAAGGTTATGGTGCAATTATCACAAGAGATTTTTTTGATAATATCACTCAAGACACCGTTGAATTTGCTCACAAAGTATTACCCGTTCTTTCAGAAAAGAATAATCTTATAGTTTGCCTTGCTATAATATCAATGAGCGATATTAGCCTTGGAGAGTTGCAAGAAAAACTAGGCTTTGAGCAAAATGTTTTAAGAGAATCACTCGATAAATTAATTGAAATAGAGATTGTCATTGAAAAGAAATCAAAGCATAAATCATTAGGTTTCACCTATGATATTAACAGCATGTATCATACCTGTCTTTGCATTTTTTTAGCCACACTTGAAATGCAACGCTTTTCGCTGGGAGGCATTTCTTGTTGTATGGGATACGGAGACTATCCAATTAGTCTATAATTCTTGCCCCGCTTTTGCGGGGCTTTTTTTGTGGACGAAAATAGTAATAATAGTTGTATTTTCGTCAATAAAATATCTGGTGTTTTTCTGACCAAAATAATTTTGTGTACGAAAATTTTGCCCCCTCATTTGCAAACGATAGTCATATATCATATCAAAACGTAAAGCATAACAAATTGCTTTCAGAGATTGTGCTGACCTGATATCGAAATGTAAATAATCTCAAAAGGACGGTCAGCACAATCCTTTTTTGGGGAATGAAAGTAATTTCAAAATATCATTTCAAAACTATTGTCATAGAGCATATCGAAAAGTAAATCATCAATCATACAAGAGCCATATTTAAGGGAAAGTCATAATAATTTGTTATCTTTAATTAATCTAAAATTACTCTATATGGCTCTTAAAAGGAAAGTCCGCAGGGCATAATACACCCACTGTCAATGGTGTGTACGAGCCTTCGTTTCTTACTGATTCTTTATTGACGCGGGGAATTATGCCCTGCTAATCACGGCTCTCGAAATGAGAGTCATAAATCATTTCGAAGGGATAGTCATTTGTCATATCGAAAAGAGAGTTTTGGGTGCGATATTCGATTGTGAACAGAGGTTAGTACTTGGCTTCATCTGAGATTTTGAAAGGATCATCATCTCCGATTTACCGTGCGTATCCTCTTGCATTCAAGAGGGCAGCAATATGGTGGTTAACCATATTCTTGCGACGCTACGCCGTGTGTTGGTGTTTCACCCAATCCGGACCTAAACGACAGCCGTACGGCGGGGATTTTCATTCTGCAATTTAGCGATTAAATCCCGGAAACAATTCGCTGCGCGAAATTCCCATAAAGGAGACGGTCGCACTGCCGCTTGAGCAATTTTATTTAACGACGGAACTCTCAAACGTCGTGGGTACCTCACACATTTTCGTCAGGAAAATTCTCCACCCACCGATTACGGATTTTGACAGTCAGATCACCGTGATCTGTAACGGCTCTGTCCGCCGCCCTTGCCTGGCCCACAACAGCTTGGGAACTGCTGTGTTTCGCACGATCGCCGACACAGTTGGACTGCAGCGCGAATTGCGTTACTGTGACCGATTCCTTAAGTCACATTGTTTTTGTTTTGACTTTCAGCCTTCTCGCCTTGGTCAAAACTCCGGGTAATCATTTGATCAATGCTTCGTTTTCGGACTACCCTTCACATTCCTTTTGCAAACGTGTTTCCTTCATTTGAACTCCTCCTTCATAAATGCCCGTCATACGCCCATTTTTAGCACATCAACGGAAAATATATTTTGAACCTCATTTGAGGTAACAAAAGCAAAACAAAAAAGTCGATACCTTACATACGCATAACAAGAAAGCCCTAATTGGTCAGATTAAGACATAACCCGTTATGTATATGTATGGTATCGACTAAGCGATATAAAGAGGGTGAGCGATCAATTGCGCTCAAATAAGTATTATGTGTGTATAAACACAATAACCTCGGGGAACATATTCAGTTGTATTATAATTTTACCCTAATTTTTTCGATTGTTTTCTTCCCCTCCTCCTTCTGTACATAAATTAATCGAGTATTAGTCTTTCGGTTTATTCTCCATATATGTAATGATCGATTTTGAGCAAAAAGTCAAGGGGTACACACCAACTTTTTTGCCTCAAATTGGAAACATTTTATGACGAAAATGCACGTCCGACATTACTGACGGACGTGCGGTGTTATATCGTGTTATAAAGACATTTGGATTTTTTGCCACAGCCAAACATATTTTTCCGTCAAAGGATCATTTTTTTCTTCAATACTACAACGGTGATACCGACACCTGCGCCTGCGGCTGCAAGTGCAATCAGCAGGATGCCCCACCAAGGCATTCCTTTGTCGTTCTGCCCCTCATTTTTGTCTGCGGTATCCGTCGGTTCGGTGGTTTCCGTGCCATCTGTGGGGCTCTCTGTTCCATTGGCAGGATTGTCGCTCGTACTGGGCACAGTGGTTTCGGTAGAATCGTCAGGATCGGTAGGATCTGTAGTAGGCGCTTCACGTACTGTTACAATAAAGATATCAAAAGAATCACCGTATGCAACTTTGATCTTCTGCTCGCCAGGCGTGGTCAAAGGCTGTGTAGGTACAGAGAGTTGTTCTCCATTCTGAGAATCGAAATATGTACCGTCAGTTTTAATCACGCGAACCTTCAGACCAGTCAGATCCAGTGTTTCCCCTGAATGATACTCCACTTTGTTGGGCGCTTTCAACAGCTGTACAACTGTTTCCTTAGGCGCTTTAACAGTTATGTAGACAAAGGTAAAACTATCACCGTAGCTTATCTTGATCTTGCGGTCGCCTGTATTCAGAAGAGCCTCCTGATAATAGGTCAATTTGTCACCATTACGAGAGTCAATAAAACCATCCGGGGTGTAAATGCGAATACGCATACCAGTGGGGTCGAAGTATTCACCCATGGTGTAGGCCCACTTGTCGGGCTCCTCCATCAGCTCTAAAGTGTATTCTTCTGCGCCTTCAGTGATCGTAATCTCGAACTCCTTGGTGTTGGCGTAGTCCTCACCGGCTTCGGGAGTAACCATGATTACCACGTGCCAAAAGCCTGCCTTAGTAGGTGTGCCTTCGATCTCGCCGTGCTGCGTTAAGTACAGACCGTCGGGCAAACTGGAACGGAACAGTGAAAAGACTACGTCGGGATCACTGCAATCCAACTTCACGTAATAGGATTGTCCTACCTTTCCATCGGGAATAGCTGCATCACGGATTTCGGGAAGCACCGCAGGATTGCCGGTATTGGGAACCGTGAATTTAGCACCGTCATATGTGCCACACTGTTGGGTACGATCCGCGTCGCTGAAAAGATATACCTTGCAGTAGAACTGACAACCCTTATCGTTTTCGGTCAAGGTAATGGTTGGGCCGTCCGCATAGTAAGAATCATTGCGGAACCAATAATACTGCATATTGCCTTCCAGCGCAGCATTGTACTCATCGGCGTTCTTGCCCAGATCAATAATGTTCTGCTTGGTTTTCTGTTCATTAACTTTCACCGTTCCACCGGCAACAAAGCTGCTGTCGGACGTATAAACAACAGGTTCGTTTGCCGCCATTGCGGGAACTGCAAGGGAGCAAAGGAGCACAAGGCTCAAAATGATGCTAAAAGCCTTTTTCATAAAAACAACTCCAAATCTATATATTCTATTTTTCGTTATGTTCATGTAGTTTGGTCAGAACATATTCTTTGCCAATTTCAGCGGTGCCTTCGCCGCCAATCAGCGTGAGTGTGTTATCTTCCACCGTGAATGTATATGTGCCATCACGGACGGACTCATTCTCATAGTCGATGGAGATTTGGTCTTTCTTGATATCGTAAGAAAATTCATAGGTGACATTAGGCAGGAGCAAGGCTCCGTTTCCATCACCGCTGAACTCATAAGCCGTTGTGCCGTCCAAGTCCCATTTACCTTTGAGGAACGGAACGCCTGCGGTACTGTATTCCTTATCAAAATTCAGCAGCAAATACTGTTGAGGTTCGCTCGGTGTGTGCATTACGGGATAGTCTACCGCCGTATCCTTGATATATACCCAGCCTATGCAGTCTGCGTTCTTCTCAAACAACGGGGTAAGGTTACGGGTAAATACTGTGGGTGGCTCGGTTGGCTTTGTTTTTCCGGTCAAGAAATAATGGTTAGGGTTAACCAACTTGAGAGAGGAAATTGAAAGGTACGATTTGATTTGCAATAGAACGGTGCGCACCGTTCTCACATTATTCTTTTTTCGGGTCGTCTGTATCCTCTTCGTTTTCCCGCGTGTCGGATAAGTTGTCGGAACCGGCAGGTCCGCCGGGAGCAGGCGTAGCGGGGGGAGGAGCGTCATTTTTCTTTTTCTTCACAAAAAGTATGATCACGAGTATCACGATGCAGATTGCTGCCGCGACGACGATCAAGATCCACCACAGGCCGTTTTTCGCAAAGCCGCAGACGGTGCACACGCCTTTGTCGTCGAAGGTGTGTACTCCGTGTTTCAGTTCGGCGCCGCAGGCGCAGGCGATCCAGTGTTCGCTGTATGAATGCGCGTGATCGCCGCCGACGTGACGGACGGTGGAGACCGGAAGGATCAGATCGTTTGCTGTGACTTCCTTGATTCCGGCGCTGCTTAAATACATTTTGCCGTCCTTATCGGTGTAATACGCTTTCGTACCGGTCGTGACGCAGTTCGGGAGCACCATATCGTGCTTTGTGAGCCCGTCCACGAAGGTCTTGACGGTCGAACCCTTTTTATAGTGGCAGACCGTACAGCACCCGTCTTCTCCGAACGTGTGCGCCGCGTTTTCGATATGCGCGCCGCATTCGCAGACCGTGTAATGCTCGTCTTTATTGAATCCGAATTTGTTTGAACCTATGTGATTTTCGGGATCAAAGGGGGTCAGGAGTTTTTTGATCCCGACTCTGTTCTTACCCTCAGCGTCGGTCGCCATCGCATAGCAGTTTTCGCAGTAATAGTGCTCGGCAAAGCCTTCATTCACACACAGGGCGGGAACGGCGTCGGCGTGGATCCAGCTGTGTCCGCTTGCCTTTACGTAATCCGTTTCGGCGTATCCGCATTCGCATTTTTGTTCGCAGACTCCGTCGTGTTCGCAGTCCGCCTCCGTCTGCCAGGTCAGAACTAAATTGTGAGGCTCCAAACCTGAAATCGCGCTGCAGACCGTGCATTGACGGCGGTGACCGTCCATCGCGTAGATGTATTTATCCGACCAATGATGCGCGACGTCGCGCACGTAGCCGCAGACGTTGCAGACAGCATCGCAGGCGTAGTCGTATGTGTGAGTCGTAAGCTTCGGGACAACGACGTTTACCGCGGGCTTGCCGTTGATGAATTTTCCGCCGCAGCCGAGGCACACCTTGTGGTCTTTAAGCCCTTCGGAAGCGCACGTAGCCGGATAGCCCTTGACGTCCTGATAAACCGTATGAATCGGAGAATACATATAGGCATTGTAATAATATCCGCCGATTATCTGCACTTCGGCCCAGAACATAAGTCCTTCATCGCCAATATCCACAGGATACGTCTTCCCAAGCCCAACCGTATTTCCAGAGTTGGCGTCAAACCACGTCGCGTTCCATTTGCCCGCCTCAAAGAGGGCTTTATCCGTAGGGTCAATATCCGAGATCAACTGAATCGTAAGCTCCGTGCCGTGCGTACAGGGAACACCGACGATCGCAAGCTGAGGCAGATCATAACCGCAGCCGGTGCAGACGCCGTTCTTATATGAGTGCTCCGCTTTATTGACGTAGCCACACACCGTGCAAATTTTCCAGTGATGTGTCGAATCTCCGTACCATCCGTCGTAATCACCGTCGCTGGTGTATTTGTGTCCGGTGCCCGAAGAATGTTCTATGTGAGCGTACCCGCAGGTCTCGCATACGGTGGTGACGATCGTCTTCGTGCAGTCTTTGAAAACCTTTTGCTTCAGGTCGTGCGCAGTCGCCGGTCCCGCTCCGCCGCATACCGTGCAGATCTGCCAGTGGTTTTTGTCGTTATGCTTGTAATCGGAAGAAAACGTATGTCCCGTAACTGCATAACCGACGGTGATATCGAAGGTGTGACCGCAGTCCTTACATTCGTAATGCTCCACGCCTCCCTTGCAGTTGCCTTCCTTGTCTTTGAGAACGTAGCAGTGGCGCATCGGCGCCGTGATCCTTTCTCCGCAGACGGAGCACTCCGCCCAATGGTATGTGTCGTCGAAGAATTTCAGCGTCTGCGCGGTGATGCTGTTTTTGAAATAGAGGTTATACTCGGCGTCGCTGATCTGCCCCGAAACCCAGACGACGGTGTGCTTGGTGTGTTTCGCGTTCCAGTCGATCGTGAAGGGATCGGAATAGACGACCTTGTTTACGGAGCCGTCGCCGCGTCCGTCGTAGACGGCGAGGCGCCAGGTGAGCTTTTTGCCCTGAGCGGTGAAGTCAACGTATTTTCCGCCGTAAGCCAGCGCGGCGTTGGACGTGCCGCCGATCATGAACTTGTAGACGCCGGTCTTGTCGCTCGAGCTGTCGTGTTTAATGCAATCGTAGTAATAGATGTTTTTCCTGAGTTCCGCCCAGGTCCCTGGAAGGACCTCCCCCTCTTCCACCGGGATCGCGGCGACGCGGGCGTAGACAGTGCTTCCTTCAGGATCGCCGACGACGCCGATGCGAACGGTGCCGGAAACGAAGCTCTTCTGTTTGAGCACTTCCATATCGCCGGGAGATTCGATGAAGCTGTAGACGGACGGCTGGATCATCGGGATCACTTCTTCGGTCTCGTCACCGCAATACACGCAGATGCCTTTTTTCAGTCCGTTGACGCCCGGCAGCGGCCCCTTGACGGTCTTCCATTGGAACTCGTGCGGCGTGCAATCGCTCAGGTAATAATCGCATCCCGGGAAGATGCACCAGACGTCGTGGCATTCCTCTGACGAGGAATTGTATCTGAGGATATGATGGTTTTCGTCGTGCTTTGAGGGATCAAGCGTCTCGGGCTTCGTCTCTTTGTCGAGGATGCATTTTTTTACGCCGTAGTATTTGCTGTTTTCCCTGCAGCATTCCTCGCAGAGACCGCAATATTCGCAGAACTCCAGCCCCAAAGCCTCGGTGCAGCGGCCGCACCCGTCGCAGATCCATCCCTCGCGGACGCAGCATTCGGCGCAGTGGTCACCGTGTTCCTCACACTCGCCGTTTTCCTCGAAGCATTCTTCGCAGACTTCACAGTGTTCCCAACAATTTTCGCATTTTCCGCATTCTTCGCAGAAGTCAATCCCGGCGCCATCCGCACAGGTCCCGCAATTATCGCACACGAATTCACAGCAGTTGACGCAATGCTCGCCTTCGTCGGGGCACTGACCCACGTCGGCGTAGCAGTCGCCGCATTCCGGGCAATGATATCCGTAGCTTTCGGCGCACTCCTCGCAGATTCCGCAGGATTCGCAAAGCTCAACGCCCTTGCAGAGCGTGCATTCGCTGCATTCCGGGCAGAGGAATTCCTCGTAGCAATCGACGCAATGCTCGCCGCAGTCGGCGCACGCCTCGGTCTCCTCGTCGAGATCTTCGTTATAGATCACGTTAACGCCGCAGTTTGCGCACATCTTGTTGGCGCCGTTCTCCTGAAAGTCTTCCAGACAATCCTCACAGAGCGGTCCGTTTGACGTGTCGGTGAGATCCGCGCAGTTCTCGCATTTCATACAGCTGACGCAATGCGGCACGTTGCCGTACGACGGATCCACACAGCTCTCGAAGCATTCCGGGCAATGGAGTCCGAGTTCATATCCGCACAAGTAGCAGTTGGCGCAGTCCGGGCACCAGCCGTCAAGGCAGTCCTCGCAGATATAACATTCGCAACACCAGTTCACGCTGTCGTCCTTCCATTCGCCGCAGTTCTCGCAGTACAAACCGGTGGCATGGACATGGGTCGGAAACACAGATGTCGCAAGCGATATCAACATAATAACTGCAAGAAAGAGAGACGCTATCCTTTTTTTCATAATATTATCCTCCCTTAAAATTTTCTTTGTACCTTAAAAAAGTTTTTTATAAATATTACCTCGCAGAATGTCCGTTATAGTCTAACGCTCCTGTCAGATCACAGAAAAACGTATAGCGGTTTCCACCGGAATCAGTTATGATCTTATAGGTGGCTGTTCTTCTTTCACCCATCAACAACTCTGTTCTCCTCCCGAAATGCCAATAGGTGAACGAACTGTGACTCTTTTTTGAATATTCACAGCTCACTATTGAAAAATTCAATACTATGTGTTATAATATTAAAAATGGTTCGGGGCGGACTCTGTGTTTCGTTGGCGCGTTGACAGAATTCTTTAGTTAGGAATAACATTCCTAACTAAAGGGGTACCCCTTTAACTTTTCGGAAAAAGGCAAGACTATACCCTCATTAATGCACTCTTGCAATTTACATTATACGGATTTACAATCTTTTGTCCCCGTCAAAAACCCCCGAATTGATAGGATGAAATGAAAAAAGTTTGTTTTTTCTGCGTTTGGAGGCAAAATTGATAGGAAAATTGATAGGTAGGCCGTGGTGGCGACCCCACCGAGGAGGAAAATTATGAAAAAGGCATTATCTCTCATTTTGGCAGGGTTGCTTCTGCTATTGAGCTTGACAGGGTGCTCACAAAAAACAAAACTCGATCCCGATAATCCCGTAACACTGACAATGTGGCACGTGTACGG
>JAZNSH010000080.1:0-4291 GCA_045591115.1 Clostridia bacterium
GTATAATGATTGTTGAACGTTGAAATAACAATTATTTCAACGAAAAACCGTTCCAACGGTTTTTAATCAATCAAATATGATTATATTTGATTGATATTCAACATCATTGCAAAGATATCGAAGTTGCAAAAAATATTTTAATATGTTTTTTGCAACGTAAAGCCGATTTCTATCGGCTTTGTCGAGAAATTTAATCAATTTCTCGACATTTGATAATCATTATAATCGTTAACGGATTTAAAACGCTAAAATCCTTGAGAATTAAAACGGTAAAAACAATTGCCCAGGCGGTGTAGGTAAATATTTAATGCCATTGCATCTGCCTTCATAAACCCAGACGTACTTTCATATTTTTTGTCTATTATATATTAAATTTGAGGATTTGTAAAGGAGGCTTGTTCCACTGAAGTTCTTAAACAAATTGCCGAATTAGCTTGAAAAATAAGCTTTCCTATACTCAATATTGCATAAATGGCAAATAGAAAGAAAAGCATCAAATGATGCTCTTTTGGTATAAAAATAAATTTTGTGTATAATAAAAGGCAGGTCGGCACCGCGCACCAGTAACTCGGAACTGCGTTAACGCGCTCGTCATCCTGCTCCCCTTATGGGTTCATTAGTTGAGTATATTACTCTAAACCGAGTCCAACGATGTTAATATTATAACATAAAGTTTCCAAACGTCAAGGCGCAAAAAACAGCCACGCAAAGTGACTGTTTTTATTTTTGAAAACAAACTGCATTTACTGAACAATCGAAACGGTATCTTCACTATATTCCGATGAAGAAATATACACGGCATCGAAGGTATCCCATATCAATGGCCGTTTAATGAATTTTTCAAAAGGAACTCTTTCGTCGTTCATAACAACACAGCCGTCTGTTTCGTTCAGGTGAGTCAAAAATAAGGATATTCTGCATCCGCTCAAAAGGTTGCCTGTAATATCTTTTTTGATTTCTGCCACAAAGGCTTCTTCATTTTCGTGCCGCGCATAACGAAGTGTTCCTTGCCAGGCGTTAGGCTCATTAGTCATATCTTCAGAAAGATTACCCAGCGTTGCTTTAGGACATTCATTGGGAAGCGGACCTGCTCCGTGCCTTGTAATATAGGTGCGCGATACATAGACAACTTCGTTAAGCTCCAATCCGAATCGCGACAAAAATTTGCACGGATTTGTAAGTCCTGTGTCGGATGCGGTAACGTGGGGAGCATAAATTGCGTGGTTCCTATCCAATAGAAGGCCTTGTCCCGTTTCAAATATCAGCGTGTCTGTACTCTGAAATTTTTTCTTTAGGTCAGCATCGGACAATAGCTTCACGTATTTCATATTTGAAACGATTTCATATGCAGCATTTTTCAGGACGTTGTCATTTGAAAGAAGTTGCACATACTCATCTGCCGCTACATTCAAGGTGTCTTCCAGCATCTGCAATCGCTTTGACGTGTATTCCTTTCGGATTTTAAGCATTGCGCCATACAAAGTATCCGCATCCATACCGTAAATCCGGCAAAGCTTTAGACCAAAGCCTTCTTTCGTGCGCAAATCACATTCGTTGATACCCATTCCGCAACTGCCGTGTCTGCTGTTTCCCCGTGAGGATTCCAATGCCATATTAAGAAGCACATCATCAGGCGTGGTAATACAAATGTTTTCCATGCCGTAAACACTCGGCCGAAAGCCGAAAGCTTCATAAAAATTATTGATCTCTTCGCCGAGCTTATAGATATCCGGATAAAAGCTGTCCATCCATAAGGTATCGGCGCCACGGCATGAACCGGAGGAAAGCTCGTGAAAAACAAAACGCTTTTTGTCAGGTGCCTTTAGGACAACTGTGTGGCCTGATTGTGCCCCACCGTTGTGGCGGACGACCAATGCTTTTCCACCGTAAAGCGAAAAATAGTCAACCGCCAAACCTTTTCCTTCATCACCGAAATTTTTGCCGATTACGGCAAGAACTCTCATAAAAAGAAGCCACGTTTAGCAGTGCGAAACTGCAACTGACCAAGAATATTTTCCAGCCTTGATCTCTCCAGCTCATCCCACTGTTCAAGAACTGATTTCATTTGCTTACCATTTTGGAGCTGGATCGTGCTGATGATAATTTGAGGAATCAGGTCAACATCTGTTTTCTGAATAGTCATAGCGTGACCGTTCATCAACTGTCTGTTGTATTGATTATCTCCGCCGATCATAATATGAAACAGATGAAATTTTTTTTCTGCCTCTTTCAATACATCCTTAGGTGATGAAGCCCTGGTTTTATCGCCAATTACTTTAAGAATCGTATCTGCGGTGTAGGTTGTTCGAATATTGGCATCATCACCGATAGTAAATACGAATCCCTTTTGGTTTCTTTTTTTGATGGCGTCAATATTGGTATGATTGGCTAAGAAGTGCCAAAGACAGGTCGGCACGACCTCACCTTGTCCACCATTTTCAAAATACAAATCCAAAAGCTGTTCAGCAATTCGGATATCGGATTCAAACTGTGTGACCTGTAACGGAGAAGCGTCATTGGAGTCACCGTACGCGGCGCACATTAACGCAGGATCCTCTATTGAATCGGTTGAATAAAGCTTCATAATCAGTTCGTTGAGAGCCTCGGTAGCCACTTTAACGGCCAAATATCCCATAGAAGCGGTAACATCCAATCCCACTACGATAGGGATCGAATTGGGATGATCCTCAGAATCAAAGCACTCACGGGTACCGATATATTTGGGGTCAAATTTAGGGTTACATGAATTCCTTTTAAAAACTTCGTTTACGCTATTGGTATTTGAAAGCTGTCTGCTGGCTTTCAATTTACTCCAATCTGCGGCTGAATAACTGCCATATCCCATATTTATTTCTCCTTTTACATTTTTATAAATTTATGTCCGCCGAAGCCGACTTCAATAACTTGATCCCATCTGCCAAAATCCTCGAACGCATCCGCTGCCGGGGCGGAATTAAGGAATCTGTATAATTCCTTTGGCTTGCTTGTATCTTTTGCTAAATAAATCGCAGTTTTTCTCAGTGCTTTCAGATCCGCGTTGCTATGACAAGAGCAAACGTTTCTCCAATCTCCAAAGAGTGCGCCCTCGTGTGTAATTGTGTTAACCCAAATGGATGCAGGGGTAATATCTCCATGCTCAATATCTGCATATTTCAATGCACAGCAGATGTTCTCCATTCTGGAAATCAACCATGCCAGATGCTCAGATGGCCACGGGGCAAAAAACTCTGCCGGATAAAAATGAGGTCTTCTTTTAAATACAATAACCTGACCTCCTGTGCTTAGAGTGAGAGTCATTTTAAGCTCCGGAAAGGAACGGTACAGTCGAGTGTCTGCTTCAGGAAAAACGAGGCGCTTATAACCTGCCATAAAACGTGAAGCCTCCCTGTCACTGTCGAAGAGATAGACAATGTTCTCTTTTCCAAGGAAACAGGTAAAGCCTGAGTATTGAAATTTTTCCATATATTCAATATGAAGGGGATCTCCTCCCTGAAGAGTAAGATCCATTGAACCGCAACGATGCCAAAGCGTATCACTGCTGTAATCATATTCCTTTTTTGCCGCCTCAGCTTTGTAATATTGCAGTAACCGTTGCCTGAATTCTTCGTGATTTTTAAAATCAGCGTCAGAGAAAAATACCTTTGAGCCACAATAGGGACATTCAATTCCGGATGTACCGCTCAGATCCATCTGTCCGCCACAATTTTTGCACTTAAAAGAAGCCATCATTTCACCTCAAAGAAGAAAGGTTTTATTCATATACTGAGATAAAAAATATCGTAAATATTATACTATAACTTTATAGCACCGTCAAGTTTTTTGGTGTATATCATTTTTTCTAAAATCCTTGCTGTGTAACGAATATCGCGGATATGGCGAAATACAAAGCTCAATCTGCAACAAAAAAATCGCGAGCAAGACCAAATAATAAAAGGCATCAAATGATGCCCCAGAGCACTGACAAACCCCTGCAAACACAAATCCCTGCAAAAATTTTGCAGGGGTTTGTTTCCATCGTTGCATTGATACTATAGCACGTGTAAAGGAGTACGCCTCAAATGCTGTATCAGCGTTGCTTTCGGGTTTGTCGTCTTTATAAGGCAAACCTGCCTTATTACATCCTCCGCACCCAAAATCATTCACTGATACAAACATTTTCGGTCGGAGAATTTTAAAGGAATAAATTTTTGAAGGATGCGCGGCGAAAACGCAGGCAATACGAGTGGAGTATTGCCGAGTATTTCAACAAAGCAGACACGGAAATTTATCCTTTAAAATCGGACTCCTTTGC
>JAZNSH010000081.1:0-20370 GCA_045591115.1 Clostridia bacterium
AAATATAGATACAAATCCACAGTGCCTGTCTTAATTATATCGCAGGTAGCTACTCCTGCAAATATAACCAATAATTTTAAGAAAGGAGACATAATTAAACCACCCCTTTCGAGATGGTTTAATTATACGTGATATTATGAAAGAAAAGATCATTTACCGCAAGGAGGGTTTATTTTCCTACTGCGGATGGCCTACAATTCACAGAGATGAAAAGAATCTTTACGTTGCATTTTCAGGCAACCGCATAGGGCACGTTTGCCCCTTTGGCAAAACGCTTATGGTAAAAAGTGAGGATGAGGGCGAAACTTGGTCAATGCCCACAATCGTTAACGATACTGTTCTTGATGACCGTGATGCAGGCGTTTTAGTTAAAAAAGACGGCACAAAATATATTTCATTTTTCTGCCATCCCTCAACCTTTTACAGCAACAGTTTTTCAGAGGTTGAAAGAACCGTTAAGCCCGATTTGCGCCCCCTTGCCAAAGGCGCTATCGACGTGTGGCAGACTATGGACGAAAGCCTTTTAAAAGGTGGTTCATACCTTAAAAATCTTGAAACGGGTGAAGTTTTTAAATCTCCCGTTTCTTCGCCCCACGGACCTATTGAGTTAGAAAACGGCAAGCTCTTGTGGGTGGGCAAGGAATTTTATTCAGGCAACCTTAATAAAGGCTCAATCTACGCTTGCACCTTTGACGGTGAGAACTTTGAAATGTTATCTGAAATTAAAATGCCGGTACCCCTTAATCTCGTTCACGAGCCCCACGCAATAGAGTTAAAGGACGGCTCAATTTTAGCATCTTTCAGGGTACATTACGATAACGGCTCAGGCTTTTCGGCTATGACGATATATTTTTCAAAATCCTTTGATGGCGGAAAGACGTGGAGTGAACCTTATTCCTCAGGCTTTAACGGCTCACCGCCCCACTTTATGAGACATTCTTCAGGCGCAATAGTTTTATCCTATGCCCGCAGAGAAGAACCCTTTTATGAGTGCGCCCGTGTTTCCTTTGACGAGGGCGAAACCTGGAGTGAGGAATACATTTTATCATATTCAAAAAGCAACGATATCGGCTACCCATCAACGGTTGAGTTAGCCGACGGTTCACTTTTAACGGTATTTTATCAGCGCTATGGGGATGATGATTATACCTCTGTTTTAGGAACTGAGTGGAGGATTTGATACATTGCTTTCGCAATGATGATATGCAATGCTTGCGCATTGATGATATGCACGGCAAAGCCGTGATGATATGCAATGCTTCACTGCGTTCCGCATTGATAAAGGTATGCGCTACGCGCGACTTTATATCACTTCCAACGGAAATACCACTTCCAAAGGAAATACCACTCGTGCTCTGCACGAACACCACTCCCAAAGGAGCCTATTATGAAATCACTTTTCAAACTTGATTCAAGCAATTACACCATCGAAGCAATCAAATTAAACACCGTTACTGACTTCACCGATGACGTTGTAACCCTTTCCGTCACACACGTTTTTCACCGAAAATCGAAAAAGGTAGAGGGCAATATTTTCATTATAAAGGGCAGAAAAAAATGCTATTCCGTTATCACATTTTCTGCCGATTATCAGATTCCCACACTTTTCGTGGAAAACTTGACCGTCTATTTAAGCGATGAAAATTTTGAGCACGTTATCTTAGAGGGCGGAGAATCGGAAATCCGCCAATATCTGTTGCAGTTTGCGCCGAAAAAGCTTATCACAATGTCAAACACCTGGGGCGATTGCAACGGATTTTTCCGCGTTTGCGCTGATTTTGTAAAAAAGGAAATTGATGCAGGCGAAAAGATCGGTCTTGATATTATGCAGATTGATGACGGCTGGCAAAGGGGCGGAACTCAGGATAGAAATATCTTTGATGAGCGTGGTTTTCGCACCTTTAACGGCGATTTCTGGGAGCTTAACCGCGATCGTTTCCCCCAAGGCTTAGAGGAAATTAAGGAATATGCCCGCAATAAAATCGACCTTGGCTTATGGTTCGCGCCCGATTTTCACAACAATTTTGCCCACTTTGACCGCGATCTTCAGGTTCTTAAAAATGCCCACGATGCCTACGATTTCAGCTTTTTTAAGCTTGATATGCTCTATATTGATAACGATATTGACAAGGAAAAGTTCATTGAGCTTCTTGAAAAGTTAAAGGAATTTTCCGCGCTTGAGCTTGATGTTACCAACGGCAAGCGTTTAGGCTATCTGCTTTCCTTAAAGTACGGCATAATCTTTTTGGAAAATCGCTATACCAAGTCTGCTGATTATTTCCCCTGCCGAACTTTAAAGAATCTGTGGGAGCTATCAAAATACATTCCTGCCCAATCGCTTCAATGCGAAATAGCCAATCCCGATCTTAACGATGAGCGCTATGAGGGCGATCCCTTAAGCCCGAAAAACTATTCGATGGATTACCTTTTTGCTTCCGTTATGGTTGCAAATCCCCTTTTCTGGATGGAAACTCAGTTCTTATCGGAAAACCGCATAAAAGAGCTTAACCGTATTCTGCCCCTGTGGAAAGAGCTTCGCCGGGATTTTGTTAAAAGCGAAATTATTCCCATTGGTGAAAGACCTTCAGGCAGAGCCTTTACCGGCTTTAAAATTGTCGGTGAAAAGACCTATGCCCTTGTTTTCCGTGAGGATACTTATAAAACTTCCTTTGATTTTAACATTCATAACGCTAAGATTCTTGCATCTAACAGCATCGTTGCTTTTTGGGAAAATAAGATCTCTCTTAAAGATAAAAACTCCTACGCACTTTTAGAAATTATTTAACTTTGCCTCCTCCATTTGGGATTGTTGTTAAAATGCCAATGGAGGACTTTTTCTTTCCAATTTACCGCTTTCTCCCAACCGTGCTTGTTGTAATATTTATAAAAGGCTTCAGCGTCAACAAGATAGAATCCGTTTTTTGCAATGAACGCCTTTATTTCACCAAGTGTAGGCGCTGCCTGACCTTCCCCCACCAAAGGCTCAGGCAAGCCAAGTGCCTCGGAGTAATCAGGCGGAGCTTCTTCCTCAGGCGGAGGAACAACTTCCTCAAAGCTATCCATATACCCCTCCCCAATATTATCTATATCACAGTTTGTTATAGCGTTACTATCCTCTTCTTTTCTAAGATTATCTATTTTAATCTCGTCTTCTCTTTTCTTTTCTATTCTATTCTTATCTATACTATTCTGTGGTTCCAATTCGGTTCCAGTTTGGTTCCGTTCCGATTCCGTTTCAGTTCCATTTTGGTTCCGATTATGTTCCATAACAGTTTTCTTTTCTTCTGTATAAATTGTCGGCTTGTATCTGTCCTTTTTTATGCTATTGTGCAATAGCCAATGAGTAACGTGCGCCACTCCCGATGGAAACAACATTACATAGCCCTCATCAACAAGCACCTTTAAATCGTTGTTCCGCGTACCCAACATTCGCGCTATTCTCTTTGCACTTGCCACAAAACCGTCATCATCAGCCTCAGCCATCAGGTGCATATACAATGCTTGTGCAGCCAAAGGCAGATCTAAAAATCCCTCTTGCCTGATTATACTTCTCGATATCATTCTTCTGTCTGCCATATATCTCTCCCCAAAAATAAAGTTTTCTTAACTCATCCCCCCCACCGATCTGTTCTTTTTATTTTTTTCGATGGGGTTTAGTTAAGTTTTCTATATTGTATCATATGTTTTTACCAAAGTCAATGCATTTGGCAAGTTTTCTTAACGTTTTCATTAAAAATAAAATCGAAAAAAGCCAATGCGCCGTTGAGGAGGTTACCCAAAAGTGCGAAGAGCTTTTTGAAATGAATAAGGATTATTTGGGGGATTATAAATAAATTTCCATTGTAAATAATTTGAAGAATTAACGATCAGAAATAACAAAAATCGTTAATTCTTTAACTTTTATCGTTAATTTTTCTGTTTTTATCGTTAATTCTCTAATTTTTATCGTTAATTCTTGCATTTTAAACTGAGATAGTGTATAATAAGGATAATATTTTTAAGGAGGACGCGTTTATGCAAACGGAAGCTCTCAAAAAAATCGTTTTAGATATAAAAAGCTTAAAATCAGAATCCCAAACCATCGAATTAAAGGCGGCGGTAAATGGCTGCCCCACGAGATTGTTTGATACTCTTTCATCATTCTCTAATCAAGATGACGGAGGTATTATTATATTTGGTATTGATGAAACGGATAATTATGTTATAAAAGGCGTATATGATGCTCAGGATCTTCAGAAAAAAGTAACGGAGCAATGCAAACAAATGGAACCGGCTGTGCGTGCTTTGTTTACGGTTTGCGAGATTGACGGAAAAACCGTTGTATCTGCTGAAATTCCCGGAGTAGACATTTCTGAACGCCCTGTATTCTATAAAGGTGTAGGTCGTATAAAGGGCTCTTATGTGCGTGTTGGCGAATCCGATGAGCCAATGAGCGAATACGAGATTTATAGTTACGAAGCATTTCGCAAGAGAACTCGTGACGACATCCGCGTTGTCGAGAACGGCAAGCTCAATATGATCGATGAAAAGCGAATGAACACGTATCTTGCCGCTGTTAAAAGCGAGAGAAAGAATCTTGCTGACAATGTTCCCGAAGAGGAGATCCTGGAGCTAATGGGTATCACCAATGATGGTATCCCCACTCTTGCGGGGCTTATGACCTTCTCAAAATATCCTCAAAGCTATTTCCCTCAACTCTGCATAACTGCAGTTTCGCTTCCCGGAACTGAGCAAGGAACGGTCGGCGGTGACGGCGAACGTTTTCTTGATAATAAACGTATCACCGGTGCAATTCCCGATATGCTGGAAGAAGCCGTTGAATTTGTTCGCAAGAACAGCCGTACCAAAACGATCATAAATGATAACGGACAGCGCGTAGATAAGCCTGAATATCCGATAAAGGCCGTTCGTGAAGCGATCCTTAACGCCTTGGTTCATCGTGATTATAGTATTCATACAGAAAATGTACCCATTCGCATTGAGATGTATCGCGATCGAATGGAGATTATCAATAGTGGTGGCCTGTACGGAAAGATCTCTATTGATGCGCTTGGCAAGGTTCGTCCTGAAACAAGAAATGCTGCGCTGGCCAATATGCTTGAGCTCTTAAAGGTAACAGAGAATAGATATTCAGGCATTCCTACAATGCGCAGTGAGTTTGCAAATGCGGGACTTCCTGCTCCATTGTTCTCTGTTGTCCACGGTGAATTTAAGGTGGTTATGAAAAACGGACTTTTTGCTGAAGCATTACCCATAACCGATTCACTTGTGGAGTTTTGTTCTACTCCCAGAACCAGGGCTGAAATCGTAGCTTTTGTCGGCAAATCTAAAAACTACGTAATGTCACAGATTGTAGCGCCGCTTGTAGCTGATGGAAAACTGAAAATGACAATGCCCGACAAACCTAAGAGTGCAAATCAAAAATTCGTAAAAGTGTGAAAATTGATAGGTGATTTAAAGATATTATAAAAAAACGCAAGCTCCAACTCTGTTGTAGTTTTGAATTTGCAAATGCTGTTTTTTAAAACCACAGATTGTGTTTGGCGACATCGGAGTTTGCGATTTTTGGTGCGATTAACTTTTTGTTGTCGCACTTTTTTATTTGTCATCAAAAGAAAAAAGCGGTAAATAAAATTTTTCTTGATATATTTTTTTCTTTGTGTTAAAATAATAAGTGCCAAGCACAACTAAATAAATTATTATCAGCACATTTTTCGTTTTAGAGAAGTGTATTTTTGCGTGCAAAAATACAAACAATAGTTAGGCTGCGTTTGTAAAAAACGCAAGCTCCTAAAGACTATTGTTTGTGTTAACGTGCTATGATAAGTTCTTTAAGTTGTGTTTGGCGACATCGGAGTTTGCGATTTTTGGTGCGATTAACTTCGGTTGTCGCACTTTTTTATTTTTAAGGAGGATGTTTTCTATGAAATGTGATTCATACAATTGCAAATACCAACGTGGAGGTCAATGCACCTTTAAGGAAGAAATCATAATCGGTTTTGACGGAATGTGCAGTAAGCTGGTACCTAAAGAAGAAAAAAGACCGCCCACAATACTTACCCTCGACGGTGACTGTGAAAAATTTACATATGATGACAAAAAGCGCTGATTTTTGAGAGCTCTTTTCTGCCTGTTTTTGTTGAAAATAAAAATTGACAAAGGACAATGTAAGTGATATAATCTATCTATAAATATTTGGAGGTATTATATTATGGAACATATTAAGACAATCAAAACTCGTTCATTATGCGAAAGCGCTAAAAAGGGCGGTTGCGGTGAATGTCAGACATCCTGCCAGTCAGCCTGCAAAACAAGCTGCGGTATCGCTAACCAGAAGTGCGAAAGCAAGAAGGACGCTGAATAATAAAAATTGCCGCCTGAAAATGGCGGCTTTTTTTAAGTGATATACAAGCATCAATACAAGAGTGCGAGAAAATTCGCAAATCAGTTAAAAAAGTAATCACGGGCCCCCGAAATGCCCCTGCATTTTGGGGAAAAGGAGGCACCGCGAAGCCAAAATAGCTTTTCGCACGCTTGCGGAAAGCGTAAAGCGCAGCGTGTGCCGACGTAACCCGCAGTTGCGGAGATTTATCGGACTCGCATTAAGGAGAGAATATGATACACCAATATAAATTAAACGGCTACAACATAGTTCTTGATATCTGCTCAGGCGGCGTTCACGTGGTTGATGACGTTGCCTATTACATAATTTCCGTTTTTGAGGAAAACTCAAAGAAAACCGTTCTTAATTTAACAAAAGAGCAGTTCCCCGAAATTTCAAAGGATGAAATTCTCACCTGCTACAATCAGATTTTGGAGTTAAAAAATAACGGTGAGCTTTTCACGGAGGACACCTTCCAACCTATGGCAAGCACCTTAAAGGAAAAGACCTCAGGTGTTGTTAAGGCACTTTGCTTGCATATCGCCCACACCTGCAATCTTAACTGCTCCTATTGCTTTGCATCCCAGGGCAAGTACCACGGTGAGCGTGCAGTTATGAGCTTTGAGGTTGGCAAGCAGGCATTGGATTTTTTAGTGAAAAACTCAGGCACAAGAAGGAATCTTGAAGTGGATTTCTTTGGCGGTGAGCCTTTAATGAACTTTCAGGTGGTAAAGGATCTTGTTAAATATGCGCGAAGCATCGAAAAGCAATATAACAAGAACTTCCGCTTCACCTTAACCACCAACGGCGTTTTAATTGATGATGACGTTATTGATTTTGCCAATAAGGAAATGAGCAACGTAGTTCTTTCTCTTGACGGCAGACGCGAGGTGCACGACCGCTTCCGTGTTGATTATAATAACAAAGGCTCTTGGGAGAAGATCGTGCCCAAGTTCCAAAAGCTCGTTAAGGAGCGTGGCAACAAGGATTACTATATGCGCGGAACCTTTACCCACCATAACCCCGACTTTTTGGAGGATATTAAGGCGATGCTCGATTTAGGCTTCACGGAATTAAGTATGGAGCCGGTTGTCTGCGCAAAAGGCGATCCCTCAGAGTTAACCGAAGAGGATCTGCCCATTGTTTTAAAGCAATATGAGGATCTTGCAAAGCTGATGATCGAAAAGGATAAGGAGGGCAAGCCCTTCACCTTCTATCATTATATGATCGATCTTACCGGCGGTCCCTGCATTTATAAGCGCATTTCAGGCTGTGGCTCAGGCACCGAATATATGGCGGTTACACCTTGGGGCGATCTTTACCCCTGCCATCAGTTTGTAGGCGATGAAAAGTATCTGTTAGGCAACGTTTTTGACGGCGTAAATAATAAGGAAGTCGTTGATGAATTTATGTCCTGCAACGTGTACGCCCGCAAGGAATGTAAGGATTGCTGGGCGCGCCTTTACTGTTCAGGCGGATGTGCCGCCAACGCCTACCACGCAACGGGAAGCGTTAAGGGCATCTATGAGTACGGCTGCAAGCTCTTCAAAAAGCGTATGGAATGTGCAATTATGGTGCAAGTCGCAAAGCTTTTAGGAGAAGACAAATGACAACGCCCATCTGCGATTTTGTTGAAAAATATAAGAAAAAAGAGCCTCAACGCTTTCATATGCCGGGGCACAAGGGCAAAAGCTACTTAGGCTTTGAGGAATATGATATCACCGAGATTTCAGGGGCGGACAGCCTCTTCAGTCCATCGGGAATCATCAGGGAAAGCGAAATGAACGCATCCTCCATTTTCTCTGCTCACACCTTTTATTCCTGCGAGGGCTCTTCCCTTTCTGTTAAGGCAATGGTCTTTCTTCAGAAGATGTGGGCAAAGGAAAATAACCGTGCCAATAAGATTCTTGCTTTCCGCAACGCTCACAAGTCATTTTTGTATGCCTGCGCCCTCACTGATACTGATGTTTTCTGGCTTAAGGGCAACGATAAAACCTATCTTTCCTGCTCAATTTCATCTGAGGATATTGAAAATGACTTAAAAAATATGGCTGAGCTTCCATCGGCAATTTACGTTACTTCACCCGATTATCTCGGCAATATTACTGACTTATGCACACTTAAGCATATATGCATAAAATATAATATTCTGCTTTTGGTCGATAATGCACACGGCGCGTACCTTAATTTTATCGGCAAGCATCCCCTTAATATGGGTGCAGATATGGTTTGCGATTCCGCCCACAAAACGCTAAGTGCAATTACGGGTGCGGCATATCTGCATATCAACAAAAACGCACCTGAAATTTTAAAGAACAATGCCAAATATGCAATGGAGGTTTTTGCATCAACAAGCCCCTCCTATTTGATTCTTCAATCCCTTGATAAGTTTAATTCCCTTGCACAAAGCTTTGCTTCAAGGCTCAATTATTTTCTGCCCTTTATCGGCTTTATCAAGGAAAAGCTAACCGATCACGGCTACACTCTTTACGGCAACGAGCCTTTAAAGTTGACCATCGAAACGAAGCCCTACGGCTATAAAGGCCACCAGCTTGGCAGAATTTTAGAGCAGAAAAACGTGTTTCCCGAGTTTTACGATGAGGATTTTTTGGTGTTTATGCTCCCCGTAAGCAAGGATGCCTTAATGAATCTTGCGGAAGTCCTCTTTTCTATCCCCAAAAAGGAAAGCTTAAAAAGCGATGCACCCGTTTTTTCAATGGCAGAAAAGGTAATGACCATCAAAGAAGCACTTTTTTCGCCCTTTGAGGAAATAGAGGTTACGGATGCTTTGGGAAAAATCCTTTCCGCTCCCACCGCCTCCTGCCCCCCTGCCGTTCCTATAGTTGTTTCAGGGGAAATAATCGATGAAAAGGCAATGGAAGTTTTTAAATATTACGGTGTTAATAAGGTTAAAGTAGTAAAAAAGTCCTGAGAAAATCAGGACTTTTTGTTTTTAAAGTATATTCGCATCGCAAAACGGACAGTTTTTTGACTTTTTATTCATTAGTTCACCTCTTGTAAATGAAACTGTTTCCCCGCACTCAGGGCATTCAAAATCAACATATTCATTAAGGTCAACAGCTTCGGATGTTTCCCTGTTGGTTATATTTCTTTCTTTTTGTGCTTCGTTTTTCTTAGTTACTTGTTGTTTTTTCTGTGGCATTTCGCTTTTCTTTGCTATTTGTTCGTTTTTCTGTTGTATCTTTTCTCTCTGCTCTCTCAACAGATATTCTTCAATGCTCACAACTTTCTCAGTAATCTCACCAAAAGCATATAAAAGCATTGTGGAAAACGTTGTTACAAAAGCAGAAACACCCATCACGACAATTCCCATTATGAAGTCCACTTTTATCACGAGAACAACTCCGCCAATTATTCCTGCAAGCATACCGAGCACCCACAAAATCAGGGCACGCCCTTTAATAAATTCTCCAACTCTGCCAAAAGAATTCCAACTCATAATCAATTCCCCTTACTTATTTTTTTATAACAATATCCGCATAGCTCACAAGCGTCACGTTACCCATTCTGTTGGCTTCTTCAATACACCCCTTAGTAAAACCGGACTTAGAAAACAGATACAGATGTATATTTTTGTAAGAAAACAGTTCGCTTCGTTTTTTAAGGGTCTCCAAAACACTTAAATCCACCTTTTCGTTAGTCCATTTACATTCAGCAAAAAGAGCGGTATCATCGTCCTGTTCGCCCATAATATCGATCTCAGCCTGACATTTCAGAGTAGGATCATTGCCCCACCAACGACCGAGGGATATAAATTCCACGGGGCATTTGCCGTTTAAAAGTTGTTTCCAGAGATATTGCTTACAAATATCCTCAAAAACCTTTCCCATATAATCAGATAACTTTGGTTCAATGCGCTTATAAACCAAATCAGCCGCACCGCGAGCGATAACGGAATTGTTCTCTAACACAAAACGGTGCCAGAAGCGGAACATATTATCTTCAATGGAATAAACAGATTTGTGGGATGTCTTTTCGCCATAGGGCGTCTCTTTTTGCACAATGCCGAGGTTCATCAAATTCTTAATATATGTGGAGCAAACGTTGGTATCTTCGCCCACCTTACTTGAAATCTCTGACATTCGGGAAGCTCCTGAGGCGATTGCAGTAATTATGGCCGTGTAAATGGCAGGCTCACGAAGCTCTTGCTTCAGGAGGTTGATCGGCTCTTCATACAAAAAAGAAATTGGATTTAAAAATGTGTTTTTAATATTATCCTCAACACTTAGCGTATCATTTATTTGCAATAAATATTGGGGCGTGCCACCTACAATGCCATAAATCAAAGCCTTGTCATCAGGTGCAAGGTTTTTTAAATAATGGCAGGTTTCTTCAAAATCAAAAGGCAGAACCATTATTTGCGCCGTTCTTCTGCCGTACAAAGGAGCCTTGTATGCAAGAACGTGATCTTCCATATAGGACATAGAAGAACCGCAAAGAATGAGCATAAGCTTGGAAGAATCCTTATATTTGTCAATTAAAAGTTGAAGAGTAGATGCGAGACTCTTTGAAGAGCGGGCAATATAGGGATATTCATCAATGGCGAGAACAAGACGTTCCTTTTCTGCAAGCTTAAACACATATTCCAAAGCAGCCTGAAAAGACAGAAAAGAGGTTTCTGTTTCAATGCCACTGCTATATTCAATAATACTCTTGCTCAAATTCTCAAGATTTTGTTTTGCGTTGCTTTCTACCCCCATAAAGTAAATAGCTTTTTTGTCACCGAGAAATTGATTGATAAGTGCCGTTTTGCCAACGCGGCGGCGGCCGTAAATTACCGCAAATTCAAATTTATTTGATGCATATAATTTTTCCAAAGCTTTCAGCTCTCGTTCTCTTCCGATAAACATAAAGCTACCTCCTTTTTTAGGTTGATTATAGTATACCACAGCTCCAAATAATAGTCAAGTATGATTCGGCAAATCTTGTTTGACTAATTTTTTTTGAATTAAAAAAACACTGAAAAATCAGTGCTTTTTGTCATCATATGTAAATTTTTCACGGTCACCGTCGAGTTTTTTATTTATATTCCCCCAAATAATCCTTATTTATTTCAAAAAGCTCTTCGCACATTTGAGTGACTTCTTCTAAGGACAGAACGGCGGAGCAAAGAGGATCAAGAGCAACTGCCTGAATAACCTTCTCCTTCGATTTTTCCAAAAATGCCTCAAAAACCAGATTTTCGATGTTGGCGGTGTAAGAGCAAAGAGTTGCGGGGCCTGAGGGCATTTTTCCCTTAAAGGTGCGCGTATACCCATTTTTATCAGCAATAACGGGAATTTCCACGCAAGCATCGTAGGGCAGATTTTCAATAGTTCCCTCGTTTATCACGTTGGCATTAAAGGAAAAAGGCGTGCCGTCCCCGATTCGTGCATTTAAGATATTTGCCGCGTACTCATTGCTTCGCTCCGCACTTATCGGCTTTTCCATAAAGGCTTTTATTTGGTTATCATAGCGGTTGGGATTGGAGCGCAATTTAAGGGAAAATGCATATTCTCCCGGATTCCAGGAAGTGCCGGTGCAAAATTTTTCAATCAGATCGGGGCGTTTTCTGAACCAAGCACAGTATTCGGAATTGTGTCCGCTTGATTCGGTGACGTAATAGCCGAAGGTCTTGAAAATTTCGTTGCGCACCTTTTCCTTTTCATAAATTTCCTTTTCCTCAATCTTTTGGCGGAGAATAGGATAAATATCCTCGTTATCAACGGTAAGCTCAGTAAAAAACGCCTGATGATTTATGCCTAAGCAGGTGTACTTAAGCTCGCCCTCCTTGCCCGACCAGTCTTTAAGCATCTTTGACGTGTGCTGAACGGAATGGCAAAGCCCCGTAACATCAACCGTAGGATAGAGAGTTTGCATAGCCTTGCAAAGCATACTCATCGGGTTGGTGTAATTAAGAAAAACCGCTTCAGGACAATATTTTTCAATATCTGCACAGATTTCAAGCATCAAGGGGATGTTTCTCAGCGCCCTGAAAATGCCCGAAACGCTTCTGGTGTCGCCAACATTTATATCAACACCATATTTTTTGGGAATCTCTATTTCGTGGCGCCATATGTCAATATCACCGTTAAACACGGTGCAAAGAACACCGTCAGCACCTTTTAACGCTTCAATTCTATTATTAGTAGAAGTAATACTAAACTTTGCATTCATTTCCGCCTTAATCTTTTCAACGCAGGCGGTAATCTTTTTTAAGTGATCCTCGTTTATATCCATTAAACAGATTTCAGTTTCGTTAAATGCGGGAAAGGTTGCCAGATCCTTAACAACTGCCGTTGTGAACTGAACGCTTCCTGCACCGATAAATGATATTTTCATTTCTTTTCACCTCGCAAGAACAGTATATTTTAAGTTTTATAAAATGTAAATAAAATATATTGCTATTTTTTCATAAAACCATTGATATTTTGCTATTTGCTATTGCAAATTTAGAGAAAACATAGTATTATAGGGACTAAGGATGGTGATTATTTTGCTTATTTATGACGGAAGTAATGATAAAACCGTGCCCAAAACCCACAGAACGGTTGAAGTGGTTTCCTCCAACAAAATTTCTTCAGGCGATCATATGACCCTTCGCCTTTCAGGGCGCAAGGATTATTCGCTCTTCTTTGTGGAAAAGGGAAAAATGACCTTTGATAACACTGTTTTAGAAAAAAATCAGGTGTGGATATATCCCCCCGAAGTCAAGCAGGAATACGTTGTTTATAAAAGGGACAACACAACCTATTATTATCTGCATTTTACGGGAAATCGCCTTGATGAGCTTATTTCCGACCTTAAAATCCCCCTGAAAACACCCCTTGATTTTCCCTTTGATAAGGAAATTTTTGATAAAATCACAAAAGCTCTTTCCTCCGATGATGCCCTTTCAAAGGTGAAAAGCGAGTATCTCACATTGAAATTACTATCTCTTTTAGCTCACACTCGTCCCTTAAAAACAAAGGAAAATATGATGAGAAGAGTTCTCGATGAAATGCACCATTCCTATTTTCTGCCCTATGACGGTGAAAAATTTGCACAAATGTGCGCTTTAAGCCTCAGCCGTTTTAACCATCTTTTTAAGGACGTAACGGGCATTCCGCCGCAGAGATATTATAACACCATTCGAATGGAAAATGCCTCAGTTCTTTTAAAGGAAACAAAGCTCTCCATCACCGAAATCGCCCAAAAAACAGGGTTTTCCGACCCCCTCTATTTCGGTCAGACCTTTAAGAAATTTTTCGGTGTTTCCCCAAGCGATTACAGATAATTTTTGATCCCAAAAAACACAAAAGCCTTCCGTTTTTTTCGGAAAGCTTTTTTTGTTATCTAAAGCATTGCACACACCAAGAGTGCAAAAAAGCTTGAAAATCAGGGGCGGAATTTTTTGCGCTCGCAAGACTACGCACAAACCAAGAGTGCGAGAAAATTCGCAAGACAAGGCGTGTCATCGTCAGCATAAGCTACGCTTTGCGCTTTCCGCAAATTTGCGAAAAGCTGTGTGCTTCGCTTTGCCTCCTCTCTCCCAAACTGCAATACTGCACTTTGGGAACCCTATTGCGCGAAGGCGCTTACACGCCTCGTAAGTAACTGAGCGCTCAAGGTTGCCACAACACAGTAATGTGAAGAATTTCTCGTGCTCGCAAAGAGTGCAAGAAAATTCGCAAGACAAGGCGCGTAGGGGGAAAAGCGAATGAGCTTACAACCCCCGTAAGTGATTGAGCTTTTATCCCCTGCGCAACACAGTATTGCGGAGATTTCTCGTGCTCGCCTACCCCACCCAAGTGCGGAGGGCACCAAGCCCCTCAGTCATATCATTTTTCCAATCACCGGTTCTCATAGTGGCTTCAATGGAAACGGTGCCGTCATAGCCCATCTTTTTAAGTTCAAGGATAAATTCCTTAACGTTATTTTCATCGGCTAAATTGGGAGTAAGGCGGATATCCTTGCAATTGAACTTGGCTTCAGCAATATGTGTATGAGTGAGCATATCTACATAGTTCTTTAAAGTATCGTACTTTTCACATTCTACCATCATATGATAGCTATCGGCGAGAACTTTGATTTCAGGGCGGTTAAGCTCCTTTAAAAATTCATAGGAATCCTTTACGGTGTTGAAAACGTTGGTTTCATAACGGCATAAGGGTTCAATAACGATCACCATATTATACTCTTTTGCAAAATCCGCAAGAAGATTACCGTACTCAAAAAGAAGCTTTTTTGCTTCGTCTTTATCAACGCCATCGGGAATGTTTCTTGAAGCGCCCGAACCCCAAACGATAGTTTTAATGCCTAATTTGCTTGTTCTTTCAAAGCCAAGCTTAAGATTCTCAATTAACGCCTCTTTAGTTATGGCATTTTCACCGAAAAACTGAAGATTGCCGTAGAAAAGAGCGTTAGCGCAAAGGACGGGAAGACCTACTTCCTCAACCTTTTGAAGACATTTTTGGAACTCTTCCTCGCTCATTAAAGGAAAATCCCTGAAAGCCGTTTCAAAATAGTCAAAGCCTATTTCCTTTGCCAAAGGATATGCGCCTAATATACCGCCGCAAGCACCAAATTTCATAAAAAAAGTCCTCCAAACATTTATTATTTATATTTTACCACCATAAAAACACAATTTCCTTTATTTTTTTGTGTTTTAAAGGTTATTTTATTAAAATTTTAAGATTTTCTAAAAAACCCCGCTGAGACACCTATTTCCTTTTTAAAGGTTTTCATAAAATGGACTTCATCATAAAATCCGCAGGAATATGCAACCGATTTTACCGAAAGATCGGTGGTTTTTAAAAGAGTGCAGGCAAGCTCAATGCGCTTTTTAACAACGTACTTTATCACCGTCATTCCGTAAGCACTTTTAAACTGCCTCAAAAGCTGAGCGTGGGAAATGCCAACGTCATAGCAAAGCCTTTCTATGCTGAATTCAGGTGTTGAAAAGGTGAGATCAATATGCTCTTTTATTGCTTCAATTCCCGTTGCGCTTTTTTGGGTGCAGATCTCCATTATATTATATAAGGAAGAAAGTGCAGTAAAATAACCGCCCTTTTCGGAGTCAAGGCTTTCAAGCATATTTTTCAAAATCATCTGAATTTTAGGAAAGTGTTTACACTCCATTATAGGATTTTCCACCGAAAAACCTAAAAGTTCACCGTAGTTTTTTGCAGTTTCGCCCTTTAAAGAAAACCACATGTACTGCCACGGCTCGTTTTTATCGGGAAAATAACGCATTTTTTCATCGGGCGGAATAAAAAACATCTGTCCTTTTTTTACTTTATAAATTTTATTTCCTATTTCAAGGATGCCTTTGCCTGAAACTACGAAGTGGAGGGCATAGAACGTTTGCACCCTAAAATACTCCCAAGGCTTAACAAAATTAAAATCATCGAAGCCTATATTTAAAAGGCAGGAATCATCCTTATTGAAAAAATGTTTTATAAATTGTTCTTTATTAAAAAAATCATCCAATTTCATTTCACCCCATATAATGATACCTTATTTCTGCCGATAACACAAGAGTAATTTTTGTCAAATGATAAAAAAACACAGTATTTTGATTGTTTTTTACATTGTAAATTCAAAAAAAGCATAGTACCATAAGAAAAAAAACGAGAGGATGATTTTTATGTTAAAGGCTTGTGTTATAGGCTTAGGAAACCGCGGATATTGGCTTTTGAAGTACGTTCTTTTAAAAAATCCCGATCTTAAAGTTATATCCGTATGCGATATTTATGAGGACAGAATTGCAAGAGCCTTAGAAGATGCCAAGGATGCAAAGGGCTTTACCGATTATAAAGAAGCCTTAAAGGGTGCTGACGTTGCCTTTGTTTTCGCCGGATGGGAAATGCACGCTGAAATTTGCATTTACGCTATGGAAAAAGGTATTGCCGCCGCCAGCGAGGTTGGCAGTGAATATTCCTTGGAAAACTGCTTTAATTTAGTGCGCACCCAGGAAAGAACGGGCACGCCCTATATGCTTATGGAAAACTGTTGCTGGAATAAAGACGAACTTTTGGCAACGGCAATGGCAAGAAAGAATTTCTTTGGTGAAATAGTTCATTGCTCAGGTGCTTACGGTCACGATATCCGCGAAGAAGCTACTTACGGTCATGTTAACCGCCATTACCGCTTTGATAATTATAAAAACCGTTGTCTTGATAACTACCCCACCCACGATTTCGGGCCCATTGCAAAGCTTCTTGATATTAACCGAGGCAACAGAATTTTAACGGTTTCTTCCTTTGCATCAAAATCGGCAGGGTTGATGGAATATATTAAAAACCGCCCCGATGCAACTGAGGAAATGAGGAACACTATCTTCAAGCAGGGCGATATTGTTGATACGATCTTAACCTGCGCCAACGGTGAAACTATCCGCCTTTGCCTTGATACTTCTCTGCCCCGCACCTACAGCCGTCAGTTTACGGTACGCGGAACGAGAGCAAGCTATCATCAGGATTATAATGCGGTTTTTGTTGACGGTGAAACGGAATATTGGTCGATGCCCGAATATTTAAGCAAAAACTTAAACAATGCCGAAAAGTATTATGATGAGTTTCTGCCTAAAATCTGGAAGGACGTAACTCCCGAAATTTTAGCGGCAGGTCACGGCGGAATGGACTGGTTCTGCTATAAATCCTTTACCGATGCGCTTATCAATAAAACTGAAATGCCCGTTGACGTTTACGATTCAGCCGTATGGCAGGCAGTAGGCGTGTTATCGGAAATTTCCATTGCTCAAGGTGGTGCACCTCAGGCAATGCCCGACTTTACTAACGGCAAGTGGATGCACAGAAAACGTCTTGACGTTTGCGAACTTTAAATCTTGACTTTATATCTCGATAGTTGTATAATTTTAAAAAACAATTATCGAGGTATTTTTTTATGAAGCTTTCAACACAGACAGACGTTTTTGCAAAAAAATTCGGCGAGGAAAAGGCAATAGAAATGCTTGCAAAGGTGGGCTACGATGCTATTGATCTTTCCTGCTTTGATATGACCTATAAGGATGCGCCCACACCGAAAAACACTCCTGAATATAAGGCATATGCTAAAAAATTAAAGCAGATTGCCGAGGATAACGGCGTATATTTTAACCAGGCACACGCACCCTTCCCATCAAGCAAGCCTGATGAGTTTATAGAATATAACAAAGATATGTATGAGCAGATTGTGCGCTCAATGGAATTTTGCGCTCTTGCAGGGGTAAGAAACATCGTTGTTCATCCCAAACAGCATCTTACTTATTTCGAAGGCAACAATGCCGAAATTTTAAAGGATATAAACCTTGAATTTTATAATTCCCTTATCCCCTACTGCAAGGAATTTAACATTCACGTTTGCATCGAAAATATGTGGCAGTATGATGAAAACAGAATCATCCGTCCCTCCACCTGCGCAACCTTAAAGGAGTTTAACGAGTATCTTGATATGCTTGACAGTCCTTGGATAGTAGGTTGCCTTGATGTAGGTCACGCTTTCCTTGTAAATGAGGATATCCCTGCATTTATCCGCGGTGCCGCGCCAAGACTTAAAGCACTTCACGTTCACGATACGGGCTATAACGTTGACCTTCACCGCCTGCCCTACACCTGCGGCGGCATTGAATGGAGCGGTGTTATGGAAGCTCTTGCCGACAGCAACTATGACGGCGAACTGACTTATGAAGCCGATAACTCACTTATCCGCGTTCCCGATGAAATGCTTGTCCCCACCGCCAAATATATGGTTGAAATGGGCAGATGCCTTATTAAGCAGTACGACAGTTTTAAGAAATAAAAGGAAGCGATTTTTCGCTTCCTTAATTTTTATAAACAGATACTCACAAAACTTAACCTACAGTTAAAACAGTATTTCCTACAAATATCTGTACGCTTGAAAAAAATTTGATATAATATATATAGAAGCAGACGTCAGCTTACTTTTTTTATAGGAGATATTGTTATGGAAATAAATATAGGTAAAAACATTAAGCAGTTGCGCATTTCAAAAGACATAACGCAGGAGCAGCTTTCCGAAGCTATGAACGTTTCTTGTGCTGCCGTCAGCAAATGGGAACGCGGTGAGACCTTTCCTGATATTACACTGTTGCAGCCCCTTGCTTATTACTTCGATGTCACTTTGGATGAGCTGATGGGATATAACAAAGAAAAGGTTCAAGCCAAAATAGATGAAATAATCCGCCAATACAGAGAATATTGGGATAAAGATTATAACAAAGCCAGAGATATTATAGTTAAAGCATATCACGATTATCCTAACGATTATTGGATTATGCACTATTATATGTGGAATATCGGCGGTGATATGGCAGATAACGATCCGAATATTCTTTTAGAACATAAAGAAGAGTTTTTGGCGATTTGCAATAAAATTCTCGAAGGTTGTTCTGAAGAAACTATCCGACTCAATGCGTGGAATATGCGTGCAAAAATTCTCCACGCAGAAGGCAAAACAGATGATGCTTTAGAAATCTACAATACAAAATTCACAGATTGGTATAGCACAAGTGCGCAAAAAATTGAGCAACTATTTGCAAAAGATACAGATGAATACTACTATTATGTTCAAAAGAATATGTATGCACTTGCCGATTTTGCCGCAGATAAGCTTGGCAGAACACTATTTTTCAACCCTAAACTTTCTTTAGAAGAAAAAGCTATCAAAGCATTGACTTACGGTGATCTGCTAATCAAACAATTTAATGAAACTAAAGAACCTTTTTTTATCGTTCTTGCAAAATCCTTTCTTGGGAGAATGGAAAACGACTTAGTTTATCGTGGCGGAAGCAATGAAGCAATAATTAAAGTTATGGATAAAAATTTACTTGCCGTAAAACTGTTGTCAGAATGTATGGCAAGCAATAAGCCATTGTATGATGCAAGACGCCCCTCTTTTGCAGAAGAAGATATTCTTCAATGGAATATAAATTACCGTCTAAATGCCGACAGCGGTATGCGCGGTGAATTATTAAATACTCCGGCATACGTAGAGATTTTAAACAAATACAAGAACCAATAATTCATACCAACACAAAGGAACCGTCCCCTTGTGTTGCATAACGCAAAAAAGCCCCGTTGGGAGCGCAGTAATTTCTGCATTTCCAACGGGGGAAAGTGATTGGCTATTTTGTGATCTTTCTCTTTTTATCAATAACGAGCAAAGCAATCATTGAACAGCAACTCAACACTAAGAGGAACACCCACAATCCAAGATTGCTGTTGTCTCCGGTTTGGGGAGGAGTTGGTGCAGATGTATTGCTATCTGCAGGTGCGTCGTTTTCTCCGGGCGCATTATCTCCTACTAAAGCGTAGGTGCTTAAATGCTCCAATGTACCGACCAAATACCCACCCTCTTGAGTCAACGTGATTGGTGATTCTGTGGCGAAATTATCTTCAGCATCTATGTAAACAATTTTGAAGATATCATATTTTTTCATCTCGTCGGTCATTTTGATTTTGATATAAAACGGACCTTCATGTATCAAAAAGCCGTCGTCGTTCTCAACTTGAATTTCATAGAAGGATAACAGAGTACCGTGCTGTTTAGTCGCATTTTTAATACCTTTCATCATAGAATCATACAATTCTTGTGGTATGTCCATCGTTTCCAAGTCTTCGGGTGAAAACGCCAAATAATCGATCATTGTAAACGAAAGTTCTCTATTCTTCTCGTATGTAAGTGATATTACGTTTCCTTTATCGTCTGTTAAAGTATAGCTTTCGGTTTCGAACTCCTCATTGTCGACCGGTTTTTTCACCACGCTGAAGATCATAGCACCTGAAGGCGGCAATACTTCAACGCCGCCGTCAACATCTGCAAGTCTGGTGTTGCCGTTTTCATCCACATTCAAGCGGAGCGTAACGTTTTCATCCACGATAAGAACGGCATCCATCGTATCCGGATCAAAATTTGTCAAGGGAATGACATCCTCTGTCGTTATCCATACCATCAGTTCGGCACCCGGCTCACGCCCCTCAAGATCG
>JAZNSH010000082.1:0-33346 GCA_045591115.1 Clostridia bacterium
ACCGAGGAGGAAAATTATGAAAAAGGCATTATCTCTCATTTTGGCAGGGTTGCTTCTGCTATTGAGCTTGACAGGGTGCTCACAAAAAACAAAACTCGATCCCGATAATCCCGTAACACTGACAATGTGGCACGTGTACGGCGAACAGGCAGACTCCCCGATGAACCGACTGATACAAGAATTTAACGAAACGGTTGGTTTGGAGAAAGGTATCATCATCGACGTTACGATGATGTCAAACGCAGCACAAATCGGAAAGAAATTATTGGACGCACAGAACGACGTTCCGGGTGTTCCGGCTATGCCCGATCTGTTCTTCTGCCATAACAACAATGCAGAAGAATTGGGTACGGATAACTTGGTGAATTGGAAAGACCTGTTTGCCGGGGACGAGCTGAACCATTATGTGCCGGAGTTCTTGGAGGACGGAATGGTTGGAGATACCCTTGCAGTATTTCCCGTATCCAAGTCCACTCACGTGCTGTTTATTGCAGGCACACAGTTTGACTGTTTTGCAAAAGAAATGAACGTATCCTATTCCGACCTAAATACTTGGGACGGCTTCTTTGCCGTTGCCGAAAAGTATCACACTTGGTCGGGCGGCAAACCGTTCTGCGCTTTGGATTATCCTATCCGCTGTGTTGAGCTGAACGCGCTTTCAAAAGGTGCTGAGAATTTCTACACCGAGGATGGTTGGTATGACTTCGAAAATGAAATCTTCAAAGAGTCCTGGATGGAGTTTGCCGAGTCGTTAGCAAAGGGACATATTGTTGTTTCCGACCTGTATTCCAACACACAGGTTATGACCGGTGAGGTTGTATCGGGCATCGGCTCCTGCGCATCCATTCTTTATTACAATGATACGGTTACATATCCTGACAACACGACCGAGCCGATGAACCTGCAGGTTCTCCCACTTCCGAAGACCGAGGGAGAGGATCTGCTTGTAACGCAGGCAGGCGTTGGTCTTTGTGCATATAAAACTACCGAGCAAAAAGCGGAAGCCGCTGCCGTATTTGCCCGTTGGCTTACCGAGAGCAAACGCAATCTTGAATTTGTGGCTTCTACCGGATATATGCCCGTAAACAAGGATTCTTTTGATAAGATAAAGGAATACAATTTTACAACCGAAGCATATAAGAATCTTTACACTACGCTTAACTCGGTAAATGAAACCGCAACCGCTGTCAGAGAGCCATCCTTTGTTGGTTACTATGCAAAGATCAATCCCTTGTATGATGGACTTCGTAAACTGCAACCCCAGCTTGCAGAAAGATATAAAAACGGTGAAGAAGCCGCCAAACTTGCTGCTGAAACATGGGAGTTGTTCAAATCTGTAAAGTAAGGCGGTGATGGTATGAAATTGTTATCCGCTTTTTCTGAGAAGAAACAGTCAATGAAGCGAAAACTGTTCGGATATATGTTTCTCCTTGCGGTACTGCTGTTGGTTTTGGTGTTTGCGGGATTGCTCTTGATCGGACAGTTCACAGGCATAAAGCAAAAAACGTATGAAACCTTAGAGTTCCAAGCAGATGTGTTTGAAAGACAAATTGACGCACATATCGACGGTTTGGCAGTAATGGGCATCCAGCTTTCAAGCGATGCCACAACTGCCATTGAAAACTATCTTGCAGATAGCCGTATCGCATTTTCCGACTTGAACAATTCGGAAAAGAATGTTTCGGATGTTCAAGAAGCCTTGTTTGATATACTCAAGCATAAGCTGATGGAAACCGATTGCTCCGGTGCTTTTATCGTACTGGATGCGTCAGTAAATACATCCGTTGAAAATGCGGCGCAATCCCGCACAGGTCTTTATCTGCAACATAGTTCCTTGGATTCCTCCGACAACGGCATTTTACTTTACCGAGGGCTTTCCGATCTTGGCAAAAAGCACGGGGTTATGCCACACAGAAAATGGCGTTTGGAGTTCAGTACGGATTTGTTTCCTAACTATGCTCAACTGATAAAAGGTTCGGAGTTGCCGCTACAATGTTCCTATCGAATTTCCGATGTGTTTACATTAACCGGCACTTCGGAAAGAGCTGTCTTATTCACACTTCCAATTATAGGCGATGACGGAGCGATATATGGTTTGTGCGGATTTGAGATAAGCGAAAGTTATTTTAGGCACGTATTCAGCCAGCCTACTAATTTAGATCACGTTGTCTTTGCCGTGAACAGCGGTAGTGACGGCATAAAAAATGCCGCTGACTCTTTCAGTTGCGGCATTGCAAACGGATATTACTTAGCACCTAAAGGAGAATTCACTACTTCTTCCTTTGGAAACGGTTTGACCTTGTTTGAGGGAAACTCCACTTCATATATCGGAGTGACAAAGCAAATCAAACTTTGCAAAAATGATTGCGACTTTTCCATATCGGTACTTATTCCAAAGCAGGATTACAACAGTTGGTCCGCGAATAATACCGTGCGGATTATACTGCTTATGCTTCTTCTCGTTACGGCAACTGTGGGATGCTGTTTCTATTTTTCTCACAGGTTCTTGTTACCGATCAAACGGGGGTTGGAGCAAATCAAGCATAAGGAATACGGCGGATATTCCAATGTTACGGAGATTGACGATTTGTTTGCTTTTCTTGCTGAGCAAGACCGTATTGCAGAAGCTCACTTTGCTGAGATGGAAAGCCAAAAAGCAACAATGCAATCTACTCTCGACCAAATGACCAACGAAAAGAACGAAGCCGAACAAAACGCCGCAAGGTTGGCATATTCAAGGAAAAACGAAGTTGATCCATACGATTACGAACAGTTCCTTATGGGCGTAAAAACGCTTACATCTATGGAGCGTACCGTGTTTGATTATTACCTTGTGGGCAAAAGTGTGAAACAAATTGTTGAACTGGCGGGTATCAAAGAGTCAACCGTTCGTTTCCATAACCGCAATATTTATTCCAAGTTAGGCGTGAACTCGCTGAAACAGTTGCTATTATATGCTGCAATTATGAAACAGGACGAAGAAGGAGGTACAAACCTATGACATTGGCAGATAGACTAAATAAAATTATTGACGAAAAGAACATTTCAAAGAGAGAATTTGCAAAACAGGTCGGTATTTCCGAGAATTATGTTTATACGCTGACAGGCGAAAGTAATAAAATCACAACCCTTTCGCCAATGCTCGCAAAGGTAATTGCGATGGAATTTGGATATGACCCGGAATGGATCCTAAACGGAGAAAAGAAATAAAAGAAAAACTAAACCTCTGCATCCAAAAAATGCAAAGGTTTAGTTTCAATAGATTTTCGTTATGAAAAAATCTTCGTCGGGAACAAAAGCACCTTCCAGCTTGTGGAAACCGTAAAGTTCTTTGCCATTAGCTGTTCTTGAGTTGTCAGTCGTTATATCCACGTTCCACCAAGTTCCGTCATAGTACACGCGGTTCCAAGTATGCCGATCTGCGTTGTTCTTACGGGATATTCCGTCAACAGCGTAGCAAGGGATATTTTGACTTCGACAGAATGCGACGAACAGATGCGCAAAATCAAAGCAAATACCTTGTTTGGTTTGCAGTGTCTTGCGAACATCAAAGTATTGGAAAAGTGGATAACAGTCGTAGTCATATTCGAAATTGGTTATGATCCAATCATAGAAGGCTCGCACCTTTTCCTCGTCGGTTTCACAACCGGCACAAATTTCGTCAGCAAGTTCTTCCGTTTGTGTGTCCCACAGGGTATCTCTGCCATTGGACAGATACGGAGCCTCCGGTTTGTAGACGAAATTACATGAGAAGAACAGCAGTACTGCGATAAATGCCATTAATACCAAAACACAAATTTTCGTCAGCAGTTTGTCCTTGCCGGAACTGTTATCGACAATACCAAAGTACATCATTTCGATAGCTGTTACCACAAACGTCAACATCGGCAGAAGTCTGCGGCAGGAAAGCGCGCTAACAATACTCATTACCATGACGAAAAACAGAACAATGAGTACGATTGCACGCATGGGTGTTGACCGTATTTTCAGGACGAAAAATAAGGTCGGCAGTGCTGATAGCAAATACAATGTCATCAGCATCGGTGAAAGCACAAAAAAGTCTTTCAGATACACGCCCAACAGCAGATTGTATGCTGCCAAGATAAAAAAGAAAATAAGGCCGGATTTCGAATGCAATGTGATTGCAAACAATTTGGATATCTTCACGGTAAGTCCTCAATTCATTTGTAAATTCACATTGCAACAGTTCGTTTCCCAAATCTAAAAACTAAAATTTTGATGATTCTTGCCCTTGATTTTGCCCTTATTATCTCTCGGCACAAGGGTAAAACGGTGCAACACCGTATAGTGGGATGAAATGAGTTGTTTGCGGAAAAACCATTATTTAAGGCGCTTTTAGAGCATCTTACTGGGTGTTATGAATAAGCAATAACATCTCAAAAAATCTTGCTATTCAAATTGGAATTTTCTGAACAGATTATACCACAAATCTATGAACTTTTCAACCGAAGGCAACAAAAAAAGCAGGTCATTGACCTGCTTTTTTGTTGCGAAAGGGTAACCAAACGGAGCAGCATTGAGGTAAAAGTAAGCAAAAGTACACCATATCATTTATCAACGTAAACCCGTATGTTTTCAGGATTAATGCTTCCTTTTACTAATACCTCCGGAGAGAATAAATTTCCGTCTTTATACTGAGATAGCGGAATAGCAGTTGTTTCATATAATTTTACAAATAACTCGGAGGCTCTCACGTTTATTGGAATATTCATTCCGCCATTATTTGCTCCGCCGTATTTATACATCATAGCAAAGCTGATATAATCCATACTTGCAACAATACAATCGTTTTCATCTACAGTGATTTCAAGACATATCTTATCATCGGATAAAATTTTATTGTCAGACGGAGATAACCAACAGAACACAACATCTTTTCTAAGATGGGTAAAAGACTCATATGACGATGTTGTTATGAGACCTTGTGTCATTATGCTGTCAAGATTTGCTTTGTCGGTATAATGATAAACTTTCATTTTACTTTTTCCTTTGCGGTGTTGATAGAGGAAATGAGCATTCTGCGAATGGAACCACAATCGTGTAGAACGTTCTTTGCAACTTCACCGGAAATCAATCCGGCTTTTTGAGCAATCTCGATCCAGTATTCTGTTTCATAGCATTCCTTTAATGCAATCTGCAGCTTGGCAATAAAATCAGGGCGGCTGTGAGCATATTTCGCCTCGCGGATATTTGCACCAATGCTTGTCCCGCTCCGTTCAAGCTGATTTGACAGAGAATAATGTCCTTTTATCTTTTCTGTCAGTTTTAGGATGTGAATTGCAAATTCTGTTGACATATCAGCAAGTTTATTTTCAGCCATCAAGATCACCTCTTTAAATACATTATATCACAGATTTCAATGATTTGCAATGAAATCGCGCGGGGCGCGATGTAATACTCACTCCGTTCGGATGAAATCTGCTTCGCAGATGAAATTAAATCCACCCGCCCGCCGTCAAGGCGGATTTCATCCCCGTAGGGGATTTCATCATCGAAGATGATTTCACCCACCCGATAGGGTGGATTTAGTTGAAAAGAACCCACACTTGTCGTAGACAAATGTGGGTTCTTTTCTGGTAGCGGCGAGTGGACTCGAACCACCGATCTGTCGGGTATGAACCGAATGCTCTAGCCAACTGAGCCACGCCGCCATATTTAACGAGGTAATTATACCAATAGTATTTGTTTTTGTCAACTAAAAAAATCAAAATTGCAAAAAAATATTTTTTGGCAAGAAATTTATAATTTAAAATAAGATTTCAAAAAGAAATAATATTGATTTTGCACTATTACAATGGTATAATTTTAGTATAATGGTTGTTAAGGCCGGAAACAGCGTTTCGATGTAGTTTCCACACCAAATAATTGTGAGGTTTTATAAATGAAAGAAGTTAAGCTTACAAGAGTAAACGGAGCGTTGAAGGTTGATATTGACGGTGAGATCATTGAGCCCTTATCATTTAAGTCCTTCCGTCCTACAAAGAGAAATATTTCCGATTTCTATAAGGCAGGCGTAAAGCTTTTCAGCATTTTAACAAGCGGAATCACCTGTGCATTGGGTGTGCCCTATTCCCTTTACGGTGAGAGCTGGATAGGCGATCACAAGTACGATTTTGCGCCCATCGACAAGCAGATAGATCTGTTTATCGAAAACGCTCCCGATTGCTATTTTGCACTTATGATCCAGCTTGACACCCGCCCCTGGTGGCTTGAAGAAAACCCCGGTGTTCCAAACACCTTTACTGCACTTTCACAAACCATCGGCTATGAAAAATGGCGTGAGGATGCAAGGGATTATTTAAAGGCGGTTATCACTCACGTTGAAGAAAAGTACGGCGACCGTTTTTACGGTTACTTTATGCTTTGCGGTTTTACCACCGAGTGGTTCAGCCATTTTGACGAGGAAGCACCTCATCCCTTAAAGGAAGAGGTTTATAAGAAATATTCAAATGATGAGAATATTACTTTGCCTACCTTGGAAGAGCTTAACGTTGATAAAACAGAAAGCTTTTTGCCTGAAAACACAAAAGAAAAAATAATGCATTTCAGAAAGTTCCACGCTGAGCTTATTTCTGACAGTCTTTTGTATTTTGCTTCCGAAGCACAGACCATTCTTCAGCACAAAAAGCTTCTTGGCGTATATTTCGGTTATCTTTTTGAGCTTGAAGGTCCACGCCTTTGGAATGATGGGCATCTTGCCTATGAAAAGGTATTTACTTCCCCCGATATTGATATGATCTCCTCGCCCTCGGCATACGGCTACAGAGCAGAGGATTCAACAAGCGCATATATGGTAACCTACGATACCTTAGATAAGCACAATAAGCTTTATTATCTTGAATTTGACCACATCACAAACCTTGCTCCCCCTGAAATTGAGGGTATGCTCATTCCCGGCGGACACTCAAAGTGTAAGAGTCTTACTCAGGCGCTTAACCTGATGCAACGCGATTTTATGCTTTGTGCAGCAAAGGGTGCGGCATTATGGTGGTTTGATATGTTTGAGGGATGGTTCTATTCAGACGAAATGATGGGTGCCATTTCTCATATGATAGAGATTCAGAAGCGCATTTCAAAGCTAAAGCATCAAAGCGTTGCCGAAATTCTCGTTATAGCAGAGGGTGAATCCCTTTACGGTGTTAACAAGAACGCACAGATAAACACAATGTATCTTGATTTTCAGCGTAACGGACTTAACCGAATGGGCGCACCTTACGATATCTATTCTATCTGCGATGTTGATAGTATTGATCTTAATAAATATAAGCTTGTTATTCTTCTTGATGAGTTTAATATTGAAAATACCGAGTTTATCGAAAAATTAAAGAATAATAACAGAACAGTTTTATGGATGTACGCTCCCGATTACGTTAAAAACGGTCTTGACGGCATAAATAACGTGACGGAGATAAGCATTAAAGAGCTTTCAGGCGATGAAACTCAGGTTAACACCGAATTTGGTGCGCTTACCTATGATTTTCTTCCTAAGCCATTATTTAAGGTTGAAGATGAAAACGCTTCTCCTCTTGCCACATATGAAAACTCAAAGGCTACCGCTATAGCCGTAAAGCGTTTTTCTTCCTGGACAAGCATTTATTCGGCAGTGGGCAACTTAACGGGTAACATTTTAAGAAGCATTGCCCGCCTTGCAGGAGTTCATATTTACTGCGAAAACGATTTAACTCCCGTTTATATCAGCAATATTTTAAAGGGTGTGTATTCCCTTGAAGATGCAGTTTTATCTGTTGATGACGGTGTTTACACCGATCTTTTCACCGGCAACACGTATACTGCGGAAAACGGAAAATTATATATTCCCAAAACGAAAATGGCTGCAAAGCTTTTAATAAAGAAGGGTGATTTATGAAAATAACTTGGTTAGGTCAGGCAGGTCTTTTATTTGAAACAGACAACAAGAAAATAGTTATCGATCCGTATCTTTCGGATAGCTGCAAAAAATTGAATCCTTTGTCCTATCGCAGAGTTGAGGTTGAAAAAAGCGTGTTGGAAATTCAGCCTGACATCGTAATTTGCACCCACAATCATCAGGATCATTATGATGAGGAATCTCTTGATTTTTTCTTAAAAACGGAAAAATCGGTGTTATGCATTGTTCCGCCCTCCTGCTTCACACCTATCAGGAAGTACGGAAAGCACCATAATTACGTGTACTTCCCCAAAAACACTGAGTGGACTGAGGGAAACATAAAATTCACCGCAGTTAAGGCACTTCATTCCGATCCTGAAGCCATCGGCATTATCATTGAAGCCGAAAACAAGGTTTATTATATTACGGGCGATACCCTTTATAACACGGAGATCTTTGAAGCTCTTCCCGAAAATATTGACGTTTTGTTTATGCCCGTAAACGGTGTTGGCAACAATATGAATTTTATTGATGCTTCCCGTTTTGCAGATAAAGTAAATGCAAAAAAGGTAGTACCTATGCATCTTGGTATGCTTGATGACCGTTCCGTTACGGATTTTAAGCACGAAAGAGCAGTGTATCCCGAAATTTATAAGGAGATAAAATTATGAAAGTAACTGATCTTAAGGTTTTTAACGTTGATTGCTTCAGAACCAACTGGGTTTTTATAAAAATTTACACTGACGAGGGTATCAGCGGTGTTGGTGAAGCAACTCTTGAATATAAGGAAAAGGCTCTTGAGGGCGCGGTTGAGCATATTAAAGAATATCTTGTTGGTAAAAATCCCCTTGATATCGAAAAGCATTGGCACGATATTTACCGTGATGCTTATTGGCGCGGCGGTGCAGTTTTAATGTCAGCCCTCTCTGCCGTTGAAATGGCACTTTGGGATATTTTGGGCAAATTCTTGAACGTTCCCGTTTATCAGCTTTTAGGCGGAAAGGTTAACGACAAGGTTCGCATTTACGTTAACGGCTGGTTTGCAGGAGCAAAGGAGCCTGAAGAATTCGGTGAAAAGGCGAAGATTGCCGTACAAAAGGGCATAACCGCAATGAAGTGGGATCCTTTCGGCAAAAACTATATGAATATTTCCTCAAAGGAGCTTGATAAGGCCTTAAGATGTGTTGAAGCGGTGCGCAGTGCCGTTGGTAATGATGTTGATCTTTTAATTGAAGGTCACGGTCGCTTTAACATTCCCACCGCAATAACTATTGCCAAGGAGCTTGAGCAGTTTAAGCCTATGTTCTTTGAAGAACCCGTTCCTCCCGATAGCCTTGATGCTTTAAAGGCGGTGCGAGATAAATCTCCCGTCGCGATCTCTGCAGGCGAAAGACTTTACACCCGTTGGGATTACCGCAAGTTCTTTGATATGATGCCCGCTGATTATATTCAGCCTGATATCTCCCACGCAGGCGGTATTATGGAATTAAAGAAGATTGCCGCTGAGGCTGAGTGCAGATATATTCCCTTTGCACCTCACAACCCCTCAGGTCCCGTTGCAAATGCCGCAACTCTTCAGCTTGCCGCAAACTGTCCCAACTTCTGTATTCTTGAGATTATGTATTCTGACGTTGAGTGGCGTAAGGATGTTACCAACGAATGTCTTGAATATAAGGATGGCTATATTACCATTCCCCAAAAACCGGGTCTTGGCATTGAAATTAACGAGGAAGAATGCTTAAAGCATCCCTATAAGCCTCACACCTTAAGACATTATACCGGTGCATTAACCGATATCCGTCCTGCAAAAAGTGAATTCTATTTTTAAGGAGTTATTATGAATAAAGCAGTTTTTATTACAGGTGCTCAGACAGGTACCGGCTATGGCATTGCCGAGCTTTTCGCCAAAAACGGTTGGAACGTTTTCATCACCAGCCGTAAAAAGGAGGAAGCAGTTGCTTCTGCAAAAAAATTAGCAGATGACTATAAGGTTTTTGCAAAGGGCTATGAATGTAATATCGGCTCAGAGCAACAGATAATTGATATTTTTAATGATATTGATTCCTTGGGATATTTTGTTGAAACTCTTATTTTAAATGCCGCAAATATGGGCTTTGATCCTAAAGACCCTGCCGCAGGTCAGGATTTCTGGACCGTGCCCTTAGAGGATTTTCAAAGAGTTTTTGAAACCAACCTTGTGTGGAATTTCTCCATCGTCCGTCAGGCGGCAATAAGAATGAGAGAACGCAAAAAGGGTGCTGTGGTATTTATAAGCTCCAACACCGCTTACCGTGCAATTCCCAACCGTGCCGCATATTCTGCTTCAAAGGGCGGAATCAATGCTTTAACCAAGGCGTTGGCAGTTGATTTAGGTCCTTTCGGCATCCGTGTTAACGTTGTGCTTCCCGGCACAATTAAAACGGCGCGCTGGGTAGAAATGGGTTCAAAGCAGATCGTTAACGGAACGCTTACTCCCATCGGTGATATCTCCGATTTTGAGGATATTGCCAATGCCGCTTGGTATCTGGGAACAGATATGTCCAAAAACGTTACGGGCACTGAGCTCACCGTTGACGGCGGTATGTCTATTCAGCTTTATCCCCGAATTTTAAATGATTTAAAGAAAAGGTACAACGAGGAGAACGAATAATGCTTACTGCAAAAAACAAAAAAATTCTACCTTGACGGCGAGGAATATAAAATCCAAAGCGGCTCAATGCACTATTTCAGAATTTTACCTGAGTATTGGGAGGACGTTTTAACAAAAATCAAGGCGGCAGGTCTTAACACAGTTGAAACCTACACCTGCTGGAATCTTCACGAGCCTCATAAAGGTCAGTTTGATACTTCCGTTGATAAAAAGTATCCCGCATTCTTTAAGGGCACCTTTAAGGCTGGTTCAAGCTATAATGCTTTGGTTAACCACAAAACCCTGCTAAAAAAGCAGGGTTTTTCTTGACCGATATTTATACTATTTTTGTTGTTTTATAAATACTTATCGCAAAGCTGATTAAATCTTTCCTCGGTAATGCTTACCGAGGTTCCATTAATCACCTCATAATATTCGCCCCAGTCCTCACCGAAGGAAGCTACTTTGGTAAGTTCAGTACCATGGGGTTTTAACTCATAAACACTAAAATCGTGGCTTGCCGCCCCATTGGAACCTATAGCACAAATAAATCCGTGTGTGCCGATATACTCCGAAAAACGCCCTTCCTCTGCAAGCGTCCACACTTTATATACCGTGCCGTTTTTATGAGTAAAAATAATACTTTCATTTAAAAGCATTTCATACACACCATCTCTGTTGATATCTAAAAAGCGATAATATTCAGTATTATAACTTTCTATCACCTGCTTATAAATTGCATATTCATCTGATACAGGTGTTGGTGTTGGTTTAGGTGTTGGTTTGGGGGTTGGCGTTGGTTCGGGGGTAGGTGTTAACGTTATTTCGGGAGTTAACGTTATTTCAGGAGTATTTGAAACACCGGGCGTTTCAGTTGATACTACCTCAGGAGTAATAATAGGCGTAACATTATTGGTTGCCGATGGTGATAAATAAAGCAATGCATTTTGATCGCCATCATTACCCGAAAGACTGCACGTTGCAAGCAAGCATACGGCAAAAATCAATATAACCGTCACTATAATAACTATTATATCTTGTTTGCTGACTTTCTTCGGAACTTCATTTTTCTCTTCCTTGAGCTCATCTTGAGAATCCTCTTTACTCATTTCAATATGAAATGCAGAGATCTTCTCCCCTGCAAAGAGCTCATCGGAAGTAATATTAAGCACACTGCACAAAGGCGTTAATAAGGACACGTCAGGTAAACCGTTGCCTGTTTCCCACTTGCTGACGGTTCTGTTGCTGATATTAAGTTTTTCTGCAAGCTGATTCTGCGTCAGCCCCTGCTCTTTTCGCAACTGTGCGATAAACTTTCCTATCTTAACCTGATCCATAAAAACCCCTTTTAAAATATTATACCATTTAAAAAATAAAAAGGCAACAAAAGAATTAATCTACGCGTAGTAGATATCCTGTATATTTAAAGACTGTATTTCTATCCTATAGATAAAAATACAGTCTTTGTGTTACCCTCGTGTAACTTTTCTAACGGAATAATTTGGATATTTTGCCATGAATCGCATTAAGGCAATAGATTCGCTTGTCGCGTGAACATGTGTTGTGCCATGGTTATGGTGAACCGTCCAAAGTACCGCATTTCCTTCATAGGAAGTGAATCCATCAAACACTTGAATCCCTCCTTTCACAATATATTTTTTAGTGTAATCGATTATTTCTTTAAAAACTTATTTAAATAATAACCTATTACATATTTAATTCGCTCTATAGTTTCCGTCAGAATCAGATAGGATTGATTTATTTTGTCAAGTTCGGCTTTATAATCGCAAACTTTAAGCTTATCCCAACCTGTATCAATTCTCATTTGAGTAGCTGTTTTTGTTAAGCGATCATCGTTCTGCGAAAGGATATAATCAAAGCTTTCTTGTAAGTCTTTATCCATCTTAAAAAAGGAATGCAAAGGATGATGGTGGTTTGATTTTTCTTTATACAAAGCATATTCTTCTTCACGAATGGTTTTTGCGAAAGCGAAGTACTCTTTCCAAAATGACTTTGCTTCATTTGTTTTAATGCTATTGAAAATTAGTTGTTCACCAAAAATATCGGGTTTTTCGTTGAAAGGAAAAACCTGAGCTGGCTTTTTTTCTTCAATATAGGCATTATATATTTCATTTTCTGTTTTTGCTACGACTACGGCTTTGAATTTTTCGGCAAGATAACGAAGTATATTTTCATCGGTTTTTGAACGCCACCATACACGAATTCTTAAATGGGAGTAAAGTTCATAACCATAAAGTTCATAAATTTTGCAATAATTATCTAACTGTTCTTTAAGGGTATCGTAGTCTTCTGTTTTATTACCTAATAAAGAAAGTATGTTTCCTAACATGTTCATTAATGAACGGGCCCTCGCGATTGAGTCTCCAGAGCTTAATTCTGTTAAATATATACTTGCAACCGCTTCACGAAGAATTGCCTCAACTGTTGTGAATACACAATCTTCAGGCAAAGCATTAAATTTTTCCATAAAATCAGCAGGGTAAGGCTCTTTTGCGCTTTTTAAAGCAAATTCCTCTGCACCGAAACCGAGTTCGTCAAAATATTGCAAAGTTAGATTTTTTTGATAAAGAGCAAAGACCTCTGCATCGGTTGCAAGGTATTCTTCGTGGTCTTTGATGAGTGATACTACCTCGTTGAAATTTGACTCACTATCAAGTTCTCTTGTTTTTAAAAGTAATTCGTTCTTATACATTTTTTTGCTCCTTTTTTATTTTTATTAATTTAAAAGTTCGTGACTTTTATATCTGTTATAATTGTTTTTTAATTTATATTTTTCAGAGTTCCACGCAAAAGCTCGTCGGTGGTTATTCCAAGTATTTCACATAACGGCACCATCAGTGATAGCTCAGGCATACCTTTACCCACCTCCCACTTGCTGATAGTTTTGTCACTTATGCTCAGCCTCCCTGCAAGCTCCCTTTGTGTAAGTCCCATTTGTTTGCGTCTTGTTGATATCACTTTTCCTGTTTTTCTAAAGTCCATTTTTACTCCCTCTGAAAAAACTTCTTTTTCTGCCAAATTACACCTTTTATTTTACATTTTTTCTTTGAAACAGTAAACCCACGCTCCGTAGAGTTTGCGTTTTTTTATACTACGAAGCGTGGATTTTTGGCTTTTTTCGGCATTTTTGGGCGGTTTTTTTGATTTTATTTGACGGTTTTAGGGATTTGTAATATAATTCGTGGTATAAAGTAGTAAGAGGTGTTTTTTATGAACTATCGTGAGGAATCTTTAAAAAAACATTATGAATGGCAAGGCAAGATTGAAGTTATCAGCCGTGCGCCCGTAAACACAAGAGATGATCTTTCCCTTTGCTATACTCCCGGTGTTGCAGAGCCCTGCCTTGAAATTCAGAAGGATATAAACAAGAGCTACGAGCTTACCCGCAGAAAAAATTTGGTTGCCGTTATTACTGACGGTACTGCCGTTTTAGGTTTAGGCGATATTGGTCCTGAAGCAGGTATGCCCGTTATGGAGGGCAAATGTGCGCTTTTCAAATCCTTTGCTGATGTTGATGCCTTTCCCCTTTGCATAAGAAGCAAGGATGTTGACGAAATAGTAAGAACCGTTTCACTTATCTCAGGCTCCTTCGGCGGAATAAACCTTGAGGATATTTCAGCGCCCCGTTGTTTTGAAATTGAAAAGAAGCTGAAAGAGGTTTGTGATATTCCCGTTTTCCACGATGATCAGCACGGCACGGCAATAGTTGTTGTTTCAGCACTTATAAATGCCGCAAAGGTTGCTAAAAAGAATTTAGAGGATTTGACCGTTGTTATAAACGGTGCGGGCAGTGCAGGCATCGCCATCGGAAAAATGATTCTTCAGTTAAAGGTTAAAAATCTAATTATGTGCGATCGCTTCGGTATTCTTTACCGCGGTGCGGATTATATGAACGATGCCCAATGTGCTATGGCTGAAATCACAAATAAAGATAATCTTAAAGGCACTTTAAAGGATGCTATGAAGGGTGCTGACGTCTTTGTTGGCGTTTCCGCGCCTAACGTTGTTGATAAAGATATGATCGCCTCAATGAACGATTTGCCCATAATGTTCCCTATGGCAAACCCCACCCCCGAAATTATGCCCGATAAGGCAAAAGAGGCAGGTGCATATATCGTTGGTACGGGCAGAAGCGATTTTCCAAACCAGATAAACAACGTGCTTGCATTCCCCGGAATTTTTAAAGGCGCACTTTCCGTTCGTGCCAAGGATATAAACGAGGAAATGAAGCTTGCCGCCGCAAAAGCAATAGCATCATATATTCCCGATAATGAGCTTTCCACCGAAAATATCATTCCCAATGCCCTTGATAAAGGCGTTGCAACGGCAGTTGCCGAGGCAGTAAAAGATGCCGCAATAAAATCAGGCGTAGCAAGAGATTTTTAAAAAGCAAAAGACCTCCGAAAATTTCGGAGGTCTTTTTTGCAAAGATTTCTCGTTCTGTTATACATACTAATACACGGTGCAAAAAAGCTTGAAAATTATAACGCCCGCAACGCGCAGTTTCAAGAATTTTTTGTGCCATATCACTCGATTGTGATGTTCTTAATCACCTGATCATATAAAGGTCTATCCTGGAAGCCGGTAGGAGTAGTGGCGATTCTATCCAATACATCAAAGCCTTCAACCATCTTGCCGAAAGCGGCGTACTGACCGTCAAGGTGAGGTGCATCCTCGTGCATAATAAAGAACTGTGAGCCTGCGGAATCAGGATCCATAGCACGTGCCATTGAGATAACGCCACGCTCGTGCTTAATGGGATTATCAACACCGTTCATTCTGAATTCGCCCTTAATTGTATAACCGGGTCCACCCATGCCGGTGCCGGTAGGATCACCGCCCTGAATCATAAAGCCTTCAATAACACGATGGAAAATGAGATTTTCATAAAAATCCTCGTTACAGAGCTTTACAAAGTTTTTAACCGTCTTAGGTGCGGCCTGCTCGTCAAGCTCGATAACCATTTTGCCGCCGTCTTTCATTTCAATAATTGCTTTCATTTTTAATCCTCCAGATTTTTGATTTCTTCGCTTTCCTCTTCCTTTACGTTGGTGCGCTTAGGCATCTTAAGAACGCGAACATCTTTATAATGATATTCCTTTAATTCTATCTGATCGCCGTTGGTAACGGTTACGCGAACAGTTTCCTTCAAAACGTTGGTTTCCTGAATTTTACCGTCACCGTCAGGGGTTTTTACTTCAGCGCCAACGGGAGGCATTTTCTTGTGAGTTTGCTCATAGTGATGCTGTTCATATTTCAAGCAACACATAAGCCTGCCGCAAAGACCGCTGATCTTTGTGGGATTAAGGGAAAGCCCCTGTTCCTTTGCCATTTTAATGGAAACGGGCTGGAATCCCCCTAAAAATCTTGAGCAACAGCAGGGCTGACCGCAAGGGCCTAAGCCGCCAAGCATTTTAGTTTCGTCACGAACACCTATCTGCCTTAACTCAATACGTGTTCTGAAGGTTGAAGCAAGCTCCTTTACAAGCTCCCTGAAATCCACTCTGCCATCGGAGGTAAAATAGAAAACTGCCTTTGCACAGTCAAAGGTATATTCTACTCGCACAAACTTCATATCAAGCTTATGGTTTTCCGCCTTTTTCTCTGCAATTTCAAGAGCCTTTATTTCCTTTTGCTTGTTTTCCTCAAGCTTTTTATCATCGTTATGAGTTGCAACGCGGAGAATCTTCTTTAACGGTGCAACTATCTGTTCTTCGGGAATTATTTTTGTTGCAACTGAGGCAACGCCATATTCCACACCCTGAGCAGTTTCAACGATAACACCCGTGCCAACTGCTATTTCCTTATTATCAGGGTCAAAATAATATGTTTTTCCGGTATTTCTGAAGCGAATACCAACTACCTTTGCCATTTGTTTCCGCCTTTCGCAAGTGTATATGCAAGATTATCGCATATAAGCCCTGTATTAACATTTTTCTTTTTTGCCGTTAAAGCATCCTCAACGGCTTTTATTTTTAACATATCTCCTTCGCTTTGGCTTGACCTGAAAATATCGAAAAACTTACTTTCAAGGATCTCAAGCAAGGGAATGAGCCTGTCTTTTTCTTTTTCAAAGATCATACTTAACCGCGTATGTGACGGTTTTTCAAGGCTTTTTATGATCTCATCGGCTATTTGGCTGAGATCTATAAAATCCTCATCCTCAATAAGCTTTACCGCCGTGCCCATATTACCTGAGCAGTTTTCAAGGGCATATTTAATGCGGTCATTTTGAGGAAACATTTTTTCGAGCTGAAGTGCTATTTCCTCTTTTGAAAACTCGGTGAGCCTTAATTTTTTGCACCTTGACCGCACCGTAGGCAACAGTGCCAGAGCATTTTCGGCAAGCAGAAAGAAAGTTACCGCCTTAGGTGGCTCTTCAAGGGTTTTTAAAAGAGCGTTCTGCGCCTGCTCATTGGCAAGATGGAATTTTTCGAAAATATATATTTTTGATTTGCCCTCGTAAGGCGTTTCATAAACGGTGGAAAGAACGTCCCTCACCTGATCAACACGAAGAATGTTTTTTTCAGGCGAGATAATATGAACGTCAGGGTGGATACCCTCCATAACCTTTCTGCACCCTGCACATTTAAAGCAGGGCTTTTCCTCAGAAAGGCAAAAATGGACGCAAGAAGAAGCCAAGGCAAAGGACATTTTTCCTATGCCTTGGATACCCTCAATAATATATGCGTGACTGCCTCTCCCATTTATGATGGCCGTTTTTTCATTTTTAAATATGGCCGAGGAGCTTATAAGGTCAAGATTCATCAGTACTTTTTGAATTCCTCAATATTAAGAACGAATACGGTTGCACCGCCGATCATAATTTCGATATTTGAGTGTGCGGCAGCTGCGATTGATGCATCAAATGCACCGATATTGGAGTTAATAACCTGCTTACGGCTTTTGCAAAGTCTTTCAATAATTTCAAGGCAATGCTCAAGCTTTTCATCCTCAACACCTGCTAAAAGTGTGGTGTTGCCTGCGCGAAGGAAACCACCGGTTGTTGCAAGCTTTGTTACGCCGTAACCTTCCTTCATCATTGAGCTTATAAGGCGACCTGCATCTTCATCCTGAACGATAGCAATAACAAGTTTCATATAATGAACCTCCTAAAACTTCTTTTATGTTATTATTATACAACATTTTTATTATTTTTGCAATAGTGTGTTTTTATTTACCTATTCATAATTTTTCGATATCCTGTAGGTGAGTTTCCCGTAACCTTTTTAAAGACGATGGCAAAATAATTGCTGTCATTAAACCCGCATTTTCCGCTTATTTCGCTTATGGACATTTGAGTTTTATTAAGATATTCAAGTGACAATGCTACCCGCATATTATTAAGATAATCAATAAAGCTCAGACCGATTGTCCTTTTAAATACTGATGAAAAGTATTCCGGAGTAAAGCCAAATTCATTTGAAATTTCTTTAAGAGCTATAGTTTTAAAGCAATTTTCCTTTATATAGTTTGCCGCCGCCTGAATAATTTTATCCCTTTCAGAAAGCATCTGCGGCACAGAGCCCTCTTTTGGCATTCTTAACAGTATCAACAGTATTTTATTAAGATTAAGTCTGTGAAGCAATTCAGATGCTTCATCCCTGTTCTTTTCGCTTACAGATTCGCTTGCAAGCTCTTTTATCTGTTTTTTAAAGCTTCCCTCAGGGCGATAGAAATTTTTCTCGAAAACGGGCTTTAAAATATCAGGAACTTCTTTAATATTATAGAGCAATCTTTCGTGATGCTCATCTATCCCCGGCACCTTCTGAGTTTTGTGCATTACCATCGGCGGAATAAGAATAATATCGCCTGCCTCAATATCATAGATGGAGTTATCGATTATATATCTTCTCTTTCCCGAAATAAGATAATATATCTCATAGTTCATATGAAAATGTGAGTTATCCTGATCAAAATCCTTGCGTTGACTGTATTGGGCGATATATCCCTCTCTGCTTGCCTTTATCATAGCATCACCAAAATCTTAAAATTTTAATGTTTTATAGTATAATAACATAAAATTATTATTGAAGTCAACAAAAAATAGTTGTATAATAATCTTAGAGAACACACAAAAAGATAAATCAATCTCACAAATTGCTATTGAAAGCGATCTTGCAATGTAGTATAATAATGGTGTGCAGTATTAAGGAGGTTACAAAATGAAAAAAATACTATCCCTTTTATTGATTTTATGCTTAATTTCGGGTTTTGTTACTTTTACCGTTTCGGCAGAAGAAGAAAACTTTATTCCCGAAAGCGATTCAACCTTTGAAAACGGAAAATCTTCCTGGAAAACTTTAGGCTCAGGCGGACTTTTAAAGGTCGTGGATAATCCTACAGGTGAAGGCAAGGTGCTTTGTTATTCAGGCATTCCCGATCAGTCCTTTGCTTCCCCCCAGATTGACGTCCGTGAATACGTTTTAGGAAACGTGACAGAGGAAACAACTCTCTACGGTTCAATTGATATTTACACCAAAAACGATGATCTTGCAAATATACTTATCCGTATCCGCACAAAAACGGCTGACGGCTATTCAAAGTGCACCACTGACGGTCAGGCTTATTGCACTATAGGCAAAGTGAACACTTATGGCGATGAATGGACCAGAGTTAGCTTTTCCTTTGACGTTACCGAGGCAGACCTTTCTTCAACCGAGCCCTGGAACATCTGCTTTGACGGCTTAAGCCGCAGCACTAAGGAGGCAATCTACATTGATAACTTCTATATCGGCACAGAAGAAGATTGTCCTTTAGAGGAAAATGAAGATGACGGCGAAGAAGATGCCCCTGTTGCTGAGGGTGAAATAGTGAACTTCTTATCTGAAAACTTTTCTACCTTTGAGGGTGGAAAAACCTCTTGGGGCGTTTTAGCAGGCGGAACAGTTTCAGTTGTTGATAATCCTAACGGTGAAGGCAAGGTGCTCTGCTATTCTGATATTAACCTTGAAAAGTCCTATGCATCACCTCAGGTAGATATCCGCAATGCAATACAGAAAAACGTTGACGAGGAAGTTACCATTTACGGTTCAATGGATCTTTATTGTGAAAAGGATTTGTCAGGCCGACTTATAAGATTGCGCACCACCACAGCTGAAGGCTTCTCCCTGTGTGCGGCAGGTGACGTTAATTATTGTGCAATAGGTGTAGCAAGTGCGGTAGCAGGTGAATGGACCACTGTAACCTTCTCCTTTGAAATTTTCGAAGAGGACCTTGAATCAACCGAGCCTTGGAATCTTTGCTTTGATAATATTGCAAAAGACCTTGAAGAAGGCGATATGATTTATATTGATAACGTATATATCGGCTTAGTAGACCCTGAGGAAATAGGTGTTGATAAGAAGCCTATCCCTGAAAAAACCCCCGTTTCACGCTTTGATGATACTCTCGTAGGTACTATTCGTTGGGATGCTTTCACAAAATCAACTCCCGATGGTATGGATCCTGCAAGCCAGGTTGCGCGTGTTCTTTCTCCTGCAAAGTACCACGCTCAAGCACCTTTCTTCTCGATAGTTAATGATGATGGCACCATCGCTTTCCCCGAATACACAGTTGAAACCTGGGAAAAGGAAGCTGAATATGCAGTAAATGGCGGTCTTGATTACTTTGCATACCTCTGGTATGAAACAACTGATGCTATGAGCCAGCCAAGAAAGCTTCATCTTCAGAGCGAGAAAAAAGATACGATCAAAATGTGCGGTATTTTGGAAAGACTTCGTGCGAAGAAAACAATGGATGAGCTTTTTAGCGCTATGAAGGATTCCTGCTATCTCACTTTAGATGGCCGCCCCGTTGTATTCCTTTACGAAATTCACGGAAAGAATTGGACTAAGGCAGACGTTGAAAAGCTTCGCCAGGATGCGGCAAACGCAGGTGTTGAAGGCTCCTTATATATCGTTGGTATGTGCTTTACCGATAAACTTGATACCTTTGCAAAGTGTATGACTAAAGATATTGATGCCATTTCATGGTACGGTGCAAGCGCAGCAAAAACAGGTGAGCCTTTCATTGAGCTTGTAACCCGTGTTGAATCCAGAATGGTTCAGATGGGTGCATTTGCATTGGCATATAACATTGATATTATTCCTGCATTCTCAGCAGGCAGAGACACCCGCGCAAGAATCGAAACAGGTGTTACTTGGGTTGATGGCGATCCCAACGCAACAGAAGATAAGGATAAGCCTTACCTCAATCGTTACAGTCTTGAGCCCACAATGGAGGAGTTAGAAAATCACATCTTTAACGTTCTCACCTACACAAAGAACACCGAACCCAACGTAAAGACAAATATCATTTGCTCCTATGGCTGGAACGAGCACGAGGAGGGCGGCTGGCTCTGCCCCACCATTACAGTTGATGCAGAGGGTAATCCCATCTATAACGAAGACGGCACCATCAAAGCAAACACCGAGCGTTTGGATGCACTTAAGCGTGCTATAGAGCGTGTTAAGAATGCACCTGAAGAAGTTCCCGTTGTGACACCGGGCGATTCCGATAACACCGAAGCTCTTCCCGATCCCACTCCCGGTAGCGATGTTCCCTCCAAAGAAAGCACATTTAATATCCTTGATTATTGGTGGATTCTTCCCATTGCGGTAGTTGTTATCGGCGGCGCAGTATTTGCAGTGTTAAAGAAAAAGAAATCTGAATAAATTTAATAAACCGCTTCTTTTTGAAGCGGTTTATTTTTGTGCATTCCTATATTGGCGAGGAGAACTTCCCGCTATGCCTTTAAAGACAAGAGAAAAATAGTTGCTGTCATTAAATCCGCACATTTCACTTATTTGGCTGATGGAAAGATTCGTTTCAACAAGCAAATGAAGGGCGCGGGCAATGCGCATATTATTTAGGTATTCACAAAAATTCGAGCCTGCCGTCTTTTTAAATACCACTGAAAAATATTCCCGTGAAAAGCCGGTCATATCAGCCATTTCCTGAAGCGTTATATTTTTCTCACAGTTTTCCTTAATATAAAGGGCAGCCTTTCTCATTATTATATCGCTTTGTGAAAGCTTTTGCTTGATCGGCGGCTGATCGGGCATAACATTTAAAAGATAGAGAAATTTCTGTATATTTATGCGGTGAAGAATACCGTCAGCATTGCCCTTTTTTATTTCACTTACCGATTCATCTGCAAGCTCCTTAAGCTTTTTTGCGGTATTAAAATCAGGACGGTAAAAGTGCTTATCAAAGCAAGGAATCAGCTCGTCGGGAATTTCATCAGCATTATATAAAAGCCTAATGTGTAATTCATCCTTTTGAGCATCGGGATGATAAGTGGTTGTGTGCATCATCATCGGCGAAACAAGAATAACGTCCCCTGCCTCAACATCATACACTTCATTTTCAATAATATATCTGCGCCTGCCGCGAAGCAGATAATAAATTTCATAATGACGGTGAAAGTGCGATACGCCTTCAGAAAAACCTTTGCTTTCAGCGTACTCCGCTTTTTTAACGTATAACCCTCTTGCCTTGCGCATTTTCTTTCACCACTTTTCTTAATATTTTATAGTTTTTGGTTATTATATCACAATAACCTTAAGGAAGTCAAGAAAGCATCGTGGTAGAATAATGACAAGGAGGTAGAGAAAAATGAAAAAATTTCTTGTTTTCACTTTAATTTTATCACTGATTCTTTCTATATGCCCCTGCGTTTTTGCAGAGGACACAAATTTACTCAGCTTAAAGGATTCAACCTTCGAGGAGGGAAAAACATCCTGGACGCCCTTTGCAGGTGGCGAGGTAAAAATCGTGGATAACCCTGATGGCGAGGGCAAGGTTATGGAATATTCCAACACTGCCGATGCAAAAAAATGGGCATCACCCATTATTGACATTAAGCCCCTGATACAGAAAAATATTAAGGAAGAAACAACCATATATATTTCAATGGATATATACACAACAGGCAAAAATGCCAATCTTCCCCTGCTCATCCGCACAAAAAATCCCGAGGATTTCTCTCTTTGTGCAGAAGCCGAGCTTAATTATGCAACAATAGGAGAAAACCGCGCTGAGCTTGAGGTAGGTGTTTGGAAGACCTTTACGGCTGAGTTCACCGTAACTGAGGAGGATCTTGCATCTAAGGCAGAATATTGGAACTTATGCTTTAACGGGGTGTATCTCACCTTAGGCGAGGATGCCATCGGCGCAATGTATATAGATAATATTTATGTTGGCACCGAGGAACCTGAAGATGCTGAGCCTGAAGCTCCCCAAAGTGCTATTCCCGAAAAAACGCCCATAACAAGAAAGGATGACACCCTTTTCGGTGCTATTCGCTGGGATGCTTATACCGAATCCACACCTGATGGAACAAATCCCTCTTCCCAAGTAGCACGAATTCTTTCACCTAATAAATATCATTCACAAGTGCCTTTCTTCGGTAATATTGCAGATGACGGAACAGTCTCCTTCCCCAAATACACCGTTGAAACTTGGGAGAAGGAAGCGGAATATGCAAAAAATGCAGGTATCGACTATTTTGCATATCTGTGGTATGAAAGCTATGATGCAATGAGCGAGCCGAGAAAACTTCATCTTCAGAGCTCAAAAAAGGACGAGATCAAGATGGTTGCCATCATTGAAAACATCAGAGGCAATGCCGCTATGAATGAGCTTTTTGAGGCTATGAAGGATTCTTGCTATCTTTCATTGGACGGCAGACCCGTTCTCTTCCTTTATGATCTTCCCATTTGGGATCTTAACAAAATAACAAAGGTTCGCCAAATGGCCGCTGATGCAGGCATCGAAAAGGCTCTTTATATTATTGGAATGGATGGCTCTGAAAAAAACTTTGCCACAAATCTCCAAAAGGATATTGATGCTATATCTTGGTACGGTATGGGTTCTTCCTCTGCAGGGCAGACATTCCTTGATATGGCAACAAAATGCGAAGCCATTATGACTAAGCTTGGCGGTCAAGCAGCACTTAACAATATCGGTCTTGTTCCCACACTTACAACGGGCAGATATTGTAACGGACGAATTGATACTGCCGTTTCTTGGATAGCAGGCGATCCTAATGCAGAGGACGCCAAGGATAAGCCCTACCAAGGCAAATGGACAGAACAGCCTACAATGGCAGAGCTTGAAGCACATATTGCAAACGTTTATGAATACGTTCAGGCAAACTTTATTGCAACCACGCCCAATATGATCCTTTCCTATGCCTGGAACGAGCACGATGAGGGCGGTTGGCTCTGTCCCACCATCGCAGTTGACGAAAACGGAACTCCTCTTTATAATGAGGACGGAACGGTAAAAATCAACACCGAACGCATCGACACGCTTAAAAAGACATTGGAAACCCTAAACGCACCTGAGGAAACTCCCGTTGTAACACCTACTGTCGCTCCCGTTGCAACACCGGGCGATTCCGATAACACCGAAGCTCTTCCCGAACCTACTCCCGGCGGAGATGCTCCCTCCAACGAAAACACCTTTAATATCCTCGATTATTGGTGGATTCTTCCCATTGCGGTAGTTGTTATTGGCGGCGCAGTAGCACTTGTTATAAAGAAGAAAAAATAAATTAAGGCAAAAGCAAAACGGCTATCGCAATGCGATAGCCGTTTTGTTGCTTTATAATATATCGCCCTCAAGGTCGAACTCGCCTTCAATAATCGACTTCTGATATTTTATTGCAGACGTGCCGTAATTCGAAAGTGCTTTAACGATCTTTTCTAAGCCTTGCGCTCCGTGCTTTGCCTGAATATAGGCGTTCACGTTATATTGAACAGTTGTAATAGTTTCTTCGCCCTTAACAAGCTCTAAGGTATAAACCTCGCCAAACTGTGTTGCAAAAATTGCATCGGTATAGAGAGTGAACACGCCATCTTTCTCAATAAGGTTTTCTTTATCTACAACGTTGCCGTTTAATTTGATAACAACGTCATCATTAAGAATAAGCTTAAAGTAAATTCTGTTTACGTTTGCCATATTAAGGCCAACTGATTTCACTTTGTTATCAGCATCAGCATTTCCGGTTACCGTCTTAACGCCTTCAGGTGCGGTGAAAGAAGTCTTATATTGGCTCACCCATTCACTTCCATCAACAAGAGCATCTGCATTATAGTTTTTATATTCCTGAGACGCCGAGCCGTAGGCAAGCATATCGGCAAGCAACGTCTTAAAGGCTTCAAACTGATGCTCAGAGAATCCTAATTCACTTGCGCTCTTTGCTATCTGATTTTCACAATAGGACTGTATGCTATAATTTTCTTTTGTGTCAAGAACAGTTTCCTCAACCATCAGCTCAGCCTTAAGAGTGTCCCCCATACATTGAGGATTGATGCCCGTGTACGCAAACTTATAATAGCCCGTCTTTTCATCATAAACGCCGTTAACCTCAGTGACTCTGCCTGATGATGATGTGAACTTCATCTTCGCATTTTCAGGTGCCTCCGCTAAATAATTGATGGTAAGGCTTGAACCGATATCAAGGGTCGCACCGATGATTGTGCCGTTAACTTCAGGTTCATCCGCCTTAATAGAAACTTTGCCATCTACCACTTTAAAATTGATTTCATCAAAATCAATATTTATAATATCACCTGTATTATACGATGCAGTAATATTATAATCACCTGGAACAGCGTTATCGCTTACTTTAAAGTTAAGTATTGCAAGAGTTCCTGAAGAAGTTATGATATCCTCAAAAGCATTTGCCGCATAGGAAAGGGTATACACTTCATTTTCTACATTTCCCTTTGTCCACTCGCTACTTGCAAAGAAATCACCGTTTTCAACACTTTCAAGAGTCAATGCCGTTTTATCATAGGATATCTTTAAGTCCATTCCCCATATTCCGGGATTGTTTGCAATTAACACTTTAACTGCTACAGCTTCGCCTGCTTTTGCTTCAATTGTTTCAATAGTTACGGTGGGCTCTGACTCTGCAATCACAGAGCCAAAGCTTCCCATCGAAAAAATCATTGCAAGCGTTAATATTATTACTAAAAATTTTTTCATTTTCTGCTCCTTTTTTTATATGGCAACATAAAAAAATGTTATCACATAAGATCTCTTATCTTTGCATTAAGGGTTCGAAAATCCTTAATGCAACTTCATATGTCTTTACCTATTTCCAAATCATTATAGTGTAGTCAACTATGCTTTTAATATGCAGGAATATTCATTTTCCACGTATAACTTTCATAGGCGTATTCATAATGGTTTACATAATTGTTTTCCCAGTTTGTGTTATACATATTTGCATTAAATGACAATGTTGTCGCATTAGTCGTACTTAATGGTACCGTTACCCATCCAGAGCTTGCAGTACATGAACTTCCGCCTGTACTCAGTCCATTCAAAGTAGCTACTTGTACCTTTCCAACACTTACCGAACCGCAGTTTGCTTCAAAAGCTACACCATACTGATAACCATTTCTACCAGCTTCCATAGTTGCAGTTGTTATAATCTGCACTTCAACGCTATTTGCTGTACGGTTTCTATATTTCATTGTAGTTGAATATGAAATAGCACTATTTAGTGCCCCCCCAACAGTGGTATTTCCAACTGGAACAGGTGTATATATAAATGTAATTGTTTTAGCGGAAACGGAATCCCACTTTACACTTTGGCTTGACGGCGTCTGATATCCTGTTTTTGCCGGTGGAGTAATTGTGTTAGTTGTACCATACTTATAAGTTGCAGTCGTACTACCTAATGCGGTACCATTATTTGATTTATAAATGATGTTATAGGTATAACTATTTAACGAAGCAGTTGCATAAATATCATCTTTTGTTATATTTCTTGTAACTGCAAAAGATGTACTGCCTTTGCTATTTAAACTATAACCTGTACTTGCTGTATACGCAACAGATAATACATCGCCATAATAAACCGTATCACCATTATTTAATGTGCTTGTTGATGCACCTTTCAAAGGTGATGATGTTCTCTTGACTGCAATAGTATAACCAGTACCCGTATTCCAACTAACCTTGTAGCTATTCACCGTCGCTGAAGCATAAATATCTGAAGATGACACATTTCCATTAACCGTAATGGATGTCTTACCTTTGCTATTTATTGTATATCCTGTATTTGCTGAATACGTAATAGCTAAAACATCGCCATAGTAAATTGGAGCATTATTACTCAAATTACCTATTGAAGCACTTGCGTTTGGTGAGGAGGTTCTCTTAACAGTAATCGTGTATCCTGTTCCTGTATTCCATGATACCTTATATGGTATTGCCGTCCACTTTGCATAAACGTAAATATCTTGGCCAGTAGAAAATACAGAATTTTCAGTTACTTTTGTTCCATCAGCAAGGAACCATCCTTCGAAAGTGTAATGTGTACGAGTGGGAATAGGCAATGTGCCAATTTTTGTGCTATTAGGAACATTTCTGGATTCCTCTGTGCAAGAACCTCCATTTGCATCAAAATACAATATAAAAGAATTAAGCATATTTTCGAATGTTTTCAAATCAATTTCTTTACGTTCTTCATATTGCACATAACTGTCTTCAGCTATTGTACCACATTGTAGCAAAAGCCCTTCCACAACAAGTTTGCCTACAACATTTTTGTTAATTTCATACAATTTAATCCCTTTTGCTAGCATAGCGTTTTCATTGTCTGACTGGACTGTTACTTTTCCTTGCAATCCAAAATGACATTCGTCAGCTTGCAAGACTAAAGCAATTCCAGATGCATTAACCGTTGATTGATTAAACACAACTTCTGGAGAACTAATATTTAAAGGGATTCTATTTTTTCCATTAAAATGAATTTTATTTAGAACCGTGATTTCTGCTTCAGAAACGAGCGAGAAATCTTCATATGTTTTATAATTACCGTTTAATTCAAAGAATTTTGTTCCTTTAGGAACATTAATCTCTACTCCCTGAAGTTCTCTTTCGCCATTTTCTAAATATTCTAATGACGCAATAATTTGTTCTGCTCCAGATGCAACTGCCGCCTTCAGTATATTTTTATCTGCTGCGTTCACAATAATTCTTTGAACTCCATTAAATGCTTTTTCTCCAAGATGCTCAATGCTACTACGAACACCGAGGTCCTCGACTGCTGCACAGCCGTCAAAGGCGTAAGAACCAATTCTTGTTACATTTCCACCAACGATCTCTTTTAATGACGTACAACCTTGGAATGCATAATCCGGAATTTCTGTAATAAAATCAGAGAGAACAACTGCGCAAATGTTTTGATTGCCCTTAAATGTATTTTCTGCAACCCCCCTAACCTTTACTACATCTCCATTGCCAACATTCCAATATTCAGGAATTACTACACAAGTATCTTCGCCTTTGTACTCTTCAATGATACCAGTCTCCTGATTCACCTTCAACCCATCTGAATAGCTGGTCTTTTCTTTCACATATTCTGCAACCTCATAGGGAATTTCAAAGGATATAACACCGTTTTCCTGATCATTATACTCAGCAGATGTGTATGAGTAATCTTCAAACTCATGAGTCTCATCATCCATCACACTATATGTGTATACAAAATACGATTTACTGGTCATATCATAGCCTACAACTGCAAATACGTGTGCAGTACCTGCAACTACCCAGCGATGATAACCAGCCTTTGTTGACTGTGTTGTCCATTCACTCTTGATTTCTTTAGAAGTTTCAGTGCTGTATGTAACAGATGAAGAATAAGACTCTGAATCAGACTGGGAGGAAGTCAATCCCTGAGAAGAACCCGCCTCGCCGCCTGTAGCATAGCTACTACCATATCCATACGCCTTACTGATTTTCTCAGAAAGCGCAGTGGAGTTTGTCTCAGTAGTGCTATTGGTAGAGCTTCCACCATAACTAGAAGTGTTATTCCACGATGCTGTAGATGTTGTTCCACTTGTTGTAAGTGTGGACTTGTCGTGCGTGCCACCTATTTCCAATCCGGATGAAGTAGTATCCGAATGTTCTTCTGTGTCAGTATGTTCTTCTCCCCACTTATGCTCATAACCGCCTCCAATTTCGCCACCCCAACCACCGCTGGTACTTGCATTTACTCCACCGACTTCAAATACATCAATACCAAAGGAATAACTTTTGGGCGTATAGGTAAGCTTTGCATCAACATTCCATGCCTCATCTGTTGTAGTAGTATCGGTGCTAGACTCAGTATCGGTGCTAGACGAACTTGAATTGATTTTGACTTCATTTTTCCAGCCATCTTGATTTGTGGTGGTAGTTGTTGTTTCTGTAGAGCCGCTCTTGCTGTTGCTAACATTCCAGTTTTGATTATCGCTCTTCGCTACTTCATTGACTTTTCCAATATTTTTGCCGTTTTCCTGGCACCATTCTTCGTTTACACTTGTCGTTGCATTCCAGGTGTTTGCCAGTGTCCAGTTGGAAGATTCCGTAGTTGCTTTTGCGATAGATTTGGCATACGACTTCATCATCGTATCGGTAATGGTCACTTTATAGGTAGTACTTTCTGTTTTAGTTATACCCTCGCCGGAAATATATCCAAAGTCCTTAATTGTGTACAAGGGAACATTTTGAACTTCTCCAATTTCATAAGCAAATAGTATAACACCGTTTTCTTCATCGATGTCAATGATCGGTGCATCCAAAACAGGTTTTGTCCAAGTCTTATTTCTTTCGCTGGTCCAGTTCCCCTCAAGAATTAAATTACCAGTCGTCCCCACAGGAATAGTTGTTCCTGTTAATAACTTGCCATTTTCATCAGACCATCCAACAAAAGAATAATTGCTCAACTTAGGAGTAGGTAACACTAATCCAGTATCTACTGTATATTTGTCTTGAGCGCGTTCAACAAACAAACTCGATTTATACTGCACTGTATATTCAACCTTACTCCAATAAGCATAAAGTTGATAATCATCCGTTGAATTCGCATCTATTTTCTTTATGAGTGTTCCATTTTCTGCAAGATCATACCATCCAAGAAATCTATATCCTGCAACCGAAATATTAGAAAGCGTAAGACCTATACCTTCTTCATAATAGTTAGCATTAGAATTTGTTATTTTTCCACTTTTTAACAATTTTTCGAGATAAGGATCTCCATTTGCTATATCATAAGTGATTTCGTGTGTTTTTAACACCGTAGGAGGGATCGTCTCCTGTTCTACAAGAACTACACCGCATATATCACAATGACTTCCTTCTGTTAAACCCGGAGTAGTATTGGTAGGCGCAACTGCCTCATCAATTACTACGTTATGTCCTATAGTAGTTACTACAGTATCGTTAAGTGTAATTTCATTTTTTGCATCCCCATCACTATAATACTTTTCACAAGATGAGCAGTACCAATATGCGAAATTACCATCTTCAGTGCAAGTTGGTTCCTTAGCTGCTACTGCAGTAAGCGTATGAATGTGATCCCCAACTTTAGGACCAAATTCAACCGTCCATCCTGCAAGATGCTGTTTTAACAAAAGTAAATCTTTTTTGTTAACCGTTCCATCATAGAATACATCTGCGGCCTTCATATCTATTACGGTATTTTGATCAGCAAGATACATTCTCATCAATAAATCGTCTTTTTTGTTGATAAGAGTATCACCATTAAGATCTCCGTAAACAAAATCAATGACGTTTACGCCACCTGAAATAATCGTGACTTCAATATCATCAAAATTCATATTGGTAATATCGCCTAAATTATATGAGCCCGTTATTTTTACTAACGTATCAACTGTCGCATCTTCATTTACTGTAAACTCAAGAATGGCAAGCGTGCCATTAGTGGTAATATCGGCAAAATTATTTGCCGCATATGAAAGAATATACGTTTCGCCTGCAAGATTACCCTTAGTCCATTCTCCGTCAGCAAAAATTTCACCGTTAATCACGTTTGTTAACGCTAACTGGGACTTATCATAGCTAACTTCTATATCCATACCCCAGATGCCCGGATTATTTTTAAGAATAACCTTCACCTGCACAGATTCCCCTGCTCTTGCTTTTACCGTTTCAAACTCAACGCAAGGTTCATTTTCTGCTACGGCAGCGCTTGTGCTGATACTTCCAACACTTACGCATGATAATATTATCGCGAGGGATAATATTAATGACAATAATTTTTTCATTATTTCAACCTCTTTCTTGGTTTTTAGTTCATATATGAACTATGGCAATATAATTTTAGTTTAAATATGAACTTTTGTCAATAGTTAATTTGTGAACTATGATAGTATATAGAAAAGGAGACGATTATGGAATACAGATTAAGAATTAGAGACCTCAGAGAAGACAATGATCTGACGCAAAAGCAGGTTGCGGATATTATAGGAACTTCACAAAGCTATTATGCCCAATACGAAAATGGAAAAAGGCCCTTACCTTTGCGGGCGATAAGGACCTTATCCGTATATTACAATACTTCGGCTGACTATTTGCTTGGTTTGATCGATCATCCGAAGGATCTATATCCCAAAAAGAAGAAATAAAAAATCACGAACGTTTTAATAACCGATTCGTGATTTTTGTTTTATTATTCCTTAATTTCAGATGTGCAGTGGGGGCAACGAGTTGCTTCGATAGCAATCTCGCTCATACAATAGGGGCACTTCTTTGTGGTGGGAGCGGCAGGTGCTGCGGGCTCTTCCTTTTTCTTGCCAAGGTCCATAAGCTTATTTACGCCCTTAACAATGAGGAATACAACTAATGCCATAATGATGAAGTTGATCACTGCGGTGATAAATGCGCCGTATCTGATTGCAAGCTCAGGATCAGTTGCAGTTGCTTCTCTTACAACGATTGCCATTTCCTTGAAGTCTGCCTTGAAGATAAGACCGATAACAGGTGAAATGATATCGTCCGTCAAGGATTTAACGATGCTCTGGAATGCGGCACCGATGATAACGCCTACTGCAAGGTTAAGCACGTTACCACGGCTGATGAATTCTTTAAACTCTTTAAAAAACTTTTTCATAAAAATCTCTCCTTCAATTTTATGTATTTAATATACTACATTTTTCGATGAAAATCAAGTATTTATTTAATTTCCTCATAAAATTTTTCACAGATCTCCTTCAGGCGACCGCTGAACTTTATAACCTTTCTATCATAGGTTATAAGACCGTTGGTTTCATCCTCAACATCGGAGACCTGAGTGTACACAGAAGCACACAGTCCTTTCTTTATTAAGGGCAGAAGCTCATTTTCAAAGAGATCGCAAACTGCATTAGCAAGGCTCTCGGTATCGGAGAATTTTTTATAGCCGTACTCCTTTTCCTCATTAAAAACGTGATCCTTTATACTTAAGGCATAGCCACCGAATTCAGAAAGAATTATCGGCTTATCGCTTTCCTTGATCTTAAGCTTTTTAAAGTAAATGTGCAGGCTTTCAACATCAGTATTCTTTCCTCTGAACCAGCCGGAGGTAGTGTCAATAAATCTGGAGGAATCAAGAGCTTTTAATTCATCATACATTGCGTTGCCGTCAAACTGTCCCCAACCTTCGTTGAAGATGGTCCACAAACATATTGACGGATGATTTTTAAGCATTTTCACAGTTTCTTTCATTAAATTTATAAAGTGTCTGCGAGTGCTTTTATCCTTGTGCATATTTTTATCGTTGAGCTTTTGAATACCGATGGTAGGCAATGCGGTGTCCCTAAAAAAGGAATAATCACCGTTATTGACCATATCTTGAAAAACCACCATTCCAAGGCGATCACAATCATAATAGAACTGCTCAGGCTCGATTTTAATATGCTTTCTTAAGGTGTTAAAGCCTGCCTCCTTCATCAAAAGAATATCCTTTTCGTATCCCTTTTCCGTTGCAGGAGTAAAGATGCCGTCAGAATAATATCCCTGATCAAGAACTCCGTTAAAAAAGTAAGGTTTTCCGTTAAGGCAAAGACGGGGAATACCGTCAACCTCCTTTATTTCAAGCTTTCTGAAGGCAAGATAACTTTCTATCCTGTCGCCCTCGCCCTCAACGGCAAAATAATAGAGCTTTGGATTTTCGGGACTCCACTTTTCCACATTTTCAGGCTCATAATAGGCGATGCCATTTTCAAGAGGAATAGTTTTATCCTCAAAAATAACATTGCCTGAGGAAATTCCCTTTACCTCGATCCTTGCGCACTTATCGTCAGCAGTGATTATAATATCCTCAACAAAGCTTTCAGGCGTGCTTTCAAGCCACACCGTCTGCCAGATGCCTGAAACGGGAGTATACCACATTCCGCCACGCTTTTTTGATTGCTTGCCATAGGGTAGCTTTTGGGAAAGCTCATCCTTCACCTTTACGGTGAGCATATTGGATTCCTTTAAAAGCTCGGTGATCTCAAAGGAAAAATGATTATATCCGCCTGTGTTGGTGCCTAATTTTACGTCATTCAAATACACCGTTGCAATCTGATCAACTGCGCCGAAATGGAGAAAAACTCTGTCTTTAATAAAGTTTTCAGGCAAAGAAAAATTCCTTTTATAGATAATTTCACCGTTAAACTCCTTTAAGACGCCTGATAGAAGACTTTCAGGGCAAAAGGGCACCATAATATTGCCCAAAAAGTTTTCGGCAATAAGATCCCATTTTCCGTTAAGGCAGAAAAAAGAATCTCTTTTCAGTTGCGGTCGGGGATAAACGTTCCACGGAATTTCAGGTAAATTCAATCCCTCGTCAGTATATAAATGCTTCATAATATCACCTATAATGGTTGTTGAGGGTGGAAACAGCATTTTAATGCAGTTTCCACGCCAAATTTACGATTTGGTTTCAAATTTTTAAATAAAAATTTGCTAACCTCCATTGCAATGATGTTGAATATCAATCAAATATAATCATATTTGATTGATTAAAACCGTTGGAACGGTTTTTCGTTGAAATA
>JAZNSH010000083.1:0-13817 GCA_045591115.1 Clostridia bacterium
CAAATATGATTATATTTGATTGATATTCAACATCATTGCAATGGAGGTTAGCAAATTTTTATTTAAAAATTTGAAACCAAATCGTAGATTTGGCGTGGAAACTGCATTAAAATGCTGTTTCCACCCTCAACAACCATTATAATGATAACAATAATATAAAAAACGAGGTATAAAAAATGTTTTACGACGAGTTGAAAAATTACGATCAAGAGGTTTTCGCTTCCTGCCAAAGAGAATTTGACCGCCAACAGCACAACATTGAGCTTATCGCTTCAGAAAACGTTGTTTCAAAGGCAGTTCTTTTAGCCGCAGGCACTCCCCTTACAAACAAATACGCCGAGGGTTATCCCTCAAAGCGCTACTATGGTGGCTGCCAGTACGTTGATGAGGTTGAAGAGATCGCACGTGAGCGTGCCAAAAAGCTTTTCGGTGCTGAACACGCAAACGTTCAGCCTCATTCAGGCGCAAGTGCAAACCTTGCCGTGTTCTTTGCTCTTTTAAACCCCGGTGACACTGTTCTTTCAATGTCCCTTGCTGAGGGCGGACATCTTTCCCACGGTTCTCCCGTAAACATTTCAGGTAAATATTTTAACATCGTGCCTTACGGTGTTGACGAAAAAACTCAGACCATTGATTATGATTTAGTTGAAAAGCTTGCTCTTGAACATAAGCCCAAGCTTATTCTTGCAGGCGCATCCGCCTATCCCAGAAAGATAGATTTCAAGCGTTTCAGAGAGATTGCTGACAAAGTAGGCGCATATTTTATGGTTGATATGGCACACATTGCAGGTCTTGTTGCCGCAGGTGTTCACGAAAGCCCCGTGCCCTATGCCCACGTTGTTACAACCACCACCCACAAAACTCTTCGCGGACCTCGCGGCGGTATGATCCTCTGTGTTGAAGAGCTTGCAAAGCAGATCGATAAGGCTATTTTCCCCGGCACTCAGGGCGGTCCTCTTATGCACATTATTGCCGCAAAGGCAGTTGCTTTAGGCGAAGCACTTACCCCTGAATTTAAGGAATATCAGGTGCAGATCGCAAAAAATGCACAGGCACTTGCTTCTGCTCTTAAGGAAGAAGGCTTCAACCTCGTTTCCGACGGAACTGACAATCATCTTATGCTTATCGACCTTCGCAACTTCAATTTAACCGGTAAAGAATATGAAAAGATGCTTGATGAAGTTCATATCACCGCCAACAAAAACGCTATCCCTGCCGATCCTCAGAGCCCCTTTATCACAAGCGGTATCCGTATCGGTACGCCTGCTGTAACAAGCCGTGGCTTCAAGGAAGAAGAAATGAAGAAGATCGCGCATTGGCTTAAAAAAGTTGCAGTTGATTTTGAGGGCAATAAGGATGCCGTTACAAAGGAAGTAGTGGCATTGTGCGAAAAATTCCCCATATACAAAGAAAATTAACAAAAAATGCCTTTAGTTTTTACTTTACAAAATTACTAAAGGCGTTTATCATATAACACAATACATTTTTAAAAAAAGGAGATATAACTATGGCAACCTTCTTTAATGAACCCTCACATACCTTTAATGAATACTTGCTTGTTCCGGGATATTCCGACAGCACTTGTATCCCTCAGAACGTTAGTCTTAAAACACCTCTTGTAAAATTCAAGAAAGGCGAAAAGCCTGCTATTGAAATGAATATTCCTATGGTATCTGCAATTATGCAGTCCGTTTCAGGGGACAGACTTGCCGTTGCCCTTGCCCGTGAAGGCGGTGTTTCATTTATTTACGGCTCACAGTCCATTGAAGATGAAGCCGCAATGGTAGCACGTGCAAAAGGCTATAAGGCAGGCTTTGTAAAGAGTGATTCAAACCTTTCACCTGAATCCACCCTTGCTGACGTTCTTGCTCTTAAAGAAGCAACAGGTCACTCAACCGTTGCAGTTACCGATGACGGCACTCAGAACGGTAAGCTGGTTGGCATCGTAACGGGCAGAGATTACCGCGTAAGCAGAATGGATGCATCTGTTAAGGTTAAGGAATTTATGACTCCTTTAGATAAGCTCATCACCGCAAAGGAAGGCACAACTCTTTCCGAAGCCAACGATATCATTTGGGAGCATAAATTAAACTCACTTCCCATCGTAAACGCTGAAGGCAAGCTTTGCTACTTTGTTTTCCGCAAGGACTATGAAACACACAAGAACAACCCCGATGAAATTCTTGATGCACAGAAGCGTTATATCGTAGGCGCAGGTATCAACACCCGTGACTATAAGGAGCGCGTTCCTGCATTGGTTGAAGCCGGTGCTGACGTTCTTTGTATTGACTCCTCCGAGGGTTACTCCGAATGGCAGAAGTTAGCCATTGATTTTATCCGTGAGAAGTATGGTGACACCGTTAAGGTTGGCGCAGGTAACGTTGTTGACGGTGAAGGCTTCCGCTTCCTTGCAGAGTGCGGTGCTGACTTTGTTAAGGTTGGTATCGGCGGCGGTTCAATCTGCATCACCCGTGAAACAAAGGGTATCGGCAGAGGTCAGGCAACTGCAGTTATTGATGTATGCCGTGCACGCGATGAATATTATAAGGAAACGGGCATTTACGTTCCCGTTTGCTCCGATGGCGGTATCGTTCACGATCACCACATCACTTTAGCCCTTGCAATGGGCGCAGATTTCGTAATGCTTGGCAGATACTTTGCTCGCTTTGAAGAAAGTCCCACAGCAAAGGTTAACGTTAACGGCACTTTAATGAAAGAATATTGGGGCGAAGGCTCAAACCGTGCAAGAAACTGGCAGAGATACGATCTTGGCGGTGCAGGCAAGCTTTCCTTTGAAGAGGGCGTTGATTCTTACGTTCCCTATGCAGGCTACCTTTCCGACAACGTTAGAAAAACTCTTTCAAAGGTTAAGAGCACTATGTGCAACTGTGGCGCACACAACATTCCCGAATTACAGGAGAAAGCAAAGTTAACACTTGTTTCCTCAGTAAGCATCGTTGAAGGCGGCGCACACGACGTTGTTTTGAAAACGAAATAAAAACAAAAATTTAAAGCGGTTGACAAAAAATCAACCGCCCTTTTTTTATTTTTCAACCTCAAACTTTTCACCAAAATCCTTCAGTTCGAAGGTATCTCTGTAAATATCGTATTTACATTCAAAATCCCCGTAGCCAAAGTAACCAACGTCAATAGGTGTTTCAAGGATAAACCGTAATGAATCATCATACAACGGTTCTATGGTTAACGGTGTTGTAAACACTACCCTTCCGTTTGATTTTTCAATGACCTCATAATTGCCTTTACCTAAAGTACCGTCAAAATAATCAATGCGTATTTTAACAAGTGCAGGTGCTTCAAAATTTTCCATTGAGAAGCCTTCATCATCACAGATAAAGGTTACGGGAGAAGTTACCTTTAAAATTCCTTCAAATTCATAGGATGTATTTTTAACCTTCCATCTTTCAAGATTATATGTAAACTCAACCGTTGATTTGCCCGTTTTTATTATTCCGTTTCCGCAATCGAACTGTCCTTCATAATTTAATTCAGCGGAAGTTGATGCGTGCTTGAACTCAATATCAAGCTCATTACTGTTCATTCCCTTAAAGTTGTTGCTTTCATTTACCATTTCCGAATATTCATCAAGTGCTTCTATAGCATTGAGCTTTTGCGGAAGAATATTGGGCAACACAAAATATGCACCGATTATGGCAACAACCGTAAGAATTGCGCCGATAGGAAGAACTAATACGCTTATATTATCAAACAACTGAAACTTATTGGATTTTGCAATAATATTTGTAACATCCGCTATAATAGGCAAAAGCAGATATTTTATCATAGCAATGCCTGCACCGCCCAGCAGAATGAAATAAAACATAAAATCAGGCAGAATCATATATACCAGCACCGCAACAAGTATAAAGCCCAAAACCTGAACGCCCACGTCAATAACAACATTAAAGAAACCGTAATGGGTTGTTGCTTTTTCATCCCAACGCCTTAAATATTGACCGTTTCCGATATAAACATCAACATAGCCGCCCTCGAAAGTTCCCATTTCAGGCAACAAAGAAAAAATCAGCTTTATAACAAGATAACCTAAAAGATATGCAGGCACCGTAAGAATAATATCCTCGGTCCAAAGATAACAACCGATAAGTGCAACGAGAGTCAAAACTAAGTGAAGCAATGCCGAAATCCTGCGCTTGCTTGCGTTCTTCTTATTCATAGTTTTAATTTCTGCTTCGCTGTACACTCTTTCCTCTATAGCTTGATCTCTTTTTTCTTTAACTGAATTACTCATAAAACTCTCTCCTTTATATGTGCTTATTTTAACATATAATACAAATTCCGTCAAAAAATTATTTTTATATCTTGAAATCGCAATTAAGATGTGGTAGAATAGAAGGAGTGAAGAAAATTCACGAAATAAAATTTTACGTTTGGAGGAAATCTTATTATGGAGAACAAGCTCGTCTATGACATTGAAGACAAACCACTGTTTAAGCACCTTATCTTACTTGCACTTCAGCAGTTGTTGGCTATTCTTGCCGCAACAATCGCAGTGCCCACCATCATTGGGTTACCCACCCAGATCCCTGCCGCTATCTTAGGCGCAGGTGTCGGCACGTTAGTTTATCAGTTATTCACTAAGTTTAAGAGTCCCGTTTTCTTGGGAAGCTCCTTTGCTTTCCTTTCATCCCTTGGTGTTGCCGTTGCTTATGGCTACTGCGGTATCGTTTTAGGCTCTGTTGTTGCAGGTCTTGTTTACGTTTTACTTGCAGTTATCATCCACTTTGTTGGCACAAATTGGGTTAACAAGCTTATGCCTCCCGTTATCATCGGGCCCACAGTTGCTTTGATCGGTCTTTCCCTTGCAGGCAGTGCAATGGGCGATATTGCAAAGGCAAACTCATCAACCCTTTATGGCGGATATAACCTTGTTGCTCTTCTTTGCGGTCTTATTGCTTTCCTTGCAATTATTATCTCATCAACACAGAAGAAATATAAAATGCCCCGCCTTATCCCCTTTATTATCGGTATCGGCGCAGGCTACGTTGCCGCAGCCATCTTTACACTCATCGGCAACCTTGCAGAAATTGATTATCTTAAGATAGTTAACTTCCAGCCACTTATTGATAATTTTAAAAACTTCAGCCTTACCTCAATCGTTGATTATCCTCACATTGCAGGTATTGAAGGCGTTAAGGAAGTTATCACAGGTGAGCTTGCACCTGAAATTTTAAATGCTAACCCCAATGCCACACTTCTTAACACAGGCGGAATCGTTGAAGTTATCATCGCTTTCCTCCCCGTTGCTCTCGTTGTTTTTGCTGAGCATATTGCTGACCATAAAAACCTTTCCTCCATTATCGGACGCGATCTTATCAAAGAGCCCGGCCTTAAGAGAACTCTTTTAGGCGATGGCGTTGGTTCAATCGCAGGTACGGCCTTTGGTATCTGTCCCAACACTACTTACGGTGAATCCGTTGGCTGTGTTGCAATCACCAAGAACGCTTCCATTATCACCATTACCACAACTGCATTTATGTGCATCGCACTTTCATTTATTAAGCCCATAATGCTCTTATTGCAGACAATTCCCTCCTGCGTAATGGGCGGTGTTTGCTTAACTCTTTACGGCTTCATTGCAGTTTCAGGTCTTAAGATGTTCAAAAATCTTGATTTAAGCGATAACAAGAATCTCTTCGTTGTTTCCGCAATTCTTATTTCAGGTATCGGCGGTCTTTCAATTCAGATTCCCTATGCCTTAGCTGAGACAGGCGCTATTCAGAGCGTTATCACCGTTACTCCCATCGCAACTGCACTTATTATCGGCATTTTGACCAACTTCATCCTTTCAAAGGTTGAAAAGAAATAATCGAGGTATTTTAATGAAAAACTACGAAAACGTAACCATATTCAACCATCCCCTTATTAACCACAAGATAGCAATTTTAAGGGATGAAAAAACAAGTATGAAGGAATTTCGTGAGCTTGTTGAAGAAATAACCACCTTAATGACCTTTGAGTGCTTAAAGGAAGGCGTGCCCACAGTTGAAAAGGAAGTTAAAACTCCCCTTGAAACCTGCACCCAGCACGTTGTTAAGGATAATGCCATCGTAATCGTGCCTATCCTCCGTGCAGGCTTAGGTATGGTAAACGGCATCCACGTTCTGTTCCCCTCTGCACGAGTTGGTCACATCGGTCTTTACCGTGATGAGGAAACCTTAGAGCCTCAGGAATATTACTGCAAGCTTCCCGATGGCATTGAGGATAAGCTTGTGTTGGTTGTTGATCCAATGCTTGCGACCGGCGGAAGTGCTTGCGATGCAATCAAAATGCTCAAAAAGCGCGGTTGCAAGGATATTAAGTTTATGGCAGTTATCGGTGCACCTGAGGGCGTAAGCCGTGTTGCCGAAACCCACCCTGACGTGCATATCTTCGTTTCAACCTTAGACCGTTGCCTTAACGAGAATGGTTACATTCTCCCAGGCTTAGGCGATGCAGGCGACCGTCTTTTCGGAACGAAATAAAACTAAATAAGCAAAGAGAAAAAGGATGGCTTTTTGCCATCCTTTTCAGGCTGTAGTCAAAGTGTATTTTTACTAAAAAATATATAATAATAAGTTTTTTGCAGCGACAGGTGCGGTGCAAAAAACACCTTGCGCAAGGCAAGTCGCCCGTTAAAACGGGCACGCAGGCTTGTGAAAAACTCAAAAAATATAAAAGGGGCGTTTTTCGCCCCGTTATGTTTTTTGAAGGGGGAAGACTTTGTCTTCACCCTCAAAGGATGGTTTTTAACCATCCTTTCTTATTTTATATACTCGCTAATCTCATCAAGCCGAGCCACATCAAGCATACTGTTTTTGGAAGAGAAAAGATATCTTCCCGTTTCGCTTTCATCCAATGCCAAAAGATATTTTTCGCCTTTTTTAACGGTATCTTTGGGAAAGATCACTTCTATTTCTTTTTTATCAAGAACATTGCCTTTTAAAACCGATATGACCTCACAAAAGTATATATCCGTTCCCGTTGATATGGTTTCATATTCACTAAAAGGCTCTACCTCAATAACGCAATCAGCCTCAGCAATTATGGTTTTAAGGTCGGTTGATTCAGTATAATCTGCACCGTAAAAAAGCTTATCTTCACCGTTGCGAGCATTTATTACCTTTTTTATATATTCAACAAATATCTCTTCATCAAAATTATCGGGGATATCTGAGTGCTCGATTAAAGGCTCGTGATATGCAGTGCTTTCTTTTATATTTTCAGCAGGGAAATACAGATCTGCACCTGAATATATATAGGTATCGTGTTCAAAATAAACGCTTCTGCGCCTTTCAACGATGAAATAATATTCTTCGTTTTCTTTAAAACGCTTATCTCCATTATTATTTTGCGTTTTTATGAAAATATTCTCCTTAACCGCCTCACCTTTATATCGTTCAAGCACCTCAACTTCATATTCAACGCTATTACCTATAACCTCTTTTTTGATTATTTTTCCCTTTACAACATCGGTAGCTGTTTCTATAAGCTCTTCAAAGGTTTCATAGATAATCGAAGCACTTGAATTGTATGGTGTGGGTATAGGTACAGGTGTAGCCGTTGGCGTGGGTGCAGGCTCATTTTCCGTTCCACAAGCGCAAAGGCTAAACAGAATAGTTAAAGCGAGCAATACCAATAATATTTTTTTCATAAAATACCTTTTCTTACTGTAAGCTCTTCGGTTTGGAAATAATTTCCGACATAATAATTGCTTTTATAAGCTCTTCACGGGAGGTGTCGGGTGCTTGTGAGCCTATTTCAGATTCATAAACGGAATCTTCAAAATGCTCAACGGCACAGTGAACGGGGTTTGGCTCAATGCACTTGCCCTCGTTGCTTTCGGTGCCCTCACTGCTTTCATAGGGTTTTATAAGGTCCTCGTCAATATGAGGAATTTCCTCAAAGACGGGGCGATTTTTTTCAGCGTTCTGCCTTTCCACTATCCTATTGCGGATTATGGCAACGGCTATCAGCGCAACAAATATTAAAATTTCCATTATTCTGTTTTACCTTTACCGCCGTTAGGATCAGCGATGGAAGAGCGCATCTTTGTGTCGGCAAGCATATTTTCCATCTTATAATAATCCATAACGCCCAAATGTCCGTTTTTGAAGGCTTCTGCCATTGCCTTGGGAACCTCGGCCTCTGCTTCAACAACCTTTGCGCGCATTTCCTGAACCTGAGCCTTCATTTCCTGCTCGCGAGCAACTGCCATTGCACGGCGTTCCTCTGCCTTTGCCTGAGCGATCTTCTTATCTGCTTCTGCCTGATCCATCTGAAGCTGAGCACCGATGTTTCTGCCAACGTCAACGTCAGCAATATCAATGGAGAGAATCTCAAATGCAGTACCTGCATCAAGACCTTTATCAAGAACTGTCCGTGAAATAAGATCGGGGTTTTCAAGAACTGCCTTATGGCTTTCGGCACTGCCTGCGGTGGTAACGATACCTTCGCCTACACGGGCTATGATGGTTTCTTCACCTGCGCCACCAACTAAGCGGTCAATGTTTGCACGAACGGTAACTCTTGCCTTTGCGCGAAGCTCGATGCCGTCCTTTGCGATGGCGGCAATAACGGGAGTTTCAATAACCTTGGGGTTAACTGACATCTGAACTGCAGTTAAAACGTCACGTCCTGCAAGATCGATGGCGGCAGCACGCTCAAAGTTCAAGGGAATTTCTGCTCTCTGTGCGGCAATTAAAGCGTTTACAACCTTTTCAACGTTGCCCTTTGCAAGAAGGTGTGCTTCCAATTTGCTCATATCAAGATCAAGACCTGCTTTTGTTGCCTGAATCATAGGATAAACGATTCTCTGGGGATTAACACGTCTGAAACGCATTGTGGCAAGCTGGAAAATACCCACCTTAACGCCTGAGAACATAGCAGTCATCCAAAGACCGATGGGGAAAATTCGCAAAAATACGATTAAGAGAATAAGCGCCGCCAATATTACTGCGCCAACGGCAATGGTGGCTGTGTCAAGAGTTTTTTCAAGTAACTGAAACATTTTTTGTTCCTCCTTAAATTTTTTTAACTATTACACGGCGTCCCTGAATATCGGAAACAACTATCTTTGCCCCTGCTTCAAGGAACTCACCGTCTGTTACAACGTCAACACGCTTTGAATCAATAAGTGCAATGCCTGAGGGCCTTAACTGAGTTAACGCTTCGCCCTCCTTATTCATTAAAGACGAGTTATCTTCATTTGCCGAAAAGCCTGATTCCTTATCGGTTCTCTGTGAAAGGATAAGTGGATTTTTGCCCTTTGATGCCATTTTTGCAAAAATCGTTACACAAGCAACCACAATAATTATTATTGCCAGAATTATAAATATTACGTACCATCCGATATATGATGTTAAAATACCTATTCCAACAAGATCAAGAATTGCGCCTGCTATTCCCGGCACGCCAACACCGGGAATAAAGCACTCAAGAGCAAGCAGTGCCGTGCCGATTATAAGTGCAAATATTGCAAGAATTTCCATTTTTTCAGTCCTCCTTTATAAATCTTTTAACTTTAATTTCTGTTGAAATTTCTCCCAAAGAATTGGCAATATACATTTTGCCGTCCTTTTTAACTGCCGCAACAAAGCCGCTGCTTGATATAAATTCACCTCGAATATCCTTGATGATCGGCAAAATGTTGCCGTCACGGTCAACAAGGCTTAAAACAGAGCCGTCACCTGAATAGTAATAAAGAAGTCCGTCCTTAAAGGTAACGTCATCTTTTACAACCTCGCTGGTCTTATTTGTAACAAAGGTCTCAACGCACACAAAGGCAGAATTGGGAAAATTCTTTTCCTTAAAGCACACAAGACCGTCTTTAGTATGCTTGATAAGACCGATGCCATCATCAATAAGCACCATTTCACCGTTTTCTTTTAAGAGAAGAAGCTCACCGTTTTTGTGAACATAGGTATAGGGTTCAAGATAATATATGTTCTCTAAAGAGCATTCAGCACCAAGGGAATAGGTGTAAAGATTATCGGTGCGGTCAACAATGCAGGTTTGAACCTCTTCAGGCGTTTGAATTTCATAGGCATAAACGCTTCTGTCCTTGGAAATATATCCGCCCCAGATAATGTTTTCGCCTTTTTTAATGGGTTCTGCACCGTCAACACGGTAAAGATCATATTTTAAGGTTGAAGCATTTTCATTAACGCATATTAAAAACATATGCTTGCTTTCATTAAACTGGGATATAAGGGTTGCAGGAATATCAAACAAAATCTCGCCATCGCCGTAAACAAAGCAATCGGCAACCTCCTTTGCGGCGGCGCGTTTTTGAACGGTTCGCTTATTCTTTATAATGTACGCCTTGCCGTTTTCAGGATCGGTTGCAATTATATCAGCACCGTCAACAAGAAAGTTTCTGTAATCAGCCGTTGCGGAATATATGGGATAAAGGATTTCATTTCCGTCATTTTTTCCGCTGTTAAGCCTGAACAGAAAGGTGTCCTCCCCCACGAACTCAGCCTCGCTTACGTCACCCTCAATGCGCGTTACGATGCCATCACGCCTTAAGAAAAGATTATTATCCTCATCAATAAATAAAAGAGAGGTGTCCTCCTGAACGCGAACAGAATCAATGCGTACCCTTTCCTTAATTGTTTCAGGCGCATTGTTGCCCGATTTCACCAAAAGTGTGCCGTAAGCAATGCCGTTTTTTTCATAGCTTCCCGTGGTAAAGAACAAGGTGTCCTCATCCTTTATATACTCTTTAAAATCCTTTTCGGAAAGAGTTAGCTTTTGGGAATATGCACCGTCACTTTCAATGCGCCAAAGGGTGTCAGATTCATCAACGCAATAAAATGGCACAAGGGTAGTTTGCCCTATATTGAATTTATGCTCGGTTACGGCTATTTCCTCTTGATTTTCAACACTTGAGCATCCTGAAAGAAGCGTTAAGGTAAGAAGCAATACTAAGAGCTTTTTCATTCCAAAACCTCAAAGGATCTATAAAGCTCCTCATATTCCTTTGCCGAAGCTTTCCAGGAAAAATCTGCTTTCATAGCGCGTTTCACTATCTTATTCCATTCCTTTTTATCCTTAAAAACCTCTTCAGCATAGCGGATGGTATAGAGCATATCGTGAGCGTTATAGTTTGAAAAGCTGAAGCCCGTTGAGTTTTTATCATTATAGGGAATAACCGTGTCCCTCAATCCGCCCGTTTCACGAACAATGGGAAGAGTGCCGTAACGAAGGCTCATAAGCTGGGAAAGACCGCAGGGCTCAAAAAGTGAGGGCATTAAAAATGCATCGCACCCTGCATATATTTTATGTGATAATTCCTCCGAATAACAGAGATTCACCTTTAATTTATCAGGATATTTTTCTTCAAAATATTTGAACATTTCCTCATATCTGCCTTCGCCTGTGCCAAGAACGATAAGGCGGATATCATCCTTTAAAAGCTCATCAAGGATACAATCCACAAGATCAAAGCCCTTCTGCCCCGTAAGGCGGGAAACCACGCCCATAACCATTGTGTCATCAGTTGCCCATAAACCCATTTCCTCTAAAAGAGCGCGTCTGTTTTCCTTTTTGTTTTCAATATCGCGCCAGGAGTAGTTTGAAGAAATGTATTCATCTGTCATAGGATCAAAGGTCTTATAATCAATGCCGTTGACAATGCCCTTAAGATCCTTTTGGCGGTAGCGGATCAAAGAATCAAGACCCTCACCGTAAAAGGGAGTTTTGATTTCCTCGGCATAGCTTGTGCTGACGGTTGTGATCTTATCTGCATAGTTAAGACCGCCCTTTAAAAGGTTGCAATCACCGTAAGCCTCAATAATTCCTTTATCGAAATACGCATTGGAAACGCCTAAAACATCCTCAACAATGTCCTTACTGTAAACACCCTGGAATTTCAGGTTATGTATGGTGAACACGGTTTTTGTGTTCTTATAAAAATCAGATTTTTTAAATTCATCAAAGAGATAAAGAGGAATGAGCGATGCCTGCCAATCGTGGCAATGGATAATATCAGGCTGAAAGCCTATTTCGGGCATACACTCAAGAACCGCACGGCAGAAAAATGCGAACTTTTCAATGTCGCCCCGTGCCTCACCGTAAGGCGTAGGCGAGTTAAAATAAAATTCGTTATCCACAAAATAGAAGGTAACGTTATTGTGCTTGTATTCAAATATGCCTGCATACTGATTTCGCCAGGCAAGGCGCACAGTTTTATTGAATTTATACTGAAGCTTATCCTTAAACTGAGCCTTTATGCAACCGTACTTCGGCAGAATAACGCGAACATCAAACTTGTTCTTGTTAAAGTATTCAGGAAGCGTGCCTGCAACGTCAGCAAGACCGCCCGTCTTAATAAAAGGAACTGCCTCGGAGGTAACAAATAATATCTTCTTTTTTGCCATATTTTTCACCTATTTTACTTTTTTAATATTGTACCACAAATAAAGGGATTTTTCAATATAAAACATTAAGAAAAAAAGGCGTGAGAAAATCACGCCTTATGTGTTTTAATAATACATATTTTTGAAAAATTTCCCATCTTTCTCTAAAATTAAACATCCTTGTATTTCAAAAACTTTAAGAAAGTGTTCTTCTAATCCGCTCATAACTTCTTCAACAGAAGCATTATACGCCTTCACAGTATAGCCTGAATATCCATCATCATCTCCGCCACAATACACATACTTTGTAATTAAATATATATTATCGCACTCTTTATATAATTCTGCTAAATCATAATAGCACTGCACAATAAAAGGTATTTCTTCTGTTACCGAACTATTTTTAATTTGTGCAATTATTTCATCAAGATATTTTGTTATGTCAATTTTTTCATACTCCATAACAAAGTATCTTCCACAGAAAGGCAAGTTTTCAAAGCCTTGAATCGCTGTTATTTCTTTTTTCAATTCGCTATAATTTAATTGTTTAAAATCATTATAGCTATCAGTATATTTTTTTATAACATCTTTTTCGGATGCGTTGTCCGTTTCATAAAGCACACTCGGTGCCTTTTGTCCTGCAAGCACTTTCAAAAGGCTTTCATATTGAACGTTAAGTGTTTCTTCTGACCAAAAATCATTAAGGGCGACCGTGTCAATAAGCTCTTCAATGCTGTTTGCACCACCAAACAACTTTCCATTTTCTTTTTTCATAGGTTGTGCAGGTCTTATTTCGTTTTTACTGCTATAATCATATACTGTATCACCAATTTTAAAATCGTAATCTTCAAACATAACGTATAAAAAATAACGCCCGTCTTCCTCAATTATAAACATATCATAATGATCTGCTGCATTTAACTTATCATCTTCTTCAAGGGCTTTAACCTCAACATAATCGCAATCACCATTTTTTTCTTCATACCACACGCCCTGAACGGTATATACTTTCCAGTTTTCCACATTAAGAGAAGCTATCATCTGACTAAATTTAGTTTTAAACTCATTTTCTTGTTGTTCTGTAAGGCGATTATATTTTTCTATAATAATATGCAAATTTTTTTCCATATAAACTTTTGCATCACCGATAGTCTTTGCAATATCGCTTCGCTTGCTGTTTTTAATCTCATTAAAAATTTGATCAGTCCATACACGCGCTTCATTTTCCGGCATATTGTAAAAGGCTGTCCAGGAACCTTTCTTCGCCAATATATAAGGCATTAAAATAGAATGTGGATGAAGGAACTTAAAGCTATTTTCAGTAAGAATAGCATTATCCCTTAACCCAACAATAAGATCCTCAATACTCTTTGCACCATTAACAGTGCCATCATCAGGTTCGGGCGTAATTATAGGTGTTTCAACGTTATTTGTTTCAGA
>JAZNSH010000084.1:0-19203 GCA_045591115.1 Clostridia bacterium
TTTTTGATTTTAATTCTTTATATTCGTTACCGCACTAGCATTACATCTAACTTTGTCTCCCATTTTTTGCTTTTGGGAGACACTTGGGAGACATTTTTTTGAATTTCAAGGAAGTTTGAGAAAGTTTTAAAAAGGCTAAAACCATTGTCGCTCTTAATCATTTGCCACCTTCCCCCTACTCCCCCTAGTAATTTTTGTTATAAAAAATGAAAAATCGAGTAAATCTTACTCTCACAAGGAGTTTAGAAGATTTTACTCGATTAATACTGGAGCCGCTAGTCAGACTTGAACTGACGACCTACTGATTACAAGTCAGTTGCTCTACCAACTGAGCTACAGCGGCATATTTAATTTTGTCACATTTTTATAAAAAATGGTGACCCCTACGGGAATCGAACCCATGTCTCCGCCGTGAAAGGGCGATGTCTTAACCGCTTGACCAAGGCGCCGTTTGCAAACAACCAACAGTTCTGTTAAGCACCAGAGCTGCTTTGCTTTTCAAGCAGAACTTCTCTTGATTACTTGCCTATTATACTTTAAAGCTTAAATATTGTCAACCACTTTTTTCACTTTTTTTGAAAAAAATTATAAAGATTACATTCGATGTTTCCGTTATAAAATCTTCGTGTTTTATCCGCCTTGATTTTGGCAAATTTTTCAAGATTTTTATAGCCTGAAAGTATAAATTTATTATATGAATTATAGTTTCTTATCATTGTGCCGATCTCAACGCACAGATTCTGCATATATTTTTCATCACCGATGCGCTCACCGTAGGGAGGATTGGTTAACAAAATTCCGCTTTCGGTCTTTGGATAGGTTTCGCCTGCAGAAGAAACTGAAAAAGCAATTACCTTTTCAACGCCTGCACGTTTTGCGTGAAATTTTGCCATATCAACCATTTCAGGATCAATATCGGAGGCAAAAATTTTAACGTCTTCATCGATAACGCTGTTCTTAGCCTCTTCCCTTGCAGAATCAAAAGTTCTTTTATTAAAGCCTTTAAAGCTTTCGGCTATAAAGGTTCGGTTCATTCCCGGAGCAATATTCAAAGCACGCATAGCGGCTTCAATAGGCAACGTGCCTGAGCCACAGAAGGGATCACAGAATGCTGTTTGCCCATAAAAGCCTGCAATATCTATTAAGCCTGAAGCAAAGGTTTCTCTTAAGGGTGCAACTGCATTTTTCACTCTATACCCTCTTTTATGAAGTCCCGTACCTGAGCAATCAAGGGCAACGGTGACTTTGTTTGAGTGAATGTGAACATCAATGGGATATTCTGCACCTGTTTCAGGAAGCCTGTCCTTCTTATACTTTCGCTGCATAGCCTTTACGATTGCCATTTTTGTTATGCGTTGTGTATCGGGCACGCTCATAAGCTGTGATCGGGCACACTTGGCTCCTACGTTGATCTTTCCGTTGATATCTATAATATCTGCCCAATTCAATTTTGTGATATTATCAAAAAGCTCATCAAAGGAAAAGGCATCAAAGGATGCAATTTCACGATAAACCCTATCCCCTGCGCGAATGTTTACACACACCTTTGCAAGAACACTTTCATCACCGTTAAAATACACCTTGCCCTCTGTAACGCCTGATACCTCAACGTTCATTCTTTCAAGCTGGAATTTTACCGGTTTTTCCATTGAGAACGGTGTTGTTATAAAAAATTTCATCCTTCAAAACCGCCGGAGTGCATCATTTCATAATATTCATCGCCATCAAAATCTCTTTCGCGCTTAGTTTCACCGCCAAGAGATTCGATTGCATCACATATCTCAACATAATCAATATATGTAATATCCTCACTCTTTTCAGCAAGATAAAGGATCGGCAAGCAGGAATCATCACCATAGAATGCCATCATACCTGCGATAATGCCACGGTTGGGAGATTCATTCATAAGCTCAGATAATTTGAGTCCGAGCCCCGTAACCTTAGGCTCGCTGTAAACAAGCACGTACATAAGCTTTTCCCTTGTATCTATATCGTATTCCTCGTTATATACGCGCAAAATTTCGTCCTGCGCACCTGAATACTTAAGAGCTTCTGCCGCCGCTTGAGCAAGCTCCTCATTTTCACTGTTAAGCAGAATATTGATGTTTTCTGAAACGGGAAGCTTTGAGTTCATATCAGCAAGCACATTCATAAGCAAAATACGGTCTTCATCGCTTCTTTCTTCAAGAAAAAGCTCATAAACCTCTTTTTCGCAAAGCGGCTCGCTGATTATCTTATCAATAAGAATATCGGGCACCATTATTTCTTCATCAAGATATGCGCCAAGCATTTTAACAAGCTCAGTTGGCTCAACGTCATCAAAATATTTGCTTGCCTCCTCTGCCCACTTCTGATAGGCTTCAGGAATAAGCTCCTCTATCTCCTCAGGCTTTTTACCTTTTTTCAAAAGTTCATCTGCCCAGGAGTCCATATATTCATTAAATTGGTTATCAAAATCAATCAATTGTTTCATCTTCGTTATCTCTTCCCAATAATTTATATATTGCCGCTTCCATCTGCGGGAAAAATTTTATTATATGTCCATCTGTGTTAAGATAAACGTTATCATCGCCTACTTTTGCAGCGGCATAGGTTCTCAAAAAAATGTTATTTAATGGATTCACTGCCGCACGGCGAAGCTCAAGCTCAGCAAAGAAATTATTTTTTTCAAGAGCATCAATAATCTTTATACCTCTCTTTATTCCACTAAATCGAATATAATCAAGAGCCTCATAAATATCTTGATGCGTTTTATATCCCTCTGTTATCCCCAAAAAAATCTTTTCTTCACCTTTGCCCTCATATTCATAGACAAATGAATGAGTGCAAGAACCGATTTCATTAAGATAATAGCTTGCAGGGCCAACTCCGCCCTCCTGCTTCATTACCTTTAAGGCAAGCTCCTTTGCCCTTTCAAGATCGCCTATTCTCTCCGATGCAACTGCAAAACCGAAAGTAATTTCGCGATCACTGCTTTCCTTAAGATAAAGCTCGTGATAAACGGTGTAAGCAATATCGTTATCATTTATTTCATTAAGATTGAACGCAAGCATATGAAGCTCAGCCGGCAAGAAGTCATCAACGAACTTAAAACGCTCGGCATTGCGTTTAGCATACTGCATATCACCTGTTTCAATACCCAATAAAATAGCGATATTTAAAAGTGATATGAACACGTTGCCTCTTTCAATTTCTTCTTCTACTCTTTTAATTGCCTCTTTATACTTTTTCTCCTGAAGAAGCTCCGTTACTTCCTGCATACACAGAAAGCATTCGTGACTTATAAATGCCTGATCGGATAAATTATTGGGAATGTTTGCTTGAACAACATTATCTTCAAGCTCATATTCCTCAATGGTATAATTATTTCTAAGATCCCTTAAAAATGCCGTTGCATCCTTGGAATTTACGCCTTCGGGACTTTCTTTGATGCATTTTTCCAACATTTTTGCACAGCCTTCAACACATCCTACACCGCCAAATGCTTCGGCAGTAAGAAAATACAGAGTATCCATTTTTTCTATTTTGGGATATGCGCCAAGCAAAGCATAGCAATAAGTAAGTGCAGAAGCGTGCTCACCACAAAGATTAAGTGCGCAGATAAGGTTAATAATATTATCAGTATCGGTAGGTTCCATTAAATACACGCGAAAAAAACACTCTGCGGCACCGGTATAGTTGCCGTCAAAGAGATATTTGCTTCCGCGCTTTTTTATACCCACCGAAATATTTGCCATAGATTAAAGATCCTTCGCTAAATTTTTAAGTTCTTCCTTTTGGAAGATATATTTTTTATTGCAGAACCGACAGCAGATCTCAGTAGCTTCTTCCTCATAGGCAAGCGAAAGCAATTCGTTTTTGCCTAAAGAAATTAGTGCCTGCTCAAATCGCTGACGGGAGCAATCGCAGTGATATTGAATATTTACAGTTTCAAGGGGTTTTATACCAACATCCCAGAAATTATCAAAGGCAAGCTCCTCAAGAGTAAGGTGATAGTTAAGCTTTTCAAGAAAATTATTCATTGAGCCTATCTTCTTTTCAATACTATCAAGAGCTTCCTTTGTGCAACCCGGCAAAGGCAAAACCATTATTCCGCCTGATGTAAATTTTCCCTCAAAATAGCCTGCATCAAGAAGTGTTGCGGCAGGCTGTTGCTCACTTGTAACAAGATATGCGGCAAAATCACGGGTTATATCTCCCGAAACGAGATTGCACATTCCGACATAAGGCTCTTTGCCTAAGGGATTATCTCTTACAACTGTCATTTGCCCGTTATTCCCAACAAGTGCCTGAATTTTAATTTCTTTTGTGGGGCACTCTGCGCGAGGATTATCAGCACAAGCTTTAACGTTACCTGAATTATCGGCAGTAACCAAAAGCTTGCCTGCAGGGCCGCCTCCGTTTACAATTACCGTGAGCTTTTCAGATTCATCCTTATTGCGCTGAGTAAGCATTGCAGATGCAGAAATAAGCCTTGCAAGTGCAAAAGATACGCCATCAGATAACTGAAGAAGCTTTTGAGCTTCTCTTGCAGTTTCCGATGAATTTATTATAATCATTTGCGCCTGACCGTCACAGACGATGGCACGAAGTATCTGGTCTTCCATAAAATTCATCCTTTTTTCTCTGCGCAGAAGGTTATGCGCATAGTATCATCTTTAACAGAATTATCAGTATAATTATCGGTAACGGAAATAAGCTCAAAGCCACATTCCTTAAGCCACTGAGATATTTCTTCTGCGCTGTGTGCACGCTGAATGTGATTTTCATCAAACCTGAAATAACGATCCTTATCTTCAAGCACAAAAAAGGTAATATCCATATTGATAATATTATCCTTCATAGTATTGCGCCAGATATAAGTAACATCATCAGCATCCTCGGAATAAAGCTGATCAGCCATACTATTAAGCTTATAGGGGCTTGAAATATCGAAAATAAAACGTCCGCCTGAGGCAACGTTATCATAGACCTTCCTAAAAGTCTTTTTAACGTCTTCAGGCGAAGTAAGATAATTCACACCGTCACAAACAATAATTGCATTGTCAAGAGGCTTATGAACCGAAAAATCACGCATATCACCTTTTATAAAACGTGCCATTCTACCCTTTTTCATAAGCTTCTCACGGGCAATATCAAGCATATCCTCAGAAAGATCAAGAGCGGTAATATCATAATATGCCGAAAGGAGCTCCGTTATGCTTCCCGTTCCGCAACCCAGCTCAAGAACACTTCTGCCCTTAAGGTTTTTGCGGATAAACTCTGCCCAATCTTTATATGGCATATCGTACATAAGCGAATCATACACAAGTGCTATTTCACCATACTGCATAAATACCTCTTATTTCAAGGGTGCCATACCCTTGCGCCTGTTTTCAGGCTCATTAACGTACTTATCAAAGAGGAAATCCGATAAAATCATATTTCCAAGGAACACAACGCCTAAGCCTATGGACATAGCAACCGCAAGGAAAAGCTGTGCGAAGCTAAGGCACAAAATGCCCAATGCAAGATACAAAATAACTGCAATTAAAGTTCTTGGAAGCTGAACACACATATATATAATGGAGTTCTTCATAATCTGCTTTACCGTAAGATTATATGAAACAAGCTGAGGATACTGATATATGCTTGATATATAATATAAGGCTACGATGCAAACTAAGGGCACTGAAATATAAGGTGCCGCTTCGCCTGCGTTAAGGTGCAAAAAGCGGATCCAGAAGAAGGTTGCATAGCAAAGCACCGAATTAAACAAGTTAAGGAAAGCCGACTGCTTCCAGCTTCTTTTAAACTCTTTCCAGAAATGCTCACCAATGGTTGCACGGCGATTCCACACCCAGTTTCTGATGCAATAATACATACCTGCAGTGGCAGGACCCATAAGCGTATACAAAGGAACGTTAATGAGCAAATACAAATCTAACAACTCTACAAATGTTACATCTATACCTTCAATCGCGTTCATATTTTTAGCCATAAAAAAGAAATAGATTGCACTCATAACAAGGGGAATCATAAATAACGCAAGGATCAGGTTTGCCGTTATAAGCCCGCCAAAGCGAAGCTTTATAACGTCAAAAAACTGTTCTGTTCGTGTTTTTGGCAGATCCTTTGCGGAAAAATCTTCTTTATTGGGATTGCCTATAAAGATCTTGTCATACCATTTTCCCATAAATTACCTCAAGCAAACTCGTTGATATCATCATCGTCAAGGTCATCCTTGCGTGTGCTTTCCTTCTTACCGGACATAGCCTCACGCATTAAGTTTTCAACCTCTTCCATAATTTCAGGATGTGCAACAAGATATTCCTTCGCATTTTCTTTGCCCTGACCGATACGGTCGCCCTGATATGAGAACCAAGAACCGCTCTTTACGATGATGCCCGTTTCAACTGCAAAATCGAAAAGTGAGCTTTCTCTTGAAATGCCTTTTCCGAAAAGCATATCAACCTCAGCAGTTTTAAAGGGAGGTGCAACTTTATTTTTAACAATCTTTATTTTGCACTTGTTACCGATAACCTCAGCACCGTTCTTAAGTGCTTCACCTTTACGGATATCAATGCGGACAGATGCAAAATACTTAAGTGCTTTACCGCCCGTTGTGGTTTCAGGGTTACCATAGATAACACCAATCTTATCACGGAGCTGGTTAATGAAGATAACGGAGGTATTGGATTTACCAACAACTGCGGTGATCTTTCTTAAAGCACGGCTCATCAAACGTGCCTGAAGACCAACTGAGGAGGATTCCATATCACCTTCGATTTCGGCCTTTGGCGTAAGTGCAGCAACAGAGTCAATAACAATAAGATCAATTGCATTTGAACGTGCAAGTGCTTCAGCAATATCAAGTGCCTGCTCACCGTTATCAGGCTGTGAAACGTAAAGATTATCAATATCAACACCTAATGCTCTTGCATACTGAGGATCAAGTGCGTGCTCAGCATCAATGAATGCAGCAATACCGCCGTTCTTCTGTGCTTGAGCAACGATATGAAGCGTAAGGGTGGTTTTACCTGAGGATTCAGGTCCGTAGATCTCTGTGATTCTTCCGCGAGGGATACCGCCTACACCAAGAGCTGAATCTATCTGAATAAAGCCTGTGGGTATAACCTGAACGTTGATCTTATCGGCATCATCACCTAACTTCATAACGGTGCCTTTGCCGAATTGCTTTTCAATTTCCTGCAAGGCAGTTTTTAACGCCTTCTCTTTTTCACCTAAAATGGTTGCTTCTGTTTCATTTTTTGCCATTATTTTTTCCTCCCAAAACGTTTTTATATAGTAATTCCAATGCGAAATTTTTTGCTTGCTCTATTACCTGACTTCTTGTGCCTGAAAAAATGCACTTCACAATTTCGGTTTTATCTAAATAGCTTACGCCCACATACACAAGACCTACCGGTTTTGCTTCACTGCCACCGCCCGGTCCTGCAATGCCCGTTGTACATATTGCGGCCTTTGCTCCCGTTCTTTCCTTTAAGCCCAAAAGCATTTCCCGCGCACATTCTTCACTTACTGCGCCGAATTTTTCAAGGGTTTCCTTTCTGACTCCGAGAATATTTTCCTTAATACTGTTGTGATAAGTGCAAAGCCCTGCCAGAAATATTTTGGAAATTCCCGGATATGCGACAAATTCCGCAGAAATATTTCCACCTGTGCAGGATTCTGCCGTGCTCACGGTAATATCATTTTCAATCAAATAATCAAATAATTCTATCATATGTCTTTTTTGATTTTTTCAATTATCTCTTTATTTGAGGTAAAGTAGTTAATGCCCGAAAGAATCGTAAGGAACAGTGCCGCAACAAGCATTACTACGGTGGTCCAGTGAACAAGCTCGCCAAGGAACTGAATTTGATCAATATAAGGTGATTCGTCAAGGAACATACCTACGATAGCAATATCCTGAAGAACCGTTTTGATCTTGCCTAACTTATCTGCGGCAATTACTACGCCTTCCTTTGCCGCAAGAGCTCTTAAGGAAGTGATAATCGTTTCTCTTGAAACGATGATAACCGTTGCAATGGCAACAAGCGTAGCATACCAAGGATCCTGAGATGTGCTTACTTTTGAGGTAAGAATAATTATTGCCGCAATGTTTATAAGTTTATCTGCCAAAGGATCAACAAACTTGCCGAAAACGGTTACGATATTATTCTTTCTTGCAATCTTACCGTCAAGCATATCGGTTAATGCCGCGAAGATAAACACAACGGATGCCGTTATATATAACTCAAGATAAAACAGTAATACCATAACGGGCATAAGGATGATTCTTAAAACTGTTAATTTATTAGGTAAATTCATAATACCCTCCCAAAGAAATCATAGCCGAAAACTTCGTCTATATATACTTCATAAAATTTCCCCGGCACAATATCCGTGCCCGAAAAATATATTCTGCCATCAACGTCCGGCGCCAAGAACTCGCTTCTGCCGTAATAAATGTTCTGCTCTTTATCATAGCCCTCGCACAATACTTTATAGCTCTTGTTAACTCGCCGTGAATTAAACTTATGTGCTATCTCGCCCTGAACGAGCATTACGCTGTCAGCCCGCTTTTCTCCCGTGCTTTTTCTGCACTTGTGAGGAAGATTTTCCGCCTCTGTTCCCTCTTCAAGAGAGAACGCAAAAACGCCTAAATTATCAAAATTATATTCTTTAATGAATTTAAGCATTCCTTTAAATTCTTTATCCGTTTCACCTGGAAAACCGCACATCAGCGTTGTGCGCAATGACCAATCGTGCTTTGATGCTCTTATGCGATTTATGACGTTTACCACATCAGCTCTTGAATAGTGTCTGTTCATTAAAACAAGCATCTTATCTTCAGTGTGCTGAATGGGAAGATCAACGTACTTACAAATGTTATCGTACTTTTCCATAACAGAAATAACTTCTTCTGTTAAGGTTGAGGGGTAAGCATACATAATCCTTACCCAAGTAAATCCCATCTCAGCAATTTTTTCAAGAAGCAACGGAAATTCGTTTACACCTCTGTCAAGACCGAAACGAGTTGTATCCTGAGCGGTAAGAATAATTTCCTCAAAGCCCTGCTCTTTTAACTCTCTTGCCTCATTTAGAAGACTTTCCATAGTTCTTGAAACATAAGGACCACGAATAGAAGGAATTGCGCAGTATGCACACTTATTATCGCATCCCTCGGCTATTTTAAGATATGCGTAATATTTTGTTGAGATTTCTCTTTTTATAGGATTATCAAGATATTTTGCATCACCCGAAATGTTTTTTGGCTTCTTTTTTAACAGTGCCTTATTAACCTCTTCAACGATGTTTTCATAGGCATATGTACCTAAAACGCCGTCAACCTCAGGCATTTCCCACACTGCATCGGGATAGCGCTGAGTGAGGCATCCCGAAACAATGAGAGCTTTGCATTTTTTCTTTTTATATTGGGCCATTTCAAAGATAGTATCTATGGCCTCGACCTTGGCATCTTCAATAAAACCGCAGGTGTTAACGATTATAACCTCTGCTTCCTCAGGATTTTCGGTTAAAAGCATACCGCCTTTTTTCAGGTAGCCTGCCATAACCTCTGAATCCACAAGATTTTTATTACAGCCAAGGGAAACAATTAAAACCTTAACCATTATTTAATCCAATCTTTCGTCATACATTGACCAGAACTGTTCTCTTGTCATCAGCACCTTACGGGCCTTTGCGCCCTGGGATGCTTCAACAACGCCCTTTAATTCCATTGAATCGATAAGTCTGCCTGCACGGGCATAGCCTACCTTGAATCTTCTCTGCAGTGCAGAAATAGAAATGTTTCCACACTCAATGGCATATTCAACTGCCGCAGGGAAAAGCTCGTCCTCACCGTCAGAATCATCAAAATCATTGGGATTTTCACCGCTACCACCGTGGTTGGGTTTAAGCTCACGCATAACAAGCTGTTCTTCGGCAATATACTTGGCTTCGGCATTTTTAGCCTTGATAAAATCAACAACCTTCTCAATTTCCTGCTCGCCAACGAATGCGCCCTGAACACGGGTAGGCTTATTTTCACCGTTTAAGTGAAGAAGCATATCACCCTTACCCACAAGCTTTTCAGCGCCCGTTGCATCAAGGATGGTTTTAGAGTCAACACCTGAAGCAACTGCAAAAGCTATTCTGGAGGGAATGTTAGCTTTAATAACACCTGTAATAACGTTAACGGAGGGTCTCTGCGTTGCAAGGATCAGGTAAATACCTGCCGCACGGGCAAGCTGCGCAATACGCATAACACTATCTTCGACCTCGCCGCGGGCAACAAGCATAAGATCGTTAAGCTCATCAACAATAACAACGATTCGGGGCATCTTTTCTTCCCCTGCTTCTTCAACAACTTCGTTGTATCGGTTAATATCCTTTACCTTGCGCTTTGCAAAGGTTTCATAGCGCTTTTCCATTTCGCGAACGACGAACTGCAACGCGCCTGCCGCCTTTTTGGGATCGGTAACAACGGGCGTCATCAGATGCGGAATTCCGTTATAAACGTTAAGCTCAACCATCTTGGGGTCGATGAGAATCAGCTTTACATCCTTAGGCGATGATTTATACAAAAGGCTCGTTATAATTGAGTTTATGCACACACTCTTACCTGCACCTGTCTGACCTGCGATCAAAAGGTGAGGCATTTTTGCAAGATCGGCAACGATGATATTACCGGTAATATCCTTACCCAAGCCGACTGCAACCGGCGATTTGTGATCTTTAAATACTGCACCCTCAAGAACTTCTCTTAAGGTAACCATCGAAACCGAATCATTGGGAATTTCAATGCCGATAGCACTTTTACCGGGGATAGGTGCTTCAATGCGCACGTTTGTTGCAGCCATTGAAAGAGCAATATCATCAGAAAGATTAAGAATTTTGCTTACTCTTGTGCCACGCTCAATAGAAAGCTCATATCTTGTTATAGCCGGGCCAATGGTAATGTTTTCAACCCAAGCATTGATACCAAAGCTCTTTAAGGTGGATTCCATCATTTCGATTTTTTCAGAATGATCGGTAGATGAACGCTTGCCCGAAACGGGCGCATTTAAAAGATTTGTGGGAGGTGCTTCATAGATTTCTTCAGGAATTTCCTCTTCAACCTGAACATCAAAGCTTTCGTCTGCCTCAAATTCTTCTTCCGCTTCCTCAGGAACCTCAAAATCATCGGGCATATCTCCGAAATCATCGAAATATTCCTTGATAACAGGTTTCTTACGCTTAAGCGTTACGGAAGAATCGTTTTTATCGGTCACGTGAAATTCATCGGGAATTTTAGGCTCGTCCTCCTCATCGTGAACGACGGGAGCAACAACAAATTCATCAGCATATGTATCAAGCGGATCTTCTTCCTCTCCGATATCATAATCATAAACCTTTTTCTTTTTCTCTTTGCGACGAATTGCCGCCTGAGCAAAGCCCGTTTTAACCTTTACACCCGTATTCTTCATTGATGCTCCAACCTTTTCGCCTGCATCACGCAAGGAAAGATTAAAGAGAATGATAAAGGAAATAACGATAAGTGCAACAAACACGAAGAATGCACCGATACTGCTTGCAAACTGCGTTATGGGATAAACGTAAAACTCCGCAAATCCGCCTAAGCCAACGTGATTTTTGCCTGCTTCGTAGGCATTAACAATGGCCTCACCGTACTCAGTTGATATTTTAACAGAATCATCAAGCCAAGCATAGAGAATATGCAGAATACCTATAAGGGAAAGGATCATAACCGCCGTCATAGTGATCTTCAGCGCATCGTGCTTAGGCTTCTTTATGGCTATTTTAATAACGCCCAGAGCCATAAGCATTACGGGAATAGCATACGCACCTACGCCAAAGGTACCGCGCATAAAGCCATCGGCAACGTAGGTTTTTATAACACTTTCAGCCTGAATAAGCAGTGAGATCATAAGAAGAATTCCCACAAGGATGAGAACTACGCCGATGATCTCATTACTTCTGCTCTGATTTTTATTATTTTTTGCCTGATTTTTCTTAGCCTGTACTTTTTTCTTTTTCTTAGGCATTTATATACCTCGCTTATCTTAGCACTAAATATATAATATATTATATCATAAAACTTTGATAAAATAAAGTTATATTTGTGTCAATCTTGAATAAAATTCATCATTTTTGCTTACTTTGCCTACAACGGATGCGCTTAAAATTGAAAAATCAAACATACGTTTAATGTTTCTGTTTATATCATCCATTGTAACGTTATTTATTTTTGAAATAACTTCATCCATAGTAAGCACTTTATCGTTTAAAAGGAGAACTTTTCCGTTACGGTTCATCCTCGCAACCGCACTTTCAAGGCCCAAAACGAATCCACCCTTATGCTGTTCCTTTGCTTCATTAAATTCTTTTTCGGTAATGCCGTTTTCAAGGAGCTTTTCACCCTCGTCAAGAATGAGCTCAAGAACTGTTTTGGCTTGTTTGGGATTCATTCCTGCATAGATAGATAGCATTCCGCTGTTCACTGTGGAAGCAAGATAGGAATAGATGGAATACGTCATTCCGTTTTCTTCACGAACACGCTGAAAAAGCCTGCTGGACATTCCTCCGCCAAAGACGGTGGCAATAATCCCCTCTGCAAAATAATCATCACTTTGTTGGCTTACACCGGGAAGAGCCAAGCAAAGGTTCACCTGCTCAATATCCTTGTTAACAAGAATAATTCCGCAATCAGGCTTGTCCTTAGGTGAAGCCTTTTCAGGCTTACCATCTCCCTTTAATTTTGCACCAAGCTTTTCTTCAAGCATTGTAAGCACATCGTCTTTATTAAAATTACCTGCAACTGAAACTACGATATTTTCAGGCACATAAGTCTTTGCCATATAGGTACGAATATCGGCTTCGGTAATCCCCTGCACCGTTTCCTTTGTTCCGAGAATTGTTTTCCCTAAAGGATGGTTGCCATAATATGCCTTTGAAAGATTATCGTGGCAGACCTCATCAGGCGTATCTTCAACCATATTTATTTCTTCCAAAACAACGCCCTTTTCTTTTTTGATATCTTCAGCAAGAAAAGTTGAGTTAAGCACCATATCGGTAAGAAGGTCAACTGCAACGCCGTAATGCTCAGATAAAATATTAACGTAATAGCAAGTACATTCCTTTGCAGTAAAAGCGTTAAGCTGACCGCCCAAAGCGTCAATGCATCCTGCTATTTCCTTTGCGCTTCTGTTTTTTGTGCCCTTAAAAAGCATATGCTCTATGAAGTGCGAAATACCGTTGTTCTTTTCATCTTCGGCAAAACAGCCTGCACCTACCCATATTCCGACTGAAACCGATCTTAAGTGAGGCAATTCCTCCATAGCAACTCTTACGCCGTTTGAAAGCCTGAAAATCTCCATTTAAACAATCTCCCATAATAATATATTTATATTATATATTATTAACGGAATAATTGCAATTATTATTTTACAAGCTTTTAAAAACGTAACCCTTTGATTTTAAAAGCAGAATTATATCAGGAAGCGCCTGAAGAGTTGACTCTGTGGGATGCATAAGTATCATTGCACCCGGTTGAATATTTCTCTCAACCCTTTTATATATCTTGTTTTTATCGTGATCGCGCCAATCAATGGTATCCACCGTCCACATAACTGTTTTCATCCTGAAGTACTCGGCATCGTTCGCAACTTGTTCATTAACGTCACCTGACGGCGGTGCAAAAAGAGTGGGAGTTTTGCCGATGATCTCCCTTATGAGCGTGTTGGTGCGCTTTATTTCCTCCCTGCTCTGCTCTCTGGAGAGCTTTGTATGTAATTTATGATTATAGCCGTGATTTCCGATTTCGTGGCCGTAATTATATATCATTTTAACAGTATCCTGATTCTTTGCCGCCCAACAACCGCCAACAAAAAATGTTGCCTTTACATTTTCTTTTTCAAAGAGCTTCAGATATTCTTCAACATATTCTTTTCCCTCATAAACGTTTATCATAAGATAAACTTCCTTGTCAGTCGTTTCCATCTTGTAAAGTGGATTAAACGCTTCAACGCTCGCCCCCTCGCGAACAGAATATCCGCCTATAATAAAGAGCACCACAATAATTATCATATTTATCACAAGCGTTTCTTTAAGTTTTGATCGCATATTATTCCTCCTTTTGAAGTAGTAAATTATATGCAAAAAAACCGCCTGTAATACAGACGGTTAAAAAATATTAGAAATTGCAATTTTGTTTTGTTATATCAGATGAATTTTCAATAAGCACTTTGCCTTTCATTTCTAACATTTCATCAAGAATCTTTACGTTATCAATGTCGGCACCGTTGACTAAAGAAAATCTTAAGCCAAAATTACCGCGACGCGCCAAAATATCATCAGTTAATTCGGTATATCTGTCGCGCATATAAATTTCAATGTTGCGCAAATTAAAATTCTCAATTACTCCGTTATTTCCGTCGATATAATTTTCTGCCGAGGATTCTGAACGGATATTTTCCATTGTAATATTTTTAATTGCGGCACCATTTTTGGTAAAAGCCTCAACGACCCTGCAAGTATTGTACGCCGAAATATTCGAGAAGTTAACATCCTCAATATCCACTTTTTCCAACGGATTAAGTGAATACGTAGTACAGAATTGGGCAATTACATAGCTTTTACTGATAGTTATGTTTGAAATACGTGCGTGCTTTATGCTTCCATTGCCTACGCCGATACGGAAAGCACAAACGCCTGAATTTATAACGCAGTTGGATATGGAAACGTTTTCGCAATGAATGTTCTTGTTTTTCAACCTATTTTCACCTGCGCGAAGCGTTATACCGTCATCCCCCGTATCAATTATACAATCAGATATTGTTACATTTCTTGACGAATCAATATCAACACCATCAGAATTAAGCATCCAAATAGGATTTTTTATTCTTATGCCGCGCACAAAAACATTTTCACAACCATGAATAAAACAGCACCAACAAGGTGAATCAACTATCGTAACATCGCTTATATGCACATTTGTACATTCGATAAAACATATAAGCTGTCCCGGTCTTTTCTTTTCTTCATCCCTTAATTTACTTATACCCATATCCCAATGATAATAAGTCCAACTTGCTTTAGGCGAAGGTATTTCAGTTACAAAAGCGCAACAGTTTCCATTAATTTTGCCAAACCCGCTTATAGCTGAATTTTCTATTTCATATGCAATAATAAGATGCTTGCCTACCCAGCCTTCACTTAAAACGCTAAAATTCTGTTCGTAAGCATCAAGTTCATTGTAATCATCCATATTATCCGATGCAATAAGTTCAGCACCCATTTCAAGATAAAGTTCAACGTTACTTTTAAGCCATATAGTGCCTGATTTAAACTTACCGGCAGGTATTGTAACCCTACCCCCGCCATTTTTTTCACAAGCATCTATTGCTGATTGAATTGCAACAGTGTTTAAAGTTACGCCGTCATTAACTGCACCAAACTCAAGGATATTCATATTATTCCTCCAACTGCCAATTTATTGGCTTTCTTCCGTTTTTAATTAAGAACTCATTGGCTTTTGAAAAATGTTTGCATCCGAAAAAGCCATTATATGCCGACAATGGACTTGGGTGTGCGCAGGTTAAGACAAGATGCTTTTTATTGGTTATAAGGGCTTGTTTTGCTTTTGCATTGGCGCCCCACAACAAGAAAACGCAAGGATCTGCATTATCGTTAACAAGCTTTATAACTCTGTCGGTAAAGATTTCCCAGCCCTTGTTTTTATGGGAATTTGCATTACCTGCCTGAACGGTCAAAACAGCGTTTAACATAAGCACACCATCCTTTGCCCAAGAGGTAAGCTCCCCGTGATCAGGCTGAATTATGCCTAAATCATCCTTCATTTCCTTATAAATATTTTTTAATGACGGTGGTGGTTCAATACCGCGTTTTACCGAAAAACACAGACCGTGCGCCTGATTGGGTCCGTGATATGGATCCTGCCCGAGAATAACTACGCGCACATCGTTAAGAGGTGTATATTTTAACGCATTAAAAATATCGTACATATTAGGATATATAGTCCTTGAAAAGTATTCTTTTTTTAAAAATTCGCGAAGTTTAAGATAATATTCCTTATCAAATTCGCCTTCTAAATATTTGTCCCAATCATTACCGATATTTACCATATTTATTTTTCCTTTTACTTCTTTTATATTTCCATTATAAAAGCACACCATCTTGTTTTTTAGGTTTTATCGCAAGTGTGTCATTCTCAACAAAAAAGTCGTACGGTTTTATTCTTCAAATATTATATCATATTTACACAAACAAATCAATGCAAATGTTTTGATATCATCCGCAACTTGTTGCGGTATATCATCAAGCCGCAGGAGGAATTATACACGGCTTTGCCGTGATGATATACAGCTCCAAAGGAGCTGATGATATACACTCTGACGCGTGATGATATGCCAAGCCTTCGGCTTGGATAAAAAAAGAACGAACTTTTGTTCGTTCTTTTTTGGCAGGGGAGACGCGATTCGAACACGCAACCTACGGTTTTGGAGACCGCTACTCTACCGTTGAGCCACTCCCCTATATAAAGGGAACGAAAACCGCTCCCTTATTTACCTCGGTAATTATACAACCAAATATAAAAATCGTCAAGCATTATTTTTAAGTTCTGCGTATTTATTTTCTGCTTCATCTAAAAGCATTTCAAGCTCTTTAAGACGAACCTCGTTATAATCCTCATAGATAAAATCACTGTACTGAAGATTATCGGGAAGCTTATAATAAATTTTCATCCAATCCTTTATGAGATCTCTGCCATATGGCTGAGTTGAGCCTGCATATGTATCATCCTTAAGTCTCATTAAGGGAATACTTGTGCAACCGATATCGTATTCATCATAAAGCTTGCCCGTTACTTCGAGCATTCTGTTATTATACTGCTGAACACGGTCGTTTTCCTTAAATCCATCATAAACCTGCATTGCACCGGTTGCGCCCATAACGGTAAATGCACAAGTAATGCTCAAAACGCTTGCGACGGCTTTTTTGCGATCGAGATTTTCAAAAATAGAAACGTATTCATTGAAGGCACGGCTTGCTACAATAACCAATGTTAAAACGAACATCATAAGGCATCTGTCGGGGAAAATCGGTGCGATAAGGCACGCGCCCTGAGATGCAAGAGAACCGAAGAACAGTGCCCAAATAAGATAATCCTGCTTTCTTTTTGATGAAAAAAGCCATATGGAAACTGTTACTGCCATTACGATGAGATAAATCCATAACCACACGGAAATTTTAGGACCTTGCACGTTATTTGCACTTACCGCCAATGAAAATGCCGCAAGAACGCTATTAAGTCCCAATAATGAATAAGTGAAAACGTTCTTTTTCTTTCTTAAAATAAACAGTGCCGCACTGACTGCAACAAGTGCGATTAAAATTACGGTTAAAATATTTCCCAATCTGAAAAGAGTTTTTACAATAGTGTCTCCGCTTGTAAGAATTTGCTCGGAGAAAGGCAGGTTATAATAATCAGCGTGGCTGCTCTGCCTTGAGTTATTACCTATGGCATTTATAAGAATATGGCATCCTATAACCGAAGAAATAAATGGCGGAACACCATAAATAAGCACCAATGGATTTCTTCTTTTGAAGCACGCGTACATAAGCATTGCGCCTGAAACAACAACCGCAAAGATGCCCACCTGTTCCATTGACCATCCTGCAAAGAAGAATAACACCGTAGTAAAAGGCAACATCATTATCTTTGCAACCGATATGGTTTTTTCCCGTTTATCAAGAAGCATCACATATAATAGCCATGCCCCTATAAACACATATAAAACCGGCACAGTATACAGAATTGCCGCGCAGTACCAATAAAATCCGCTTATGGAAATATCCTTACCTATCATTCCGAACAATGCGCAGGTAAACAGTGCCGCAAGTGGCAACCACTTTGTTTTCTTGCCGTTCTGTGCAAAGAGAAAAGCCATTAAAAACGTAAGCATCAGCGTAACTGCGTGGAAGCCTTGAGCAACGTCAAGTCCCTCCCGCAAAAGAAGAATCGATTGGCCAAAGCTCAGTATTCTTCCACCCCATCGGTTATAGTGCTGGGTAAGATAATGGACAAGCTGATCCATAGAATAATCCTGGCCCCACATTCCCTCTTCCCAGTAAACGTAGCTTAAGGTCGCATAGCCGTAATCATCGTGGCTTGGAAAAACAAGTGAATACTGATTAAATAAAAAGGTTCCGAAGATGGCAAAAACACCGACGGTAAGCAGCACCATAAGAGTAACAAATATGATCTTCTTCTTTGATGCAGGTATTCTTTTTGTAGTATCAGTAATTTCATCTGCCTTACTGAAACGAGTGAGAAATGAAAAATCAGGCTTCTTTATTTTGGGAAGCTTAGAGATCATTTTCTTTAAATCAAAAGAAATCCTTTTTCTTTCTTTTTCTGTTTTAACAACATCGTCCTCAGAAGAATCAAAAAGATTGGAATAATCCTCCTGATCTTCTTCAACAGATTCTTCAACATTTTTATTTTGTTTTTCAGGTTCAGCAGATTCTTCATAAATTTCAGGCTCAGCCTGATATTCATCCTCAACACGGGTATTAAAAATCTCTGCAGCAGAAAACTCTTTAGCCATAAAAACCCATCCTAAATAATGATTTAATATATTGTACCATAAAGAAAAGCATTTTTCAATATGAAAATAAAAAAAATAAGACGGTATAAATGGATTATGAGTTGATTTAGTCAACTGTAGGTATACAACACTTATATCCCTTACATATTTAATCACGGCGAAGCCGTCAGTCTGCTGACAAAGTCAGCAGGCTGTCAGAGTTCGAGAAACCCTTGCAAGCCGCGTCATCGCAAGTTCCGCTTTACGCATTCCGTAAAAAATCACGGAATGCTTTTTTGCTCCACTGCGATTCCTTATCCCCAAAAAGCACTTTTGCTTTTTAGGGTCCCCTTTGCAAAAAAAGGAGGCACAGCAAAACTAATCAGCTTTTCGCACACTTGCGAAAAGTGTAAGGTGTAGCTTGTGCCGACGCGGTAAATGACCGCATTTTGCTATATACTATAGCGCGTGCAAAGGAGTCCGATTTTAAAGGATAAATTTCCGTGTCTGCTTTGTTGAAATACTCGGCAATACTGCACTCGTATTGCCTGCGTTTTCGCCGCGCATCCTTCAAAAATTTATTCCTTTAAAATTCTCCGACCTAAAA
>JAZNSH010000085.1:0-2889 GCA_045591115.1 Clostridia bacterium
CTGCGAATTCGTTGAATTCGCAAACAATTACCAAAGGTAATTGAACATATTCATTGCAAAGATATCAAAGTTGCAAAAAACGTTTTAAGATGTTTTTTGCAACGTAAAGCCGATTTCTATCGGCTTTGTCGAGAAATTTAATCAATTTCTCGACATTTGATAATCATTATAAATAAAAGGTGGAAAAATATGAAAAAACTTATTTCAATCTTACTTTTAACAGTTATGCTTTTGGCTTCTACCGTTACGGGCGTAACGGCATTTGCTGAGGGCGAAGCTCTTGAAGCATTCCTGTGGTCTCCTATTGAGATCAAGCTTGAAAGCACAAAGGATTATGAAAATCCCTATTTGGACGTGGAGCTTACCGCAGTTTTCACTCATACTGACGGCACAACAATCACGCTTCCCGGCTTCTGGTATGAAAAGGATACCTTTGCGGTTCGTTTTTCACCTACCAAAACGGGTAAATGGAATTATAAGATCACAAGCAACGATAATAACCCTTCACTTACAAAGGAAGGCGTTATTGAGGCAAAGGAGAATCCTTCGGAAAATCTCCTTCAAAAGCACGGCTTTGTAAAGACCGATAAATCATCAAATTACTTTATGTATGATGATGGCACTCCCTTCATTTGGATCGGTGACACTCATTGGCAGGCTCCTAACTACGAGCAGACCAACGTTTGTAACTATCCCGGCTGTAACTGCTACAATCAGTTTAAGCACGAAGTAGATAACCGTAAAGCAAAGGGTTTTACTGTTTATCAAACATATTTTGATTCCTCTGAATCTGACGGTGGCGGACAGAAGGGAAAGATAGATTCTATCTGGAGTGAAAAATTTGTTCTGCCATCAAGTGAAGTGTTCAATAAGAAAATTGACTATATGTTCTCCTATCTTAACGAGCAGGATTTTGCAATCGCATTAGGTTTCGGTGTGCACAATTCCACTGCAAAAGCGGCTACTGTGGAACAGATGAAACCTTTTATCCGCTATTGCGTTGGCAGATATGCCTGCTATTCAATTCTTTGGATCACAGGTCAGGAAATCACTCGTGATGACGTTGATGCTAAGGACGAGGGACTTTCCGTAATGGATTTCTGGATGGAAGTTGGTGCTTACGTTGGCGAGCTTGATGGCTATAAGCATCCGGGCTCTGCACATATGGACGTTATCGAGTATGCTGACGATCGCTCATTCAGACTTGATGAAGCACCCTGGCACACCTTCTGGGCATCCCAGGGCGGACATAATAGAAGAATGCTTCCCACAAAATCACGTTATTATGGCTACTGTGCAACGGGCAAACCCGTTATCGAAGCAGAATATAACTATGAGGACATCAACTGCGGTGGCTTTACCGGTTACGATACTGCACGAATCGGTGCCTGGAACGCTATGATGAACGGTCTTGCAGGCTACACTTACGGTGTAACGGGTATTTGGGCTAACTGCTATTCAACGGAAGGCAACGTTGGTTGGTTCAACGGCTTCTCAAGCTATAACTACGAGCCTTGGTATATGGGTCTTGATAAGCCCGGCTCATTTGAAATGGGTTATATGAAGAACTTCTTCCTTAATATTCCCGATTGGACATCACTTAAGGCAAGATACACCGATAACAAGTGTGCAGATTTCTTAAAGGGTAACGATAAGTTCCTTATGTCTAAAGAAGATGGCAGCACCTTTGTTGCTTATTTCATAAATGAAGATACTTTAACGGGTACTATCTATAATGTTGATCCTCAGAAGACCTATAAGGCAATGTGGTATAACCCCCTTACCGGCAAGTACATTGAAATTGAAGAGGGTGTTACCGGTTACGATTATTACGTGCTTCCCGACAAACCGTCCGTTCAGGACTGGGCATTTATCTTAACTTCTGAAGAAATCAGCAATTGCTCCTTTGAAGAGCTCTATGCACAGCCTGAAAAGAGTGAGAACGTTGGAAATATCATCACTCCTTATGAGGTTAAAGCAATAGGCGGTCAGGCATATGCAAGCTCAAGGCTTGTGAACAACACCAAGTATTTATATGATCTTGACGGCAAAAACGCTTGGGAACCCTTTGCTGACCGTGTTACACAGACCATTATCTATGATCTTGGCGTGCCCTATGATGTAACACAGATCAATCTCGTTCCCGCAACGGAAACAGTTCTTCCTCAATATCGCATTGAAGGCTCACTTGATAACAAGAACTGGACTATTATCGTTAACACCGCTCTCCACGATCAGACAATGTCAGAGGACGGAAGCTATTATCAGGAGGCTCTTAACGGCTCGTACCGTTATATTAAGGTTCTTCTTCTTAATGCAAAATCCACTCCTCTTTCAAAATCAGACGGTATAGAGTATAAAACCACCATTAACTCACATACAAATGAAAGCAATCCTGATGTTTATTCACATACCGCTATTGCTGAAATTTCCGTTTTCGGCACAGGCAAAACCGATATTGATAAGCTTGTTGCAGGCGCAACCGATAGCGAAAACATAAATATAGACAACGAAGTTCCTCAGGAAGAAGGCGGAATCACCGTTGATATTCTTCCCATTATTGCCACCGGCGCAGTTGCTTTAGTGCTTATCGCAGTAACCTTTATATTTACTAAAAAGAAGAAAGCAAAATAATATTTAAGGAGCAGAAAATTCTGCTCCTTTTTTTCTTGTAAAGTGATATTTAATATGGTATAATGGAACAAAACGGGAGGGATTTTTATGAAAAAGCTTTTGGCAATTTTGATTATAATGACTATGTTGATGTCGAAATAGGCAAAAGCCTTATTTCGACTGCGAATTCGTTGAATTCGCAAACAATTACCAAAGGTAATTGAACATATTCATTGCAAAGATATCGAAGTTGCAAAAAACGTTTTAAGATGTTTT
>JAZNSH010000086.1:0-15772 GCA_045591115.1 Clostridia bacterium
TCTATGATACCGATGATATCACTCTGCGCATTTTTGATATAGTAGTATTCAGCACCATTATACCTAAAACCAGTAATTAAACCGTTTTCATCATAGGTATACCAGATTACATTATCTCCCGTTTTCTGCATTATAACCGCAATGCCATTGAGATAATAGTCTGTTCTTGTGCCGTTGACAGTTTTACTTGTTCTTACGCCATCATCGTTATATGTATATGAAATTGTATTGTTACCTTTAGTAATACCCGTAAGCTGACGTCCACCGGACCAAGTAAAGGTTTCACCGTTTATCCAATTAAGAGGATTACCTATTGTATCATAAGATATTGCAACGCCATTATAATTGGTAAGTAAATCTTTCCATTCACTGTTGCCGTAGGTATAAGTCTTTTCGTTAACAACTGAACCTAATTCACCGGTGGTGAAATCGTATTCTTTTATCGAGAGAATATTACCACCGTTATCATAGGTATATGTAATGGTCTTATTTAACTGTGCATTATCTTCTCTCGTTAATTGGTTAAGAGAATCGTAGGTATAGCCTGCTAACAGAGTATTATTTTGATCTTTTATCGTTAAAATATTGCCGTTAGCATCATAAGTATAAACAAAACCTTTACCATTGCTATATGACATATTGTTTAATAAGGTTGTAGTTTTATCGAGGTTAATGTCTTTGTAACCGTAGGTGATTACAAAGGGAGTAGTTGTGTTGATGGTGGTCTTTGAACGGCGCACAAGACTGTCATAAGTGTATGATAACTTTTCTGTTCCGTTGTATTTTATGCCGTGAACTATTTTTGACTTCTTTTGTAACATTATACCATTTGTTGTATAATATAGTCAATACTAAAGGCACACATAGAATGGAGCATAACACAAATAGCAAAACAGGCTTGAAAATCAAGCCTGTTTAGTATTTTAGCATCATCTCAATTATGCTTTTTTAGGGAGCACAAAGGAACCGTCCCCTTGTGTTATGGTTTTTCTCATTTACACATTATTTTGATATCAAATACTTCTTTTTTTATTTCATAATCTTCCCCTGAAATATATGTTATTTCAATTTTATTATTTTCTATAAATTTAGAACTTATAAAAGGACTTACTACGTTTGACAAAGTATATTCAAAAGAAGAAAACTCTTGGTAAAAATTCAAGTCTCCGAAAATATCTTTTACAACTATTTTATCTTTTTCTCCCAAAATAACTAATTCATCATTCTGATTTAAAATATAGTGAAAAATATCAGAATAGGTACTTTTTTCAATATTGTAAAAAAATCCCCAATTTGTCCCTAATCCTGTTCCGGATTGATGAACAATCTTTAACATCACATCAGAAATAGGCTGTATTTGTGGTTGGTGAGAAAAAGGACCATCTGAGTGCACTATATTACCTTCTCTATCAATAAGATAATAATAGAACAATTTATCTTTCATCGTTATCTTATAATTTAATGATTCTTCGACTATTGTTTCGTTCTTTATTTTTGAAGCCATATTATCAGGTGAGAAGTTTTGGGAAGAAGAGCAAGAAGAAACGCAAAGTGCAAGAAGTAAAATGCAACAAACATATAATTTTTTCATAATATCACCTACTTATATCTATAAAAACGTCCCTCATAATATGTATCAACTCCAGAAATTTCTACTTCCTCAATAACATCAAAATTCCAATTCGGCATACGTCCCGGAGGTCTCATTGCTGCTGGAGTAAAGTATAATTGACATCCTCCTGTAATATCTGCAACTTCACCATTATAGATAGGTATCACTTCAGCAATTATTTTTTCATACGTTTTATTGCTTCCATCACGTTTATTAAGATATGCCATACAAGCATTATAGTTTGCATCTCCATATCCATCAAACCCCGTATTTGCACATATATCCGCAACTGTTTTGTATTTTGACCATTCTCTCTTTCCTACACGATTCATTATAACATTTGCCATGGCTTTCCTTCCTTGTGAACTGACAGGATTTCCTTTCACTGTAACAGTTCCTTCAGCAGCAATTGTTGCGACGAAAACTTTTTGATCTTCGGTCAAGGCTGTCTTCGGTTTCGAAGACGGGGTTGGAGATGGCGTTGGAGATGGTGTAGCCGTGGTTGCAGGCTTTGTTGGGGTAATAGTTGGAAGAGGAGAAGATGAGTTGTTCGAGCAGCCACTCATAATAAATGGAAATATAACAGGAACAATCCACCACCACCAAAACTTACCAGAAGGGTCAATTCTTACAATAGGGTTGTTTCCACAATAAGCAAATAAATTTTGAGCTGTTGTTCCTCTATTATCTATAAGACTATCTGCATTTAAGAATCTGCCAACATTAGCATCATAATATCGGCTATTAAGATAATACAATCCCGTTTCAGTGTCAAAATAGTAGCTGCGATATCTGAATGGGTTAACGTTGGCAATATGTGATGAATTACCTGAAACATCGTTGTTGTTACCATCAGTAATAGTAATATGATTACCCCAAGAATCATAGGTATAGTTAGCTACAACTGCACCTGATGCATCTATTATTCCAATAATATCATTTTGTGCATTACGGAAATAATAGTATTCCATTCCGTTATAACGGAATCCAGACACCAACTCATTTTCATCATAAGTATACCAAATTACATTATCTCCCGTTTTCTGCATAATGATTGTTGTGCCGTTTAAATAGAAATCGGTTTTAACACCATTTACTATCTTTGAAGTACGGATATTATCATTGTTGTAGGTATAACTGATGTTCGTAGTACCTTTTACAACATTTGTTAACCGCCTACCACCTGACCAAGTGAATTGCTCGCCATTTATCCAATTGAGAGGATTACCAATAGTATCATAGGTGATACTTGTACCATTATAGTTGGTTAAAAGGTCTTTCCATTCACTATTACCGTAGGTATATGTCTTTTCATTGGTAACAGAACCTAATTCACCGGTGGTAAAGGCATGTTCTTTTATCGAGAGAATATTACCGCCGTTATCATAGGTATAAGTAATAGTTTTGTTTAACTGAGCATTATCTTCTCTCGTTAATTGGTTAAGAGAATCGTAGGTATAGCCTGCTAACAGAGTATTATTTTGATCTTTAATGGTCAGAATATTACCATTAGCATCATAAGTATAAACAAAACCTTTGCCGTTACTGTATGAGATGGAATTTAATAAGGTTGTAGTTTTATCGAGGGATATATCCTTGTAACCGTAGGTAGTTACAAAAGGATTTGTGGTATTTATGTTGGTTTTGGTGCGTCTCATCAAGCTATCGTAAGTGTATGATAACTTTTCTGTTCCGTTGTATTTTATGCCGTGTACTATTTTTGACTTCTTTTGTAATATTATACCATTTGCGGTATAATATAGTCAATACTAAGGACATATATAGAATGAAACATAACACAAATAGCAAAACAGGCTTGATTTTCAAGCCTTTTCAAGCCTGTTTAATGTTTTGCTTTCGCAAAGAGCTATTTTCACTTGAGGTTCTGAAAGAAGACGACAGAACTGTCTTCGTGTCTCCGGGTTGTCTCTAATACCCATTGCAAAAAAATTATTGTGTGCGCCAATCATACTTTTCGCCACGCGATATATCAAGCGATTTACCATTAATTGAAACAACTGAATTATCAATCCAAACAATTTGGGCATCATATTCATGATATGCATCATAAATAATATTTTTTTGATTACCATTTATCATATATACCCTAATTGAAAAATCAACTGTCGCGCCGGGTTCTGTCCTATATGCTTCTAACTTGTATACACCATCTGGCGACTGCGAAGATATCAAAAAAGTTTCTTGGTTATTGTTTTGAGAACTTCCAATGTTTAAAATAGGGAAAATATAAATGCAAATAAATAACACAAGCAATGCTATTAAGACAATACTTGATATTATAGATAAAATTAGTATGTTAGCCCTTTTCATAATTATATACTCCTTAGTGATCTTCTTTATAAAGCATAATTCCATACATTATGTATAGTTGGTCACGAAGATCATCCCCGTTGGAAACCATAACAAACCAAAAAGTATATTCTCCTGACATTATTTGCGCAAATCCTGCTCCCGATAGCAAAACCGAGTCCGGTAAGCCAAGTGCTTTACCAGTATAACCAAAATTAATATTTCCAATGTCTTGTCCCTGAACCACTAAATCATTAAATCGAAAAGTTCCTTGGTATTCTGGCAACCGTTTTAAATCCCATTCACCTTTGTCTCGAACCTTATTATAAAAGTTTTTTGCTGATTCAATAATTCCTTCGTTTTCTGTGGTTTCTTTTACCGTGTTTGCATTTGTTCTAAGAGTTTCTCTAAAACTTTCAGTTATATCAGCTGATGGCTCGGGTAAGGAATCAAGTTCTTTTCGGACTCTTTTAGCTTCTTTTACGGTGCCCACAATCTTTGTTCCCACAAAACCTACCACTATAGTTGTAACTATTGCAGAAAGCCAAAATTGTCCTGAATTATCTGCACGATTGACAGAATTATTCCCACAATATGCAAACATATTATTGCCTACGGAGCCCTGACCTGTAGAAGTATACCCATCTGCATTAAGGAATCTGCCAACCTTAGCATCATAATATCGGCTATTAAGGTAGTACAATCCCGTTTCAACATCAAAATAATATCCGCGATATCTGAATGGGTTAACATTGGCAATATGTGATGAATTACCTGAAACATCGTTGTTGTTACCATCAGTAATAGCAATATGATTACCCCAGGAATCGTAAATATAGTTGGCAACAACTGAACCTGATGAGTCTATGATACCGATGATATCACTTTGAGCATTCTTAACGTAATAATACTCATTGCCGTTATAACGGAATCCAGTAACTAAGCCATTCTCATCATAAGTAAACCAAATGCAGTTATCTCCGGTTTTCTGCATAATGATGGTTGTACCATTAAGATAATAATCAGTACGAACACCATTTACTATCTTTGAAGTACGGATATCATCATTGTTGTAGATATAACTGATGTTCGTATTACCTTTAGTAATGCCAGTTAACTGTCTGCCACCTGACCATGTGAATGTTCCGCCATTTATCCAATTGAGAGGATTACCTATTGTATCATAGGTAATGTTTGTTCCGTTATAGTTGGTTAAAAGGTCTTTCCACTCGGTATTATCATAGGAGTACGTCTTTTGTGCTACAACTTCACCAAGATCCCCGGTTGTAAAGGCATATTCCTTTATCGAGAGAATATTGCCACCGTTATCATATGTATAGGTGATAGTTTTGTTTAATTGTGCATTATCTTCTCTCGTTAATTGGTTAAGAGAGTCATAAGTGTAGTTTGCTAACAGAGTATTATTTTGATCTTTTATCGTTAAAATATTGCCATTAGCATCATAAGTATAAACAAAGCCTTTGCCATTGCTATATGAGATATTGTTTAATAAGGTTGTAGTTTTATCGAGGTTAATGTCTTTGTAACCATAGGTAGTTACAAAAGGATTAGTGGTATTTATTGTGGTCTTTGAGCGTCTCATCAAGCTATCGTAAGTGTATGATATCTTTTCTGTTCCGTTATATTTTACACCATAAACAACACTTGATTTGCCGTAGCGCCATTCAGTTGAGAGTGCATCATTGCCAAACTCGAACTTAACGTCGCTTACTCTATTATACTCATCGTATGTGAGTTTTATTCTGAACCCTGATGACGTGCGCACCTGAACGGGTCTACCCAAGAAATCGTACAAGTAAGTGTAGGTAATATTCTGTACCAAATCTGTATAAGAATGTAAATTACCTTGGTTATCATAATTATACGAAAATCTATCAACGTTGTCAATAGTCAGCTTTGTTACTCGGTGCTTGGAATCGTACTCATATTCCCTCGTATCGCCGTTGCCGTAGGTTGATTTCTGCAACAAGCCCGTTTCAGCTTCATACATATTATCAATAAGTAAGCGTGTGCCTATCTTAGTTTGCTTGTTTCTACCTAATGCATCGTAGATAAAGTTGTAGGTAAAGCCGTTATGAGTTATAGTTGATAACTGATTATTGCTATCATAGGCATAACTAACCGATATACCGCCCTGAGAAACGCTTGTAAGCTGATCTTTAGCGTTATAGGTATAATTGATTACGTTGCCCTTTGCATCGGTTTGAGAGGTCATATAGCCCTTTGCAAAGTCATAGGAATACGTAACCGTATTACCTAAAGCATCGATCTGTTTTGTTAAGTAATTGCCGTTATAATTCGCTGAATATTCGGCTGAGGTTTCGATGGTTTGGGAATCTTCGAAGAGATACCATTCATCACTAAAGCTTCTTGCAAGAATGTTTCCTGATGCATCAGTTGCCAAATAATAGCTGTCTTCCGAACAAACTTCAATGCCGCCTAATGTTAAGGAAATATTCATTAAGCATGAGGTGTCGCCTGAATAGTTGACATTCTGTTTTAAGGCTGCACCTTGTGAAGAAAGGCTGATGGCTGTTTGGGTTGCATCGTCTTTTACAAGATAATACTTGTTTTCTCCTGCACCGGGAACAAAACGGAATGACGTACCTTCGCCATTACATAACTGCAGGGTACCGTTATTAACATTAAGTGCCTGACCGGTTTCTTTTGCAATAAGATGATATCTTGTATTTGGTTTAATATCAGATAAAGCTGTTACATCACCGGGGAATCCACCCTCTTTTACCTTATTAAGATGCCATACGGTGTCTTTGGTGTGGGAGATATACAGAGTATCACCCGTTGAGCTTAAATAAATATCGCCCTCATAACCATCCTTGCCGTGAGTGGAGGCTGATTTAATATAATAACCGCCGTCCTTTGCGGCAACAAAGAACCATTCCTGACCTAAGCCGTAATTATGGTCTTTTGCATTTATTATCTCGGAAGAATATTCGTGATATTCAAGATATTTATTACCGTTAAAGCCAATCTTAAAACTACCGTCTTCGTTCTTTTGAAGATAAATTCTGCCATTACTTTCGTTTGCAGATAAAGTAACGCCAAGACCTGAAAAATCATAATAGAGCTGACGGTTTAAGGCATTGAGATAGTAATATCCCGTCTCAACACTTTCAGTATATTTATTGGCCGAAACAACGGCTTTTATCGCATTGCCATAGCTATCGTAGGTGTAATTTGCGCCAACACCCGTTGCACTGCGGTACTGTGTTAATAAATCGTTATCGTTATAAACGTACTCATAATTACTTCCGTCAGGATCGGAAACGGAGGAAACGTCATTACCCGAAGTGTTAAATGCAGTTTTCTGACTTGCGCTGTCTATTGCGGTGATAACGTTGCCCTTTGCATCATAGCTATAGGAATTTCCAAATTCCTCATAGAATAACTGTATATTATCAAAATATGCAGTATTTATGTTTTTGTTATAGGCAAGATAGATAGTTACATCTAAAGCCTTAAGGTGAGTAACGTAATCGCTATCCAAGGGAATAGCCGCACAGACGTACTGCCAAGAATTTTGAGAGGTGTCACTGTCAATACGAACTGCAGTATTAAATTCAACGGGAATTACCTTTTTGGTTTGGTTAGTATCGGCGTAAGTAATTTCTGCATACATACCGAACCATTTGCCTGAATTATAGTCCTCGTTATCAGGTGCGGCATCTGCCTTTGCCCAGCCACTTAACACAAGGCATCCCGTATCCATTACGTTAAGGTGCACTTTTTGGTAAGCATTGCGATTATTCATATAATCGCTTGTTATCTTTAATACTTTGTTTCCGCTTTGAACAGGTGCTTGTTCGGAATATTGGGGAGCAACAGATGTGTCTGCAACAACCTCAGCGCCTGAACTCTTAGTCCAGGAGCTTTCGTTAAGCTCAAAATTACCGCCAACAAGAAGATTGATGCGGTTCATTGCATCGCCTTCTTCAAGCTGTAAGCAATCAAAAAGTGCCGTGCCGTTTGAGCACATATACACCTTAACGTTTCCGTTTTGGGTAGCAGTAAAGGTTATTGAATGGCGTTCCCATTTTCCGTCAGTGGTGATGCTTTCGCCAATAACGTTTGCGCCTGCACCTTCAGCCTTAAGATATGCGCTATTGCCGTCCTCTGCTTTAATATATGATGAGAAGGTATAGGTCGTATCTTTTTTGAGCGATACCGTTTGATACACCGCACCTGACTGAACCTTAAATGAATTGTAGCCTAAAAATTCATCGGTGTTTGTGGTGAACGTACCATTTGAAACAGACCAGCTTGCCGTACCGCCTTCTGCATTGATGTTTTTGAGATAGTTTATAACTGTTGTCTGCAGATTGGACTGGAGCATCAGCTTGTTTCTTAAATAGTAATTTTCACGGGCAACGGAATCAGTAGGATTCATATTGGAATACTTGGTATATAATGCGCTACCTTCGTTATCAACAACGCTTACAGTTTTGCCGTAGAAATCGAACTGATACAAAACGCTATCGTTATACTTGTCCTCAATGCGAGTGGTGTTTTTATGCTCGTAGGAGATAGTATAGCTATTTATGTTTTCTTTTGCGCGATCATATTCGTGTATACCAGTTACGCGGTTAAACTGATCGTAGTTATACTGAACATATGCGCCCGATGATGCATTTATCTTGGAAAGCTTTGAATTTGAATATTCAAAGGTAACAGTTTTTCCGTTTATATAGTTTATGGAGGTTACGTTGTTTCCTGAATAGTTAAAAACTGTGTTTCTATCTGCGGCATCCTTGATTCCCGTAACCTTATCGCCTGAATAAGTGATGGTGATTGTTCTGCCTGCACCGTCTTTAATTGACGTAACCTTGGTTCCGTCATAAGTATAGGTTTGCTTATTACCGGCAGAATCTTCAACACTGCTTATATAAGCCTTACCTGAAATATACTTGAATACTGCCTTGCCCTTATCGCCTTCCTTGGTAAGGGTAATATTTGTGCCGTCATCGGTAAGGATCATTCCGCTACCGCTTTCATCCAAGAACTTTTCTTCGTATTCGCTGAAATAATGAACTGTGCCATCAGCATCAGTATAAGCATAGTATTCATAGGGATTGTCATCTGTTTTAGGATGATGAGTAATTACCTGATTAAAGCTGAAATTCCATATGCCGTTTGCACTGTTATAATAGGATGAAACAGTAACGGGCATACGTGTGCCACTTTCTGCGATAATGGTATTCACATAGTTCAAGCTTCCGTTAAATGCGTTTACGTAGCCGACACCGCTATCATCAAGGCTGGAAGCGAAGTAATCATAATAATCCTCAATGCCTTTTGTGTCGGTATAATATACTGTTACGGAAGGATGATATTCGTTTATTGTACTATTTCCCGAATGGAAGCCTGCATAGAAATCGTTAGTTTCGGCAGATTCATCAGCATATCGAAGCATCATTCCCGGTGCATAATTTTCAGGGATATTTCCACTGTTTTTCGTTTCATAATAACTATCAATGAGGCTTGTTATATTCCACTGATAATAAAAATTATCTTCCGAAAGTGCGCCCGTTCTCAAGCATTGATAATCAGTAGGCTGACTTTTAACTGAAACAAGCGTATCTTTATTATTCCAATAGATATCATTTGCGTGCTGTGTGCCGGGCAGAAGCTCATACAGATCCATACGGATTCCGTCTTCTATATCGCCGTAGTTTTGCCATTCTTCATCATGGCAATATAAGGTGAGCAGAGCACTACTTACTCTTGAGCCTGCAGGAATATCAGGCATATCAAACCAAATATACGTTCTGTAGCCCTCAAAGGTAGAGGAATATTCACCGCCGCCGTTTGATGTGCCTACAAGAAGTTTTGGGCTTTTTTCTCTGTATGCGGAATAATTAGGCTGCTGATAATTGATATACGTATCATAAACCTTGGATTTATTGTGATAAGTTGACGTTGTGGGGTCAATGGTTACGGGATAAACACGGTCTTCTGAGGTAAGCCATTCTTTATCAACGGTAAGAGTATATTCGTACTTACCGCCGTGCTCGGTAAGGGTGACTTCGATAGCATCACTTTCTGCATTGGCGGCATCATACATAAAGGGAGCCTGAATTTCAAGAACTTCCTTTTCACCGTCCTTGAGGGTAACACTTCCGTCCTCATTTAAAACGGGAGTTAAACCGTCAAATCTATATGTAAAAGTAAAGGTATTGATGTCCTTATATTCTTTTATTACAATGCTCTCTTTTAGTTTTGAACCGGTAAGGTCATAAACCAAATCAATACCGTCAAAAGCATCGTCATAGCGAGCTTGGGCGGTTGTTTTAGTTAAAGTGCTTTGCTTATTTGCTTTTTCGTTATTTTTAATTTTAACGTCTTTTTCCTTGATTTTATCAATACCAAAGCTGATATTGTAGCCTTTATATGACATTTCAACCATCTTGTTGTTCTTTGGCTTCTTTGCAAAAGAAACATCAAAAAGGCCATCTGTATTTTCATACATATCGCCATTCTCTACTAAGGTATTATCTATATCAACAAGTTTTCCATTATCATCATATTTATGCACTGTATCAGAATACAATGCCGCAAGAACCGAACCGTCACTCATTCGGAAATGCTTTACGGCTTCTTCTCTGCGCGAATCTATTTCATAAATGATCTCTGCATCAGTTTCAGGCTGATCATCAAGAATCCCCGGTTGTTCCAGCACTAAGTCTTCTTTTGTTTCAGCTTGTACACGCACAATGTTTTCAGGCAATACCTGAAAGGTAAGAACTACCGCAAGAAGACAGGATAACATAGTTACAAATGTTTTCTTTTTCATAATACTTTTTCCTTTTTATACAATATATTTTTGTAGTTTTATACCTTATGTGATATTTTTACCTTTGTAAACTATCCTATTTATTCTTATACCTATCCAAAGTATAAAATCCGCATTTTACATCACCTTCCTTTAAACAAGCTACTCCATTTTTTCGTCATAGTTTTTTACAAAAACAAACTTTTTACTCTATCATTAATTATACAACAAATAAACTTGTTTTTGCGTTCTAATCATGACATCCACAATGCGTATTATGCATTTTTTTATTAACAATATTGTTTTATACAAAAAAGACTTGAGATTATTCCTCTCATTCTAATAAAACTTGATGCTTTTTCTACTTTGTTTTTATAATAATCCTATAACGAATCTTCTATAATATCCATAATATGTCCAAAGCTGACACCACTTTTGTTACACAAACTTACAAGATGCTGAATTTTATTAAAATCAGTGTAAATATCAGGTATCGAAAGGATTAATTTGTTTTCCATACATACCAAGCGAAAGACATCCATCCCATACACTTTTATATCATTACCATATTCGTCTTTTATTAAATCTTCTCTTATTTTATACGTACATTTCATATTATACTCTCTAAAATTTAATTCAACCAATTCAGAAACAAAAGTATCAGTATAAGCCGCAATTTTTTGGATAGTGCTTAACCGAGGGTCTGCTTTTTTTCGTTCAATCAAGCTTAAAGTCTCAACACTTATTCCACAGTTCTCTGCAAATTCAAACTGATTCTGTTTTAAAGCTTTTCTTATTTTCCTAACGTTTTTGGATAAAACTTCTGTTTCTGGCATTTTTCGACCTCTTTCGACCTAAATTCTATATTAAGAAGTCAAATATGTACACGTAATATAATACGGATTTTTTATGCAAAAAACAAAGTTCCCCTCATCAAAGTGCTTTAATATACAGATAGTTTTCCGCCCTTATAATTTATCCTGTAGGCACTATTGGCACATAATGCTTTGTATCTTGGTTTATCACAAACATACAACATGCTAAAATTAACCATATTTACATATAGTTGTGCCTACTCGATTTTATTTTACATCAACAACTTTTTCAGTCAATCTTCATAACACATTTAGCTGTACAAACAGCATATTTAGATTTTTACAAAAAAACATTTTGCTTGATATCTTAATATTTTTAGTTTATAATAAATGAAAAATTTATATTTTATTGCGGAGAAAAAAATGAAAATTGCACTTTGTGACGATAACAAAGAATTTCGAACAAAATTATACGATAAACTTCTCACCTCAAAAATTATTTCAGATTCAGACTTTGATAAATTTAGCTGTGCCGAAGATTTAATTGAATCTATTAAGGCGGACAATGTTTACTCTATTATCTTTCTTGACATTGAAATGGAAGGACTCAATGGCATTGAAGCAGCAAAAATTATTAAAGAAAAATATCCTGAAACAGTAATTGTTTTTGTAACTAATTACGGAGAATATGCTATTGATGCCTTTGATTGCGATGCTTGTGGCTATTTGTTAAAGGATTTTTCCAATGACAAATTAGATAATCTACTGAGAAAAGTTGTAAAAAAGGTTAAGACCACAAAAAAGCATATATATTTAGATTCAGAAAACGGGTTGGTCACATTATTCCCAGACGATATTTATTATATTGAATATACCAGAAGATACTGTACTTACTATACTAACAGCGAAAAATACACCATTAAAAAGAATATTTCAAATGCTCTTTCTGAATTAAAAGATTATGGTTTTTGCCAAGTGTATCAATGTTTTATTGTTAATTTTGCAAAGGTTCAAGCTATTTTAAAAGAAGATGTAGTGTTGACTAATGATGTAAAAGTGCCAATAAGCCGATACAGAAAAGCACAAATTTTAAAGGAATATATCCACTATAGAAAGGAGCAATTGTAATGATTGATACCATCTTTTCAGTTTTACCTATAGTATTTAATGTTATCTTTTGTATACTATCATCACTTTATTTGTGCGGAACTTTTGCACAAGAAAAGGAAAGACTTTATAAACAAGTTATAGGCATAATTGGAGGTGTCTTAATATTATCAATTGGATTATTACTTGTTCAAAAAGGAATCATTAAAATATTAGCTTTTATTTTGTCGACTTTTCTTTTTTCTTTCGTTTACAAACAAAAAATTTATATGCGCTTATTGTTTTCTGCTATTTTTATTTCTTTAATAACTGTTGCAGATATAGTTTCATTAATCATCATTAGCACACTTTTCTCGCTTTCTGCCGAAGAAACATTAAATGAACCCTTTAATATTTTAGGTATCACTATGATGTTTTCTATCATTTTATTCTTTTTATTTATTCTTAGGCATACCAGAAAATTTGTTATGACAGGACAATTTGATAAAAGGTGGTTTCGCCTTTATAGCTTACCTTTGGCTTCGACTTTTGTAATATATATGGAGTATGCTGTTTTTTGTCAATACGAAGTGACTTCAGCAATAAAACTGACTATATTTATAAGTAATCTTCTTTTGATAGTAACCAATTTTATAGTATTTACATTAGCTGATGCATTGTTTTATCAGCTTCAAAACGAACATCGGATTAAAGTAGCAAATCAATTAATAGAGCAACAATCAGATCAATACCGAAAATTACTAAAAAGCAGTGATAGCATAAAGCAATATAGTCACGATATGAAAAACTTTGTTTTAGGTGCGCTATCAGACTTAGAAGATAATAAAATTGAATTAGTTAAAGAATCTTTAACTAAACAATTAGAAAGCATTAATGATTTTAGCAAATATGCTTCTTCAAAGAACATTATGAACACAATCCTTACATACAAATCAGAAGAAGCTTTAAAACACAGTATAAATGTTGTTTACGAAATAAAAATTCCTGAAAATTATTCTTTTGATGATATTGACCTATCAATAATTATAGGCAATCTAATAGATAATGCAGTAGAAGCCTGTCAAAAACTCGGCAACAATAGAAAGAAGGAAGTTTCTGTTTTTATTGAATACATAAATAATGGAATATATATTTCTGTTTCAAATCCAGTAAACGAAACCATTGACACAGATAATTTAACAACAACAAAAAAAGATAAAAAGAATCACGGGTTAGGTTTAATTTCTGTAAAAAATATTGTTAATAAATATAACGGCAACATAGCCTTTAGTTGTGAAGATTTAATGTTTGAGGTTTCTATTGCTTTATATAATAATGTTGCTAATTATGTTATGTAGGAATCTATTTGTGTATTTATATTGAAAAAAATAAAAAAAAATGATATCGTACTAATTACGATATCATTTTTTTATGGAGAATCAACATTTGTATAGAAAACTTGCTACTCATATTATTAATAAAACGAATAAAAATTTAGATGATGAAAAAAAAGAAATTTGCATTTACGGACTAGAGGTTTTTATTAGTACGTTAATATACAATACTGTTTTTCTTTTATGCGCATTAATCACAAAAACTTTTATTGAATCACTTTGCTATTTTGTTGGTTTTTGTATGGTCAGACATTTTTGCGGTGGTTTTCATGCCAATACATATTTAAAGTGCCATATTTTGTTCTTTTTGACACATATAGCTTTTATTGCAATAATAAAACATATTCCTGAATCTATTTTATTAATATCACAGATATGCATATTACTTTTTTGTGTTATTTCAATAATCATTTTTGCACCGGTCGACCATAAAAACAAAGAGTTCACACCCGGAGAATACAAGCACTTTAGAAGATTTAGTGTTATTTATTCGTTACTTTTAGCCTGTATTGGCACAAGCATATTGTTTTTTACAAAATTATATACATATTCGTTGTCATTTTTTATTGGAACCTTTATTGCTGTTATTTCAATGTTAATTGCAAAAATAATTAGAAAAATTGAAAAAGATTCTTAAGCAATTTGCTTAAAATATACGAAAGGAGTTTAATAATGAAAAAGCTTTTAGGTATTCTTTCAAGTGCCACAGTAGCTTTGGCTTTATGTGTAGGAATTTCATCACTTTCATCTGCATGTCTTCTTCACTTTCATCAGCCCGAGCTTCCTACAGCCTTGAACAATTTTAGAAAATAATTAAAACATAAAAAAGAGGATTAAAATCCTCTTTTTTATGTTTTATATTTATCTCCTGTATTTGAGATAAACTAATATTTCTTTAATTGTAATGTTAAATATTCACATTTTTTCTATCTTTGAATTATGGTATCAAAAGTTTCTTATCATTCTGATGGAAAAAATACAAAATTCATATTTGTTATTTAATCCTTAGCATCAGCTAAAACATTACCGTATACTTAATAAAGATGCTATATCTAATTAAAAAGGAATTCTCTTCAAAGTGAAACAGTCCCTGTTTTATCCTCTTGAATACCTCTTCGCGCAATCAGTCTGAAGGCTCATTAAGGCTTCACCTTGTTTATCAGATTAAACAAAGGCTTAATCACAGCGATAGCAAGGGGGTTGGGCTTTTTAGTTTTGGTGATTTTCTTTAGTTTTATCCTTGTAGCCGTAGGTGGTTACAAAGGGAGTAGTTGTGTTGATGGTGGTCTTTGAACGGCGCACAAGACTGTCATAAGAGTATGATAACTTTTCTGTTCCGTTGTATTTTATGCCGTGTACTATTTTTGACTTCTTTTTTAGGATTATGCCATTTGCGGTATAATATAGTCAATACTAAAGACATACATAGAATGAAACATAACATAAATAGCAAAACAGGCTTGATTTTCAAGCCTCAGTCTGCTGACAAAGTCAGCAGACTGTCAGAGTTCGAGAAACCCTTGCAAGCCAAGGCGCTGAACTTGCAAAAAAGGGAGTTTACACAGACGTAAATGACCGCATTTTGCTATATACTATAGCGCGCGCAAAGGAGTCCGATTTTAAAGGATAAATTTCCGTGTCTGCTTTGTTGAAATACTCGGCAATACTCCACTCGTATTGCCTGCGTTTTCGCCGCGCATCCTTCAAAAATTTATTCCTTTAAAATTCTCCGACCGAAAATGTT
>JAZNSH010000087.1:0-8358 GCA_045591115.1 Clostridia bacterium
TCGTACTTGCCGTCGTGGTTTCCGTCAAGTCTGTTGGCGGTGTCATTTGCCACATCGCTCTTGAGTAGAATTTGCAGAAGGTTGGGAGACGTGGTCGCTCCACCGTCAAGTGCAGTGTTGTATTTGGCGCATACCACTGCATAACGCACACCGCCAATCTGTACACCGTAGGTGAATTCGCCCCAAGTCCACTGGGCGGAATTTTGATTGAGAAGCACCGATGCCTTGAATTCGTCCTCGGTGAGATTGCCCATCTCGAAAGCGAACCAGGTGCGGACGTAACCGACGTGATTGCCGGTATTGGTGATCACCACGATGTGATCCAGCACGTTCTCGACGGTGTACAGATCCGCATTAACCGAAAGATTCACATTAACCGTATGATTCTTTTTATCCGTCACTATGAACTGATCCGTAAGCTGCACGGCTTGCTTTGTCAGTTCCACATCGGTTACGGGTAACAACTTCCGATCATCGACAACCTCTGTCAGACCTGAGCCGCTTCGCTCCAACTCCGACTGCACGATATATAAGTATTTTCCGTCGGAACTTTGGTCACCAAGAGAGCCGTTGATGGCGACTACGGTCAGCATCGCCAAAAGCGCGGTTATTCCTATCCATTTAAGGGTTTTCAACACTTCATCTCCATTCATCCATCGTTTCGGTATCGGACAAACGGTATGATGGAGAGCCACAAGCGCCGTTTTTGCCGTTTCCAATAGCGCTGCTCGTTGCCGTCTGTTCTGCCGATCTCACTGTTCAAGTATTTCAGTTCGCCACTAAAATCATTCAGCCACATTGCGAGTTTCACGATCAATGCAAAACCGAATATACCGCCGAACAATGCGATCAATATCCATAATTCTTTATCTTCCATACCAAGGGTTCACACTTTCTGTTTTGCGAGGGTTGCCTTTCGGCAATCAAAAGGCATAAATACGGGACTTATGCCCTTTGATTGCCGCCCATCCCCACGAGGGGGGATAGGACGGACTTAAATTAAGTAGTAATTACTTTACGATATTGGCAGTGCCGGTAATATCGGGAGTACCAGTCAGAGTGGTGCCCTTAATGTTAAGAGTAGCACCGGTCATAGTACCGCGAAGAATGATAACTGCATCACCGTCATCGTTTGCAGACTTAAGAGTGCTGTCTGCGATGGTGAAGTTGCCGTTGTTAGTAGCACCATTTACACCAAAACGCACACAGTAGCCAACAGTATCAAACTCACAGCCGCTCATGTAGAGGTAGGGAGTGTTGTTGAGGTTAATACCGTTCTTGGAGTATGCTTTGCAGTTGGTGATGGTCAGACCCTTTTCAACGTTGGTAACCTGTACAAGAGAGTGCATACCTGCCTTAGCGGTACAACCATCAACGGTCAGATTCCAGTCGCCGCCGGTGTAGGACTTGATGGCAACCTTATCGTCAGTGCCGCTGTAAGCAAAAGTACAGTTGGAAACAGTTACATTGTTGGTATAGCGAGTATTGGTGTTGCCGTTGCCCAAGTTAATGAAAGCATCAGCAGAAAGTGTGTCAGCAGCAAAGTTTACATTCTCGATAGTCACGCCTGCAGTTTCATAACGGGCGGATTTGCCGTCTACGGTGATAGAACCGTCGATGGTATATCCGTTACCGTTAATGGTGAACTTAACGCCTGCCTTCTGAGTTACGGTCACGTCGCCCTCGATGTCTGCGCCAAGGATGATGGTGTCGCCATCAACTGCGGCATCGATAGCGGCCTGAAGCTCGGCAACCGTGGAGACGATAGTAGGCATCTTCACACCATCAGCCCAAGGATGGTTGGTAGTGGTGATGTCACCGAAGCCTGCGTTCAGAGCGGCGTCAGCACTGTCAAAGCCTGCAGCCTGAACAGCCTGGGAAACAACAAGGATATCGAGGGTGCCGTTTCCGTTGCCATCAAGCTTTACCATATCCTCATTGGTAGCTGCAGCGGAGATATAAACCTGAGACAGGTTGGGGTAAGAGGTGTCGCCAGCGGGGAGGATGCCATTATCATGGCGAGTACCGTTAGCCCCGTTGTACACATATTCAGATACAAAATAGGTGTTACCGTCGACCACGATAGTACCTACCTCGTTCTTAGTCCACGTCTGATGATAGGAAGTACCGATCAAACTTGCACTGGCATCGCCGACCTCGATAGCAACGATAGTACGGATATAAGCATCGGTCTTGCCGGTGTTCTCAACGGTAACGAACTTATCCTGAGCGTTCTTAGAGGTGAACACCTGCATTCCGCCGTAGGAACCAACCTGAGTCATACGAACGACGGTATCGTCCCAATTACCAGCGCCAAAGTTATAAGGATTGCCGTTGGCATCAATTTCAGTAGCAGGAAGCAGAGGCTTGCCCTGAGTGAAGTCCTTGAGTTCATAGCTGGTCACGCCATCGATGGTGGCAGTCGTATAGTTACCATCTGCATCGACCTTACGCTCATACTCGTGCTGCTCGATCTTTACGTTGCCGAGGGTCATGACGTTGACATCGCTGTCATCGTCTTGCAGGTAAGCCACGGTGCCGCCGATTGCGAGAGCCGCAACGAGGACGAGGCTGAGACCTGACAAAAGAATGTTTTTCAGTTTCATAGGTCATCTTTCCTTTCAAAAATAAGATAAAATTTGGTTATGTAACGGGTTGCCCCTTTACATCATGGATTTGTGCAGACATCCGTCTGCGGGATCAGTTGTTACTTGCGCTGATGAGTGCCCAAGCTTCTGCGGCGGAGTCGATGGCATCGATGCTCATGTCACGCTGCACAGCATAACCGGTGAAGGTCATCTTGGGATAGTTGGAGCTGTCGAGCACTTGGAGCATTTCCAACGTCACGCTTCCCTTGACGGACACCTTGTCATCCTTCAGCACAGAGAAGGTCTGCGCTTCGGAGCTACTGTCCACGGTACGGAAGTAAACGCCGGGAGCTTCCTGCAGAGCAGTCCAACCGTCAGCAATGGCATATTCGATGTAATCGCTGAGTGCCTTGTCGCTGGACTCATCGATCTTTACGAACAGCCAGCAATCTTCACTGTCGGCCAATACGGAGATCTTCGGGTCTTTCTCAATCACCTTGCCGGGGGTCATCTTGAAGTAGCGATCAGTGCTACCACTAAGCTCCTCACCCTTCGTTTCTGTAAGGGTTATGCGGATATCACCGTAGGTGAATACGTTAACGATGGGTTCGGTCGAGGTCATCAACCACGCAAGAGAGCCGCCGATCACGGAGAAGATCATGAGGCAGGCCATAAAGGACATAAGAGCTACCTTCAAGGCAGATCCTCTACGGCGGTGACTGTGCTTGGGTGCAGAGTATTTTCCGCGATACATATTTCGTGTTCCTCCTTTCTTCAGTTTTTATATTTCAACAAGCGGAGGAACACGAATTCATCCGTCTGTGTGAAACCATAGTTTATTTAGAGAATGCTGCCCAAGCTTCATCGGCATTGGCAAAGCCGGTTGCCTGAATTGCGTGAGCTTCAACGGAGATCTCCAGATCGGCGATGGTTGCAAGTTGCTCGCCGGTCATGGTGTTGGGGACGGTCACGGTATCGAAGAGAGCGTCAAGAACGAGATCGGTATCCTTTTCGGGCTTGACAGTCTCGAAATAGCGGAACTCATAAGTGATCGTATTATCATTTCCTCTTGTCACATCAACGTATTCCCACTTGGTGGCATCGTAGCCCTTGAAGATTTCGGTAAGAACAGCACCGTTGGGAGCAAAAATGGCATCCAATTCACTGGCGCAGTTAAGGGTGAGCATCATACGCACGTAGGATTCCTCGCTGCCCTTCAGAACGGTAACGGTGGGGTCTTTGGTGTAGGTTACGCCGGGGATGAGGTGATACGCATTGCCGGTTTCGGTTCTGCCGCCGGTGGGTTCGCCTTTTTCATCCACCACAGCTTCATCGAGCTTTAAGTGTACGTTTCCCACGGTGAATGTGTTGACGACCGAGGCAGTATCCTGCAAATAGGCAACGGTTCCGAGGATCGTGCCTACCACCAGGAGGACTGCACACAGTGCCAATACGAGGGGTTTAGATCTTTTCATTGTCGGATTCTCCTTTATGTTCATTTTTATTTTTTGACTTTTTATCATCGGTGATCGTATCCACGACCATCACGAAGAAAATAATTGCAAGTGCCGTGCCGATGGCAACGTAGAGTCCCGGCGGACGTTGGATATACATCGCCAAATGTCCAAGTAGCGGGATACAGAAGATCACTTTACCTTCGATCTGCTCAAATTCCACGAGGTTGCCATCATAGTCGTCGTTGTTATCGCCTTTTGTGCGGAAGCGGACAATGCTCGGATCGTCCTCATCGGGGATGATCTCCTTGATGCGATGGGTAGCCGTGGTCTTTTCGGATATCCGGTAGGTGATCACGTCCTCTACCTCAAGCTTTGCCGGATCGACGTCCACAAGGTAGATCAATGATCCTGTAGGATACTTCGGCTCCATCGACGGGGACAGGACTGTCAAAATATCAATACCGAAGATCCTAACACCAACAAGCAGGATGGCAAGAATAATAACCAAGGCAAGGAGCGTGTTGGAGGTGATCTTCAATGCTGTTTTCAATTTTGGATTCATAGCTTTATTCGCTCACACTTCCTTTCACGCCGTAGCAGATTTGAAATACTGCTCGATGGATCGGTAGATTACCCGAAATACGTGTTCCGCATAAATGTCCTCGTTTGGCATTTGACCGTTATGCACCTTTACGGCAAAATCAAGCATTACGTTCAGCACATGGTTGAGGATCATCCATGTATCTGCCTCGTCTTTGAAAGCATCCTGAAACTTCATTACAAGCGGTGCGTAACGCTGTTTGTGCGTTTCATAGGAATACTTTTGAAAATACGGTGAATAATAATAGCGGACGTGTGCGAGACACTTTTCCTTATTCCCAAGCAGAAACTTCCAAATTGCCGCAAAGAAAACCCTGCAACGCAGCTCATATTCCAACTCCTGCATATACATGACTTCTACGTGCTGCATTGCCTTCGTCACGAGTTCATCGTCCAACACATCAAAGACATGGGAAAGCAGATCTTCCTTATCTTTGAAATAGCGGTAAATATACGCCTCGTTGATATCCGTCCCCTTGACGATGGCTTTGGTCGTAGTTTTATCCAAACCGTATTCTGCAATGACCGTGATCGTCCGATCAATCAATCGGTTCTGCACATCATAGTGCTTCACGGGAAATAGCCTCCTTTCTCTGTATTGTTAAGCATTTGCTATTTTTGTAACAGAAAAATAGGCAGACAACTCCCCATTCAGTCCATAAGCTGCGGTTTTCAAATAATTACGAACCAACGAGGTTGCCAGCCTCACAACATATTCGCAGAGTTATCCACTGTGCAACGATGGATAGCAAACGACTGAAATACAGGGCATAATTCACTTTTTCGACGATTTATTTTGACGGCTTAAATTAAAGACCTACAGCAACGAGCTTGTCCATATTGGCTCGTTTCAGATCAAGAGAGGAATGGACATAACGATCAAGTGTAACCTTTGCACTGGCGTGTCCCAGGATTTCACTTAAAGACTTAATCTCAAACCCGACCTCAACGCAGCGAGTAGCAAAGGTGTGCCGGAGAGCATGAAAATGAACATCCTTCAAATTGCAAGCATCGGTGTACTTTGCAAGGCGATACTGCACAACTCTCGGTTCGAGAAAATGAATAGGATCTCCGGTCAGCACATAGGCATTACCGTTAAAGACTTGCATTTTTTTACACAAAGCAGCCGTGGAGTCATTCAGCGGAATGATTCGGTTGGAGGTGTGGCTCTTCGCCTCTCCGACAGTGACTTTGGTTCTTGTATCAGAGGATCTGTCGAGAGTTTGCAGTCTCTGCATCGTGGATGAAATGTGGATCACGCGCTCATCAACGGAAATATCCTCCCATTTCAAAGCACACACCTCGCCGATACGCATACCGGTAAGCAGTGCAAGAAGTACACCGAACTTTGCCTCGTCCATGTCTGTTAACAGATAAGCTACCAGGCGTTGCTGTTCATCTAAATTCAATACGCGCATATCTTTTTTGTGTTCCTTGGGATAGATCACTTCAATATCCGGAAAATTGGTACCGATTTGCCTGCGACAATGTTTCAGTACTGCCTTCAAGACCACCAGGATGTCCCGAACCGTCTTCGGAGATAATCCGTCCATTAAAAGTGCGTTTGAGAATTCCTCAATCAGAATTGTGTTAAGATTCTGCGGCAGATAGCACCCTAAATCCGGTTTCAAATGCCGATTGACTGTGTTATGATATTTCACGTAGGTGGATTCTTTCACTCGGTTGCGGGAGAGAATGAGCCACTCGTCGCAGAAATAACTGAAATCCTTTCTGTTGGGGGTAGGCTTGTTAAAGCTCGTTTGTTTGGCAGCAGTCAGTTTTTCTCTGACCTCTCGATATGTTTTTGCATATACATACCCAAACTGCACCTTTCCCTTGAAGTCATAGCCTTTGATATAACGACCTTCCCATCGGTTGTCCTTTCGTTTGTAAATGTTTTCGCCTCGTCTTGCCATATCTAAAAAACTCCTTATTATAAAATTTGCAGCACCTCGTAAAGAGGAACTGCGTATGTAACATAATATTTTACCAAGAAATTTTGACGGCTTAATTGACGGATTACAGATGCCAAAACCTCAAAAACGAGGAATACCAACAGGTATTAAGAATATTATGTTGATAAAAATTCGCACATTTTTGTAAAAACCCCTTGTAAAATTCTTGATTTTGTGATAGAATGAATCGTACTCGTAGGGGAAACTATACCCTCTTGGATTGGATAACTCTGCGAAACACTGGTAATACAGGGCCTTTTTGCTGTTTCCGTCAGTGGTAAGTGTGTCAATAAATCCCGTCAAGATTTATTATACTCTGCTGATTGGATAACTCTGCGAAAAACACGGGCATAATTCACGCATTTTCGGATGCGTGATTTTTTATTAGCGATACAAGTTTACGACGGGGACATTCTTACGGTTTGCGTAGTCTACGGTGTTTTTCGTGCCGCTTGGTTTGCCGTTCCACACGGCGATTACTCTTGCCGAGTGATCGACCATCCATTCGTTACGGATTTGGTACACTCCTCGCTTGTATCTATCGCAAATATCTCTTGTGAGATCAGCGGCCTCTATGACCGCTGTGTACCGTTTCTTCCATTCGGGCCAACGGTCAATAAAGTTCGGGTGTGGATTAGCTGCGATCAGTTTGATCGGTAGATTCTCTTTATCCCGCAGGCGCAGAACGATCTCCGCTGCCCAAATGTCAACACCGGGAGCCATTCCGCTGATGAACACATTGAGTCCATCATCGATTGCTTGACGGATTGCGACTTCCAGTTCCTTGACCGCCCGGCTTTCTGTCATTGTCATCTTTTCGGGACGATGTCCTGTAAAGCAACAACGACGTGTTCTTTTCTCTGCTTCTGTCATGTATTCACCCTATTCCTTTGTTTCAAGCGGAGCAACGCTTTCTGCCATCTTGAAAATATCTGCTCTTGTCACGGAGTCGGGACTGTATTCGATCACACAACTGACCTCTGAGGTTATTGTCCAGCAAAGGAACGCACGGTCATCCTTCGAAAACCAAGCACCGACCATTTCACCAACGGTGCAGTTTTCATATTCGTCCGGCATTGTTACTACGGATTCGATGGACTCAATATGCAGACCGGTTACTTCGGTAGGATCGGCATCGTAATACTTGGTATGGCATTGGGTGAAGATAATGGTGTTTCCGCTTGCATCACTATACGTTAGCGGATAGGTTACAATCTCGACCTGCTTCTTGCAGCTATCGTCTACGGATAGGATCGCATCCTCCACACGGTCTGCCATCTCTTTCATCTTTTCTGCGTCTGTTTTGTCACCTTCGGCACCTGCTGCGATCCCGCCGACGATACAAATTGCCGCAGTTATAACGAGGACGCACACCAAGAGAACGGTCAGTGGCTTGATCTTTCCCATTGCAAAACCTCCATTACAAAAATTCCCACCGAACCGTTTTGTGTCCGGTGGGCTATTCTAATGACTCGGCTATCTGCTGATTACCGGCTCCGGTTGAGCCAATGGTCTTACGCCGCAAAGGAATATGGATATACCGCACCCAAGGCGGCCGCCTATACGCTTGTGTGTATAGCGGTCATTTAGAATCAACTTTGTTCGGCTCTTTTTATACCAATCAAAGACTATAAGCACTAAAATTCGGTAAGTTAATATTCGTAGTATAGCATAAGCTGCAAACAATATCAATAGTCTGTGGAAAATCTGTTTTAATATTTATAGACTATTTATAGTGTGAAAAGGATGGTTAAACTT
>JAZNSH010000088.1:0-35705 GCA_045591115.1 Clostridia bacterium
CTTTTTGGGGATAAGGAGTCGCAGTGGAGCCAAAAAAGCATTCCGTCATTTTTACGGAATGCGTAAAGCGGAACTTGCGATGACGCGGCTTGCAAGGGTTTCTCGAACTCTGGCAGCCTGCTGACTTTGTCAGCAGACTGAAAGCGGAGATATCTCCGCTTTATTTTTTGTTCTTTTCTTCTTTTTTCTGATCTGCACTTTCGTGGGGAAGTGCGAAAAACACTGCATTTTCAGCTATCGTATGGTTGGCTGATGCGCCTATTGCCAATTTAAGGGCGAGGGTTAAAAGACTGTCATCGGATTTTAGCTTCATTGCCGCATCGCTCATTGCATATTCATATAATTCGGCAAAGGAATCATAAAAGGTTTCAAGACCGTTATTCTTCATTTGCGCAAGGATGATTGCATTGATGGTGGGGATGGAAAGCTGTTTTTTCATCAAGCATATTACCATAAGGCGGGCAAGATGCTCTTTATTATATTTTTTCTTTTCGGGGGCAGGCAACACGTTCATTTTAACGTAGTTATTTATCATTGACGGTGTAAGGGCATCCTCCAAAAGAATATAAGGACCAAGGTATTTTTGCATAAGTGAGATAACCTGATCCATATAAAGCTCAAAATCAGGCAGATCCTTATAACGGGGAAGCTTATGTTCAAGAAGCAAATCAACGTACTTTTCCATAACGTCACCTTTCAATTTTTTTTAAGTATAGCATATATCCTTTCATTTGGCAAGTGTGATATGCTTTGTTTTATCATACTTTAACTTTGTTTTTTGTGTTTACAATGGTATTTTACCTTGATATAATGATTTCAAGAGGTGAGTTTTATGATTATTGAAGGCAAAAAACAAAATGGAGAAGTTGTTTTAATTCCTTTTGAAAAGGAAACTGTAGGAAACAGAACTACCGTTCGCGTGAAAAAAGAGGATTATGGCGAGTTTTATGAAGTTCGCACGTTTCCTGATATGGGCAGAGTCAAGGCAGGGAAAGAGGGATATTACGTTATTCCCGAACTTGCAGGCGGAATTTTAGGATATTTTAATAAAGACGATGAAGACTACATTAACGCTTGCTATCCGGCACTTAGTTTCTATGGTGTGAAAACGCAAAAAACTTCTTATATGGTTATTATCGAGGGCATGCGCTATGAGGCTCTTTGCGAATATACAAAGCAGGGCGAAGATTTTACCATCTGTTTTCTTTTAAGGCTTGGCAAAGAACATATTGAAGCCTATGAAGATATAGTTGTTCATTTTTATCAACTTGATGAATCTGCAACCTATAATACTATGGCGGAAATTTACCGTAACTATAAATACGAAAACGGCTTAAAATCCATAAAAGAAAAGAACCTTCCCGATGTTTTATATGCAACGGAAGCACCTGAAATTCGCGTGAGAATGGCTTGGAAGCCCGTTCCGTCGCCCATAGATTATCAGACGGAAGAAAACGAGCCTGAAATTCACGTTGCCGTTACCTTTGAAAAGCTTATTGAGCTTATGGAAAAAATGAAAGAATCAGGCATTGAAAAAGCACATTTTTGCCTTGTCGGCTGGAATAAATCGGGGCACGATGGCAGATGGCCTCAAGTTTTCCCCGTTGAAGAAAAGCTTGGCGGAGAGGAAGGCTTGAAAAAGGCAACAAAGCGCGCCATTGAGCTTGGCTATAAGATGGTCGCACACACAAATTCCTGCGATGCTTACACCATTGCCGATAATTTTAACGAAGATTCTATGGTTAGAGATTTTGACGGCACAGTTGCAAAGGGCACTACCTGGTCAGGAGGCAGGCTTCATAAATTCTGCGCAAAAGAGGCGGTAAAATATACTAAAGAATTATTGCCCGAAGTGAAAAAACTTGGCTTTAAGGGTATGCATTATATTGACGTTTTATCTATTGTGCGCCCATATTATTGTTATCACAAGGATCATCCTGCAAACCGCAAGGAAACATGCTTACTGTGGAAAGAGATGCTTAACAATGCAAGGGAAGTTTTCGGCGGTTGCGCTTGTGAAGGCGCTTATGATACCGTTAGTGAATGTTTGGATTTTGTTCTTTACGGCGGATTTATTAAGTTCACAAGACCTCACCTTAAATTTTCATTTAAGATAGTTCCTTTGTGGGAGCTTATCTATCACGGTGCTATTATGGCTTGCCCGTCATCGGAGCTTGTAAACGTGGGCATTATTGACAGAAAGCTTCAGCTTAAATTCATTGAATTTGGCGGACGTCCTGCAATGTATATTTATTCACGATTTGTTACCGAATCAAAGGAGCGTGGCAACTGGATGGGCGAAAATGACCTTCGCTTGGGAAATGATATGGAGCTTCTCCGTACCGTTGACGTTCTTAAAAAGACAGTTGATTTCTATGAGCCTCTTAAAAAGCTTCAAACTCAGAAGATGCTTAAACACGAACTTTTAACTGACGATGTAGCAAAGATTACCTACGAAAACAACGTGGTTTACGTAAACTACGGCGAAGAAACCATTGTTGACGGCATAAAAATCGGTAAAGAAGATTATGTGATAGTGTAAAAAAGAAGACCGCTGAGGCGGTCTTCAGAGCACTGACAAACCCTTGCAAACACAACCCCCACTGTAATTTTACAGTGGGGGTTGTTTCCTATGTTGCGATAAAAAAGGGGAGATGTGAAAAAACATCTCCCTTAATTTTTCTTTTTTTCTTTTTTCTCTTTTTTTACTTCTGTGGGGGGAAGTGCCACATGTACCGCATTTTCGGCAATGGCGTGGTGGGATCAAAAGCAAGGGATAAAAGAGTTTTATCACTTTCTGCTTTTTTTACGGCAACGTTCATTGCTTCCTCATAAGAACTTTTAAATGTGTTGAAAAAGTTTTCGATGCCAACTTTTTCTATCTGCTCGGTCATGATAGCGCTTATTGTGGGAATAGAAAGTTGACGCTTCATCAGGCATATAACTATAAGCCGCGCAAGATGCTCCTTATTATATTTTTTCTTTTCGGGAGCAGGCAACACGTTCATTTTAACGTAGTTGTTTATCATTGATGGCGTAAGTGCATCCTCCAAAAGAATATAAGGGCCAAGATATTTTTGCATCAGCGAGATAACCTGATCCATATAAAGCTCAAAATCGGGCAATTCCTTAAATCGCGGGAGCTTGTGCTCAAGAAGTAAATCTACGTATTTTTCCATAATGTCACCGTTCTTGTTTTTTTTGAAGTATAACATATAATGATTTTTTTGCAAGTGTTAGTTGTAAAAACTCTTGATGAGGCTTATAGTTGAATGACTTTGATTGTTGTTAATGGTATACACCCAAGCATTGAAGGGCAGAAACTTATATCAAAGGAAATAAGTTAATTCATAAACTTTAATTTGTCTTAATATGCTACAAATTTGTTTTATATATTTACACGCAAAAATCTCTGTTGTATAATTTTGTTGAGGTGAAAGAAATGGTACAAGGAAAACTTAACGGAATTTTATATGATATTCCATATATTGAAGAAAAACAGGAAAATTGCACGTTTATAACCGTTAAAAAAGAAGATTATAAAAATTTTGACGAAGTAAGATTCGGCAGTTTAACAGCAACGGCAGGTGACGGATATTTCGTTTTACCTGAGCGTTTAAGCGGTATATTGCAGTTTTTCAATAAAGATGATGACGACTTTTTAAACGTGTGTATGCCGTGTATGAGCTTTTTTGGTATGGTTTCAAGCCAAAAAAATGCAACGGTCATCGTTGAAGGAATGCGTTATGAATCTTTTCTCGAATACGGCAAAAACGGAAACTCCTTTAAGGCTACCTTTCTTTTAAGATTAAAGGAAGAAAAAATTGATGCCTACGAGGACATAACTTTCTATTATTATGAGCTTTCCCCAAATGCTGATTATAATAATGTAGCGGAAATTTACCGCAATTATAAGTATAAAAACGGCTTAAAAACCATAATAGATAAGAATCTTCCCGACGTTTTATATTGCGCGGAAGCACCTGAAATCCGCGTAAGAATGGGATGGAAGCCCGTTCCTGCTGAGATTGAATATCAAACTGTGGAAACCGAGCCTGAAATGCACGTTGCCGTTACATTTGAAAAGCTTATTGAGCTTATGGATAAAATGAAAGAAGCAGGCATTGAAAAGGCGCACTTCTGTCTTGTTGGCTGGAATAAATCAGGTCACGACGGCAGATGGCCACAATGCTTCCCCGTTGAAGAAAAGTTAGGTGGGGAAGAAGGCCTGAAAAAAGCCATTCGTCACGCACAGAATTTAGGCTACAAAATCGTTGCCCACACAAATTCCTCTGATGCCTACACTATTTCGGAAAATTATTCAGACGATATTATCGTCAAGGATAAAGACGGTAATCTTGTAAAGGGTACAACCTGGTCAGGCGGCAGAATGCACCGTGTTTGCGCCCACGAAGCCATAAAATATACAAAAGAAACTCTTGAAAAAGTCAGGGATTTAGGTTTTAAGGGTATGCACTATATCGACGTTTTATCGGTTATTACGCCCTATTATTGCCACGATAAAAATCACCCTGCAACACGCAAAGATACGTCGCTTTTATGGAAAGAAATGTTAAAATATTCACGCGAACTCTTTGGCGGTTGCGCTTCCGAAGGCAGTCGCGATAACGTTGCAGAGGATATCGATTTCGCCCTTTACTGCGGTTTTATGAAGTTTAAAAATCTGCAAATTAATTTCACTTATAAGCTTATTCCGCTGTGGGAATTGGTTTATCACGGCGCAATTATGGCTTGCCCGTCATCGGACCTTGTAAACGTTGGCATTGTTGAAAGAAATATGCAGTTAAAGTTTATTGAGTTTGGCGGCAGACCTGCAATGTATATTCATTCCCGTTGTATAAATGAATCCCCCGATCACCACGGCAACTGGATGGGTGATGATGACTTGCGCCTTACAAACGATGAAGAAATGGCAAGAACAGTTTCCGTCCTTAGACAAGTGGTGGATTTTTACGAGCCGTTGAAAAAATTCCAGACCCAGAAGATGCTTGAGCATAAGCAATTAACTGATGACATCGTAAAAATTACTTATGAAAACGGCTCAATTTACGTTAACTACGGCGAAGAAGCCGTAATTGATGATATAACAATTCCTGAAATGGATTATATAACAGTATAAGATAACAAAATCTCCTTTTTTTAAGGAGATTTTTATTTCGTTCAAAAATTTATCTGACAAATATTGATTTTCCTTATTTAATATGTTATTATATATTATTAGAAAAGCTGAGGAGGTGTTTTTATGAAAAGATTTTATGAGGATATTTTAAAGACAAGTGAAAACAGACTTAAACAGAGAGCTTATTATATTCCCCAAGGTGTTTCGGAGTTTATTGATTTAAACGGCATCTGGGGCTTTATATATTTTGAAAACGGTGATGCTGCCAAAAATTTTACTTTTTTAGATAAAATTGACGTACCTTCCTGCTGGCAGCTTCGGGGATATGAAGATCCAAACTACACAAACATAAACTATCCATATCCCGTTGATATTCCGTATGTTCCCGATATTAACCCAATGGGCGTTTACAGACGCAAATTCAATATAACGGATAAAAACCAAAAACACTATTTCGTTTTTGAAGGTGTTGCTTCCTGCGCGGAACTTTTCATCAATAATAAATACGTTGGCTTTACAACGGGAAATCATCTGCAAAGCGAATTTGATATTACGCATTTTGTTACTGTTGGCGAAAACGAAGTTTTAGTAAAGGTGCATAAGTGGGCGGTAACAAGCTATATTGAGGATCAGGATTTCTTCCGCTTTAACGGCATTTTCAGGGACGTTTATATTCTTTCACGCCCTGAAAACCACATTGTGGATATTCGTATTGAAACGGAAGAAAATAACATTTTAATTGAAACAGATAAAAAAGCAGAAGTTTCACTTTATTATAAAGACACTCTTTTAGAAACTAAAACTATTGATAAAAAGGGCAAGTTTACTGTTAAAAATCCAAAAAAATGGACGGCGGAAACTCCCGAACTTTACACCCTTAAGTTTTTATCTTCAGGGGAAGAGATAACCCAAAAGACGGGCTTTAGAACCATTGAAGTTAAGGACGGTGTGCTTTACATAAACGGGCAGAACGTTAAGTTAAAGGGCGTAAATCATCACGACACTACTCCCAACGAAGGTTGGTGTATGACTAAAGAAGAAATTTTATGTGATCTTCTTTTAATGAAAGATTTGAACATCAACACTATCCGCACGTCCCATTATCCGCCACACCCTGAATTTTTGAATATGTGTGATGAACTTGGTTTTTACGTTATGCTTGAAACGGATATTGAGGCTCACGGAATGGTGCGCGCAACCCCAGGCGTAAACTACGGCAGAGAATGGTATAATAAAGAGTGGCCCGGAAATCTTCCCGATTGGGAAAATGAGCACGTTCAGCGTATGGAGAGAGCATATCACCGCGATAAAAATCATCCGTCAATTTTTGCTTGGTCTCTTGGCAACGAAAGCAGTTTCGGCGAAAATCACGTTAAAATGGTGGAATGGTTGAGAAATACCGAAAAAACTCGGCTCATTCACACGGAAGATGCTTGCAGATTAGGCTTAAATGATGAAAACTACAGTCATTTTATAAATTATTCCGATCTATATTCAAGAATGTATCCGTCTGTTTCTTCAGTAAAAGACCTTCTTGAAAATGAAAAGATAACTGCGCCTATTTTCCTTTGTGAATATTCCCACGCAATGGGTAACGGCCCCGGCGACCTTTGGGATTATTGGGAAGAATTTTATAAACACGATCGCTGTGCAGGCGGTTGCATCTGGGAATGGGCAGACCATACCGTTGTTGTTGACGGCGTTCCCAAATACGGCGGAGATTTTAATGAGCTTACCCACGATGGTAACTTCTGCTCTGACGGCTTGGTTCGCCACGATCGCACCTTAAAGGCAGGGTCTTTAGAGGCTCGTGCAACCTATGCACCTTTTAGAATTAAAGTTAAAAAAGATAAACTTATCTATAAAAATCTTTATGATTTTATTGATCTTGAAGGCTATGAAATAAGAATTTCAGTTGTTTCGGACGGCGAAATTTATTGGAAAAATAATGTTAAAACTGTAATTAAGCCACATAGTGAAACGGAATTTAATATAGAGATTCCTAAAAACTGCGCTCTCGGTGCGGTGGTTTCAGTTTCCCTTTATAAAGGAAAAACCGAGATCGCTTCATTGGAAGAAGAACTTAACATTCCTAAAATCAAGGCAGAAAAAAATCAGGAATTATCAGAACTTTTTGAAGATGATCTTACCATTTATGCTCACGGTGAGCGCTTTGATTATGCTTTCTCAAAGCAGACGGGCAACCTTATAAGTATGGTAGTTGATAAAAAGGAATTATTGAAAAAGCCCCTTTATCTTACCGCTTTCCGCGCGCCTACCGATAATGACAGAAACATAAAAGTTAAGTGGTGTATGCTTGATATATGGCAGGGCGAAAATCTTGATAAGTGTTTTAATAAGTGCTATGATGCGCGCATTAAAGATAATAAAATTATCGTTTCTGCTTCTATTGCAGGTGTATCCCGTAGACCTGTAGTTAAGTTTGAACTTATTATCTCCGTTTTTGTTGATGGCAGGATCAACACTAAGCTTTCTGCAACGGTTAACGAAAATGCGGAATATCTGCCACGCCTTGGCTTTGAGTACGTTTTAGGGAAAAACCAAAAGTTTGAGTATTTCGGCAAAGGCCCTGAAGAAACCTACTGTGATATGCACCATTTTTCAAAACTTAAATTCCATAAGTCAAGCGCTGAAAAGGAGTATTTTCCCTATATTATGCCTCAGGAACACGGCAACCACACAAGTGTTAAGGAAATTAAGATAGGCAAACTTAAATTTTCGGCTGAAAATATGGATATTAACGTTTCAAAATATTCTGCTCACGATCTTTATAAGGCAACCCACATTGACGAGCTTTTGGAAAGTAATTTAACTTATCTTCGCATTGACTATAAAAATTCGGGACTTGGTTCAAACTCCTGCGGCCCGAAGCTTTTGGAAAAATATCAGTTAAACGAAAAAGAAATTCATTTTGAGTATGATATGGAGTTGTTATGAAAAAATTTGTAAGCGAATTTTCTTCAATTGAAGAACTTTTTAAAAAACTTGAAAACCCTGAAAATAAGTACAGAATATATCCCATTCATCACGAACTGTGCGATAAAAACAGCGATTTTAAAAAGACTGTTGATAACGTTTCTTTGAGTGGTGCAGGCGGTGTTGTTACAAATACCACCTGGCAGGATGAAAAATGGGTCTTTAACCGCGAAAACACCGAAAAATTAAATAATGCGGTAAAATATATAAAAAGCAAAGGTCTTTCTGTTTGGATGTATGATGACTATTACTATCCCTCAGGTCTTGCAAACGGCTATGCGGTAAAGGATAAGCCTGAAAACTTTGCTAAAAATCTTGTGTATACTGCTGACGGCAGCGTAAAAATTCAAAACAACATTGAAGAAATTACCGTTGGTAAGGCTAAGGGACATCTTGATCATCTTTCCAAAAGCGCCGTTGATGCTTTTATCGATAACGCTTTAAAGACCGTTAATGAAGTGTGTCCTTTAGAAAATATCGATGCTGTTTTTACCGATGAGCCGACGCTTGCTTCCCACGTTCTTTCCTTTAAGCGCGGTAAAGTTGATTTTTCCAAAATGCCCGTTCCGTATTGTGATAAGCTTTTTGATGCTTACGAAAAAATGTGGGGCGAGGATTTAAAAGAAAACATCAAATATCTTTTTACAGATTTAAGTAAAGAAGCAAAAACAACAAGGATCAAGTATTATAAGACCATATCTACCATTGCTCGTGAAGATTATATTGATAATATAAGAGAGTATCTTAATTCGGTGGGCACTCTTGCATCTGGTCATTTTTTACTTGAGGAAGGCTTAAAATATCACGTTGGCTATTACGGCGATTATATGCGTGTTGTAGGCGGTCAGGACATTCCCGGATGCGATATTCTTTGTGCTGACGGGCAGGAATTCTTTAAGTTAGGCTCAGGCTTCCACACGTCATGGGCATTTGCTGGAAAATATCCTTCAAGCCTTTCACGTTTACAGGGGCACAACGTTACAATGATGGAGATCTGCCCCGTAAACTATCCCGAAAAGGTTAAAATCGATCCTTTTAAGGAGATCATGGCAGTTTCCACTTTTGCTATTTTTGCAGGCATTACCCACTATAACGCTTACGGCTACTATTTTATTAAAGACGAAGAACAACACAGAATTTTAAATAATTACGTTGGCAGACTTCTGACGGTTTTAAGAAATGCTAAGCCTGAAAGCACCGTCGCAGTCTACTATCCAATCAGCGCAATGCAGGAGTATTTTGCAACGCCCACTCCCGAAAAAGAGGGGGAAGTTGATTTTTATGAAGAAGCGGAAAATTTGGAAAACAAAATGGAAAAGCTTCTCTACGCGCTATATGACGCTCACACCGATTTCAATATTATTTCGGAAGACTTTTTCATAGAAGATAAGTGGGGCATCGTTAAAAGCGATATTCTGTTAGTGCCCTTTATGGAGTTTTTATCCGAAAAGGAAATTTGCGCCCTTAAAAACTATAAGGGCAAGGTGATTTTTGTTGACAGAAAGCCTGAATTTGATCTTTCGGGCAATGAGATCTCTTTAAATTTCCCCGTAATTACATCAGACGAAATTAAAGATATTGAGGGAATAAGACCTCAGATGTCATTTACCGTTACGGGCGAAAATATCTACGCTTCGCCTTACAGCATTTTAGGTAAAAAGTTCTTGTACGTTATAAATAAAAAGGAAGAAGATACTGTCATTTCGCTTTCAGGTGATTTTATGATCTATGAGCCTGAAAAAAATAAAACTTATTTTGAAAACTCCTTTAATTTAAAGGGCGAACGGGGAATCTTGATTTTTGAGAGGTAAAAATATGTTTGATACAAAAAATCAAATGATTATATTTAAGACTGATGACAATTTAGTTTCAGTTGACGTTTTGTTCGACCAGGAAACTGTCTGGGTGACTATTGATGATATGGCAGAACTGTTTGGAAAATCTCGTTCAACAATAAACGAGCATATTTTGAACGTTTTTGCCGATGGCGAGTTAGTTGAGACGGATTCAGTGAGAAAAATCGGAATTTCCGATTTTTCTACAAAACCAACGAATTTTTATAATCTTGACGTAATTATCTCTGTTGGATACCGTGTGAAATCTTTGCGCGGAACACAGTTTCGTCAGTGGGCAACAAAAAGGTTAAATGAATATATCCGCAAAGGTTTTGTCTTGGATGATGAACGCCTTAAAAATGGTGGCGGACGTTATTTTAGAGAATTATTACAACGTGTTCGTGATATTAGATCAAGTGAACGCAATTTGTATCAGCAAGTTACGGATATATATGCAACATCTATCGACTATGATGCTAAGGCGGAGATTACAAAAGAGTTTTTTAAAACGGTACAAAACAAAATGCATTATGCTGCCCATAAACACACCGCAGCGGAAATTATTTTTGAGCGTGCAGATAGCAATAAACCATTGGTTGGTATGACTAATTTTAAAGGGAATTATGTCACTAAAGAAGACGTGCGCATTGCAAAAAACTATTTAACTGAAAAAGAATTACAGATTTTAAATCTGTTAGTTTCACAGTTTCTTGATTATGCAGAATTGCAAGCTCTTGAAGAAAAGCCGATGACAATGCAGGATTGGATAAATGCACTTGATAATCAACTGCTTGGAAGTAACAGAGAATTGCTTGCAAATAAAGGCAAAATTTCTCATAGAGAGGCAATCGAAAAGGCTGAAAGTGAGTTTGAAGCCTACCGCAAACGAGAAATGGAACAACTTGAAAGTGATTTTGATAAAGCAATTAAAATGCTAAATAACGGAAAATCTTGATTTTTGAGAGGTAAAAAAATATGTTTATAAATTACGCACACCGTGGGGCGTCGGAATATGCTCCCGATTCAACCAAGGCAGCCTTTGAATTAGGCATTAAAATGAATGCTAACGGCATCGAAACCGACCTTCACAAAACAAAGGACGGGCACATTGTATTATTCCACAATAATAATCTTGACGGAAGAAGTTCAGGCACAGGCCCTTTAAAAGAACATACTTTAGAAGAATTAAAGGAAATGGATTTCGGTGCATGGAAGGATGAAAAATATAAGGGCGAAAAAATTCTTACGTTGGAGGAGTTTGCACAAAACTATTTTCATCTTGACTTGACTTTTGCTTTAGAATTAAAGGCACCTGACTGCGAAAAGGAAACACTTGATATAGTTAAAAGATACGGTGTTGAAAATAAAGTTATCATTACATCCTTTTTCTTTGAGTATTTGGAAAAAGTCAGGGAACTTGATAAAAATATTCGTATCGGTTGGCTGATAGGAAAAACAGGCAAGGAACATTGCGAAAAACTTAGAACCATTAACGGTCAGCAAATTTGTCCTCAGGCGTTTTATACCGAAAAAGAAGACGTTGACTTAATAAATTCTTACGGCTTCCGCACGAGAATTTGGGGCGTTTCTTCTATCGAGCTGATGGAAAAAATGTGTTCTTTCGATATTGACGGAATGACTTGCAATTTCCCCGATAAACTCTATGAATATTTAAAGGAGACAAACAGTGTTCATCTTTATTGATCTTGACGATACCATTTTAGATTTTCACAAGGCTGAGGCGGTTGCTTTAACGAAAACGCTGAAAACTTTCGGCATTGATGCTACGGACGAAATTATTTCTGTTTACAGCGCCATCAACGATAAAATGTGGAAAAAGCTTGAAAGAAAAGAAAATACCCGCGAGGAGATCCTTGTTATGAGATTTTCTGAGCTTTTCGAGGTTTTAGGCAAGGATGCTGATGCTGAAAAAGTCAATGAAACGTATAAGAGCTTTCTTTCACAAGGCCACTATTTTATGCCTGAGGCGGAAGAATTTTTGGAAAAATTAAAGGGACATAGGCTTTCCATCGTTTCCAACGGCACAACGGCGGTGCAACAAGGTCGAGTTAAAAGCGCAGGACTTGAAAAGTACTTTGAAAAAATGTTTTTTTCTCAGGAAGTGGGCGTTGATAAGCCGGATAAACGCTTTTTTGAAAGAGTTTTTGAGAAAATTGACGGCTTTAATAAAGAAAATGCGATTATTATCGGTGATAGCCTGACTTCCGATATTTTAGGGGGCAAAAATGCAGGGATAAAAACTTGCTGGTATAACCCCAAGCATAAAGACGGTGAAGCCGATTATATCATTCATTCTTTAATGGAGTTTTTTGATCTTGGAATATTGTGATATTTATAAAGGGATTTTTCTTTCCCGACCTAACCGCTTTATTGCAAATGTTCTTATTGATAACAAAATAGAAGTCTGCCACGTTAAAAATACGGGCAGATGCAAGGAGCTTTTAACGGAAAATGCCTGCGTTTTCCTTGAAAAAACAAAAAATCCGTTACGGAAAACGCAATTTGATCTTATCGCGGTAATAAAAGGGGACAAAATAATAAATATGGACTCTTTTGCGCCCAATATTGCCGCCGAAGAATTTTTCAAAAAGAAGTATAAAAACGTTTTGCACGAGGTAAAATATAAAAATTCCCGCTTCGATATTTTTATTGAAGATACCAAAACCTTTGTTGAGGTTAAGGGCGTAACCTTGGAAAAGGACGGCATAGCAATGTTCCCCGATGCGCCCACCGAACGGGGCAGAAAGCATATTTATGAGCTTATTGATGCAAAAAAGATGGGCTATAATGCTGAAATTTTCTTTGTTATTCAGTTCGAAAATGCAAAAAAGTTTATTCCTAATTATCAAACTGATCCAAAGTTCAAAGAAGCACTCGTTCTTGCAAAAGAAGCGGGGGTAAAAATTACGGCAATGGATTCAACCGTAAGCAAAAATTCAATGTACATAAATAAGGAGGTTGTGAGGTATGTTTGGATTCGTTTCTGCCGATATAACACGGCTTACCGAGGAAGAACGCAAAAACTACGGCGGTTATTATTGCGGTTTGTGCAAAAGCCTAAAAAAGTATGGCACGTTGCCTCGGCTTGCACTTAATTATGATATGGCTTTTTTATATATGTTTTTGTCATCTTACTTTGACTCCGATGAAGAAAAAACTGTTGAAAAATGCATTGTTCACCCTATAAAATCTAAAAATGTTTATATGAACAAGTATGCAGAATATGCTTCAGATATGAGCATTATTCTTATGTATCACAAGCTTTGTGATGATGAAAAGGATGATAACAGCGTTAAGGCAAAAAATCTGAAACGGGCATTGAAGAAGCACTTTAAAAAGGCAGAAGGCAACCATAAAGCAAAAAGCGAGAAGATAAAAACAAAGCTTGATGAGCTTTATGAAGTTGAAAAAAACGAAGAACATAACCCTGATATTCCCGCAAAGATCTTTGGCGATATTTTAGGCACAGTATTTGATATAAACGAAAACGATCCCTTGCTTTTTCAATTTGGTTTAACTTTAGGCAAGGTGATCTATATAATGGATGCCTGCGTTGATCTGAAAAAAGACATCAAAAAATGCCGTTATAATCCTATGATAGAAATTAAAAGTGAAAATTTTCAACAAATTTTAACAATTCTGTTATCAGATTGTACACAGGTATATGATAAAATGAATATAGAAAAGAATAAAACCATAATTGACAATATTCTCTTTTCGGGAATTTGGCAGGTTTTTCGGAGGAATTTTAAGTGAACGATCCATATAAGGTTTTAGGTGTTCAGCCGGGTGCTTCTCAGGAGGAAATATCAAAGGCTTATAAAAAATTAGCAAAAAAATATCACCCCGACCTTCATCCCAATGATAAGAATGCCGAGGCAAAGATGCGTGAGATAAACGATGCATATAACCTTCTGCGCTCAGGCAAAAGTCAAAACAGCTCAGGCTCAGGTGATTATTATAAATATTCTTCAGGCAACGAAGCTTATGACGCAGTCAGAAGATGCATACAGCTCCGTAGCTTTTATGATGCCTTGCGCCTTCTTGATGCCATACAGAACCGTGATGCTGAGTGGTATTATCTTGCATCTGTCACTCATTTGGGGCTTGGCAATAAAACAACTGCTATGAACTATATTAACAGGGCAATTTCAATGGATCCCGATAATATTGAATATCGCCAGTTTTTTGAACATATGTCGTCTTACGGAAGTGCTTACGGTCAAAGGCAAACCGGTTACGCAACTGTCAACACTCAAATGTGCTTCCGCTTTCTTCCGTGTCTGTTGTGCTTTTGCACAGGAGGCAGATGTTATCCCTGGTTTTGCTGGTGTTAAAAGGAGATTTTTATGAAGATAAGAATTAAAAAGATTTCGGAAAATGCTGTAATTCCCACTTATGGCACAGAGTTTTCTGCAGGCGCAGATATTTATGCCTTGCTTGATAACGATATTGAAATTCAGCCCTCGGAAACCGTTATGATAAAAACGGGACTTCAGCTTGAAATTCCCGAAGGTTATGCAGGCTTCATCTATCCTCGCAGCGGAATTTCCGTAAAGCACGGTCTTGCGCCTGCCAATAAGGTCGGTGTTATCGATAGTGATTACCGCGGTGAAGTTATGGTTGCACTTCATAACCATTCTTCAGTTATTCAGAAAGTAGAAAAGGGCGAGCGCATCGCTCAGCTTATTATCGCTCCCTATATTCACGCTGATTTTATTGAAGCTGATGAACTTGATGAAACTGTAAGGGGTGAAGGTGGGTTTGGCTCCACCGGAAAATAACAGAGCACAAAAAACTCTTGAAACTGCGGTTCACGTCAGCACAAGCTTCGCTTTGCGGTTTCACGCACAAGTGCGCAAAACCTGTTTGGCTTCGCTGTGCCTCCTTTTCCCCAAAAAAGCAATTTTGCTTTTCGGGGGCCCATAAAGCCTCGGTCACTTACCGTCATTGTAAGCTCCTTCGTTTTCAGAACATCACGCCTTAAACTGCTTGCTTCTTGCACCGCTTTGATTTATATAGGCTCCATTGATTTATATGATAAAATAAAAAAGAGGTAGTTAAAAAACTACCTCTTTTTAGGTTTCATAAATAATTATGAACGATGTGCTTTGAAGCATTCATCACAATATACGGGTCTGTCTTCCTTAGGCTGGAAGGGAACCTGAGTGGTTTTACCGCAATCTGCACAAACAGCTTCAAACATCTCTCTGGGGCCGCGTGCAGCGTTGCGCTTTGCCTGACGGCATTCACGGCAACGACCGGGCTCGTTCTTGAGACCTTTTTCAGCATAGAATTCCTGCTCACCTGCGGTGAAAACGAATTCTTTGCCGCAATCTTTGCAGACTAAAGTCTTGTCTTCGTACATGAAATTTTCCTCCTTTATTTGTTTAACTGTAAAGTAGGATTTGGAGAGGTTGAATCGGAAGTAAGACAAAATTTGGGTAATCCCCAGCCACAAACACTTTATTCGTTAACACAAATATTATACAATATTCACAAACTAAATGCAACACTTTTTTTGAAAAAAATAAATAATTTTTACAATTTTTTAACAAAATACCCATTTATTAAGCATTTTTGTGGTGAATAAGCCGCTTTTTCAGCCCTGAATACCGTTTTTGTGTGTCAAGATTGTTAATTGTTGTGTTGATTGAGTTATCAGTTCCACACAAAACTACCAGCTTTGATGCTCTTGTTACGGCGGTGTAGAGAAGATTTTTCGTCATAATTCTAATATTGGAAAGGGGCAAGGGCATAACGATGGCGGGAAACTCACAGCCTTGGGATTTGTGAACACTGATGGCATAAGCAAGGGTAAGCTCATCAAGATCCTGAAATGAATATACAGAATACTTATTATCATCAAACTTGATGGTTAGCTCAGCAACATCAATTTCGGTTATGACGCCTATATCACCGTTAAAAATTCCCGTGCCGTCGAGGTGATTGCCGTACCGATCAAAGGTATACCATTCACGGTCATAATTATTGCGAATCTGCATAATTTTATCGCCCTTACGGAAAATATTTTCACCTGAAAGATGCTCTTTTTTTCCTTTTTCAGGCGGGTTAAGTGATGCCTGAAGTAATTTATTAAGATTGAACACGCCCACAGTTCCTTTTTTGATGGGGGTTAAAACCTGAATATCGGTAAAGGGCGAATATCCGTAAGCGGTGGGCAACCGTCTTTTCACAAGATCAATAACAGTTGAGGTGATATCCTGCTCGGAATATCTTCTGTCAAGGAAGAAATCTCCGCCCTTGGTGTTAACGGCGGGCATTTCCGAATTATTTATCTTATGGGCATTGGTTATGATGGTGCTTTCCTTACCCTGACGGAAGATTTCCGTAAGCTTTGTGCAGGGAAAACAACCTGAATCAATAATATCCTTTAAAACGTTACCTGCGCCTACTGAGGGAAGCTGATCGGCATCGCCAACGAAAATTATTTGTGTGTTTACGGAAAGTGCCTTTAAAAGTGTGCTTAAAAGAAAAATGTCAAGCATACTTGTTTCGTCAATGATAACTACGCCCTCACGGAGAGGATTGTCCATATTTCTCTTAAAATAAAAGGAGCCGTCATCAGCTTTTCCGTATTCCAAAAGGCGGTGGATGGTCTTTGCATCCTCGCCCGTTGTTTCACTCATACGCTTGGCGGCTCTGCCTGTAGGTGCGCAGAGCATAGTGTTTATGCCGCGTTTTCTGAAAAGGTGCAGGGCACAATCAAGAATAGTTGTTTTACCTGTGCCGGGACCGCCGGTAATAATGGAAACACCGCTGTTAAGGGCACTGATTACTGCAAGACGCTGGTTTTCGGCAAGAGTTATTTTTTTGTTTTTCTCATATGCCTGAATTTCCTTTTCAAGGTGTTTATCAGATTCGGGACGGAACTTTTCATTCATATATAAAAGAGTCAGTGCAGTAAGCTCTTCGGCATCAAAGGCTGAAGTAAGATAGATGTTTTCTGTATTTTCATCCTTTAATTTACGAAGGGTGCCCGAAAGCAGAAGCTCGTTAATATTTTTTTCCACCAAAGAAGCCCCCACGTTAAGGAGCATTGAGGCGCGTTCAATAAGCACGGGACGGGGAAGATAGGTATGGCCATCGTTAAGGGATTCCTGAAGTACATATTTAATGCCTGCGGAAACGCGGAAATCGCTGTTTTTATCAAGCCCCATATTGGATGCAATACCGTCAGCCGAAATAAAGCCGATGCCCTCAATATCGGAGATCATTCGATAAGGATTTTGCTTTAAAAGGTTAACGGTGTTTTCACCGTAATATGAATATATTTTCAGCGCAAGCTTTGGGGAAATATCATATTTCTGCAAAAAAACAACGGTCTTTTTTGCGGAGATAACGTCCATATAAGATTCGTGGATGGTTTTTGCCTTTGTTTCGCCGATGCCCGAAACAAGCAACAGCTTTTCAGGCTCTTTCTCAATAATTTCCAGAGCCTTTGCACCAAAATAATCAACGATATCACGGGCGGTTTTTGCACCCACGCCCTTAATAAGACCTGATGAAAGGTACATTTCCACCTCATCAATGGTTTCGGGAGCAAGCATTTCATAGGAATCTGCTTTGAATTGAGTGCCGTAATTTTTATTTTCAACGTATAACCCGTAAACACTTATAAAATCACCTTCCCGAATCAGTGGGAAGGTGCCCGTTACAGTTTCATAATTATCTTCCGTTGAAAGGACAAATACCGTATAGCCGTTTTCATCATTACGGTAGATAATGCCTTCAACGCTTCCTTTAAGCGTAATCATATTAACCGGGGATAAGGCCCATCAGCCAGGAAGGAGGATTTACGAGGAAATAATCTGTGAAGCCGAGCATAATAAGAGTGGCTACAATAGAGCCTAAACAGATTGCGGGGAAAGAATATTTAAAACGAATGTTTAAAAGTGTTGCAACGAGAGCACCTGTCCACACGCCTGTGCCGGGGAGAGGAATGGCAACGAATAAAAATACACCGATAACCGAAGCCCAAACCTTTTTCATATGAGAAGCTGAATCGTTAAGCTTGCCCTCAAGCTTCTCGCCCTTTTTCTTGCCGTGGCTTTCAAGCTTTTCAACCATTTTCTTAAAGGTTTTTGTGGTTTTGAGCCAGTTGAATACCTTTCTTAAGAAAAGCAGAAGAATAATTGTTACGGAAAAAGCACCTAACTGTGAAAGAATAAAAAGCTCAACAGTGCTCATTTCACCCTCATATGCAAGCATACCGATGGTGATGGCATAGCGTGATTCAATTACGGGCACGCAAGAGAGAAAAATGATGATGAGCTTGTGCCAGAAGTGAGCAAAAAAGCCTGCAGCTACAAAAAGTTTAAACATTTATTGTTCTCCTATAATATGATGGTTATATTATATAATATATTTACTTCAAAGTCAATTATGATTTATTACTTAGCAAAAAAACGAAAAGTGCAGAAAATGCACCTTTCTAAAAATAAAAAAGTGCAAAAAATGCACTTTTTTAATTATTGAATTATTCAGATCTTAATGCTTCAACGGGGTCTTTCTTGGCGGCGAGTCGTGCGGGGAAGAGGCCTGCAATAAGGGTAAGCAACATACTTATAATAAGCAATATTACTGCGCCCTGCCACGGAACGTAAGCCGTTAAGGTGGGAATGTCCGTTAATGCACGGATAATGGCGTTGATGGGAATACAGATAAGGTAGGTGAACAAAAGTCCCATTGCACCTGAGGTGAAGCCAATGATCAACGTTTCGGCATTGAATACGCGGGAAACGTCCTTTTTGGAAGCACCGATGGCACGGAGAATACCTATTTCCTTTATTCTCTCAAGCACTGAAATATAGGTGATGATACCTATCATAATAGATGAAACAACCAGTGAAATTGATACGAAAGCAATTAAAACGTAGGTGATCGCATTGAGTATCGTTGTTACCGATGACATAATAATTGCAAAAAGATCGGTATATGTGATCTGATCTTCTTCAGGAACACCGTTATTGTAATCATTTATAATTGCCTGAATAGCATCCTTATCGCTGAAGGTTGAAACGTAAATGTTTATTGATGAGGGGGAGGAAAGGTCTGCCGCGCCCAAGAGCTTCAGATTATCCTTTAATGTGGAAGAGGAAGCTTTGGGAGGCATACAAGCCTCGTATGCTTCAGCAAGTCTTTCATCGGAAAGGGTTGGATAATAAAGATCAAAGGAATTTGCAAGTTTTGTAACGGATGCCTTCATATCCTTGCCTGCGTAAGGGGCATAGAGAGCGGTTGCCTTTTCCCTTGCAAGTGTGTTTACCATATCATCAATTTCGGCATCGGTCTTTGTCATTAAAAACTGCATTATGCTTTCTTGGCTCATTGGAATTGTTTTTGTATATTCTAAAACAATATAAGCAGTTTTTGCTTGACGGTCGGGAAGCTGAGCCAAGATCTCAGCCATAAAGGGCTGAAGCTCCTCGTCAGTAGGAACGCTAATGATGCTTTCGACCGTCTTTTCAGCGGCTTTTTCCTGCTCAAGGATAAGCATCTGGCGGATGGAATCCTCAACCATAAGCCTTAATTCATCGTCAGAATACTCTGCAATAAAGGTGGCAATGGAGGCTTCATCGATACCCGATGCGGAATACTGATCAAAGATCATTTTTTCAAGAGAAGCTCTATCGGGATATTGTGCCATATACTTAGTGACAGTTTCCTCAAGCTGCTTTGAATCGGGCGCGGAAAGAAGCTTTTTATAGATTTCAGCCTTTTTGTCGGCGGAAAGAGATGCGAAATATGTTCTCATTTCCTCGGCCTTTGATTGAACTGTTGCATTTTGCTCTTCAGGTGCAACAAAGGGAAGACCTGTGAAAACGTCAATATCGGGGTTAGCATCCTGAGCCTTCTTAACGGCTGAATCGTTGGTGTAATTGATAAGATATTCAGTAAGGTCTTTGGTGTAGAAAAGTGCAGCACCGCCGCCTGAAACATTAGAATCCTCTTTAGGACGGACTATGCAGGAGATCTTAAGATCAAGACCCTTTGAAACTGCAACGTCCATAGCCTCGGTCTGGTCGGAAATATCTTCAAAAACACCGTCACCGTCGTTATCAACGTAATAATCTGATGATGCAATTATCTTAAAGGGGATTTTTGTGATCTCATCATAGGTATAGCTCTTAATTTCCTGATTAACCTCTTCACCACGCTGAGCGGCAATGGTATCTGCCATAAGCTTTTCGGTGGAAACAAGACCCAATGCGTGGAGAGTGATATCGGTTATTTCATTATTTTTATCAAGCGCCAGCACAAGTCCCGTTTTATCTGTGGGCCAGGAGCCGTGAACAAGGTCATACTGCTCGAAAATGATTTCGGAAATAAGCTCACCGTCCTTACCGGGCAAAAGCTCTGCCCAGGTGTTATAGGTTGAAAAGCTTGTTGACATCTGACCCATAACGCTGGTGGTGGACATCTGACTCATCGTGTCCCCCGCAAGGGCGGAGAAAACCTCCATAATATCGGATTTCTGATAAGTTCCGTCAGGTGTTTTCGCATAAACGTTCATCGGCACGGAATAGAGATACTGTATTGTTCTTACGTGCTCACGAATGTTGGTTTTTCCACTTTCAAAATGAGCCTTTAATTTCTGAAGATCATTGGTGATAACGTTTGCGTTATTCATCGTGTTTGCAAGATCGTACATTACCGAAGAAACGTGAACGTTTTCACGATCGTGATCGTGGCTCTTTTCCTCCGAGCCCATCAGATTGGTTATGAGGCTTGCCATATCCATCTGCTCTGCCTGAATCTGAATGGGGTAAGAGGACAAGGTATCCTCCTGAACTTGATTGATATAGGCATTTACGCCACTTGAAAGGGCGAGAATAAGGGCAATGCCGATAATACCGATGGAACCTGCAAAACTGGTCAGAAAGGTTCTTGCTTTCTTTGTCATCAGGTTGTTTAAGGAAAGGGAAAGTGCAGTAAAGAGGCTCATTGATGGCTTCTTTACTTTTTCTTTTTTGTCCTCCTCCTCAACACCGTCAAAGGGATTGGTATCGGAAACTACCTGACCGTCCTTTAATTTAACGATTCTGTTGGCGTATTCATCGGCAAGCTCAGGATTGTGGGTTACCATTATAACAAGACGATCTTTTGAGACCTCCTTTAAAAGCTCCATAATCTGCACGCTTGTTGCGGAATCAAGTGCACCTGTAGGTTCATCGGCAAGAAGAATATCAGGATCGTTTACCAATGCACGGGCAATGGCAACTCTCTGCATCTGACCGCCTGACATCTGGTTGGGCTTCTTGTGTATCTGATCCTCAAGACCAACCTTTATAAGTGCCTGACGGGCTTTTTCTCTGCGCACCTTTTTGGAAACACCTGTTAAGGTAAGGGCAAGCTCAACGTTAGAAAGCACGCTTTGATGGGGGATAAGGTTATAGCTCTGGAAAACGAAGCCGATGGAATGATTTCGGTAAGTATCCCAATCGCTGTCCTTGAATTTCTTGGTTGATTTGCCGTTGATTACAAGATCGCCTGAGGTATACTGATCAAGACCGCCCACAATATTTAAAAGGGTGGTCTTGCCGCTTCCCGAAGGACCTAAAACGGCTACGAACTCATTTTTTCTAAAGGCAAGCGAAACGTCATCGAGAGCTTTAACAACGTTTTCACCGCTTTTATATGTCTTTTTTATATTTTTTAATAATAACATTTTTTTCCACCTCAAGTACATTATATCATATATGCGGAATTTTTTATATGAATTTTAAGTGAAAAAGTGCTTTAAATTATATAAAAACTATGATATAATATATAAAAATTATTTTGGGGTATTGTTGTGTTTACAAGAACTGAGAAGCTTATTGGCGAAAAAAGTATGGAAAAACTGAAAAATTCCAACGTTATCGTGTTTGGCGCAGGCGGTGTGGGAAGCTACGCTATCGAAGCACTTGTTCGTGCGGGAATAGGCAAAATTACCGTTGTTGATAACGATACAGTATCTTCAAGCAATATAAACAGACAGCTCATTGCATTGAATTCCACTGTTGGGAAATTGAAAACTGACGTTGTGAAGGAACGCATCCTTGATATAAATCCTCTTTGTGAGGTTACGGCATTACCCATTTTTTTTGATGAAAGCAGTGAAATTGATTTCAAAAAGTACGATTTTGTTGTTGACTGTATTGATTCGGTAAATTCAAAAATTCATCTGATAAAATGTGCAAATGAAGCACAAGTGAAGATAATTTCCGCATTGGGAACGGGTAATAAGATATGCCCCGAAATGCTTCAGATTGCCGATATAAAGGACACCTCATACTGTCCACTTGCGCGAAAAGTTAGAACTCTTTTGAAAAAAGAGGGAATATTTTCCTTGCCGTGTGTGTATTCAAAGGAAGAAAGCATTAAAACCGAGGGCGTTCCTGCAAGCATATCTTTTGTGCCGTCTGTTGCAGGTCTTTTAATGGCATCCTACGTTATAAGGGAGTTGATAAAATGAAAACCGTTTTAATTACCGGCGCAACGGGCGATATCGGGCAGGCTATAGTAAGAGCCTTCAAGGATTATAACGTCGTTATTCAATATAATAAAAATGAAGAAAAGGCCGATGAGCTTTTAAAGGAAGTTAAAGGCATTAAGGTTCAGTGTGACGTTGGCGACCCTGAATCAGTTAAAAATATGTTTGCCCTTGCACGCCAGAATTTCGGAAAAATTGACGTTTTAATTAACAACGCAGGTATTCAGCTTATAAAAATGGTTATAGATACTTCTTTTTCAGAGTGGCAGGAGGTTATTTCCGCAAATCTTACGGGAGTTTTCAACACCACCAAATGTGCATTAGAGGATATGATGTATTCTGGCGGCAAGATTATAAATATTTCAAGCATCTGGGGTATTTCAGGTGCTTCCTGCGAGGCAGTTTATTCTGCGGCAAAGGCAGGGGTTATCGGCTTTACAAAAGCAGTTGCCAAGGAATATTCAAATATAAACGTGAACTGCATCTGTCCCGGCGTTATTGAATCAAAAATGAACGAGCATTTATCGGAAAGGGATAGAGAAGAGCTTATAAATGAAATTCCCTTAAAGCGCTTCGGTACACCTCAGGAGGTTGCTGAGCTCTGCTTGTTTTTAGCGGAAAAGGGCGATTATATTACGGGGGAGGTAATAAAAATAGATGGAGGATTTGCGGTGTAGAGCACAAGAAATCTTCACAACTGCGGTTCATAAACGATATAAAGTCTCGGTCATTTACTATATTGTAAACTCCCTCGCCTTTAATCGCTTATTTACCTGATTTGTGAATTTTCTTGCACTCTAAAAAAGAAAATTTAAGATTTCTTGATGTTTTCATTTCGCTCAAAATGATGTTGTGCTTTCGGCACGGACTTTATATAAATACTATATGCGAATTGAAAGAAACGAGGAGTTCAAGGAGTGACGGATTAAAGGCGAGGGAGTTTACAAAAGGGTAAATGACCGAGCGTTTATATTCGGCACGACACAGAAATCCGAAGTTTATTTCATTTCGCTGCTGATAATACAGATAGGAGTACTAAACATGGATTGGATAAGAATTACAGTTAAGACAACAACCGAAGGTTCGGATGCAATATCGGAAGTATTGGCAAATGTTTCCGCAGGCGGTGTTATAATTGAGGATAAGCAGGATATAAAGAACTATAACCGTCCCAAAGAAGAGTGGGATTACATTGACGAGGAGTTAATGGATGCTTACGAGGACGAGGTTTGCGTTCGCGGTTTTGTTGAAGAAACGGAAACCTGGGCAGGAGATTTCGTTAAGGAAAACGTAAAAATTTTAAAGGAAAATGCTCCTGATTTTAATTGGGGAAGCCTTGAGATCACAGTTGAAAATATCAAGGATGAAAACTGGGGCGAAACGTGGAAAAAATTCTATAAGCCCTTTAAGCCTGCCGATAAAATAGTTATTAAGCCTACTTGGGAAGAATATGAAGCCAATGAGGGCGATATAGTTCTTGAGCTTGATCCCGGTGCGGCATTTGGCACCGGCAGCCACGAAACAACGAAAATGTGCATTGGCTTTTTGGAGCAATACGTTGAAAATGGCAAAACAGTAATGGACGTTGGCTGTGGCACGGGAATTTTAGCAATGTGCGCATATTTACTTGGTGCAAAGAGCGTTAAAGCTATTGATATTGATGCTGAAGCGGTAAAGGTTGCTCAAAAAAATGTTCAGGATGCAGGCTTTGATATTGAGGTTCTTTGCGGAAATCTTTTGGAAAACTTCTTTGGCAAGGTTGATATAATCGTTGCAAACATCATTGCCGATGCAGTTATGTTGCTTGCACCCTCTGCAAAGGAACACTTAAATGATAATGGAATTTATATAACCTCAGGCATCATCAACGAGCGTGCTGATGAGGTTGAGGAAAAAATCACAGCCGTTGGCTTTACTAAATTACACCGTCTTTCCTTAGGCGAATGGACGGCATTTGTATGGAGAAAATAAATGTACGATCTTTTTTCATTGGCAAAAGAGAATAATTCCAATGCTCCTCTTGCGGAAAAAATGCGTCCCACAAACTTTGATCAGTTTTTCGGGCAGGAGCATATTGTGGGAAAGGGCAAGCTTTTAAGGCGCGCCATTGAGGCGGACAGGCTTTCAAGCTGTATTTTCTATGGCCCTCCCGGTGTAGGAAAGACAAGCCTTGCCTCCATCGTTGCAAAAACCTGCTCGGCTCATTTTGAAAAGTTAAATGCAGTTACGGCAGGTGTGCCTGAGGTTCGCGAAATTATAAAGGCGGCAGAGGAAAGACAAAAGCTCTACGGAAAGGCTACATTCCTTTTATTGGATGAATGTCACCGCTGGTCAAAGGCACAGTCGGATGCGCTTTTGCCTGCTCTTGAAAACGGCACCATCCGTTTAATCGGCTCAACTACGGAGAATCCTTATATTTCCCTTACACGAGCTCTGGTTTCCCGTTGCAGAATTTTTGAATTTAAGCATCTTAGCAAGGATGATATTAAAAAGGCAATTTTAATGGCACTTTCCGATAAGGAGAGAGGCTATGGAAATATGGAAATATCTTTATCCGAAGATGCAATGGAGCATATTGTTATAAATTCTTCAGGTGATGTGCGAAATGCGCTGAATGCTCTGGAGCTTGCCGTTTTAACAACAAAACCCGATAATATGGGCAAAATAAATATTGATATTTCCGTTGCTGAGGAATCTATCCAGAAGCCGGTGATCCATATGGATGAAAGCCTTTTTTACGATATGCTTTCGGCATTTTGTAAGTCACTTCGAGGCTCTGATCCCGATGCGGGCGTGTTTTGGGCAATGAAGTTGATTGAGGGCGGTGCAGATCCGCGCATTATTGCACGAAGAATGATCGCACATTCCTCTGAGGATGTTGGAATTGCCGATCCTATGGCACTTGTGCAAGCAACCTGCGCATTAAATGCCGTTGAAAAATTAGGCTATCCTGAGTGCCGATTGGCGCTTACTCAGGCGATAATATATATCTGCCGTGCGCCTAAGAGCAATTCGGTGGTAATGGCACTTGATTCAGCGGTGGCGGATGCACGAATAAACGTTACCGTGCCTGAGCATCTTTGCGATTCCCACTATTCAGGGCACGAGCAGTTGGGAAAGGGCATCGGTTATCTTTATCCCCACGATTACCCCAACCATTTTGTTGAGCAACAGTATATGCCCAATGAATTAAAGGATAAAAAATATTATATTCCCTCAGATCAGGGACAGGAGAAAAATGGATAATATTATTGAAATAAAAAACGTATCCTTCAAGTACGATGATGAAACCTCTGATGTTCTTCACAAGGTTTCCTTAAACGTGAAAAAGGGCGAGTTTGTGTGCATTTTAGGTCATAACGGTTGCGGAAAATCAACACTTGCAAAGCTCATAAACGGTCTTATTCTTCCCGTTGAAGGTACGGTTACCGTTGCGGGAATGGATACTAAAAATGAGGACGATCTCATAAAAATACGTTCAAAGGCAGGTATGGTCTTCCAAAATCCCGATAATCAGATGGTTGCCACCGTTGTGGAGGAGGATGTAGCTTTTGGTCCTGAAAACTTAGGTGTTCCTCAAAGTGAACTGAGATGCCGTGTTGATAACGCCTTAAAGGAAGTTAATATGTATGATTTCAGGGAAAGCGCACCTCACAGACTTTCGGGGGGACAGAAGCAGAGAATAGCCATTGCGGGAATCATTGCAATGGAGCCTGACATCATAATTATGGATGAATCCACCTCAATGCTCGATCCCAAGGGCAGGCGCGAGGTGCTTGAAACGGTACACCGCCTTAACAAGGAAAAGGGAATAACGGTAGTGTTTATCACTCATTTTATGGAGGAAACGGTTAATGCCGACCGCATCGTTGTTATGGGTGACGGTGTTATAAAAATGGAAGGCACACCCAAGGAGATTTTTAAGCGTGAGGATGAAATAAATGCTCTCACCTTGGAGGTTCCGCCTGTTACGAAAATAGCACAGCAATTAAACGATAAAGGCGTTTCGGTTTCAAGAAGCGTGCTTACTTTTGAGGAGATTTTAGAAGAATTATGTCAATCAGTATAAAAAATCTCAATTATATATATGATGAAACATCGCCTTTCGCGGTTGCGGCGCTGAACGGTGTTGATCTTTCTGTTAAAGACGGTGAATTTCTTTCAATTATCGGTCATACAGGCTCAGGAAAATCAACTCTTGTACAGCACCTGAACGGTCTTTTAAAGCCTACAAGTGCCGTTGAAATGATGGTTGAAGGCGTTGATCTTCTTGCAAAAAAGCCTGAATATAAGCCATTGAGGCAGAAGGTGGGAATGGTTTTTCAATACCCCGAATATCAGCTTTTTGCAGAAACCGTTGCAAAGGATATTGGCTTTGGACCCAAAAATATGGGACTTTCCGAGGAAGAGATCGATGAGCGCGTAAAGGAAAGTATGGCGCTTGTTAAATTGCCTGAAGAGGTAAGGGAAATGTCGCCCTTTGAGCTTTCAGGCGGACAAAAGCGCCGTGCCGCCATTGCAGGCGTGCTTTCAATGCGCCCCAAGGTGCTGGTTCTTGATGAGCCTATTGCAGGTCTTGATCCTTTAGGGAAAAAGGAGATATTGGAGCTTATTAAGGAATATCACAAAAAGTATAATGCCACCATCATTATGATTTCTCATAATATGGACGATATTGCTGAAATTTCCGATCGCGTGATAGTTATGCACAAGGGCAAAAAGGCTCTTGACGGAACTCCCAACGAGGTCTTTTCGGAGGAAGAAACAATCACTTCCTTAGGTCTTGAGCTTCCCACGGTTTCCCGCCTTATTTCCGCACTTAACAAGCGTGGCAAGAATATACCTCAAACTGCAAAGATAGATCAGTTTATTTCCTATCTTTCGGAGGTGAAAAAATGAGAGAGATCACCATCGGTCAGTATTATCCCGTTGAAAGCATTATTCATTTTCTCGATCCCAGAACAAAGATACTTTCCACCATTCTTTTGATCGTATTTACCTTTATAACAGGCACTTATGTTGGTTTGGGCATATGTGCATCTATGATTTTGCTTATCACTCTCTTAGGAAAAATACCTTTCAGAAAAGTTCTTAAAAGCCTTAAAGCGGTGAGCTTTATCATTGCCTTCACCTTTTTATTGAATATGTTCTTTTTTAAAGAGGGCGAAGTGATTTTTCAGTGGGGAATAATATCCCTAACCTACGGCGGAATCAACCGTGCGCTGTTTATGGCTATCCGCTTGATGCTTTTAATCATAGGCGCTTCTCTTATGACCTTTACCACATCACCCATCGAGCTTACTGACGGTCTTGAAAGGCTTATGTCACCTTTAAAGAAGATCAGCTTTCCTGCCCACGAAATTGCAATGATGATGTCCATCGCTCTGCGTTTTATCCCCATATTAACTGAGGAAACCGATAAGATTATGAAGGCACAGTCAGCTCGCGGTGCAGTTTTTGATGAGGGCAATCTGTTTAAGCGTGCAAAAGCCATCGTTGCTCTGTTGATCCCATTGCTTGCAAGTGCTTTCCATAGAGCCATCGAGCTTGCTTCCGCAATGGAGGCACGTTGCTATCACGGTGGCGAGGGCAGAACGCGCTTAAAGGTTTTAAAAATGAAAAAACGCGATTTCTGGGCGTTTATGATTATGCTTGCGTTCTTCCTTGTGATTCTCCTTGATGCCATTTGGCTTGAAGATCTTCTTCCTTTTTTAGCGGGGTAGGCTATGCGAGTTGCTTTTATTGTTGAATATGACGGCACTGCTTATGCAGGCTGGCAGATACAAAAAAATGACGTCACCGTTCAGGAAAAGATAGAAGAAGCTTTGTTGCCTATGGGAAAGGGACGTATTGCCGTTTTCGGTGCAGGCAGAACTGATTCGGGTGTTCACGCCAAGGGACAGTGCGGTCATTTTGATATTGATACCAATATTCCTGCTGAAAAATTTGCCTTTATTTTAAATTCAAGATTACCTAAGGACATACGAATCAAAAAGACTTGGCAGGCAGAAGAAGGCTTTCATTGCCGTTTTTCAGCTGTTGGAAAAAGATACGTTTACCGCATCTTTAATTCGCCTCATTCCTCTGCACTTTGGGGAAGATTTACTATGCACGTTCCCGAAAAGCTCAATCTTGATAAAATGATTGAAGCCGCTGAATTTATTAAGGGAACTCACGATTTTAAGGCTTTCTGTGCTCAGGGCAGCAGTGTGAAAACTACCGTTCGCACCGTTTCGCGCCTTGATATAATTAAGACTGATGAGCTTATTGAGATCATTGTTGAGGGCAACGGCTTCTTATATAATATGGTTCGCATCATTGCCGGAACTCTGATTGAAGTCGGTAAGCTTAAAAAAACACCTCTTGACGTTAAAGATATTATTGACGGAATGAACCGAGCCGATGCAGGGTTAACTGCGGAGGCTTGTGGGTTGACGATGGATACCGTCTTTTATTAGACAGAGCACGAGAAATCTCCGCATTACTGTGTTGCGACAACCTTGAACGCTCGGTCATTTACGAACCGTGTAAACTCTCTTCGCGTTCAGAACGTCGCGCCTTGTGCTGCGAATTTTCTCGCACTCTTGGGTTTGAGGTAATTTGGAGCACGATAATTCTTGAAACTGCGGCTCGTAAGCGATACGAAACCTCAGTCACTTACCGCGATGTAAGCTCCTTCGGTTTCGATCACTTCTTCACCTGATTTTCAAGCTTTTTTGCACTCTTGGGTTTGAGGTTTAATGCACAAGAAATCTCTTTATTACTGTGTTGCGACAACCTTGAACGCTCGGTCATTTACGAACCGTGTAAACTCCCTTCGCGTTCAGAACGTCGCGCCTTGTACTGCGAATTTTCTCGCACTCTTTGGTTCGTGGTTTAATGCACAAGAAATCTCCGTAACTATAGGTTGGAGGCGTTGGATGACGTGCTTAAAGACGAAAAAAATTTTTTCTGTGAGGAAAGGTTGAATTTTATGAAGAAAATCATTTCGTTTATTCTTCTGATTTGTCTTTGTTTATCAATTTTCGGGTGCGATAACGAAGCTGTTCCGCAGATAGTAACCACACCGCCTCCTACGCCTTGCGCGCATAGTGAAACGGAATGGATAGTAAGTATTTATCCCAGTAAGGCGGCTGAGGGTAAAGAATATGAAAAATGCCTTATATGCAAAGAAAAACTGCAAACGAGAGCGATTGAAAAATTACCTTGCAGTCACGAAAACATTTGGCTGGAAAAGGTAAAAACACCAACGGAAAATGAGTTAGGCTTAAATAAAATTATTTGTGTTAGCTGTGATGAGGAATTAGGTACAGAGCCGATTTACAGCAAGGCGCAAATAAGCGCAAAGCTTTCAAACTCAGTATTTAAGGTGTATGCTTATGATTATTCGCCTAAGGATCATTACATAGAACACCAGGGAACGGGATTTTTTATTGATGAAGCTGGTACTTTCATAACAAATGCTCACGTTGTTGAAAATTGCACAGAGATAAAAATACTTTTTAACGGCAAAAAATATCAGGTGGAAAAACCGTTATATTACGATAAAACAAATTCTGATATTGTGTTTCTGCGTGTTAAAGGCAATTTTAAATCAGAGCCTGTTGAGTTTTCAAATGACGTTAAACGTGATGATGTTATTTACGCTTTAGGCTATCCTAACGATGCTCCTGAAATGCAAACAAGTATGGGAAAGGTAATAAGTGAGGCATATATTGTTGAGGGAGTTGCCTATTATCTTTTTAACGCTGAGGTTGATCACGGCAGTAGCGGCGGAATTTTATGCGACCGCTTTGGTAATGTTATAGGCGTGGTGACTTTAGGCTGGGAGGATGGCATAAACGGAGCACTGATCTTCAGATTTTTTGAACATTTAGTTGAAAACTTTAAAGTGAAATAAGGAGTTTTATTATGAAAAAAATTGCATTATTACTTATCGTGTTATTGCTTTTTACTGCTTGTGATGAAAATAAAATAGAGGAAGGCACTAAGGAATCTGTTAAGGTTACGGCTACTCTCGAAGTAACGGCTACACCTGATGTAACAGTTACACCTGAAATAACGGCTACTCTTGATGCAACGGCTACACCTGATGTAACAGTTACGCCTGAAATAACGGCTACTCCTGAACCTACGCAGGAGCCTACACCGGAGCCCATCAAGGCAGAAATAATAACAAAGAGAGAATATACTAAAGCAGTTATTATTCCCGATGAATATAAGGATATGGAACAGAATTTCCAACCGCACAAAGTATTCATTCCTGAAATTATTGATGACGGTGATGCAGTAAAAGCATTAAATGACAGTATTTTTGCCATCTGCAATGAATATATTGATCTTTTGGAAAATAATAAGGAAGAAACATATCTTATAAATATCAGCTATATTCCCACCGAAAAGGACGGTATTTTCGGCATTATCTTGGAAGAACGGAATGGCGTAATGTTTTCGGAATGGTGGAGCAGTTATAACTTCTTCTATTATGATTCCGTTGAAAATAAGGTGCTCACAGAGGATGAGTACTATGAAAAAATGGGTGAGAGCAAGGAAAATATCTGGAATAGAATAAAATCCTCCCCTGAATTTATTATGGAGCAGGATTTCTATGCAGGAGCAAGCCTCCAAAGAGCGATCTTTGATGAGGACGTGATTTTTGCCGTTGTGAACACACCTAACGGATTCATTGAACAGACCTTTGTGCAGATAGCCAGATAATTTATTTTTTATAGCGTTGAGAAAGTATATGTTTTAATAAAAAACAACTTGACAAAAAAGGAAGAAACATATATACTAATATGCGCTTGGAGAGATGGCTGAGCTGGCCTAAGGCGCACGATTGGAAATCGTGTAACGGCTAATACCCGTTCGGGGGTTCGAATCCCCCTCTCTCCGCCAAAAGGGTTGCATAAAATAGATGCACCCACAGAAACCCCCGATTTTATCGGGGGTTTCGCCGTTTTTACGGTCAAAAAACACAAAGGTAGAATGACAGATGAAAACAGGTCATTTTGCCCTTTTCAAGAGAACTGAACCCTCGTAAAACTAAATACAAACCACCGAGCGCATGGATCAATCAAGTCCATGCGCTTTTTTTATTTCCGCAGAAAGGAGGAAAATGATGCGAAAACAAACCGACTTGGCAAAGGTCAAACAAACAGCCCGTTCTCTGCTCCTCACGGACATACACGAAACAGAGTTCTCGCCCGTGATCGTCAGCCACCCATTCACCGACTCCGGCTTTGTTGCATCTCCGAACGCAGACGGCGAGATCGGACTGCTCAACATCACCGAGAGCGATGCCGATCAAAGACGATGGCGAGAGTATATGGGCAAGCTCATCAACGGAGCCAAAAGCGCCTATGAGATTTATATGATGGTCACAAAACCCTATGGGCTGACATTTCTGAAATACACAGCCCAGGATCTGTCGAAAGAAGATATGTCCCAAATCCTCGCCAGTGCATGGACGAGATCAGAAGCACCCCACCAGGACGTGAACGTTACCGTCAATCAGCTCCTGCGGATGTTCAAGCAAGCCGATCCGACCTGCCTCATGGAGCAAGACGAATATATCCAGTTCAAGACCTTGGACGATACGGTGACCGTCTACCGAGGGGTAACCCCTCACAACGCCAAAAGCGTGAAGGCACTATCGTGGACACTGAACAGAGAAACGGCAGAATGGTTTGCCCACCGCTTCGGAGAAAACGGAACGGTCTACGAAGCACAGATCGACAAAAAGCATATATACGCATATTTCAGCGGAAGGAACGAATCCGAGGTAATCGTCGATCCTTCCTATCTGACAAACATTACGGAGGTACAGGATCTGTCCTCCGATTTTTTATTATCACAAGAATAACGGAGGTAACGAAAATGACCATATATCAAGAAGAAATGCAGCGAAAGGCACAGCACTACGGATGCATCACAAGTTATGACGAAGCAGACCAGCTCCTGCTCATCTCGCACAAAGGAGTCCATCTGACCGCAATCAACCCCGAAGGATTTATGTTCTACAACAGCAAGGATCTCACCGAACCCGAATCCCGTGAGGTATTCTCCCACCTTACGGACGATGCTGAAACCGTCCGAGAGTATGTCGGCCTCTATGAGTCATCCCCACAGATGAAACCGAAGGACGTGCAGAACTACCGTAAGTTATCCGAGTACGGCGACGTAGTGTTCGCCGGAATGTATAGCCAAAAGCACGGGTTTATGTTCTGTAGCTGGCGACAGTCAGACGGCGGCAGATACGTTGCTCACGGCAACTACTCACCCGACTACCTCTCATCCAAGGAGAACTTCGCCGTCCGTGCCGGACTCGTCGATGACAATAAGCTGTTCACCAAAGAAGAAGCCGAGGAACTGTTCAAGTGTGCAGCCTTCGCAAGAGATAACTGCGAGTCGCTGACTTACGAACAGGATCGAGGTCTCATGGAGCTGATGGAGAAGCTCCAAACGGCGTATCCGCACCTAAAGGATAATCCGCCCGCCTTCGATGACGGCGAAAACCCAATATTAAATATGTAAGAAAATATATAGCCCACGGTTTTGAACCCCAAACAAAACCGTGGGCTTTTTCTGTTTACAGAGAAAGGAGTCCCACACGGATGTATTTCAGCGACAACCCCTCCGACCGATATTACGAGCGAATGATGGTCGGCATTCCTAACTTCAAACCAAGAGGACATGGTGTCGTCATCGTCGGCAGCCGTCCCACAGAACCGCTTGTCATTCTGCGAATACAGGACGGAACGGCAACCCACCGAGAGATCTTGACCGAAACCACCAAAGCAATCAACCACAGACGATTCCGACACCGTCTCAACAAATATCTGAAAGAAAGCGAGATGAACCCTATGCGATATAAGAACGAAAAGCACCAAAGCGAATTCGAGGAAGCCATCAGAAAAAGAGATAAGAAGGACTACGCAATGATGGCAGCTCTGTACCTTCTGACCGCAGACCTTCGTCTGTGGAACATATCCAAACGCCACGTAGGAAAGATCAGTATTAATTTTGCGGATATCCGCCTCAAGAATATCCACGAAAACGGATACGCCCTTTTCTGCTGTGCCAAAGACCTCTGCCTCGGCACGAAGCACTTGACCGTGGCAGACCTCGCCGACACCGACCTCATCCCTCCGAAGCTGTTCGAGCTGATATGCAACGCAATGGCGATCCGAAGATTCGGCCTCGGCGCAATTAAAACAACGGAAAGGACGAATAACCAATGATCAAAGTAACCGTGCGATACAACGACCACCTGGTCGACATCCACTTCCCATGCTCGGAAAACACACTCCAGTCGGCGCTCATGGAGATACACGCCGCTGATGACAACCCGCCCGAACTGTTCGTTACGGACGTTATCTTCCCCGAAGAACTCGACCATCTGAAAGACCGCTTCGTCAATCTGGACGAGCTGAACTACCTTGCCAAGCGTATGGAGAGTTTCTTCGGTACAGAGGAAGAACAGTTTTACGAAGCCATGAAACAAGAAGGCTTCACCGAGTTGAAGGATCTCATCAACCTGTCCTTCAACCTCAACAAATACTGCCTCATTCAGAACATCGGCAATATGGGCAAGATCGGTCAGGAATACCTCTTGAACCGTGACGGCTCCATTCCTGCCAACGACGATGCTAACCCCAAATATGCAGAGATCGGCAGACGGCTGATGCAGTCCGGCACCGGCATCGTCACCGAACACGGCATCCTCTTCGTGGATGAGGACGTGCAGTTCCAGGAACTGTATGACGGGCAGGTGTTTCCGCCTTACCTCTACGATGCAAGCATTCTCTGCACCGCAAAGGCAGAATACCACGGCAAGGTGGAATATCTGTACCTGCCCTGTGAGAGAGCCGCCATCGACAAATCCATCGGCAGGCTGGGCGCACCCGATGCCGAGTCCGTCAGCATTATCCTCGATGACTTCATGGTAGATAACCCCGAATGGATGCGCCGTCTGCGTGAAATGACGTCAAGCGAAAGCATCTATGATATCAACGGCCTTGTAGGAGCCATCAGCAATGCGGATATGCAGCTCGATAAGCTGACCGCCGTAGCGGAATATGCCGGAGTCGAGGACGCAAAGTCCATCACAGCTCTCGCCAACAGCCTTGGTCTTTTCACGCTGATCGAGGGTGCCGAGGACAACGAGGATGTGGGTAAGCACTTCGTGGAACACGATCCCGACTACGGCGTACCCGAAACCGTGGTGGATTTCATCGACTATGATATGCTCGGTGAGCATATCGCCGACGAGCTGAACGGTCTGTTCGTCTCCTCCGGCTTCGTGTGCATGGAATCGGGATACTCCATCAGCGACGTACTCGACAATGAACAAGGAATCCGTATGGGAGGTATGTAACAATGATAACAGCAGTAATTCAGCATAAAAAAGACACCCTGGTGGTGGAGCTTCCGAAAGCCAACACCGACCTGCAAATCAAGCTACTCTCCATTGGTGTGAGGACTCTGCCGCAGAATATCAAGCTGTTCGGCGGTGAGGATGCCGAGATCGACGTGCAGCTCGCATCAAGCAGCCGAGTCGGTCAGCACCTGTGCCGATTGTTTAATACCGAGAACAGCCTCGGCGACGTGAACACCACCGCCTACCTCGTACAGACCGCAGACGAAGGCATCAAGACCGACCTGGAACACGATATCTACTACGACCAATACGGCACAGCCGCGGAGCTGATAAACGATATCAAGGACAGAACCTTGGCGCTCGGCCCCGTGAAGATGAGCCTGTATTTTCCCTTAACAGGTAACATCGACGAAGGTGACGGCAACCCCTTCACCGTGGGCGACTCCTTCCTCTACGATTACCGATACGACATCAACGACCTCATCGAGGAATACCAAGACCGTGACGTGGAAAGTATCCTCGAATACTTCGACGGCGATGCAGGCGCAAAAGCCAAGCTGGTATCGGCACAGTGGTCGACCGAGATCGTGGACGGAACGCTCTACGGCAAAGTGGATCTGCGGCTCCGTGAGGAATTAACCGAGGACGAGCTGATCTCCGTGAAGGATTGGATCACCGGACAGAACTCGGACGGAGCCTTTGAAAGCCTCGAAGATCACCCCATCGACAGCGAGGACGGCAAACTGTCAATCTCGCTCTGGCACGGCGGTAACGACTACTTCGTATCCACCCGTGACGAGCTGGATGAATATATTGCACAGCAAAATGAAC
>JAZNSH010000089.1:0-21792 GCA_045591115.1 Clostridia bacterium
GTGGCAGTATGATCCTTGTTTTCGTGTGGTCAATATTTATCAAAAAAGAAAGATACACAACGATGCAGTACGTTGGTTATGGGTTAGGACTTATTGCCATTGTGCTTTTAAATATTAAGTAATTGACGATAATTGGTTAAAAGGTTATAATTATAATATAAGGACAAACTATTTTGGAGAGATTTTTATGGATTTTAAGGTAGAAATTGCATCACTTATTGCTGAAAAGGCAGGCATTCCAAAAGAGGAATGTGCAAGCTATATTGAAATTCCCCCTAAAAAGGAAATGGGCGATTTTGCATTTCCTTGCTTTAAGCTTGCCCGTGTTATGCGCAAGGCTCCGCCTATGATAGCAAACGAGTTAAAGGATACCTTGGTTTTGCCTGAATTTATTAAAGAGGCTCGCGTTGAAGGCGGATATCTTAATTTCTTTATTGATACCGAAAAACGTGCAGAATCCGTTCTTAAAAGTGCTTTTGCACAAGGCGAAAATTATGGCGCATCTCAAATGGGTAGGGGCAAGACTGTTTGTATCGACTATTCATCAATAAATATTGCAAAGCGTTGCCATATCGGTCATCTTACTACCACCGTTTTAGGTAATTCTTTAGCTAAGATCCACAGATTTTTAGGCTATGAAGTTGTTTCCATCAACCACTTGGGCGATTGGGGAACGCAGTTTGGCAAAATGCTCTGCGCCTTTAAGCATTGGGGAAACCGTGCCGATGTTGAGGAAAAGGGCGTTAATGCTTTAATCGAGCTTTACGTGCGCTTCGATAAAGAGGCGGATGACGATATGCAGGAAGAAGCCCGCGCATGGTTCAAGAAAATTGAGGATGATGATCCTGAAGCAATGGAGCTTTTTACTTGGTTTAAGGATATCACATTAAAAGACGTTGCGGAAATTTACGATTTATTGGGCATTAAATTTGATTCCTATGCAGGCGAAAGCTTTTATAAGGATAAGTGCGGCGCAGTTGTTCAGGAATTAAAAGACAAGAATATGCTTGAGCTTTCCGAGGGTGCATACGTTGTTAAACTTGATGAATACGATATGCCTCCTTGTATTCTTTTAAAATCTGACGGCGCAACAATTTACGCAACACGTGATCTTGCGGCAGTATTTTACCGCAAGAAGACTTACGATTTCGATAAATGTCTTTACGTTGTTGCATATCAGCAGAATCTTCATTTCCAGCAGGTATTTAAGGTTGTTGAAATGATGGGTTACGATTGGGCAGACAGACTTGTTCACGTTCCTTTCGGTATGGTTAGTTATGAGGGACAAACTCTTTCCACAAGAAAGGGACACGTTGTTTATCTTGATGAAGTTCTTCACCGCGCCATTGATAAGGCTTATGAAATCGTAAACGAAAAGAACCCCGATCTTGAAAATAAGGAAGAGGTTGCAAAGCAGGTCGGTATCGGCGCAGTTGTGTTCTATGATCTTTTCTCAAATAAGATCAAGGATGTTGACTTCTGGTGGGATCGTGCCCTTAACTTTGAAGGTGAAACAGGTCCTTATGTACAGTATGCACACACACGTTGCTGTTCAGTTATCAAGAAAGCACCTGAAATCAACATTGAAAAGGCTGATTTCAAATGCCTTAACGATGAGGCTTCTTTAGATCTTATTCAGAAGCTGGAAGCATTCCCCCAGGTAGTTCTTGATGCCGCTGAAAAGTATGAGCCTTCAATTATTACTCGCTTTGCCGCAAACCTTGCACAAAGCTATAACCGTTTCTATTTTGAAAACAGAATCTTAGGCGAAGAAGAAGGCGTTATGCAGGCACGTCTTGTGGTTACTAAATGTACTCGCGACTGCTTAAAAACTGCATTGGCTCTTCTTGGCATTGAAGCACCTGAAAAGATGTAATAATATAAACCTCTGTTTTTGCAGAGGTTTTGTTTTAAGAGGTTAAAATGAAAACTCTTTTATATCAGTTACCTGAATCGGTAAAATTTATGATGAGTTACGTTATTGTAACAAGCGAAAATAACGTTATTGTTATTGACGGCGGCCGTCCTGAAGATATGCCTTTGTTAAAGGAAGTTATCAAAAAGCGAAAAATTAAAATGTGGATACTTACTCATCCTCATAATGACCATATAAGCGGCTTTGTGACAGAAGCGGAAGAAAACGGATTAAGAGATTTTGATATCGAAAAAATCGTTTATAATTTTCCATCTTATGAAATTATAAATAACAAAAACGTTAAGGATTATGAGTATCATCAAAAAGAATTAAATGAGATTCTGCCCAGATTTAATAAAATAGAACCTTTAATCAAGGGAAAGGCGCTGAAAGTTAAAAAAGGTGATACTGTTCAGATAGATGAAGTTAAAATTGATTTTATTTATTCCTATCACAAGGAGCTTACAGACAATCTTATGAATGATGCTTCCCTTGTTTTTAAAGTTACAACACCTAAAAAAACGGTACTTTTTTTAGGCGATTTGGGACCTCAGGGCGGCGACGTTTTAATGGCGGAATCGAAGGATTTGCTGAAAGCCGATATCGTGCAGATGGCACATCACGGGCATATGAACGTTTCGATGGAAGTCTATGCCGAAATTCAGCCCGAAGCCTGCTTATGGTGCTGTAATGAGGCGCTTTACAACGAGGAAGCCATACCCTTTTATTTAAGAGATACTGAAAAGCTCTTAAAGCAGGGCAGATGCGGTATGTACGGAACTCTCATCACAAGAAAATGGATGGATATTTTAGGAGTAAAAACTCATTACGTTGCAAAAGACGGAATTATTAAAATTGAGATATAAGAAAACGGCTGATTTTCAGCCGTTTTTTTAGTTTAATTCAATTTTGCCGTTTTTCTCTTCATATTGGGCAACGTGTCTTTTTATAAATTGCTCTATTTCTTTATTAGCGGATCTGCCGTTGGAATGGCAAGTCAAGAGGAACAAAATATGTTATTGAACAATGCAAAAAAGAGGAAAAGAAGTTAAAGTTTATACCTTTGAACAGGAGCATTGACTAATTAGTTTTTAGGTGGTACAATAGTAAAAAAATATTTATAATGGAGGAAAAATATGAAAAAACTTTTAGCACTCTTATTAACTATGACGATGATTTTTGCTTTTGGTGCTTGCCGGAAAGAAGCAAAAAGTGAGACCAATGCCGAAAAAACACCTGAGATAACGGCAGAAGCAACACCTGAGGCAACACCTGAGGCAACGCCCGAGGCAACGCCCGAGGCAACACCTGAAGCAACGCCCGAGGCAACCCCCGAAGCAACACCTGAAGCACCTAAACAAGAAGTAGATGCAAACAACGTATTTTTCAATGCGAACAATAGCAACTACGATGCTAATTCGTTATCTATTAAGCCCAGATATGTTTATTGGGAAAATGGTTATTTAGTTGCAGAATGTTTTGTTATTAACGGCTTTAACCATAATGTTTTCAATATAAATGTTAAGTCACTTTCCTTTAATAATGATGCAGGCCCCATTGTTTCACCTGCCGCTTTCGGCACATTGAAAGATGTTACCTTGCCACCATATACAAACATTGTATGGACTTTCAGATTTGCCCCCGATACTGTTGTTAATTACGGTGCAGATCTTTCAAGATTGATTTGCGATGCAAGTGTTTCAAATTCATATTAATATAAGGATAACTTTTTAAAACAGTGTTAGAAACTATGAAAAACATTATTCCCCAGTATAATGCACCTGATTTTAATGAAGAAAAATTTAAAAATGCTCCTGACGCAATATTTCAGGAGGTTGAAATTGACGGCGTAGCGCCTGATAATTATCACAGCACGTCAATGTTCCCCGAATATTTTAAGATTTCGGGTAAATGGGTTTTAGCCAAAAAGAGCCGAATGGATTCCTCTGTTGTGATCGGTGATGAATTAAAGGTTATTGAAAACAGAAATCTGAAAAAAGGCGATAAAGTTATTTTAGGCAGAACTGAAAACTGTGAAGACGGTATTTACGTTCACTCAAAAGGCTTTGAAGAAAAGATAGATGAAGAGCAGGAAAACTTTGTGTTCAGACAGGGCAGAAGCAGAGAGACCGCCTTTGCAAAGGACTATGATAAGCTTATGGAGTTGCTTAAATACGAAAAGGAGCACGGCAATATTTTATGGGTAATGGGACCTGCTTTTTCCTTTGATTACGATGCAAGAAACGCTATGGCTTCACTTATTGATAACGGCTATGCTCACGGACTTATGGCAGGTAACGCTCTTGCAACACACGATCTTGAAGGCGCCCTTTTAAACACTGCATTAGGTCAGGATATCTATACCCAAAGACCTCACAAAAACGGACATTATAATCATCTTGACGTTATAAACAAGGTCAGAAAAAGCGGTTCAATTCTGCAGTTTATAAAGGATCATAATATTGATAACGGCATTATGCACAGCCTTGTTAAAAATAACGTGCCTTTTGTTTTAACGGGCTCTATCCGCGATGACGGACCTTTGCCTGAAGTAATAGGCGATGCCTATGAGGGACAGAAGAAAATGCGCTCATTTACTGAGAAAGCGACTACGGTAATTTGCCTTGCAACGATGCTTCACACCATTGCGACGGGCAATATGACTCCCTCTTTTACCGTAAATGAGGATGATACCGTGCGCCCCGTATTTTTATATTGTGTAGATGCCGATGAGTTTATGGTTAATAAATTATCCGACCGTGGAAGCTTGAGCGCCGTAGGCATCGTTACCAACGTTCAAGACTTTATAACCATCATCGCTAAAGGTCTTGGAGTAATGAAATAATAAAAAAACGCCTTTCAAGGCGTTTTTTTCAGAGCACTGACAAACCCCTGCAAACGCAAACCCCTGCAAAAATTTTGCAGGGGTTTCTCGAACTCTGGCAGCCTGCTGACAAAGTCCGCAGACTGAACGCCTTTCAAGGCGTTTTTTTATTATACGGTTATTTTAGCAATTCTTACAACCTGATTTTCGCCATATTTAAAGGGCTTAGCCTGAATGGTTACTTCTGAACCGTTTTGGGTGAAATCAAGTGCTTCACCGTTATCAAGCCAACAAACGGAGCTGATCTTTTCGTTAAACGTAAAGCAATTTTCAGGATCGAAATTCTTTGCGATGGTAACGTTCTCATCGCCTTTAATGCTGAGGTCGCTTATAAAAAGATAATAGGTGTTGCCGTTTTTCAGAATAAAGTTATCAGGCTTATTTTTAATCTCGATATTGGTTGGTTCGGGAATGTGCAGAGCTTCATCGTTAAGCCTGAACCATTGACCTATAACCTCCAATGCGCCTTTATCAATAGTTCTAAGGCTTCCGTCTGCTTTAGGGCCAACGTTAAAAAGGAAGTTCGATCTGTATCTGCGGCAGATTGCAATACTGTTTATAAGGTGTGATATAGGCTTAAAATTAAAATCGTTTTCTGCGTAACCCCAATGGCTTGCCAAAGTTTCGCACATTTCGCTGGCGATATACTTAGGTGAATTTTCAAGATTTATAGGCTGGGGACGACCACGTTCAAAGGTAACGCTGTCAAGCTCGATGTGGCCAAGCTCGCCGCGATGACCTAATCCCGTATTATTTATGATCATAGTATCGGGCTGATAGCTTCTGATAAGGGAGTAAAGAGCATCTTCTTCCCAATCATCGTTAGGCTTGCTCCACTTTCCGTCAAACCAGAAACCGCCTATTTTTCCGTAGTTTTTGCAAAGAACTTCTACGCTCTTTCTTAAATACTCCAAATATTCTTTGAAATCGGCATTAAAGCTTTCCTCGTGCCAATCAAGAAGGGTGTGATAGAAAAAGGGGATAATGCCGTGCTTATTGCAAGCATCAACAAATTCTTTAGTAAGATCGCGTCCGCAAAGATGTGGCGCATCGTAGGTGTTTAATCCGCAAGTGTCAAAAAGAGAAAAACCGTCGTGATGGCGAGTTGTGAGGGTTATGTAACCGCATCCTGCATCCTTTGCAGTTAAAACAAGTTTTTCCGCCCAATCGGCATCAGGACAGAAAGTGGCTGAATCCGAAAGATATTTATCCCAAGAAAGATTTAGAAGCTGTTTTGCCCATTCGCCTTTTCCGAGAACGCTGTAAAGACCAAAATGAACGAACATACCAAAGCCAAGTTTTTCAAAATCCTTGATTCTTTTTTCAACTATCATAAAAATCACCGCCTAAATAAAACTTTGTATGCTGATTATACAGTATGTAATATGCAAAAGTCAAGAAATTATTATTGTAAAAAATTACGAAATGATATATAATATCTATATATGCGAATTTATAGGAGTTTTTTATATGCTTAAATTTCTAAAAAAGAATTTGCCTGCGATAATAGTTCTTATTGTGCTTATTGCGGTGATTGTTACCACCGTTGTGCTTTTGCCAAAGGAACGGTTTCAGGAGCCTAAGCCCACTGTAATTGAAAAAGAGCTTGCAGTTTATGATATTCAGTATAATAAGGGAATGCTTCTTTGCGGTTCGGGAAGAGCTCCTTATAATGACGGCTCGCTTAAATTCTTCAGTCAAACAAAGGGTATTTACAGATATAAGGATTATTCGGGCGATGAAGCACCTGAAGAGCTTGAGGATGGCTTTAACGCATCTGAATGGCCTATTGTAGGGGCTGACGGTATAATTGAAAATACCGATGGCAGAAATATTACCGTTGTTTCAACCGATGAGGACGGCATCGTAAAGGAATATGCTAATTTTGATTATATTCCCGGTGTTATTTACGGTCACAGTAATCCCGGTCAGTATGATGATGAGCTTCTTTATAATAAAGAAAACCCTGCTTTAGAGGATGAGCGCGCAGTAAAGCTTGCCTCAAACTTGTTTAAAAGCAGTAAAAATTCATATTATAACAGTGAATTTGGATGTATTCTTCAGGGATTTTTATCAAAATATTCTATTACGGGCGGTCTTCTTGAAGGCTATTATCATACGGGAACCGATTTTGCTATTCTTGACGGGCAATCCTTCTATTCTCCCGTGAACGGAATAATTTCCTATGCCACTCAGGAGGATGACTATAATATGATAGTTATCTATAATGAGGAATTTGATATTTCCGTAATTATTCTTCACGGTGCGGATATCAGCCCTGCAACAGAGATATTTATGGGTTCAGGGGAAGTCAAGGTAGGCGATAAGCTTGGCGTTGGCGGCGGCGCAGGTAATCCCGTTGGGGATACTCACATTCACGTTGAAGTGCGTATGGGTCAGGTTGAAAGATATAAGAGCTTTTCAAAGGATATTTTATATACTTCGATGACGAACTATGATCCCTTGATCCTTGCGGATATGTTTAATTTAACTGTTCTTACAGAGGATTCTTATGAGCCCTTTGAAAAGAAGCTTCCCAATAGCTATGAAGCAAGAAACCACTCATCGGTTGAGCTGATCGGCAACTGGATCTATTATATTGATAAGCAGAACGGAAGCGCCCTTTATAAGGCAAGACCTAATGGCACTGAAGTAACAAAACTGGTAAATTCCGTTTGCGCAAACCTTAACTATTATGATGGCTGGTTCTATTACAGTGATCTTCTTAAAAACGGAGTTTTGATGAAAACATCTCTTGACGGAACTCAGACTCTTCAGGTTTCAAAAAATAACTCAGCAACCTTTGTTCAGGTTACAAGGGAATGGATATATTTTTCAAATGCCCTTAATAAAAATGCGTTGTTCAGAGTTCGCCTTGACGGAACTGAAGAAAAGGAGCTTGTGCGCAAGGATATTTCGGATGTTTTCTATGCCGATGGAGGAATTTTCTATACGCAGGATGCAAGAAGCAAGCGCGAACGTATTTACAGATATGATGTTAATACGAACAAAGCAACTCTGCTGTTATCCTCAAGAGTTGATAAACCCTTTGTGTATAACGGTCTTTTATGCTACCGCAGATATTACAGTGATAAAAATTGTCTTATGCTTCCTATCGGAGTAAGCAAGGAAGATCAGGCAACGGTGCTTATTCCCACTGCATATAACGAGTTTTTACCGGGATATAAGTGCTTCCTCTTCACAAATGAAAATGATGGCAACAGTATTTTTGTTAAGCTTGATGGCAAGGAGGAGCTTGTAAAGCTCTCCAATGACGTTATGTGCTCCGAGCTTACTTTCCGTGGTGGCTGGCTTTATTACTATGCCCCTGCCGCAAATGGACATCGCCTTACAAGAATCAACTTGTTCGCAATGAAAAAACAGCGTCTTAATGATGACGGCACTTGGCAGGAGGATGTTTTTGATGCAGAGCCGGGCTATGCAGATATTATAAATGCAAGCAGGCTGAATACCGAATTCCCATCACCGCTTCCTGATCTTACGCCCATTGCAAGCTCAACGCCTGCAGGCGCAACACCTTATCCCACACCTACACCCTATAATCCGGGAACACCGGGACCTGATGATGGGCTTACCAATGAAAACGGCGGATTTATTACGGCATCACCTAAGCCCCGCACACCTACGCCTAAACCGCAGGTAACGGGAACACCGCCCGTTCAGGCAGTAACGCCAACACCTACTTTAGTGCCGGAAACACCCGTTCCGACACCTGAACCAACACCTGAACCAACGCCTGAGCCAACACCCGCACCTACACCCGTTCCCGAAACACCTGTGCCAACTCAGGAAGCAACTGAATAATACTGAGCATCTCCGTTAAGGGGATGCTCAGAGCACTGATAAACCCCTGCAAACACAAACCCCTGCAAAAATTTTGCAGGGGTTTGTTTTCGTCGTTACGCGCGTTATAATTGCTCAGTTACTTACGCTTGTGTAAGCGCCTTCGCAATTAAACACGTGTGCCTTGACTTGCAAGGGTTTCTCGAACTCTGACAGTCTGCTGACTTTGTCAGCAGACTGAGCATCCCCATCAGGGGATGCTTTTTTACAGAAATTTCATCTTTTTCATATTGACGGCATATGTAAAAAACATTATAATAGTTAACGTGTTAATTATTTAAGGAAGTGATGCTTTGATAACTATTGATACAGTATTGCATAAATTTATAAGCACTGACCGTTTACACAGAACACTTTTGGAAAAGCAGGTGTCAAAAGGAAGCTTGCACAGAAGTCAGCACAGAGTGCTTCTGCACATTTATAAGTGTGAAAAAGCGCCTACGCAAAAGGAGATTGCCGAGTTTTTTGATATAAGCTCGGCGGCGGTGGCAGTAACGCTGAAAAAGCTTGAGGCATCAGGTCATATCAGGCGTGAAGCAGAAAAAAACGATATGCGTTTTAACCGAATATACGTAACTGAAAAGGGCGAAAAAACGCTGAAGGACACCAAAGCACTTGTTGATGAAGTGGACTTTTTTATGTTCAAAAATTTTTCTGATGATGAGTTGAAGGCTTTTGCCGAGTGTTTGGAAAAAATGCAAAATAATTTAAGGGAATTTGATGGAAAGGATAAGGATAAATGAGACGCTGGTATAAATATATAAAGCCCTATAAGCTCGCTTTCATATTGGGCCCATTATGTATGCTGGTTGAAGTCGTAGGCGAAGCCATAATGCCAAAGATTATGGGTAGCATCATTGATTGCGCAGAGGGCAAGGAAGCAAGCGGCTTTGTTCAGTGGCTTTATGAGCTTTTCGGTACGGATAATGCTTTTGTTGTTGCGGCAATGGTAGGAATGATTCTTTGTGCCCTTCTTATGATGGTCGGCGGTGTAGGCGGTGCATATTTCGGTGCAAAAGCATCGGTATATTTTGCAACCGATCTCCGTGCTGATGTATATAAAAAGGTGCAGAAATTTTCTTTTGCCAATGTTGACAAGTTTCAAACGGGCTCGTTGGTAACACGGCTTACTAATGATATCACTCAGGTGCAGAATTTTATAAATATGCTGTTGAGGATGGCTCTTCGCTCACCGGGTATGCTGATAGGCGCGCTCATTATGGCGATTATTTTGAATCCTAAGCTTACTCTTATTCTTGCAATAATAATGCCCCTGATGCTTATAGGTATCGGAATAATTATCACTAAAAGCTATCCGAAATTTACGGGGATGCAGAAAAAGATCGATGATCTTAATTCCACAGTTCAGGAAAATATTACTAATGTGCGCGTTGTAAAGAGCTTTGTTCGCCAGGATTTTGAAGCGGAAAAGTTTGCTTCAGCCAACAAAAATCTTAAGAGAGCAGGCTATGAAGCAATGAATATTATGATCCTGCTTTCGCCTTTAATGAGCTTTTTTATGAATATTACCACCATTGCAGTATATTGGTTTGGCGGAAATATGGTAATTGAAAGCTCAATGAGCATCGGTGATCTTTCGGCATTCATAACCTACATAACTCAGATTCTTTCATCACTTATGATGGTTACAATGATGTTTATGAATATGTCCCGCGCATTGGCGTCAGGAAAGCGTATTGCCGAGGTGCTTGATGAGAAGATCGATATTTCCGATGAAAATGCAGATCCCTCTTTGACGGTTGAAAATGGAAGCATCGAATTTAAAAACGTATCCTTCCGCTATTATAAAAACAGCGAGGGAAAGGTGCTTGATAACATAAATCTCTTTATTCCCGCTAAGAAAACGGTGGGTATTATCGGATCTACCGGATGCGGAAAGACCACATTGGTATCTATGATTCCGCGCCTTTATGATGCTGATGAGGGAGAAGTGCTTATTGATGGCAGAAACGTTAAGGAGTATTCCCTTTATAATCTGCGCGATGCCGTTTCAATGGTTCTTCAGAAAAATATGCTCTTTTCGGGAAGTATTGAGGATAACCTCAGATGGGGCAATGAAGAAGCAACTGAAGAGGAGATCAGGGAAGCGGCAAAAAATGCTCAGGCAGATAAGTTTATTACTACTTTTAAGGATGGCTACCAAACTGACCTTGATCAAGGCGGAACAAACGTTTCGGGCGGACAGAAGCAGAGGCTTTGCATTGCCAGAGCGCTGTTAAAAAAGCCTAAGATTATCATTCTTGATGATTCCACAAGCGCAGTTGATACCGCCACCGAAGCGCAGATCAGAAAGACCTTTAAAACGGAGCTCAAGGATGCAACAAAAATTATCATCGCACAAAGAATTTCTTCGGTAATGGAAGCGGATATGATAATTGTTATGGATGAGGGCGTCGTTACGGGCTTCGGCACACACGAGGAATTACTTAAAAATAACGTTGAATATCAGGAAATTTACTATTCCCAGATGGATAAGGAGGCAAAATGAAAAGAACATTAGAAGACCTCCAAAAGCAATACAGTAAATCACAGAAATATAAACAACAAAATAATATGCGCGGTCCGGGCGGTCCCGGAGGAAGAAGAGGCGGACCCCGTGCCACGGGCAAGCCTAAGAATATGAAATCAACTATTATTCGGTTGCTTTCATACGTTGCAAGATATAAAGCACTTCTCATATTAGTTTTCGTGCTGATTCTTGTTACAAGCATCACAAGCGTTGTTGCAACTGGACTTATGCGCCCCATTGTAAACGAGCTTGTTGCCCCTGATAAAAGCGTCGCTGAGCGCATTGCATATCTCGTTCAGACACTTGTTCTTTTGGGCGGAGTGTACGTTATCGGAATTGCCTCAAGCTATCTTCAGGCAAAAATGATGCTTAAGATATCTCAGAATTCCATTGAGAAATTGAGAAACGATCTCTTTGAAAAATTGCAGGCGCTACCCACAAGATATTTTGATCAGCATCCAACGGGCGAGGTTATGAGCCGTTTTACAAATGACGTTGACAATGTTGATATGATGATCAATCAAACTCTCACAAGCACCTTTTCAGGCATAGTACAGCTAATTGCAACCTTTGTTTTGATGATCACCACAAACATATGGCTGACTCTTATTACCGTTGCCTTTATTCCGATATTCACCTTTGGCGGAGGCCTTATTGCCAAAAAATCAGGCAAGTATTACGTATCACAGCAGGCGGCTTTGGGCGCAATGAACGGATATATTGAAGAAACGGTAAACGGTGCAAAGGTAGTAAAGGTATTCAATCACGAAAACGTTTGCAATGAGGAATTCGATCTGCTCAATAAGGATATGCGCGAAAAGCTTTTTAAGGCGCAGTTCTATGGCGGAATTATGGGACCGATAATGCATAATTTCAGTATGGTTTCCTATGGTCTTACTGCAGGTGTAGGCGGTCTATTGTGCCTTGCAGGAATTGCTGATGTTGGCGGTGTTGCCGTATTCTGCGGACTTTCCAAAAACTTCTCAATGCCTATAAATCAGATATCTATGCAGATGAGCACCATATTCTCTGCTCTTGCAGGTGCGGAACGCGTCTTTGCGGTTATGGATACCGACCCTGAAACAGAAGATAAGATTGATGCACTTGAGCCTGAGCTTCAGGGACACGTTGTTTTAGATAACGTCACCTTTGGCTATGTGCCTGAGAAAACGGTGCTTAAAAACATTTCTCTTTATGCTAAGCCCGGACAGAAGATAGCCTTTGTAGGCTCAACGGGCGCAGGAAAAACCACCGTTACAAATCTCCTCAATCGTTTTTATGATATTGAGGAAGGCACCATCACCATTGACGGTATAAACATTATGGATATTAAGCGTGACACCTTGAGAAAGAATATCGCAATGGTTTTGCAGGATACCCACTTATTTAAAGGAACGGTTATGGAAAATATCCGTTACGGCAGACTTGATGCCACCGATGATGAGGTAATTGAAGCAGCAAAAACGGCTTCGGCACATTCGTTTATAATGCGTCTTGAGCACGGCTATAACACAATGCTTTCAGGGGACGGCGCAAACCTTTCGCAGGGACAAAGACAGCTCTTGAATATTGCCCGTGCCGCGTTATCCAAAGCACCGATTCTTGTCCTTGATGAGGCAACCAGCTCAGTTGACACCAGAACGGAGCGCCACATCGAGCACGGAATGGAACGCTTAATGAAAAACAGAACCACCTTCGTTATTGCGCACCGTCTTTCAACGGTTCGCAACGCCAACGCCATTATGGTATTGGAACAGGGCGAGATAATTGAACGGGGAACACACGAAGAATTACTTAATATGAAAGGAAGATATTATGAGCTTTACACAGGCGTTAAAGAGCTTGACTAAAATTACTGCACTTTTTATGCTTATCGTTTTTTGCTTTGCAGGCTGTAAGGAAAAGGAGCTTCCCACTCATAGTGATACCGAGCAGGGCAAAACTGATGAAATATCCTTTAATGAAACCACCGAGGAAACAAATTTTGTAAAAATAGAGATGATGGATGGCGGAATAATCCTTGTGGAGCTTTATCCGGATGTAGCGCCCATTACCGTTGCAAACTTCAAAAAGCTTGTTAAACAAGGCTTCTATGACGGTATAATTTTCCACAGAGTAATCGAAAATTTTGTAATTCAGGCGGGCGATCCCACCGGTACGGGATATTATGGAAGTGATGAGAATATAAAGGGCGAGTTCGGTATCAACGGTTTTTCCAATAACTTAAGCCATAACGTAGGCGTAATTTCAATGGCAAGAGGTGAAGATCCTGATTCGGCATCAAGCCAGTTCTTCATCTGTCACGGCAATTGCAGAGATTCTCTTGATGGCAGATATGCAGCCTTTGGCAAAGTCATTGCGGGAATGGACACGGTAAACAAGATCGCAACCACAGTAACTGACGGTGCTGACCGTCCAATAGAGGATCAGCAGATCTCTTCTGTTAAATTTGTTGAAATCGAGAAATAACGTTTGCAAAAAAACGGCTTATGTTGTAGAATATAATCAATAACTTGAAAGGAAGTATTTTAAAATGGATAAGTTTATTATTGAAACAAGCGCACGTCACGTTCACGTATCACAAGAGGCTCTTGAAACCCTTTTCGGCGCAGGATATACTCTTACACCTAAAAAGGATCTTTCACAGCCCGGTCAGTTTGCTTGTGAAGAGCGCGTTACAGTTGTTGGCACAAAGAAGGAACTTGCAGGCGTAAGCATCTTAGGTCCCGTTCGTCCCGCAACTCAGGTTGAGCTTTCAGCAACAGATGCACGCTCCATCGGTGTTGGCATCGCTATTAAGGAATCAGGCGACATTGCCGGTACACCCGGTTGTAAGCTTGTTGGCCCCTGCGGTGAGGTTGAAATTTCCGAAGGTGTTATCGTTGCAAAGCGTCATATTCATATGACTCCTGCCGATGCTGAAAAGCTTGGCGTTAAGGATAAGGATATCGTTGCCGTTAAGGCTGAATCCGCAGAGCGTTCTTGCATTTTTGAGGATGTTGTTGTTCGCGTTAGCGAGAAATTCGCTTTAGCTATGCATATTGATACTGATGAATCTAATGCGGCTTATGGTGTAAAGGAAGGCTATATCGTAAAGTAATCGCAGCACAAAAAAATCTTGAAACTGCGGTTCATAAGCGATATAAAGCCTCGGTCATTTACGCTTTTGTAAACTCCCTCGGCTTTAATCGCTTGTTCACCTGATTTTCAAGTTTTTTTGCACTGCTCTGATCTGTTTAATATTAAACAAGCCACCGAGAGATCGGTGGCTTCTTCTTTGTTGTGCGGAGGATAAAAGCTCAATTACTTACGCTTATGTAAGCGCATTCGCTTTTACCTCCCCACGCCTTGAATTTCGAATTTTGTCGCACTCTGTTTGTGCGCGGTGAATTGTCGGCTTTAATCACTCATTCACCTGATTTTCAAGTTTTTTTGCACTGCTCTGATGATGCTTAATATTAAATAAGCCACCGATTTTCGGTGGCTTTTTCTGTGTTGCAAGCGGGATAATTTCCGAAATGGCGTGCCTCGGCTTGTGCGCTTTGTCACACTCTGTGATGAGGGGCGGTCTTGAAAAATTTTTTATTGCATAAACTGTAAAAATGTGATACACTAATTATGCCAAACAAATTTAATAAGTAGAATTAGCGGTATCTTCTTTTTTTATGGGGATAGTGTACCCTTTTTTCTGTCATAATCTATTTAGAATTTGGTAAAAATGCAAATTCCATTAAATAGTTATGGCAGAGATGCTCTGATTCTATTTGAATTTGTTTGGCGACAATCGGGGTTTGCGTTTTTCGGTGCGTTGACTTCGGTTGGCGCACTTTTTATTTTTTGGAGGAAAAAGGAGTGATCAAAAAACTATTTTCAACGTTACTTATTATCTGTATGCTTGTTGTATTATCTGCTTGCACTACAATAAAAACCGATTCTGCAAAAGATGATTTTGGTAGCACAGATGTTACGCAAAGCACAGAAGACCACAAACACGTTTATTCCGATGCCACTTGCACAGTGCCCAAACAGTGCTCCTGCGGATTAACTGCGGGAACGGCACTTGGACATCAGTTTTCGTCGGCAACCTGCACAAGCCCGCAAATTTGCGACCGCTGCGGTGAAATAAATGGTACTGAGCTTGGTCACGATTATTCAGAAGCAACCTGCTTGTTACCGAAAACCTGCATGCGTTGCAATCAGACGGAAGGTGAGGCATTGGGACACGAATATGTCGAAAATAAATGTTCTCGTTGCGAAGCGGTTGATCCTGAATCATTGCCGGTTGGACTTGAAAGATTAACAGTTATAGATTCATCAAATGATTGGATGGCAGGTTATTATTTTGTGAATAACAGTGTAACTGATTCATTTGGGAACACATATGATAAATGGCATAAATATACTTATTACGGTAGTGGAACTACTTATGCCACTTATAATTTGAATAACGATTATTCGGTTTTTTCCGGATCTTTAATTGCAACACCAGATACTAAGTCAAAAAAGAGTTACACAATCAAGATTTATGCTGATGATGTTTTGAAATTTTCAAAAACAGGATATACAAAAACAACAGGAAAGGTTGAATTTTTAATCGATGTGAAAGGTTGTACAAAATTAACTATAGAAACGGTTTCGGAGCAAGTTGAAACAACTACTTCCTGTTTGGGTATCGTTAACGCACAACTTACAAAATAGTATATAACAGAAAATCCTGCATCACTGCAGGATTTTCGTTATTCTTTGATATTTAATGTTACAAGCTCGCTGTTTATTTCGGGAAGCTTTGTGCCGTCAATAACTATCTCGCCGTTGGCGATCTTCGTTTTCAAGGTATTATAATCAGCTAAGGTGAAGTCCTTGAAAAGCCAGGTGGCTTCATATTCGGGCATATAAATATAGTTACCGTTCTGTAACCCGAAATAAGCGGTTTTTGCGCCTAAAGAGTCATCCCATTCCCCTGAAACAAGCATATCAAGGGTTGTATCAACTGCTTCACGGAGGCCCTTTATTGAACTTGTCATAAAAGGATTATAGTCAAGGTTTGCGCCTAAGTGGGAAAGATCATTGTTTGTGCCGATAAGATAACCTAAATTGTTAACTGCGGTCTTTGCACAGCCTTCAACAAAGCTATCGTCAGCAGAAACCATAACGATCTCAACACCGTCCTTATACCAAGCATCAACGGCACTGAGCGCCTCATCCTTGCTTTTATATTGGGATATATAGCCCACCGTTATTTCAACTGAGGTATTTAATTCCTTTGCGGCATCATTGGCACCTTGGATGTATCCGTAAGCATAAGTGGTAAAGGCTTCGGAGGGATGATCTCCCATATATCCGATCTTCTTAAAGCCATCCTTTACTGCGCCATAGCCTGCAAGATAACCGCCCTCTTCCTGACGGAACATTATTGAATGTGTATTTTCTTTTAAAGTGCCAATGCTCTCGGCAGATGCGTTTATAATAATAAACTTTGTGTCAGGGTACTTTGTTTGCATATTTTTTATTACGGGAGCAAAGACCTCACCCATACACATTATAACCGTTGCGCCGTCCTCAACCGCATATTCAAACTGTTGGGTAATGGCTTCCTCAGTCATTTCAATAGGCTTATAATAACCGTAATTAAGCATATTGGTTTCGCTGAAGCTTACTATGCCGTCCCAAACGTTGAAGTAGTCAAAGTCAAGCTCCAATTCAGCATCGGTGGTAATAAGTGCAAGCTTAACGGTCTCTTTTGCCGCAATGGCAGGCAATGTTGCTTCAGGATTGGCTGATGGATCGTTTGTTGCAGGACTGTTTTCCTTACAACCGGTTACAAGAAGCAATATTGAAAATAAAAGGCAGGCAAGAATTTTTAGCGTCTTAGTCATTGGAAATATTCTTAAGCTTTAAGGCTGTCCAGGTATTAATTGCACCCTCAACGATAAGAGAAATGCCGGTAATAAGCTCAAGATGTTCACCGAATTTTTCGCGCATAGCGATAAGAAGAATACCTGCAACACCGGTCAACAAACCAAAGATAAGTGATATATACCAGAATTTATATTCGGTTTTTTTAATTCGGATGGCATTTTCTGTATAAACAATGCCGTGATAAAGGATGAGAATACCAAGAACAACCGCAACCAGCGCACTTAACATACCGGGTTCAAATATAAATGCAAGACCTGATACGCCGAAAAGGAGACCTGTTAAAAGGTTATATCCGCCCTCTGCGGGTGCGTTAAAGTACTTAACAACGTTTATTAAACCGAGAACAAAAGCAATACAACCTAATATAACGGCAACTATTTTAAATGAACTGCCTGCAAAAACCGTTATAAGGATACCCGCAATAACAGTAATCAATGATGTGAAGATCGGGTCTTTTGGAAATTTGCTTAAAAAGTTTTTCATATAGTATAACCTCCGTAAAATATTCTACATATTATTATATAACAAGAAAAGATGGATGTCAATGTAATATTTTTGTAATAAAGACAAAATTTCAGGTTGACTGCTTTTGAAAAAGAGTGTAGAATTATAAAAAACTTTAAAAAAGGAAATGAAAATATGCTTACGAGTAAACAACGTGCAAAATTACGTGGATGTGCCAATAAAATGGAAACGATTCTTCAGGTTGGCAAGGATGGGATAAACCATAATCTTGTGGGTCAGGTGAACGATGCTCTTTCTGCCCGCGAGCTTATAAAAATGCGTGTCCTTGAAAATTCTCCCTTAACTGCAAGGGAAGCGGCCTTCAGATTGGCTGAAGATACCAACAGTGAGAGCGTGCAGATAATTGGCACCCGCTTTGTGCTTTATAGAAGAAACAAGGATAAGGCACAGTATGATGAGATATTGAAAAAATAAAGACCGAACAATCGGTCTTTATTTTTTCTCTAAAAAAGCTTTATATGAATCAATTTCTTCCGTTGATGATATTAAAAACTTTTTGCATTCCTCGTTTTTTGCTAAAAGCTTGCCAATTTTTTTAACCGCTTTAAAGAACTTGGGATTAAAATCAAGGTCATCATAAAACTCAAACATAGGACAGAGCCGACCGCCACGGTAATCAAGCTCAACGAAGATTCTTCCTTTTTCGTCAATAGTGGGAAAGAATGGGAAAATCCTGCACGCCAAAGGACGCTTGTTTCTATCGCAAGTGCCGTTACAAACAACGAGATTTCCGTCCTTTTTAGGCAACTCACTTTCCTCAAAAGGGAAAAGCCTCATCCCCGTATTGTTATCGCCCTTGCAACAAGCACCGTTGCAAAGCTGACCGCAGTCAACGTAAAGGGGAGTCAAGTCACCCATTATTTTAAATATCTTTTCATATAAACGCTGATTTGTCATTTTTCTTCCTTTGATATAACTTTTTTGCTCCAGGTTCTTTTGCCACATTTCGGACAAACTAAATATTTCGTTCTTCCCATATGCATTGCCATCATTGCGGCTTTAAAGGTTGGAACGTAGGTGTGCCCGCAGTTTTTGCACTTGTAATAGCCTGCAATCTGCTCTATTTTCATACAGAAAAACAAACCAATGAAGCACGGAATACACCCTGCAAGGACAATAACCAATCGCAACCAGTCATCCATTTGAACGTATGCGGAGATGATTGTTGCCACAAGCAATATAAGAACCGAAAGACCGCCAAGCACCCATTCAATAGCAAGAAGTCTTTTATCGGCTTCTTCTTTCTGCTTTGTCATTTCAATTAACGTTTGTTCAATTTTTTCATTATAATTATCCATACCGATAACCTCCCCGTTTAATAAATCAGTTACTGTTATCCCTAAAATTCTGCACAGATCAAGCATAATTGCAGAATCAGGCATAGCTCTGCCCGTTTCCCACTTGGAAACGGCTCTGTCAGTTATGTTCAGTGCCTCTGCAAGCTGTAACTGAGTCATATTTTTTTCTTTTCTCTTGTCTTGAATAAATTTGCCGATTTTTATCTGATCCATTTTGTCCTCCTTTCACGGTAATTATATGATTTTTTGCCTGAAAAATCAACATACCGTTGGTTGAGTCAGGGGATGAGGGTAAAATAAGCGTTGATTTTAATTGTTGTTATGGAAGTAATACAAGATTGAACTTTCGCAATCGAAATAATAAACCGTGTAATTATCAAAATTTCTGGGTGCTTTAATATGGAAAAAATCATTTTCGGAAATTATGTTTTTATCAAAATCGTAATTTTCTTTGAGTTCATCGTTCGCAACTTCAACCCAGCCTTCAAAATTTTCGATATACTTTAGGATTAGCTCAATATCGCTTGAAGCTACTTCGGAAAAGTATTCTGAGGCTACGAGATCTTTTTTTGAAATTGATTCGTAAGTATATTTTGCATAATCGGTGTAATCTTGAAATTCACCGAAAGTGTACAACTCTTTGGTTTCATATTCGGGCAAAGAATTGATAATAGGATCGGAATCAAAACAAGCCGAAAAGCAAAATGAAGAGATTATCATAAGTATGATTGCAAGTTTTTTCATAATTGCACCTCCTGCTAAAATTATAACATATAAATAAAAACATTTCAATTTCAATACAAATGCCCTCTTTTAGGACAGGGTATGCAAATCTGAGTTAGGGGGCAGTTGTTATCTTGCTTGGATTTTATCGTATATGATGTTGAAAATCCGATCCTCATCGTTACCAAAGTGAAATAAATAAAATTCAACTTGTTTTTTATTTAGTTGACAAATTGTGTAAACAAAGCAGTCTTTGCTAACGATTCCGTCACCTCTTCTATAGGCTTTGCTAATGGACTCAATTTCGCTAAAATCTAATTCAACACCGGATTTGTTAAACTCTTTGTAATTGGAAAAAATTCTATAATTAAATCTTACTTTTTGATCGTCTATTTCTATTGAACTGCGATATTCGATCAGTGCAATTACAGCGAATAGTATTCCTAATAGGATAGGGAAAAAAAGCACAATAAAAAATACATAGCTTTGTTGGAACAGTAGAATTACTGAAACAACTACGCACAAGAAAAATAAAATTCCTGCAAAACCAGTAAACATGGTTACAGATTTTTTTCGTCTGAAGGTTTGTCTCATCCAATCACCACCTTTTTCTATTATACCATAAAAAGAAAATAACCGCAACATATAGCAAGGTTAGGGATATGTTTCGGAGACAGAGAGATTTTCCTCTTCTCCGCTACGCTACGCAAACTTCGGTTATGCCAATCGCACAGCACTTCGTTTGTGCTCTTGGAACCTCAGCTTCGCGCCTCCGTCGCTTCGAGTTCAAATCATCCATACTCTGGAGAAACAAAAAACACCGCCAACAGCGGTGCTTTTTGTTTGGCGGAGACAGAGAGATTTGAACTCTCGCGCCGGTAACTCCCGACCTACACCCTTAGCAGGGGCGCCCCTTCGGCCAACTTGGGTATGTCTCCGAATAAAAATGGCGGAGAGAATAGGATTCGAACCTACGGTACCTTTCGGTATCACTGGTTTTCAAGACCAGCTCCATAAACCACTCGGACATCTCTCCGTCTATTAAAGATAACGATAGGATTATAACAAAAAAAAGTTATACTGTCAACAAAAAAATGTGTTTATTAAATAAAATTTTTAAAAATGAAAAAGGTGCCGAAATTCGACACCTTATATTATATATTACTGTCTCTTGAATTCCATCGGGAAGATCTCTTTAAGCATTTGGGCTTCAGCGCTGTCTGAATCCTTGTCTGCTTCTGATGAACCGGTGATTTTAAGTGTATCGCCGTCAAGCTCGTAAGTCATATATTCATCTTCTTCCTCATCAGCATCGTCAGACTTTAAGAAAAGCTTGCCATCTTCAAGACGGTAAGTGCCTTCTTCTTTGAATTCGCTAAAGAGTGATTCTGTATTAAAGGAAGCAAAAGCTTCGTCAAGCAGATCATCCATTGTCATATTCTGCATTGCGAGAAGCTGGTCGGCTGTCATACCAAGGGATTTGGCCTGCTCATCCAACATAGCTTTCATAACGGTGCGCATACTGTCTTTGAAATCGTCTACAAAGTCTTTGTTGTCGTCTGCGTCGGCATACATCTTGCAGGTGCCATCTTCGTTAAAATCAAATCTTATTGCAAGACTGAGATCTCCAAAGCTTGGAAGGTCGCCTATGGGAAGCTCGCCGGCAGATTGAGCGATAATTTTATCAAACATTTTGCCAAAGTTAATATCTGCCTTCCAAGTGCCAACGATAGCGTCCTGATCGCTTTTACATCCCGTAAATGCAAAAACGGAGGTAAGAACAAGTACAAAAACCAACAGTGTCGAAAAAATTTTTTTCATAATTTTTCTCCTTAAATTTTATTAACGTTTCCGTCTGCATTTGATTATAGAATAAAAAAACATATAAGTCAAGGAAAAAAATCCCTATATATAATATAAGGAAAATCCATATCTTGTGCCTAAAAAAGAGAAAATTAGCATATTTTGAAAGGGATGCATTGTTAACAAAAAGTTCACAAAAAAGTAGTAGACAAAAAAGGAGGAAGGTAATATAATAAGCAAGCCTTCAAGAGAGAAGGCGAGGCAAACTTAACAGAAAAAGTTAATGAAAAAAAGTTTTAAAAAAGCGAAAAAAGTAGTTGACAAAAAAGAT
>JAZNSH010000090.1:0-33566 GCA_045591115.1 Clostridia bacterium
TGATATGGACCCAAAAGTTTAGACAAAATAACAATTAAATAATTTGCGAATGAGTTCGGTATTGCACCGGACTCATTCCTTTTAAATTCAGAGAAATTCGTTCGTTGTTGTAATAGTAAATATATTCATTAAGTTTATCAATGAAAGCGTTAACGCTTTCAAATTTTTCGCCGTAGTACATCTCTACTTTTAATCTACCGAAGAAGTTTTCCATAGCACCGTTATCCATACAGTTACCTTTTCGGGACATACTTTGTTTTATGTTATGCTCTGCTAACAATCGCTGATACTCTGCGTGCTGATACTGCCATCCTTGATCAGAATGGAATAATGGTGTTGCATCAGCAGGAAGTTTTTCAAATAATCTTGCAAGCATTTCTCGTATTTGCCATAAATCAGGACTTGTTGAAATAGAATATGCAACGATTTCTCGGTTGTACAAATCCATAACAGGCGAAAGATATACCTTTTCATCACCAACTTTAAACTGAGTAACATCTGTGGTAAGTTTTTCAAAGGGTTTGCCCGCGTTGAAATCACGATTAAGATAATTGTTCGCAACTTTACCAACTTCGCCTTTGTAGGAATGATACTTTTCGTTTTTGCGTGTTTTTCCCTTTAAACCAAGGTTTCTCATAAGTTTTTGTACTGTTTTATGGTTGAGAGTATATCCTTTTGCTCGCATAATTGCCAAGATTCTGCGATAACCGTATCTACCTTTATGTTTTGCAAATATTTCGGTAATTTCTTGCTTTTCTGTTTCATATTTATCTGTGTTTTGATGTTTCAGGTAGTAGTAGAACGTACTACGAGCCAAGCCTAATAATTTTAATAAGTCTTTCAGCGGATATCTTTGCCTTAATTCAGAGATTATTTCTGCTTTTTGCCGTTCTCTCGCTCTTCCGCAAGAACTAAGGCACTCAGTTTTTTTAAGTACTCTATCTCCATACGAAGACGTTGATTCTCTGCAATCAAATCTTCTTCAACTTTTTTATCGAGTTTAGGCGGTCTGCCTCTCTTCGTTCCGCAAGCTCTGCCTCGTCTTTCTTTCATAAGACCTTCGGCTCCTTCTTCTAAATATATGCGTTCCCATTTTTGTATCACCGAATGCTGAACATTATATTTTCGTTCAGTTTCACGCAAACCTAAATGGTGTTCTCGCATATCCATTATAACACCTATTTTGAATTCTGCACTATATCTTTTTTGTTTTTGTCCTTTTTTTGCCATAAAAAATATGCACCTCCAAAAGTGTCTAACTTTTGGGGTGCATATCAATCAGAGGGAGTTTTTTATTCTTAGTGTTTTCTGTAGTTTTCGCAATTCTTATAGGAATCCCAGTAAGGGCCACAACAAAAAGTGCTGATAATATATGCGCTCTGGTATGTATCCCAAAGCTTGCACTTCTTAGTTGCCTCATCATAATAAGGGCACATAAGCTTCCTCCTTATACAATAATATTGCAGAAATTTTATAATTCCGCACGATTTGTTTTATTTACTATCCATTTTAATCAGTCGAGCTTTATTGCACCAAATCTCGCCATACCTACATCCGAGACATAAGTTTCTCCATTGCAAATATCTTGTCCGGCAAGATATACTTTAATTGTAAGTAATTTACCGTCTTTAAGCTCTTCATCCATTTCCCACTGTTCGCCTGATCCTGATTTCACCACTATTTTATGGTTACCCGCTTTTAACTTATACAAATTCGCACCACCATAAATACCCCGTGGCACACCTCCGTCTATGGAAAATGTATTTCTTTTCGAATTGATCTGCGGATCTGCGGGAAAGCAAATGTAAGTTGTACCAGCCATTTTCATTTCTCCTTTCATTTTTTCTGAATAGTAGGAACTATTCTTCCTATAATTATAGTAGATTGCTTCCTTTTTGTCAACAAAAATATGAAGTATAATTCCTATATACGCATAAAGGAGGAACTATAATGCTGATTTTTGATTTTTATGCTATTGGAAACAAGTTACTGTCCATTCGAAAGAAAAACGGTATGACGCAGGCTGAAGTAGCCGAAGTTGCAGGACTTTCAGACCGAACCTACGCTGATATTGAACGCGGTACTGTAAATATGCGAATGGAAACCCTGCTAAACATTTGCCGCGCTCTTCATATTACACCTGACGATATATTGACAAAAGAATCTGCCGAAGCGCCTGATTTAGATACTGTTTTTTCTATGTTAACAAAATGCACACCTCATCAAAGGCAAACGGCAATAAAGCTTCTATCAGTTTATTTAGATTCTTTAAATACCCCTAATATCTAAAGCTTTTGACAATTAAAGCGCGTACAAAAATGACCTCGAAAAATTTCGAGGTCATTTATCATTTTTTAGTTATGCTTTTTCTTAGTTTTAACAGCAAGAATTACCGTTGAGCTTAACACAACACTCAATGCTATCCACATAATTGTTAAGCCGCTATCGCCTGTAGGCTTGGGATCATCATAGCCCGGTGTAGGTGTAGGCTTAGGTGTGGGAGTTGGAGTGGGTGTAGGTGCCACGGGAGTTGGTGTAGGTGTGGGAGTGGGCGCAGGCTTAGTGTACTTATTGGTAAATACTACGCTTGTGTCTGCTTCACCGTTAACGAGAACATCAGCCTTAAGAGTGCCGTCCTCATCAGTTACCGTGATCTCAACTGTATATTCAGTTGTATCATAGGTGATCTGAGCATCTGTGCCCTTCTTTTCCTTAATAACGTAATTGAAGGTGCCTTCTTCATCAAAGGTAAGCTCAAACTTAAATGCTTTGTCTTCGTTTCTTACAGTTTGTTTAAGCTCAGGAGTTCCGTTGATAACCTGATAAAGCTCAAATTCAAATACATCCTCAGAAGTGATATCTCTGTTTTCAAGCTTCTTTTCGCCTTCAATAACAACTGTTGCATCGAGAGCATCATAAACGTTATTGAAAACTATATCGTCATCTGTTCCGCTAACTATTTCCTCACCATCCTTATAGATAGTGCGTGAAACTTCCTTAAGCTTGCCGGTTGTATGGTCATCCTCAACAACGATGGTTATGCCGTAAACAGTTTCATCATAGTTCATACCGCCAAGTTCAGTATTTTCTTCAACGATATGATAATGATACGTGCCTGCAGCAAAGATCTTATCGGTCTTGAAGGTAAGTTTTTCGCCCATTGCGCCATCAACAGTATTGGAAAGCTCTTTAAGCGTATGGTTAACGTCGGTTAACGCAAATTTAAACTCGCCTGCTTTCATTTCTCTGCCAACTATGCTCTTGAAAAGACTTATTTCAAGCTCAATGGGATCTGCCGCATAGCTGTTGTTGAAAAGGATAGCCGCCTGATGGCCGTTCTGAGTGATTTCATAGGATGCGTGAAGCTGACCGACTTTATCATCAACAACCGTTACGGTAATATCGTAAACTGCGCTGTCATAGGTAACGCCGTTAATGGTTGCGCCGCCGTTCTTTTCTCTTATGGTGTACTTATAAATACCTGCTTCATCATAAGTAAAGGTGTGGCTGATCTTGTTACCGCGGTTAAATACCGAAGTTTCGTTTCTGTCCTCATCTGTGATGATGAATTCAAAATCACCTGTTTGAAGATCCTTGCCGCCTGCAAGATTCTTTATGCCTTCAATGGTAACAGAAACCTCTTCTGCCTCATAGATATTGTTGAACACGATATTATCGTTGCCTGTAATGCTGGTTATCTGAAGTTCACCTGAAACGTCTTCAACAGTAACGTCAACGTAATGTACGGTACTATCAAAGGTTACACCCTTTTCAACGGGATAAACGTAGTGTTCAACAACCGCGTAACGATGAACACCGGGCTGAACGTAAGCGATTGGATTAAAGGTGAATGCACCGCCTGCAAGGTTAGTTGTGCTCATAAGCCATTTATCGTTTTCAGGGTTAAACTGATTACCCTGAACAAGATAAAGATCAAAAGTGAACTCGCCTGCTTTCAGTTCTCTGCCCTGAAGATTCTTGACGCCGTTAATGACAAGCTGTGTACTTGTGGGTTTATAAACATTTACAAATTCAGGTGTTGTAACGTTTTGACCGTTTGCATCTTCCATTGCAACCGTTGCATCAATGGTGCCTTCCGTGGTATCAAAGAGTGTTATCTTAACCTTATAGGTTTTCGTATCGTATTCCATACCTCTGATACCGGTATTTATTTCTGCCAATACGTATTCATATTCTGCCTTGCCCTCAATAAAATCAAGAGCTGAGAATTTAATTGTGATCTGTGCATTACCGTTTGCATTGGTTGCAGTTGACTCAACGATAGGATCGGTAAGGTTGGAGGGATCATAAAGTGCAAACTCGAATCCTTGGGAAGTAAAGGGATTGCCTAAATCGCTGATGAGCTTCTGAATGGGAATTTCAACCGTTACGCTGCCCGTAGGTGCATAAGCGTTATCAAAGGTCATACTTACCGTGTAAACATCATCGGGATTTTCCGTTACAACAGTTCTTAAAACATTCTCAACGTTTGCGATCTCAAGATATCCGTCCATATCAGTATCGGTTACCGTTACGCTGAAACGACGTGCATAAACGTCATAAGTGATACCCTTATCAGAGGGGCCCTTAACCTCAGTTACGTAATAGTTATAAGTGCCAACCTCATTAAACACTTCGTTTGTAAGATCGAAAATTTCATAATAACCGTTAGTTGAGGAAGCATCCTTATTTGTTACCGTTACCTGACCGATCTTATTATAATCAATGGTTGCGCCGTTAGTTTCCATACGGAATATCTCAAAGGAGAATTCATCGGTATCTTTCCATGCTCTGCCTGAAAGAGCCTTAATAACCTGAACGTTTACCTGACCGTCTTCAGGACTTACGGGCTGTGCGGTATACTCGTTAACAAGTATTGCGTGTGCATTTACTTTTGCATCAATTACACCGGCAAGTGCTCTACTTAAGTTTTCGTTAAGATTAAAGCCTGCAGGAAGATTTATTTCCGTTACCTTATAAGTGGTATCTTCGGGAATATCTCTTACAGTTACCGTTTCATCCTTTTTAAGTTCAACGGTAAATGCGCCGTTTCCATCGGTAGTAACTGTTGAAAGACCGTTATTTTTAACGATAGTAAAGGTCTTGTTATTTACAAGGTCGCTCTTTACGTTTGCAAGCTCAACCTTGGCAGTAAACGTAATATTATCGGGAACCTGATAATTTGTGCCGTAGGGATGGTTTACGTTCTTTGTGATAAGAAGATTTCCTGATACTCTTGCAGTATTAAGGAAGTCAACATCCTCCAAAGCAAAGCCTCTTACCGTGCCTGTTGCGGCAACTACTGCCTGACCGTTAACGTGAACCGTCTTAACCTTATAATCATCACTGTCAACTTCCGTTACGGTATAAACCATACCATCGGAAAGACCTGTAATATAAAGAGTTTTGCCACCGGGAACAGTTACGGTTGCCTTACCGTCATTAAAGGTTACGGTGCCTTCTTCGCCTAAGGTTTCATCAATATTGGCAAGAACCGTATTAAAGGTTCCGTTTACGTTGGCGCCCGTTGCATCCTTAAGAGTTAAGGTAAACCGGAAGTTATTGCTTGCGCCCGTAACAACATCATCAACAAGCTTTGTAATCTTGATGCCCGTTGCGGGAACAAGAGTAATTCTGCCGTTATTACCAAGTTTAATATCAACGTTGATAGTATCGTTTTCGGCAACAACGAAGGGATATGCATAGTAGCCTAATGATTCTGTTAAATTCTGTGCTTTTTCAACGTGATATTCATCATAATATCTGTAAACGGTGCCCATTGGGATAACCCACATATTTGCAACGTCATCATAAACTGCTTTCTGCAAAGATTCCTTTGAGATCTGCTCATAATATTCTTCTACGCCGTTGGGGGTAAAAATATATCTCTCGTGATAATAAGTGCCGTTTACGTTGATTGTTGCATTTCTGTCAGTAATCTTTGTGTCAAGACTTCTTGAGGTAAGTATGGGAGTATTTTCTGTGTAATAGTATTTTTCGTTCTGTGCTGAGGGTGAGAACTCAACAAGTGTGCCGTAATGCTTGGAGTGATCGGACATATCAGGCGTAGTATCTGTTGACATATCGAACCAGTTTGTCCAGAAAACTCTTGAGCCGTCAGCCTGAACGTGTTTCTGATTAAGAATGCTTGATACGCTCAATTCATTAACGCTATCCCTGAGACCAACCTCATAAAGAAGACGAACGGGCTGAACAGTTCTGTCTGCAACGTCAAGACGAACGTTTGTGGCATCGGGAATGCTTGTACCGTCAAACTCAACCTCATAGGTAAGCATAGGAATAAGTGCAGCGGGAATCTTCCAGATAAGTGCTGATTCACCATTCTGAATATTGGTGTGAACCTGAATGGACATATACATCATATCGCTATCCTTGATGCTGCCCGTGGTTTCACCTAAAAGGCCGTAGGATTTATTCTTATAAACTGCATTTGCAGGAGCCTGTGTTGTGCCTTCATTATAGAAGCCTAAAAATCTATCGTTCGCATCAGCATACCAACCGATGTAGTTTGAGAATTCGCCGGTTGCACTGTCATAAGCCTTAAGCTGACCTGCATCAAATGCCTTGCGGATAAGATCAATAGCCGTCTGAAGATCGTTAATTCCAAGACGTTTCATAACCGCACCGATAAACTGATCGCCTAAATCAGAGGGATTCTCAATGCTTCCTAAACCGCCCTGACTGTTTGTATTAAGCTTTGATGCAAACATATGACCGTCAAAAAGAGTTTCGTGCAAAAGGATACCTTTAATATCCTTAACTTCCATATATTCGCCGATCTTATCGGTAAAGGTTATGTAGCCGCCGATTTCGGGGTTATTGGTTTCAACGTGTGTTGCATAGTATTTTGACTGAAGAATAATTCTTGCAACAATGCTTTCAAAGGCATCCTGAAGACCTTGTTCGCCCGTTGCGGCAAAATATTCGTTTACGTAATTAAGGCTTGTAACCTCGTTCTTACCTGACAAACGTGTTACTGAGAATGAGCCTAAATTAAACGTATCACCTTTATCTCTTGAAAGATAGGTATTTGCGTAACCGCGGAAGGTTGCGTTCATATTTGAAGGATCAAGAAGATTCTGTGCAAGGGACTGATTTGAGTTTCCGTCAAGATTATAACCAAGGGTATAGAAGAGCATCTCGTTTTCATAGTGAGTTGTTACCATTGCCTTGGTATATGCCGCAGTAAGCATAGTGCGGAAAGTGTTCTTTTCATTCTCTCTCAGATCGTTATTTCTGCCGTTCTGAGTAGGTGAGGTATAACTTGTGTTATGTGAATATGAAGGTGCACCGTCAGACATAAGAACCATAATGGGAATTCTGTTTGTTCCGCCCTGGATCTGACCGCTGGAAATCTCCGGTTCAGCATTTAAAAGCTCCTGACCGCCAAGATAGATACCGCCCTGAGTGTAAGTACCCTGCGCCTGAGAAACGTATCTTTGGTTTACGCTATCACCGTCAGCATCCTTAACGCCTTCGGCAATATAGATTCTGTTTGTGCTGCTTACTCTTCTGTAAGTAAGGAAATCACCGTTTGCATTGGTGGCTTCATATCTGCCAAGAGGAAGAAGCACGCTTGAAGTGCCTGAATATACGATAACGCCAACACGGTTATGGTTGTTAAGACCGATAAGGGTTTTAATTGCGTTATTTGCACCTGATACCATATCATCAATGGACGTGCTTGTTCCGCTTCCCGTACCCATACTTGTGGAAGCATCAAGAACGATGATTGTATCTGTGGGAATATATGAGTATCCAACAATTTCCTTATTTGCCGCCATTGCAGAAAGAGCAACAATGAAGTTCTTATCGCTGTCCTTCATCGTAACGTTTGAGGGGAAATTGCTTGTGTTGGTGAACACTGATTTATCTGCCCATACACCGCCTGCATTAACAGTTGAAAGATTGGTTAAATCAAAAACGTTCTTCCAACCGTCAAGCTTATGTGCATCAACAACTCTATCATAACTTGTTGCCGCCGCAACACTTGAGAAAGCAAGTGGCACAAGCGAAAGAACAAGTGCGATGCAAAGCATCAAACTAACTAATTTTTTGCCGTATTTTTTCATAAAACGACCTCCCTTGAAGAAAAATACGTATATATAAAGCTCCTATTAACCTGATAATACGGGGCAGTATTACACACTAATATTATAAACGTTTTTTGTCCTAATTGTCAACACTTATATTATATATAATAAAGAAAATTTTTACTATGTAGAATTTTCACAAAATCAGTTGCAAATTAAGTAATTTTATCTTATAATATAGGCAGAAAATAAATCTTCGGAGGTAAATATATTATGTTAGTTTCTGCAAAAGAAATGCTGAACAAGGCTAAAGCAGGTAAATACGCTGTTGGTCAGTTCAACATCAACAATCTTGAATGGACAAAGGCTATTCTTCTTACTGCACAGGAAAACAATTCACCTGTTATTTTAGGTGTTTCCGAGGGCGCAGGCAAGTATATGTGCGGCTACAACACAGTAGTTGGCATGGTTAAGGGTATGATCGAAACTCTTAACATCACCGTTCCCGTTGCACTTCACCTTGATCACGGTAGCTATGAAGGTGCTTACAAGGCAATGGAAGCAGGTTTTTCTTCAGTAATGTTTGACGGTTCTCACTACGATATTGAAGAAAATATCGAGAAAACAAAGCAGATCATCAAAGATGCCAACGCTAAGGGCATTTCAGTTGAAGCTGAGGTTGGCGCTATCGGTGGTGAAGAAGACGGCGTTGTTGGCGGCGGCGAGGTTGCCGATCCCAACGAATGCAAAATGATCGCTGATCTCGGTGTTACAATGCTTGCAGCAGGTATCGGTAACATCCACGGCAAATATCCCGCAAACTGGGCAGGCTTAAGCTTTGATACTTTAGATGCTATCCAGGCTTTAACAGGCGATATGCCCCTCGTTCTTCACGGTGGCACGGGCATTCCTGCCGATATGATCAAAAAGGCAATCTCCCTTGGCGTTTCAAAGATCAACGTTAACACAGAATGTCAGCTTGCTTTCCAGGAAGCAACAAGAAAATACATCGAAGCAGGCAAAGACCTTGAAGGCAAGGGCTTCGATCCCAGAAAGCTTCTTGCTCCCGGCGTTGAAGCAATTAAGGCAACAGTTAAAGAAAAGATGGAACTTTTCGGTTCAATCAACAAAGCATAAAAAAATTAAGATCCGATGCAAAAACATCATCGGATCTTTTTAATACATATTAGAAGAACCCTTCCGCCATTCAAAATTATAACTGCAAAACTTTTTATGATATAATGCAAAAATGGAGGTTGCCATATGTCATTTTTTAATTTTTTTAACAAAAAAAGGGCTGAGAATAAGGATCAAAATATTATTATCGAAACTCCTCAGACGTTTGAACAAGAAAAAACGGAACCACGAACAGTGATGTTTCCGCATCCCGGCCTTAGTGCAGGCGCAAAAAAAGTATTTTTTGAGGCTGATGATCCTTCGTTAAAATTTTTATTTGAGTATCGTTCTGTTATGGATGAAAATTATATGGATCATTCTGATCGCATATATTTTCATACCCAAACAAAAAAATTTGTTTACAGAAGAATTATCTCTACATCTCCCGGGTTTCATAGTGGAAACGGATGGGGCGTTGGTGATCAATACGAAGTTTCTTATGAATATGTGCAAGAAATTTTAGAATTGAAATTCTCGGATGATGATGAATCTTTTTCTCAATATTATAAGGAGAGAAAAGAAAAAATCTTTAGCGAAATTCAGAAATGCATAAACGACCAAGCATAAAAAGATCCGATGCAAAAAACATCGGATCTTTTTTTAATTATAAAATTTTTTTATTCTTTCCAAGCAAATTCTTTTCGTGTGATTGCAGTAAGTGCTATAATGGCAATACTCCACAAAAGGCACACAAAATTCAAAATTCCTATGGATAAAAGAATATCAATGAGCATCAATAAGTATATGATCAATGAGAAATTTCTGTTAACTGACCGTGCAAGTACGGCACTAATCATTGCAAGCAACACAATGGCAAAAAACAGCACAAAGAACCAAATACCCATTCCGCCTGCCATAATCGCCGTATAACAAGGAATATGAAAAAACGGCACTCCGAACATTGTTTCAAGTTCTGTTGGAGCCACCACCGAGGAAATAAATGGCCTCGGAGCCGCAAGACCAATCAAAAGAAGATTGATAATAAAAAGAATATCTTTTGTTTTATTTTCTGATCTTTGAAATAATCTCATATTCTGTCCCTCCTCTTTTTTATGATATCACGTTGCTTGGGCAATGTCAAGAAATAAAGAATAAAACACCTTTTCTTAAAGGTGTTTTGTATTATCGAGTTTTTATAAACTCCGCAACGCAGTATTGAGAAGCTTTCTCCGCACCCTCCTGAAGCCATAGAAGCGAGCAAGACAAGGCGCGGTGTTTTAAAAACGAGTGAGTTTACATTTCGGTAAATGATCGAGTTTTTATAAACTCCGCAACACAGTATTGGGAAGCTTATATGGTTTCAGGCTTAGTTACCGGGAAACTCAAGCTCCTCTTCTTCATCCTCAGCATCAAGATCTTCTTCATCGTGATGGCAGCCGTGGCAGGAACAGCAATCACCGGAGCAGCCGCCCTCCTGATGCTCAAGCATTTCCATAAGGAAGGGCATAAGCTTTTCCATTTCATCATCATCGGGCATATGGAATGAAAGCTCATCGCCCTCAGAATCCATACGCATAACGTAGATGCCACCCTCATCATCCTGAGGCTGTTGGAAAATGGCGTAGTTCTTACCGTCAAATTCAAAGTTGCCTACCATAATAAGGCCGATCTCGTTGCCTGCATCATCCTGAAAATATAATATATCTTCCATTTTTAAATCCTCCAAATATTTTTTTATATTATAGCCTTTATTCCTATTCTTGGCAAGTTAAATTATTTTCATTCTTTCTTCACTTGCATTTTACGTGATTTTGTTATATAATAAACTTACTTTTATAATGGGGTGTTTTATTATGAAATATGTTTCAATAGGCGGTCAGGCAGTTATGGAAGGCGTTATGATGAAGTCATCAACCTCCCTTGCTATGTCCGTTCGCCGTTCTGACGGTTCGATAGTAATAGAAAAGAAAAAATTAGAGCAGAAGAAATGGCGCAATGTCGTTTCAAAAATTCCAATCGTGCGCGGTGTCGTAGCTTTTGTTGAATCTCTTATTATGGGTATGAAATTAACAAGCCAATCAGCCGAGATGTACGGCGAGGATCTTTTAGAGGGCGAAGAGCCTTCAAAGTTTGAAAAATGGCTTTCAAAAACCTTTAAGATAAAGCTTGAAACAATCGCCATCGTTTTAGGCATTGTGCTTGGTCTGGGTCTTTCATTCTTGCTTTTTATGTTTTTGCCTTCAACGGTATCAACACTTGTTTGCAATATTTTTGAAATTTCCAAGGAGACGGCAACTGTCGGAACAAAAGTCATCTTAAATATTATTGAGGGTATTGTAAAAATCCTTATTTTCTTCGGCTATCTTGTTTCAATCGGTTTTATGAAGGATATTAAGCGCATATTTATGTATCACGGTGCTGAACATAAGGTTATTTCCTGCTATGAGCACGGTGATGAGCTTACAGTTGAAAATGCAAGAAAATATTCAACTCAGCATCCTCGATGTGGAACGTCATTTATGTTCATTATAATGATCGTTGGTATATTAGTTGCTTCTGTTGCCGATAATCTTTTTGGTCTTACAACCGCCACCTTTGGCGATTCACTTATTCGCCTTGCAATTAAGCTTTTGCTTTTACCCTTGGTTGCAGGCACGAGCTATGAGATCTTAAAAATACTTGCAAAGAGCGATAACATTGTTTTCAAGGTTTTGAGAAAGCCCGGTATGCTTCTGCAAAAGCTCTCAACCCGTGAGCCTGATGACAGTATGCTTGAGGTTTCACTGACCAGCTTTAAGCAGGTTTTATATATGGACGGTCTTATGGAGGAGCCTAAGGAAGATTTAACCGAGGATGCTGAAGAATGACCGTAAAAGAAGCATTACAAAAAGCAAAAGAGGAGCTTAAAAACGTGCCCGACCGTGATGTTGATGCTTCGTGGATAGTCTGTGCAGTTTCAGGGCTTACAAGAAATCAGCTTCACTTTGACTCGGATAAAATTTTAACTGAAAAGCAGGAGCTTCTTCTTGATGAAATTCTCAAGCGCAGAAAAACGCGCGAGCCACTGCAACACATTTTCGGCTTTGTTCCCTTTTATAATATTGAATTGAAAACCGATTCCCGTGCCCTTATCCCAAGAGATGAAACTGCCATCTTAGTTGAAAAGGCACTGGAGATCATCAATAAAAACAACTATAAATCGCTTCTTGATATGGGAACGGGGTCAGGTGCAATAGCGATAGCAATTAAGAAAAACGCTTCAAGCCTTTCTGTTACCGCATCGGATATAAGCGAAAAAGCATTGTCCCTTGCAAAGGAAAACGCTTTCAATAACAACACGGAAATTTCCTTTATTGAAAGTGATCTCTTTGAAAATATCGGAGAAAAGTTTGATTGCATACTTTCAAACCCTCCCTACATTCCCACACGCGATATAGAAAAGCTTGAAAAAGAGCTTTCCTTTGAACCGGAAAACGCTCTTGACGGCGGTGCTGACGGTCTTGATTTTTATCGTGATATAATTCTTGAAGCAAAGGATCACTTAAACAAAAAGGGTCTTTTGATGTTCGAGATAGGATTTGATCAAGGAGATGCAGTCAAAACTCTTTTATCAAAAAGCGGTTTTACCCAAAGCTATATTTTAAAGGATTATTCGGGGCTTGACCGCATAGTTTATACTTTTTACGAGGATTAAATATGTTAGAAAAACTTGAAGAAATGTCAATACGCTTTCAGGAATTAAATCAGAAATTATCTGAGCCTGACGTTATTGCCGACCGCGCCCAATGGCAGGAATTAGCAAAAGAGCATTCACGCCTTTCAGAAATTATGGAGAAATATGAGGAATATTCCTCCGTTTTAAAAGGCATCGAGGATGCAAACGAGCTTATTTCGATTGGCGATGAAGAAATGAAAGAGCTTGCCCAAACCGAGCTTGAGGATTTAAAGCCCCGAGAGGAAGTTTTAGAGCAGGAATTAAAGGAGCTTCTTGCCCCACGCGACCCCGATGATGACAAAAACGTTGTTCTTGAGATCCGTGCAGGCACAGGCGGTGAAGAAGCGGCACTTTTTGGCTCGGACTTATTGAAAATGTATATGAAATATGCCGAGAAAAAGGGTTGGAGCTTTGAAATTACCAGCCTTTCTGAAACTGAGATCGGTGGTGTTAAGGAGGCAGTTTGCCTCATTTCGGGAAAAGAGGTTTTCCGCCATATGAAATATGAAAGCGGTGCTCACCGTGTTCAGCGCGTTCCCGTTACCGAATCAGGAGGAAGAATCCACACCTCTGCCGCAACTGTTGCAGTTCTTCCTGAGGCTGATGATATTGATATTACAATAAACCAGGAAGACCTTTTAATTGAAACTCACCGTTCCTCAGGTGCAGGCGGTCAGCACGTTAACAAAACCGAATCTGCCGTAAGAATGGTTCATTTGCCAACGGGTATTGAGGTTGACTGCCAGGATGAGCGTTCACAGATCAAGAACCGCGAAAAGGCAATGAAGGTTTTAAAAAGCCGTGTTTACGATTACTATAAAAGCATTGCCGATAAGGAGTACAGCGGTATCAGAAAAAATCAGGTTGGTTCAGGTGACAGAAGCGAAAGAATCCGCACCTATAACTTCCCCCAAGGTCGCGTTACCGATCACCGCGTAGGCGTTACTCTTTATAAGCTTGAAACCTTCCTGCAAGGCGATATTGATGAGATCGTTTCCGCGCTGATTTTGGCAGGAAGCACAGGAGAATTAGAAATCGCCGAAGATTAAAATTCTTCTTATTTTTACTTGCGAAAAATGTAAAAGGAGTGATTTTTATGCATTTCTTTGGAAAAATTATTGAAATTCTCGATTCAAAAATGGAAAAACCGGCCTTATACGGCTGGTTTCACCTTTTATTCTTTGCGCTGGCAATTATTGCAGGTCTTGTTCTTGTTAAAATGTTCAAGAACCGTGGCAAAAAAGCAGTTCAGAAAGTTCTTTTAACCATTGGTATTATTACCATTGCACTTGAGATCTATAAGCAGTTTAACTATACCTTCAGCTATGACGGTGTAAGCATTTCCGCAGATTATCAATGGTATGCATTTCCATTCCAATTCTGTTCAACACCTATGTACATAGCCTTACTTGCGGGGCTAATAAAGCACCACAAAACACATCTTGCCCTATGCTCATACCTTGCAACCTTTTCCACCTTTGCAGGTCTGTGTGTGATGTTCTATCCCGGTGACGTTTTTATCGAAACTATCGGCATAAACATTCAAACTATGATCCACCACGGTGCAATGGTTGCAATGGGCATTTTCCTTTTAGGTTCAGGCTACGTTAAGACTGAAAGCAAAACTCTTCTGCGGGGCACTATCGTGTTTGCAATATGTGTTTGTCTTGCAATGATAATGAATGAGGTCGCTCATTTTTCAGGTCTTGAGGAAAACTTCAATATGTTCTATATAAGCCCTCATCAGCCACCCCACCTGCCGGTATATTCCCTTGTGCAGGAGCACGTTTTCTTCCCGTTATGCACCGTAATTTATGTTGGAGCATTCACCTTGGCATCATACATAATTCTGCTGGTTGCAATGCTGATAAAAAAATGCAGAAAGGTTCGTTAAAAAACTTTTTTTATGGAAAAAGCAAAACGCAGTTATTCCCTTGATTTTTTAAAGATTTTAGCTACTGTTGGTATCGTTTTTCATCATTTTCAGCAGGTTACAGGTGCGAAATACGAAGGTTTTATCAACTTTTGGGGAGAATGGTTTTACTGGGGATACTTAGTTGAGTTCTTCTTCCTATTAAGCGGATATTTTATGTTTCGCCACATTCCCGCCATTAGTGAGGGTTCCGTTACCCTTTCATCCTGGTGGAAAAAACGTGCCTTAAGGCTTTTGCCTATGGTGGCAATCTCAGCTATAGGATATGAGCTAATCCTCTTTGCTCATCTTAAGGTTTGCGGTACTCCTTGGTCAGGCATTCCAATAAACATCTGGGGTACGGTTATTACATCCTTTGGTATTCAGGAAGGCTGGGCATTTAACAATCCCCTTGTAAATAATCCCGTTTGGTACATAAGCGTATTAATGGCGTGCTACGTACTCTTCTATATTGTCACCGCACTTGCATCAAAGCTGAAGTGTAAGCCTATATACTTCTATATTTCCTTGATTCTGGCAGGCATAAGCACAAGAACCTATAACATCAACCTGCCACTTCTAAATCCCCAGATCGGCAGAGGCTATTATGCCTTCTTCTTTGGCATTTTACTTGCTTATTACGTTGATAAAAAAGGTGTTAATTTAAAGGAGCTTATTATAAGTCTTCTTACGCTTTTATTCTTTACGTTTGTGTTCATATTCTATCCCCGTTACGGTGAGAACAACCTTAATTATATTCTTACCTTCCTTGTTTTTCCCGCGCTGATACTTGTTTTTGAATCGAAACTTTTTAAGAAGATCTTCCGACACAAAATCTGGGGAACGCTCAGTTCCATTTCCTTTGAGGTTTATTTATGGCATAACCCAATGCTTCCACTGATGTACGTTTTAATGAGAGCATTTAATCTGAACCCCAATTTTTCAAATATAGGAACAATGTTCCTCTTCCTTTTAGTGTCATGGCTGGTGGGCGCAGTAATGTATTACTCGCTTGAACGCCCCATTACAAAATTTATTACGAAAAAAAAGTGAGGCAACCCCTCACTTTTTTAAATATTCAATCAGTTCATTTTTCTCATTCTTAACTTTTTCTTCAATTACCGCTTCAAGAAGCAGATTTAATGCTTCCTTTATTTTATAGCTCTTATATCCGATGGATTTAAGGTCGTTGCCGTCGATTTCAAGTTCCTTTATGCTCGTAATTCCCTTTGACGCTTTTCGAGCGTTTTCCCTGAAATCTTTATCTGTTATGACCGAAAGATAATCGCACAAAAACAACACCTTTTCCTTATCTTGAGAACACATAAGCTTTTGCAGAAAAACTCTGTTATTTTTAATTTCAGGTGCGTTTTTAATAAAAAGTATCTTTTGCTTAAGCTTTGTTTCCGTTTTTAATCGCAGAAGCTCTTCCTCAGTATTACAGTTATTTAAAATTATTGCAAGACGTATCTCCCAAAAATCCGTTTTTTTGATTTTTTGGCATATCTCGTCCCATTTTTCTTGTTTCAACGTTGGAAAAATTGCCTTAAAAACGGGGAGCGTCTTTTCCATTATAAAGGGCGCATTTTCAAGAGCAAGCATCTTCTTAAGCTCCGTATATATGCGTTCATAGGCAATATTCTTTAGATTTTCTGCAAGAGCATTACAGTAAAAAAGAGTTCGCTCTTCTAAGGAAAAGCCTTTTTTCGATGCGAAGCGCAGACCGCGCATAATTCTTAAGGCATCCTCGTTAAACCGCTTTTCAGCATCACCGACCGTACGGATAATCTTGTTTTCAAGATCCTTTTTACCAAAAAACTCATCAATAATATTCTCGTTTATATCCATCGCCATTGCGTTAACGGTAAAATCGCGACGGGCAAGATCTTCCTTTAATGAGGGTGTGAACGTTACCGAATCAGGTCGGCGGGAATCGGTATATCCCCCATCAATCCTGAAGGTTGTGATCTCCGTCATAGCACCCTTGCGAATCACGCCTACGGTGCCGTGCTTTAAGCCCTTTAAATTAAGCTTACAGTCAGAAAAAATTCTTTGTATCTCCTGAGGCAATGCAGAGGTGGTTATATCCCAATCATCCGGTTCAATGCCCGAAAGCCGATCACGCACAGATCCGCCTACCACATATGCTTCAAAACCGTTTTTGTTAAGCTCATTAAGTATGTATCTCACATTTTCGGGTAACATTCCTCTCACCTCTTTCCTATTTAATTATATACTAAAAAATTTTTTCGTCAATCTGCATTTCAGGTATTGAAATCTTTATTTATTTGTGGTATAGTACACTAAAGACTTTTTGCAGGAGGTATTTTATGAAATTGAACAAAAAGTTTGTTGATTACGTTCCTGAGCCTGAAGCCGTTTCTTCCGATTATTACATCGCCTGCCACTACTATCCCGGTTGGGGCGTAAAACCAAACGGTGCATCAGGCTTTTCAAAAATAGTTGATTTTCCCGAAAGAACTCCTCTTATGGGATATTATGACGAAGCAGACCCTGAGGTTATTGACTGGGAGATCAAATGGGCAGTAGAGCACGGCATAAACTGCTTTATTTACTGTTGGTACCGCCGTTGGGATAATATGGGTAAGCCATTGACCGATGACGGGATAAGCCTTGCCCATCAGCTGAATGCACTTTCCAAGGCAAAATATAAAAATATGATTGATTTTGCCATTATGTGGGAATGTGATAATGCCGCAAGCGCTCAGGATACGGACGATCTTCTAAACAATCTTCTGCCTTTTTGGGTTAAAAACTATTTTTCTCTTCCCAACTATCAGAAAATTGATAACAAGCCCGTTCTTTACGTTTACGATTGGTCCTTTAAGGTAATAAAACAGTTTGGCGGTGCCAAAAAATTAAAAACCGCTCTCAATGCCTTAAGAAAAGAAATTAAGAAATACGGCTTTGACGGCATAATTCTTCAAGTTGAATATCGTTATGACGATAAAGAAGTTTTGCAAATGTATAAAGATGCAGGCTTTGATAACACCTTTGCCTATTGCTGGCACACTGAGGAAAGAATGCCCTCGCAGGAAGAGGTTATTGCACGTCAGGAATATTTAATGAATAATCACCTTGAGTTTGATCCCGATTTCACAATTCTCACCTGCTCACAATCCTGGGATCCCTATCCCTGGCACAGAACGAATCCCGATCGTATAAAGAAGATCATTCGTTGGAAGCTTACGCCCAACAACTGGCGAAAGCTTTTGGAAAAGGTTAAAGGCATGGCGGATAATATGCCTGATTCCGCGTTAGGCAAACGCTTTATTATGATGGACAACTGGAACGAATGGGGCGAGGGACATTACATTGCACCTCACCTTTCAGGAGGCTTTAAGTATTTGCAGGCTATCCGTGAGGTATTTACAAAGCGCGATAATCTTCCCGATTACCGTCTTCCCGAAACGTTAGGTCTTGGACCTTACGATAAAAATATTGATTTAGAGGCTGAATAAAAATGAAAACAGTAAAAGATTTTATAACAACTATCCCCGATTTTCCCGAAGAAGGCATTTTGTTCCGTGATATTACAACCGTTCTTCAGGATGCAGAAGGCTTTAAGCTTGCCATTGATGAATACACAAAGCTTTTAGATGGCGTTGACTTTGACGTTATCTGCGGAGCAGAATCCCGCGGTTTTATCTTTGGTGCTCCTCTTGCTTATAACCTTAATAAGCCCTTTGTTCCCATCAGAAAAAAGGGCAAACTTCCGAGAGAAACCGTTTCTGCAAGCTATGCTTTGGAATACGGCACGGCGGAAATTGAAATGCATGTTGATTCCATAAAGCCCGGTCAAAAAGTAGTTATTATTGATGACTTAATTGCAACAGGCGGAACGGTAAAGGCTTGCTGTGAGCTTGTTGAAAAGCTTGGCGGAACGGTAGAAAAAATTCTGTTCTTACTTGAGCTTAAAGGCCTTAACGGCAGAGAAACCTTAAAGGGATATAACGTTGCAAGCGTTGTTCAGTATGAGGGTAAATAAACCTTAAAGCAGACGAAATTATTAAAGCAGACGAAAATTTTCGTCTGCTTTTTTATAACTCAACAAATCCTAAAGACACACGCAAGGCATCCTCGACTTTATTCATCAATATATCATTAAGTGCGCCCAATTTTTCCTTTAAGCGTTTTTTATCAATGGTGCGTATTTGTTCCAAAAGTATCACGGAGTTTTTTTGAAGTCCGTGTCTTTCGCCCTGAAGTGCTATATGGGTGGGCAGCTTTGCCTTATCGGTTTTTGAGGTTATTGCCGCCACTATTATTGTGGGACTGTATTTGTTGCCGATATCGTTTTGCAATATGAGAACGGGTCTTATGCCGCCCTGCTCGCTACCCACAACGGGCGAAAGGTCAGCGTAATATATTTCGCCCCTTTTTATCAAATTCGGTTCACCCTTCCTTGAAATGCGAACGCTTAAAAGGAGGCATCCTCACTTAAAACCCTTGAAAGCCTTAAATTTAATTTGCCAAAGGTTTTATAGCCTCTTTTTAAAAGCATTCTTACTTTCATTTTATGATTTTTTTGGAAAAATTGTTTAAGCGCAACGTTTACTGTTTTATCCTTATTTATACTCTTTTTTAACTTTTCAAAGTTGCTGTTGCTTATTTTTACCGTAATTTCTTTCACGGTTTTAACTCCTTTCTTATTATTGTTCTTTTATTTTTCCTTCATTCATTTATTTTTATTGAAGCAATTTTTTCTTTTCAAAGGGAGTTTTTTGTATATTTTGTGATAATTTGAAAACAATTAAATTAAATCGTGCCAAATCAGTTGACAAATCTGTGCTTAGGTAATATAATGAAACTGTAATTAGCACTCATCACCTTTGAGTGCTAACAAAAAATCATGGGAGGGTTTTTAATTGGACGAATTAAGCCAAAGGCAAAGAGAGATTCTGCAAGCGATAATTGAAGATTACATTTCAAATGCTATGCCGGTAGGCTCAAGGACAATTTCAAAAAACTTTGCTCTTTCATCGGCAACAATCCGAAACGAAATGAGCGACCTTGAAGATTTAGGGTACTTGGAACAGCCCCACACTTCAGCAGGCAGAGTGCCCAGCGAAAAGGCTTACCGATTTTACGTTGACAACCTTTTAAAGCTTTCAACCCTTTCTTTAACTGAAATCGAGTACATACAAAAATACTACGATAAAAGAATAATGCAAACCGGTGAGGTCTTATCGGATGCGGCAAGGGTAATAAGCGATCTTACGCAGTACGTTTCCATCGTTACTCCGCCAAAGGTAAAGAACGTTAACGTTTCAAGTATTCAACTTATGCCGGTTAATCATATGACGGCTATGGTAGTGCTTCTTACCGATACGGGTATGATGCAAAATACTCCCATAACCCTTCCAAGGAGCGTAACGCCGGAAGAGCTTGAAAGTATGTCCCGCTTACTTAACAAGATGTTCGCAGGCAAAAGCGTTAACGAGATCCATCCCGGCGCACAGTTCATTGTTGAAAACGAGATCGCCGATCAAAAGCAGATCTTCGATGCCATCTGCACAGTGCTTGCGGCAAGACTTCAGCAAGGCAATGACAGAGTGGTTATTGAGGGCGCAAGTAAGGTTTTATCCCATCAGGAGTTTTCTGACGTTGATAAAGCAAGAGGCTTTCTCCAGCTTTTGGAGGAAAACAAGAAGCTCGGTGAAATAGTTAATGATGAAAACACAGGCGTAAGCGTAAGGATCGGCCACGAAACGGGATTAGGTGATGTAAGTATAGTTACGGCAACCTACTCGGCAGGCGGCAAGGATCTTGGCAAAATAGGCGTTATCGGGCCAACGCGAATGCAATATGATAAGGTTCTTTCGGTGCTTGATCAGGTAGGCAAAACTCTTACCGATATTTTCACCGAAACACAGATAAAGGAGGATGAATCCGATGAGTAAAAAAGAAAAAAAAGAAGTTACTGAAGAAATAAAGGAAGAAGCGGTTACAGAGGATGCAACAAGTGATTACACAGAGCCTCAGGAAACCGTTGAAGCAGAAGCAGTTCCATCAAAAGAAGAGGAATACTTAATGCTTGCCCAAAGAATTCAGGCAGATTTTGATAATTACAGAAAGCGTAACGTTTCACTTCGTGCCGATGCTCTTTCCGATGGCAAGATCGAAGCAATAAAAGCATTTCTTCCCGTTATGGATAACCTTGAGCGTGCCCTTGAAACCGAGCGTAAAAACGGCACCACAGGCTCCTTAATGGAAGGTCTTGAAATGGTACTTAAACAGATGTCAGCTATGCTTTCTTCTTTAGGCGTTGAAGAGATAGACGCATTAAATAAGCCCTTTGACCCTGCTTGCCACAATGCAATGATGCAGATTCCCGCCCAGGAAGGTCAAGATAAAGGCATCGTAGCCGCAGTTTTTGAAAAAGGCTATAAAATGGGCGATAAAGTTATTCGCTATTCAATGGTACAGGTAACCATTTAATAAATATTGAAAATTTTTCAGGAGGATTATATATTATGAGCAAAATTATTGGTATTGACTTAGGTACAACAAATTCATGTGTAGCAGTTATGGAAGGCGGCGAACCCGTTGTTATTCCTAACTCCGAAGGTGCAAGAACAACTCCTTCAGTGGTAGCATTTAAAGACGGCGAGCGTCTTGTTGGCGCTATTGCAAAGCGTCAGGCTGTTGCTAACCCCGATAACACGGTTATGTCCATTAAGCGCGATATGGGTACTTCAAATAAGAGAACCATTGAGGGCAAGGATTACTCTCCCCAGGAAATTTCAGCAATGATCTTGGCAAAATTAAAGTCAGATGCTGAAAGCTATCTTGGTGAAACAGTTACTCAGGCAGTTATCACCGTTCCCGCTTACTTTAACGATTCACAGCGTCAGGCTACTAAAGACGCAGGTAAGATCGCAGGCTTGGAGGTTCTTCGTATAATCAACGAGCCCACTGCCGCATCACTTTCCTATGGTCTTGATAAAGAAGACAACCAGAAGATTCTTATCTATGACTTAGGTGGCGGTACCTTCGACGTTTCAATTCTTGAGATCGGTGACGGTGTTTTCGAGGTTCTTGCAACAAACGGTGACACTCGCTTAGGCGGTGATGACTTTGACGAAGCTATTATGAATTGGCTCGTTTCAGAGTTCAAGATGTCAAACGGTGTTGATCTTAAAAATGACAAGATGGCAATGCAGAGATTAAAGGAAGCTGCCGAAAAGGCAAAGATCGACCTTTCAGGCACACTTTCAGCAAGCATTAACCTTCCCTACATCACAATGGGCGCAGCAGGTCCTCTTCACCTTGATATGACACTTACCCGTGCAAAATTTGATGATCTTACAAGTGATCTTGTAAGAAGAACAATGGAACCCGTTAACAAGGCTATGAGCGATGCAGGTCTTTCAATGAGCGATATTAACCGTGTTGTTTTAGTTGGCGGTTCAACAAGAATTCCTGCTGTTCAGGAAGCTGTTAAGAAGATTACAGGTAAAGAGCCCTTCAAGGGCATCAATCCCGATGAATGTGTTGCAATCGGTGCAGCTATTCAGGGCGGTGTTCTTGGCGGTGAGGTTAAGGATGTTCTCCTTCTTGACGTTACTCCCCTTTCACTTGGTATCGAAACTCTCGGTGGTGTTTGCACAAAGCTTATTGAGCGCAACACAACCATCCCCGCAAATAAGAGCCAGATCTTCTCCACTGCCGCTGACGGTCAGACTTCAGTTGAAATCCACGTTCTTCAGGGCGAAAGAGAAATGGCCGCTTACAATAAGACCTTAGGTCGCTTCCAGCTCACCGGCATCCCCGCAGCACCCAGAGGAGTTCCTCAGATCGAAGTTACCTTTGATATTGACGCTAACGGTATCGTTCACGTTTCAGCAAAGGATCTTGGAACAGGCAATATGCAGGATATCACCATTACCGCTTCAACAAACCTTTCCGACGAAGAAATCGACAAGGCAGTTAAGGAAGCTGAGCAGTATGCCGCAGAAGACAAGAAGAACAAGGAAGCCGTTGAGATCCGCAACCAGGCTGACGGACTTGTTTACAACTGTGAGCGCACCTTAAATGAGCTTGGCGATAAGATCGCTTCTGACGATAAGGCAAGAATCCAGGCTGAAGCAGATGCAGTTAAGGAAGCTCTTAAGGGCACAGATAACGATGCAATTAAGGCCGCAAGTGATAAACTTGCTCAGGTTTCTCAGGAAATTTTCGGCAAGATTTACGCTTCAGCTCAGCAGGCACAGCAGAATGCAGGCGCTGATCCCTCAGCATCTCAGGGTGGCGCAGATGCAAATGACGGCAACACATATGATGCCGATTATGAAGTAGTTGACGAGGATAAATAATTCTTATGGCAAGCAAACGTGATTATTACGAAGTGCTTGGTGTTCAGAAAAACGCCACAGATGACGAAATAAAAAAAGCGTTCAGAAAAATGGCAAAACAGTATCACCCGGATATGCATCCGGGTGATAAAGACTGTGAAGCAAAATTCAAGGAAGTTAATGAAGCATATGCCGTGCTTTCCGATGCCGAAAAGCGTGCAAATTATGATCAGTTCGGCTTTGATGGGCCTCAGGGCTTTGGCGGAGGTACATATGGCGGCGGATTTGAAGGCTTCTCAGGCTTTGGCGATATTTTTGAAACCTTCTTTGGTGGCGGTCAAAGGCAATCCAAGAATCCCAACGCACCTCAGCGCGGTAACGATTTAAGAGTTGATCTGCGTATTTCCTTTGAAGAAGCAGTTTTCGGCTGTGAAAAAGAAATCGAAGTTTTAAGAGAAGAAGAATGTGATGTGTGCCACGGCAGCGGTGCAAAGGAAGGCACTCAGCCTGAAACCTGCCCCATCTGTAACGGCTCAGGTCAGGTGCGTTCACAACAGAACACCATCTTTGGCTCTTTCGCTTCCACCCGCCCCTGTGACAGATGCCGCGGTACGGGAAAAATCATTAAGGAGCCTTGCACCCGTTGTAACGCTAAAGGCAGAATCAGAAAGAAGCGCAAGATCAGCGTTAAGATTCCTGCAGGTATTGATAACGGTCAGGCAATCAACCTTCATAACGAGGGTGAGCAGGGCAGAAAAGGTGGCAGAAACGGTGATCTTTACGTTCGCGTAACCGTTGCTCCCCACGAAAAATTTGTCCGTAACGGCAGTGATATTCACCTTAATCTCAACATTGATTATCACGTTGCGGTTCTTGGCGGTGAAGTAAAGGTTCCCACCATTGACGGAAGCACTGTTTCCCTTAAAATTCCCGAAGGCACTCAGCCCGGCGCAAGATTCCGCCTTAAAAATCAGGGTGTTGTTTATATTAACACCCAATCAAAGGGCGATATGTTCGTAACGGTTAATATTGCCGTACCCAAACGCCTGACAAACAAGCAAAAGGATCTTCTTAAGGCCTTTGGTGATGAGCTTAGCGGCGTAGCACCTGAGGAAAAAGAAAAGAAAAAGAAAAAAGGTCTGTTTTAGATAAGAAAAAATACTATGAGGCATGGCTTCATAGTATTTTTCTATTTAAGTATCGGTGTTACAAAATGCGTTTAAGTTACCATTTCATTGATTCTATCAACGTTTGCAACTTACTATCATCATTTTGATTCCTGAAGCAAAGGAGATACCAACTGTTGTTATATTTGATTGCAACAAACTTATAATTAACAAATTCCGTTTCTTCCTTTGTATTAACTGTTATCTCTACCGATAGATCATAGGCCTCGGTAATTTCTCCGTTCATCGCATCATACCTATCTTTTACGACCTTTGTTATTTTATTAAGCCGTTCTTCACCTATTTTCTTTTCCTCAATTATTTCATATGAAACGGTTCTGTCTTCAATTTCATCTTTTAGTTTTTCCTTCCTCTCGTCTATTCTGCGTTTTTTGTCTGACAGGATCTCGTCTATAGTATTATACTCTCTTTCATGATTTATATAATCCTGCCAAAGATCAGTCGGTCCAAGTTCTAACAAAGTATCTTCGCTACAATTATGGAAATAAGTTATCTGAATAAATTCCTCAATATCGTCCTTATAGCTATCTGTGACTGTATTGTTTTGTGTATTCCCCGTTTCACTATCAGCTTTCTTGCTGCATGCCACAGAAGAAACAACCATTACTGCTATCAAACAAATTACCATCATTTTTTTAAACATTTAAAATTCCTCCAAAATAAAAAAAGTGTGCACAACCAAAGTCGCACACACCGAAAAATGCAAACTCCGATTGTTGCTACACAAAAACTTAACAAGATTGGAGAAAACTCTACAATACCCACCAAGCCGGATTTGCATTTTTGCCAAATTCATTATTGATGGGTGCATAAGAAGCTAAACTCTCCTTAAAAAAACAGAGAGTCTTTCCATAGTATCTTGTTAATTAAATTTTGTGTAGCATCAAAATTATAGCATCTTTAATTTTGATTGTCAAGACTTTAGCAACAGCTAAGATCTTCCTTGTTGAGCTATTTAAGCTCGTGCACTGTCTTTCACCAAAACAGCCTATCAAAAAAATGCTATGAATCTAAGTTCATAGCATTTTTATATTATCCTCATAATAGCAAAACACCTTCGAAAAACCGAAGGTGTTTTTTTGTTGTTAATTTGCTGCCTGAAGTTTTTTGGCAGATGCACCATATCTTCCGATAGCCTGAACGATTCCGCTGTTTGCACCGTTATACTTGGATGCAATGTAGCTGTTTGCACTGTAGGTTAAGGTTTGAACGGTTGTGCCGTTTACCTGAAGCTCAATGTTATGAACTAAACCGTACTGTGTTGAGGTAAGATCATCAAGATAAATTACTCCGTTTACAAGATCTGCCTCGGTGTATATCTTGTCAACGCCATTGTTAACCTTAATGGAAACGTTCTCCCAGGAAGCTACTTCAGGTTTGAGATAAATGCTGATATAGTTATCAATGTGAAGACCTGCTGATTTGATTTTGTAGCCGTCCATTGTTGTTTGAGTAGCAGTCTTATCGCTTTCAGGTGCTTTAAACTCAGTTTTATATTCTTCTATCCAATCATATGAATTCATAAGAGAATCTGTCTTATAACCCATATGCTTCTGTGCTTCTGCACCGAAATCAAGCATATCTGCAAGAAGGTTAAGCATTTTTGTTTCTTCTGCGCTGATTTGGCTGTCTGCATTATAAGTATTATAAATATTATCGCAATAGGTTGCAATGCTGTAATCAGCCTTTTCGTCAACCTTTACGCCGTCAACCCAAAGCTCTGATGAAATGGTATCGCCCATACACTGAGGATTGATGCCTTCATACATATAAACGTAGTTACCGGTTGCGCTATCAAGAACACCGTTAACGGTGATCTCATTACCCTCGTGATAGATCTTCATTTCACCCTGAGCGTTTGAATGGAAGTTAAGTGTAAGGTCAGCACCGATATTAGTCTGTGCGCCTATAATCTTTTCTTCTTCAATATCTGTCATCTTAAAAGTGAAGCAAGGAAGATCTGAGGAGTTACCAAGGTTTGCAACGTATTTAAGATCGCCGTTGCCTTCGGGATAATCAGCAAATGCAAGCTCTTCAATACCATATGCAACGCCGATAACGCCGTTAACACCGTTTGTTTTAATAAGAACTGCGTTTTTGGAGATAATTTCTGCTTCAACAGAAACATATGTTCTTGCACCGGTCATTGCTCTGAAGCCTGAAAGGGTTTCGTGCTGACCGATTCTCTTTAAGCCGTCACCAACATTCTTGAAGTTAACTACGATGCCTTTATCGGTCTTAACTGCTGAAACGGGTTCAGGTGAAAGAACGTAGTTAGGATCGCCGATGCCGTAATCCATATAAAGTGCAAGTGCACCAAGACGGTCGCCAACGGGTTTCTTATAGTTGGGGTGAGCAAAGTCGGAGTCAGTTGAACGGAAGCCCTGGTCCATAGAAACTACAAGACCTGCATTGTCAATCATCTTGATACCGTCAAACTGAACTGCACGCTGTTCGCAGATACCGGTCCATTGAGTTGTTACGTGGGAAGAGAGCTGAACGTTATAGAATGAGAAGTCATAACCGTTCTTTTCTCTTAAATCTTCAACGTAGATCTTAAGATATTCGTTATACTTGCCGTAATCGGAAATTGCAAGGCCCATTTCACTTTCGCCCTGATAGAAGAGCATACCCTTAAAACTCATATTGATAAAGGGAGCCATAAGAGCGTTATACATAGCGGAAACGGGAATGCCGTTTTCATAGCGGGTGTAATTTGCTTCAGCGGATGCTTCTGCTGACATAAGCTGGCTCAAGGGTGAACCGCCGGAAGCAACCATAACCATACCAACGGGAACATCAATGGAATCATATAACTTATGTGCAAAGAACACGCCGATTGCTGAGAACTGATTGATTCTGAAAACTGATTCAGTTGTCCAATAGTTGCCGTTTACGGGTTCATACTGGGGTGTATCCCAAACAGTTTTATCAACTGTTGTATCTGACTTACCCTGACGGAAGAAGCGGATATTGCCTTCGCCTGACTCAACAAGAGCAGTCTTAAAGTCATCGGAATAAACCGTACCGCAAGCGCCAAGAGTCTTTTCAGCGTTGGACTGACCGCCAACCATAAACACGTCACCAATAAGGATATCCTTTAAGGTCTGTGTTTTGCCGTTGCAGGTAATAACCATTTCCTGACCGGTCTTATTAGCACTCATCTCATCAAGAGTAACTGTCCACTTGCCGTCAGAAGCAACTGTTGTTTTCTTGGTCTGACCTGCAAAGGTTACTGTAACCTCTTTGCCGATATCTGTGCTTACGCCCCAAACGGGAACAAGACGGTCTCTCTGAAGAACCATATGATCGCCAAATGCACCGCTTACGTGGAAATCAGGATCAACATACTTATCACCTGCTTCAGGATACTTGGTGTACTTCATATCATAGGTAAGAGCCTTTGTGAAGCAAGTATTAAGCGATGATAAGCCAAGATCAAGCGCAGCGGCTTCATCAGCATCACATGCAAGAACAAACTTTATGCCTGCAGGAACAGTGCCTGAAAAACTGAATCTTATGAAAAGCTTTGTTACATCAAATGTGCCTACGGAGGTTGCAACCTGATTGTTTGCATCAACGGGAACCGTTGCCTCTATCCAAGCGCCACTGTTTCTTTCAACAAGGAAAGCGGTGCTGGATGCGCCTGTGGGAGTGGACCATCCATTTGAATCGGTTACCTGGAATTTGAAGGTGAACTGAAGATCCACATCAGATTCATTGAACACGTATTTTTTAAAGGTTACTTTGCCGTCGGAAATGTCGGAAGTAGTAAACTGATTGCCTGAAGACTTAGAGATAAGCCAAGGATTTGTCTGCTCAGAAGTTGTCGTATAAACAATACCAACGGGCTCTGAGCTTTCTTCATAGAAGCTGATCTTTACGTTATCAAGATAAAGTTCAATATTCTGCTCGGTTTTATAACTGAGATTTGAAGCATCAAAGCGGAAATCAAGCTGATAAACGTCGGTCTTGCCGGCATTATACATTGCTTTAATAGTGTTTACATATTTTTCGGAAATTTTAAAGGTAGAAGTATAAGTATTCCATTCAGTTCCGATAGTTACTGTTGAAGCAGTAGTATAGGTCTGAACGTAATCGCTTGCTGCGCCGCCACAGATTTCGGCAACCTGAGCCGCAGTCTTATGCTGCTTTGAAGCACCGATAGTGGGGTTGCCCTGATATTCTTTAGATGCCTTTGCATCAAAGGTTACGATATATGTACCTGCACCGCTTCCACCTAAAGAAGCTTCATTATCCTGAAGAATAGCGTTCTGCACCTGGAAAGTGGGTGTTGACCATCTGTTTGCAGTAGGCGTAAATTTAATTGCATTGCCTGTGCCTGATTTTGTGTCGGTGGTGGTTGCAATAGTTCCGCCACTGAAAGTGCCCCAGTTGGTTGTACCATTTTCAACATCACCGTTATCAACTGTCTTATAAACAAAATCAACGTCAGGGAAAATCACATTTGAAACTGTGCAGGAGGGAGTAGGTGTAGGCTTTGTTTCTCCATTAGCATAATAATGGGTAACGCCCGTTAATTTACCATAAGCATACTCCGCCGCGTCATTATATGGCTGTACATAATAAGTTACACCATTAGGAATTCCATCTGTCTGGTTTCCTTTTTCATTATAAACGTCAAGGCGAACATAGAGTAATGTTGCATCAGTAAGCGTACCTACAGCACCATTCGTTACAGTATAGGTTGCAGTAAATATCTCCTTGGTTCCTGCTTTAAGCACCTTGTTCGTACCGGTCGCATAGGTTGAAGAAAATCCCGACCAGTTATTCTGTAAATAGAAATTCACTTTGATATCATAGCTGTTGGGGTTATAAACAATGAACTTAATTTCATGGGTGCCTTCAACAAGCGAAGTTAAGCCTGCATTAAGGCGGCTATAAAGATAATGATCTACTGCAGTATTGGAAACTACCTTTTTACCTTTTTCAGGAAGTTCGGTAACGTCCTCACGCTTAATCGTAGCGTCTGTAGCTTGGTTGATCTCCCTTGCTCTGTCATCTGCACCGTTATACTTAATATAAATTTCAGTACCTGCAGGGATAACACCAAGACCGTCTGCTACAGCCTTAATATCAAAGCGAAGAGTTGCAGTTGAAAGTGCATCGGTAATGCTTGTACCTACGATATTACCGTCTGTTACGGTAAATTTATAGGTTAAGGTTGCATATTCGCCTGCGGGGATAGTTGTAAGACCGCCGTCAGTACTGTTAAAATAGTCCCAACCTCTCTGTAAAAACATTGATACTCTTACTGCCGTTTCACCGTTATTGAACACGGTGTAGGAAAGAGTATGGGTGCCATCAGCATATCCGGTAAGCCCAGCCACACTTGTGCGTACCCAAGCAGTTGTCTTATCCTCTGTAAAAGTAATTTTTTTACCAACGTAGTTGGTATCTTCTGCTGCGTTTGCAGTGAAAGATATCATAGAAAAACAAGATATCAACATTGCTAAAACCAAAAGTATTGAAAAGGTCTTTTTCATAAAAACTTTCCTTTCTTAACAATTTGTACAAATATTATATATTAAAAATTACGATTTGTCTATATAAATATTTTACTTTTCTATGAGATTATTGCGTTTTTTCACCCAATGTATAATATAAAGTATGCAAAGAAGCAGATTATGGGCTATCATACACGCCCAAGCACTTTCTAAACCGAGGCTGAAAAACTGAGTGCAGATAAATGTGCCCACGATACGTATTCCCCACATTCCAATAAGGTTATACACAAAGGGTTGAACGGTTTTGCCCATTCCCTGAAGCATACCCTCCATAATAATTGATATGCCAAAAAAGGGTTCGGAAAGTGCCACCATTCTTAAAATTACCGATCCCAGCGCAATCACGCTTGGGTCATCGGAAAAGAGTTTAAGCATTTGAGGTGCGAGAATAAATAACAACGCACCCGAAAGGACCATAAGCACCGTTTCGATAATAACCATCAGCTTTGCAAGCTTTTTCAGCTTTTCGCCGTTTCTCTCACCAAGGGTGTTGCCTGCAAGAGTTGCCGCCGCCGTTTGCATACCGTAGCCGGGAATGTAAAAGGCCGATTCAACTGTGTTTGCAACGGTGTGTGCCGCAGTGGAAATTTCGCCTAAGGAATTTATCATTGCCGCAAAAACAACATAGCCTAAGCAGGTGGTTATTCTCTGGCACATATTTGGAAATGCCACCTTAAGGCAAGGCTTAAGTATCTCTTTATCAGGCAACAATCTCTGTCTTTTAGGCGAAATATCAGAATGTCTGAAAAGCGCAACGGTAATTAAAATTCCGCCAAGGGTAAAAGCTATGGCACTTGCAACTCCGGCACCGATAACTCCCATACCCATACCAAAGACAGTAAACTCCTTTGAGAACAAGGTTACCGTGCGTGTGGGATAAATAAAAATAAAATTCAAAATAATATTTGTAACATTTACCAGTACGCCCACCAGCATAGGCGTTTTTGTATCTCCCGCCGCCCTCAAAACAGTGCCGAAAACTGTGGTTGCGGCACGGAAAAGCATAGGCATATAAAGGATAAAGAAGTACTGCGCCGCCGTTTCCTGAATATGCTCTTCAACCATCATCCATTTGGGAACAAAAGAGCTTAAAGAAAGTGTTAAAACGGTATAAAAAACACCTACGATAGCTGTCACAAAAACTGCTTGGGCAGATGCTTTTTTGGCATTTTCCTTTTCCCCTGCCCCAAGTGCTCTTGCAATGTATGCCAAAAATCCTACTCCGATAGCAGAAACGGACGAATTCACAAGCCAGTTCACCGTTGTGGTTGAACCTACAGCCGCCGTTGCCACCGTGCCTATTGAGCCTACCATTATAAGGTCAATATACTGCACGAGAGTCTGCATAAGCTGTTCAAGCATAGTGGGCCAGGCAAGAGTAACTATATTTTTAAAAAGCTTTTTATTTTTCATAATTCAAGAAGCTCCGAAATACTGCAAATTTTTTTATCATTATCGATCTTGCCGAAGCCGTAAGCACAATAAATAAAATCCACTCCCGCTTCCTCCGAAGCAGTTTTATCAATGATCGTATCTCCTACATAGCAAGGATTTTTAAGATTATTTCTTTCAACGATAAGCTTAATATTTCCGCCCTTTGCAAGACCCGTTCTTGCGCAGTATTCATAATCCTCAATAAGCTCCTTTGTATGGCTTTGCTCCATAAACGCTTCAGCAAAACCGTGACCGCAGTTGGAAACTATGAACAAGCGGTGCTTTTTCTTCAATTCCGTTAACGTTGAAAGGGTGTCAGAATAAATTTCAGCACCTGCTTCTATTATATCCTCGGTAATAAGCTTTAAAAATTCATCGCAAAGAGCCTGTGCCTTTTCAGGCTTGAACTCATTAAAATAAAATTCTTCGGTCTGTTTATTGGTATAACCCATTGTGGTTTTTGTTTGCTCATAGGAAAAATCTCTTATTTCAGGATGAAGCTTTTTCATCTTCACCATTGCATTATATACGTTTTTCGCGCTTGACCATAAAGTGCCGTCAAGATCGAAAATCAACCCATCGTATTTCATATGGTATCCACCTTTATAAGATTTGTATTTCCCGAAACACCGTTGGTGATTCCGCCGGTGATAACTATGCGCTGACCTTTTTCAAGTGGAAAGTTTTCCTTGGCGAGGCGCTTTGCCGTGTAGAAAAGCACGTCAGTAGAATCAAGCGTTTCACACATAACGGGAGTTACGCCCCAAGAAAGAGCAAGCTTGCGCCAAGTCTTTTCATCGACTGTTACACCTAAAATATCAACAGGTGAACGGAATCGGGAAACCATTCTTACAGTTGTTCCCGAAATTGAGCAAACGGCTATGACCTTTGCATCAATATCTATTGCCATACCGCAGGTTGCGTGTGAAATAGCATCAACGGTATTACGTATTTTAAATTCAGAGGTAGTGAAGCGCTTTGCGTAATTTATGCAGGTTTCCGTTTTTTCCGCTATTCGAGACATTGTTTTTACAGTCAAAACGGGATATGCACCTGCGGCAGTTTCACCTGAAAGCATAATTGCACTTGTGCCGTCATAAACAGCATTGGCAACGTCAGAAATCTCCGCACGTGTCGGTCGTGGATTATGTATCATACTTTCAAGCATCTCAGTTGCAGTAATGACACGCTTTCCCAATAAGCGACATTTGGTGATAAGCTTTTTCTGAATATATGGCAATTCCTCAAAGGGAATCTCAACTCCCATATCGCCTCTGCCTATCATAATTCCGCCACATTCCTCGCAGATCTCCTCAATATTATCTACGCCTGAGCGATTTTCGATCTTGGCAATAAGCTCAATATCCTCTCCATTGTGCTCCTTAAGAAAGTTCTTTATATCAATAAGATCCTGCTTTACCGAAACAAAGGAGCAGGCTATAAAATCAACATCATTTTCAATTCCGAAAAGAATATCCTCTTTATCCTGCTGGCTTAAATAGATCTGTTTTAACACCTTGTTGGGAAAGCTCATACTCTTTCTGTTTGAAAGCTCGCCTCCGTCAAGAACGGTGCAGACAGCATCTGTATCTGTAAGCTCCTTTACCTCAAAGGACATAAGACCGTTATTTAAAAGAATGGTATCCCCTACGTTTAAATCGTCAATAAGGCCTTTATAGTTTACCGAAACGCATTTTTCATTGCCGATAATCTCTCTTGTCGTAAAGGAAAATGTGGCTCCCGTTTCAAGAGTTATCTTATCGTTTTCAAAGGTTTTAATGCGGTATTCAGGCCCTTTCGTGTCAAGCAATATTGCAATGGGCATTCCTAATTTTTCCCTCACCTTTTTTATAAGGCAGATAGTTTCATAGTGTTGCTGATGAGTGCCGTGGGAAAAGTTAAGGCGTGCAACATTCATACCGGCAAGGCACATTTCGGTAAGAGTTTTTTCATTGTTACAGGCAGGGCCTATTGTGCATACGATCTTTGTTTTTCTCATTGTGAATACTTCCTTTTTATTTGGAGATGCCATTCTCCCCCATTTTAATGGTAATATTATATCACCGCCCCTTTTATTTTGCAACTTCAAATGTTGAAAAATGCTAAAAAAAGACCTCTGCCGATATGCAGAGGTCTCAGCCTGCTGACAAAGTCAGCAGGTTGTCAGAGTTCGAGAAACCCTTGCAAGCCAAGGCGCTGAACTTGCAAAAAAGGGAGTTTACACAGACGTAAATGACCGCATTTTGCAAGTGAAATGCAACGACGGAAACAAACCCCTGCAAAATTTTTGCAGGGGTTTGTG
>JAZNSH010000091.1:0-5421 GCA_045591115.1 Clostridia bacterium
TTGATAAACTTAATGAATATATTTACTATTACAACAACGAACGAATTTCTCTGAATTTAAAAGGAATGAGTCCGGTGCAATACCGAACTCATTCGCAAATTATTTAATTGTTATTTTGTCTAAACTTTTGGGTCCATATCAGATATCAATTTGGATGTCAGAGGGAGTTTTTTGCTTTTTATTCCATCAACATATCATAAAGTGTAGGAATGGTTATCTGATGGTCACCGTTAAAGTGCCAGCCCTTGCCACCCTGGCTTGTGGGGCGGTTTACGATGTTCTTTCGTGGTCTGTAATAATAATTGGGGTCTTCATATCCGATCTTTACGCGGTAGTTGCCCAAGTTTATAAGATCAAAGTTAGCGGTCGTGATTTTAAATGTGGGATAGCCTAAATTTCTTGCAATGGAAAGCGCTTTCAGGAAAACTTCAGCACCGATAACGGCAGAGCCGAAATTCAGGAAAACACCACCATCAAGCTGAGCAACGGAGGCGCACATCTTTTTAAAATCGATGCCTGAACATTTGCCGATAATTGACATATCGCAGGTGGGGTGCTGATGAATAATATCTGTGCCCAAAGCAATGTGATAGGAGCAGGGGATATTGTTAACATAGCACTGATAAAGGATGCAGTCTTCACGATAAGGGAACTTTTGGGGATTATCGAAAATATATTTTCCTAAAGATTCACCGTAGCCTAAATTCTGTTCTGCGCCAAGCTTTAATGCTTCGTTCATCCAGGCACCGGTCTGCTCCCACATTCCAAAGGAGCCATCCTCAATGGCAGTGGGCACGTCCTCACTTGTTCCGCCTAAGTATGCAAGCTCAAAATCGTGAATACTTCCTGCACCGTTGGAGGCAACGTGAGTGATGATTCCTTTTTTGATAAGCTCAATGATATAGCGGGAAAGGCGGTTTTTGATAACGTGTGCGCCCATTGACCATATAACGGGGCGTCCGTTTTTGCGCGCTTCTTTGATTCTTTCAATAAGCTCGTCAAAGCCCTCTTCAAAGAAGCCCTCGTGGGGAGTAACTGAGGGCGTCATAAGATTATCAATAGTAACAAGATTTGTGCGGATATTTGCATCGTAGGTGGTGATATCCGAAAGATCCAAGGTAAGGCTCCTGCCTTGACCTAAAAAACGCTTATCCATAATTTATTCCTCCGTAATTATATTTAAGTTTTTGGGAAATTCATCAACAAGAATATGTGCGCCCGCTTTTGTTAGACGGTTTATCTTTGCTTCATCCCAGCCGAAAAGCTGACTTTCGTTGGCACAGATTCCTATTGTGAGTGCGCCTGCTTCTTTACCTAAACGGATTTCAACGGGACCGTCACCAACAACTAAAAGCTCGTTGCCGTTGTGATTTTTCATAAGATCCTTTATTGTTGCTTCCTTTGAACAGTTTTCCGAAAAAGGCTTTGCGCCCTCAATGGAATCAAAATAATGATCAACACCTAAGACCTCGGCTTCTTTCTTTACGTCAGCATCATCAGTACCGCTGGCGGCATAAAGCTTTATGCCCTTTTCCTTGAGCGCTTTAAGGAAATCCTCCGCTCCTTTTATTAAATATTCGTTTCTGTGCCCTGAAAGAGCAAGCTCGCGCTTTTTTATTACGTTTTCCATCAATCTTCGGTTGTATTCAGCCTTATATTCCCAGATATCAAGGGGAGTATCGCCTTGCAAGGCTACTTGCTCAGCAAGCCATTTCATCTGAAGAATGGTCTGAATACCCGTTGAAGCATCAATAAATTCCTTTACCTTTTCCTTAACGTTTTCGGTCTTTGAAAGGTATTCCTCCATCATAGGTGCCATAACCTTTTCCCAACCACAACGGAGTGTGGAAATTGTGCCGTCAAAATCAAAAATTGCCGCGCTTATTTTGCGCTTTTTAAAATTTTCTAAGATCCTCATATATTATAATCCTTTCGTAAAATAATCTTCAAGCACTAACTGGGCGGGGGATGATGCACGGTCATCTAATGCAGAGCCCTCAATGATTACAGAGCTTATCGACCGTGAAAGGGTATGTGCCTTTAAAACCTTTTCAATTTCAGGCTTAAGAAAATAGATCGCCTTCTTAATTTCACCGCCTAAAATGATTCTTTCAGGCTCAAAAAGGTTAACGAAGGTCGTAAGGGCGTGTCCTAACATTTTGCCTTGAAAAGAAAAGGCTTCAAGGCACTTTTTATCACCGCTGAAAGCACCGTCAAGGGCTTCGGAAAAGCTTTTTTTTGATGCCTTTTTTGTAACTGCCTGCACAGAGGTGTATAAGCCTGCACAGCCTCTGTTTCCGCAGGAGCATTTTTCACCGTTAACGTTTAGTGAAATATGACCGATCTCACAACCTAAGCCCTTTGCTCCCTTAAACAGAGAACCGTCCTTTATAAAAGCACCGCCTAAGCCGTGATCAGCAAGGATATACAAAAAGTTATCGTTATTGGTCAAATTTTTTTCGCTCAATGCAAGAGCGTTAGTGTCCTTTTCAAAGAAAACGGGAATGTTAAGGCGACTTTCAATGGCCTCTTTAATATTGAAATTCTTAAAATGCTCAAGGTCAGGAACATCAAGAATTTTTCCGCTGTTTATATCAACGGGACCCGGTGAAGAAATTCCGATACCTAAAATATTTTCACTAAAACCTTTAAAGTGAGATTCTATTTTATCCATTGTTCTTTCACGGGATTCCTGAAAAGGCAGAAAATCCTTTTTTACAATGTTACCCGAAAAATCGCAAAGACTTAAATAACATCCGTCACGGGTGATATCAACACCGAAAGCATAGAAGGCAGAGTTGTTTATATGCAATAAAGTAGGATGTCTGCCTGAAGAAGATTTAACCGCTTCGCCTTCAAAAATAAGGCTTTCCTCCAAAAGCTTATCAACAATAATTGAAACTGCCGCCCTTGTAAGCCCCGTGCTTCTGGCAATTTCTGCACGGGAAAGGGGACTTTTGCGAATAAGCCTTAAAACGTGGCTTCTGTTTTGCTCCTTCATTAAAAGAGAGTTGTTTGCTTTATTCATCCTTTGCTTCCTTCATAAATAAATCGATAATTTCTTCCCTCGATGCACTGCCGGTGGTATTTACCTTTTTAACGCATATTGCGGAGGCAAGGTTACCTAAAGCAGCGGCTTCTTCCTCGGAAGCCTTTGCACCTAAAGCTAAAGAAAATGCTGATAAAAAGCAATCGCCCGCACCGCAGGTGTCAATAGGCGGATTAACCTTAACACCGGGTGACGTTATTATCTTTCCGTCTTTATAAATTTCAACGCCTTTTGAACCTAAAGTCATACATATATGAGAATTTGTTTTTTCTGAAAATGCCTTTAAAAGCTCAGGGTTGTTTTTTCCTTCAACAAGAGATTCACTTTCCACGTTAAGCGCGCGGGCACACTCAATTTCATTGGGCTTTAAAAATGCGTTTCTGAAAAGTGATATCCTTGAACGGCTGTCAACAACGGTGAGAATGTGCTTGGCAAATTCGTTGATTTCTGAACGAACCTTATCGGTAACACACCCGAAATCAAACTGATCGCTTATGCACAAAACATCAGCATCCGCTACTGCTTCGCGAAGATTTTTAATTAAAATATCTTCTGTGGATTCATCGATTTTTGAGAAGCTTTCAAAATCAATGCGAGGGTCTTCAACCTCAAAGCCTAAATATCCGCGACGCATAGGCTTGCAATAAGCATTGGTTATCCTGCCTTTCGCTTCAATTATATATTTAGTATCAATACCGCGGTCATTAAAGCATTTTTTTAGGCACATTCCACGCCAATCGTCACCAATAACACCGATAGCCGAAACCTTACCTGATAACGTTGCCATATTGTTTAAAGCGTTTCCTCCTGCACCCGGCGCCATTCTTTCCTCCGTTACCGGCAAAGGAAAGTGAGGCGTTTCTCGGGAAAGAACGCTTTTTGTCATATCGCAGGACCAATAAACATCAAGGCACATATCGCCTAATAAAACTGCCTTAACGTTTTTTATATTATCTAAAATTTCATAAAGTCTTTTTTCGCTTAATCCGTTAAAAATCTTCATAAAATCACTCCTCTTTTATTATATTATATGCGCTGAAAAAGAATTTGTCAATTCATTTAACAAATTAAGATATAAAAATTCCGCTTTTTTGTAGCGGAATTTACAGAGATTTCTTTTTTGCGTAGCTCATCGGTGAGCAACCGGTGTATTTTTTAAAGGTTTTGCAAAAGTATGCGGCATCGTAAAAACCAAGAGCATCGGAGATCTCTGATAGGGACATAGAGGTTGATTGCAAAAGATATTTTGCGCGGTTGATCTTAATATTCATTTTATATTCCATAGGTGATATACAGATATTCGCCCAAAAACGATTGCGAATATTATTTTAAAGGATTAGAGGATAAGGTGTTTGAATAATGAACAAAAACGAAGTTCTTGAGCTTATAAAAAATGAAAAATTTGTAGTTATTGCAAGGCGTATTCCTTTGGAAAAGCTTGAAAATGCGGCAAAAGCGGCTTTTGATGGCGGTGCTAAGCTTTTAGAGATCACCTTTGATCAGACAAAAAGCGATCCTATAAATGAATTTAAGGAAGCCGTTAAATGTGTGGAAAAAATAGGACTCTGTATTGGAGCGGGAACTGTTTTAACAAAAAAACAGCTTAAGGCCGCACATAAGGCAGGGGCCAAATTCTTTGTTGCGCCTAACGAAAATCCTAAGCTTATAAAGCTTGCAAATAAGCTTGAAATGGTGGCTATCCCGGGGGCAATGACGCCAACAGAGATCGTCAATGCCTATGAAAACGGCGCCGATATTGTAAAATTATTTCCTGCTGATGATATGGGCTTTCACTATCTTTGGAATCTCAGCGGACCGCTGAACCATATTCCCCTGATGATAAGCGGAGGGGTGAATTTAGAAACCATTCCCAAATATCTTGAGCACGGCGCTTTTGCTCTTTCAACGGGGGTAACGGTGTTTGACCGTTCAATGCTGGAAAAGGATGATTATGAGGGGATAAAAGAGCTTACAAAGGCTCACGTTGATGCAATCAAAAAAAGCTTGAAATAATATTTCTGTTATGATAAAATCAAAGTGTAAAAATTATTTCTTTTGAGAAGAAAGAGGAATATATGAAACGATTGCAATCAATATTTATAATTATTTTATTGTTGTTTTCCTTTACTGCTTGTGAGGAAACACCGGAGAGCACACAAGAACGTGGCATAAAAACAGTAGGTGATGTGCGTGCAGAACTTAAACTTGAAAGCCCATATAAAAGATGGACGTATAGCCGAAGGGAGCCGAACCCACAACGGTTTAAAATGCCATTTTTGCCCATCTCTGCGTTACTTACACAGGGAAATACGTCCTGTATGTCCCTGCGCAAGTGCCTTGACATGAACAAAAATTGCTATTTTAAACTTCTG
>JAZNSH010000092.1:0-13884 GCA_045591115.1 Clostridia bacterium
CTATGATGAAAACGGTTTAATTACTGGTTTTAGGTATAATGGTGCTGAATACTACTATATCAAAAATGCGCAGAGTGATATCATCGGTATCATAGACTCATCAGGTTCAGTTGTTGCCAATTATACCTATGATTCATGGGGCAACCATATCTCTATCACCGATGGTGTAGGTAATGATGTTTCAAACGATGCGAATCATATAGCCAACGTTAATCCGTTCAGATATCGTGGATATTATTTTGATGCTGAAACTGGATTATGCTATCTAAATAGTAGATACTATGATGTCGAAGCGATAAGGTTTATTAATTCAGATAACATCAATTTAGTAACATCAAATTATAGTTCGGCATTATATAATAAAAACTTATTTACATACTGTGACAATAATCCAATCATAAGAATTGATACGGACGGTTATTTTTGGGATTTTGTTATTGACTTATTTACCTTTGGGTGCAGCTTATGGGATGTATGTAATGATCCTACAAATGGTGACGCGTGGGTTGGATTAGCCTTTGATTTTCTTGATCTGGTAGTACCTTTCCTTTCTGGTACAGGGGAAGCTCATCGTGCGTCACGCATTGTAGAGAAAGCTACAAATTTTGTTGATACCACATTAGATGCAAATAAAGTAATAAATAAATTTGGTGATTTATCTCGCGCAGGCGAATTTGGGATAAAATCTTACAGAGAATTACGAAAATATACTGCAGGCACGGGGTTGCACGCACATCATATTATAGAACGACGTATAGCTTCTAAATTGGGATTGAAATCAAACGATGTATTATGTGTCGCTGTCACACCTGCTGAGCACCAAATATTCACCAATAAGTGGAGGGGAAAATTCAAATATAAGATTGACTATGAAGGAATTGAACCTAAGGATGTATGGTCTGCTGCTCAAGAAATCTACAAAGATTATCCTGAACTTTTGAATGCAGCATATAAAACGTTGTTTGGATAGGTGATATGATATGGAAATTAACAGATATGTTTCTTTTGATATAAAAAAATATTTTGAATTGCAAAAATTTTTCAAAGAGCAAGGAATAAAATATGAAGAAACACCTTATGATTTTTGCTTTGACATTTATGAAAGCAATATCAATTGGCCATTTGTAAAAGAGTATATTGAACGAGAAAATATTTTTTCCTGGACTGAAACAGTATTCTCTCAAAGAGAGATCAATAATGCCGAATGGATGAGAATAAGAAGCGTATGGCATTTTGGGTATCCTCAGCCTGAAATTGGTTTTATGAACGGTGAGGTCACTTATGATCGCAAGGTTAAGTGCCCTGAATGTGGACGTGGATTTAAGCAATTTGAAAGTTTTCGTATAAAAAAAGTTCCCAAATGGGGGAATAAACATTTCGGAATGTTATTTGGTGTGGAGGATGAATTGTTCGTAAGTGAAACAGCTAAAAGAATACTTGAACAAAACTGTTCGGGGATTTATTTCCGTGATGTAAAAAGCAAAAGCGGAAAAGAAATTTTTGAAGGAGTATATCAACTTGAAATCTCAAACAAGTTGCCGGAAGGCATTGTTAATGGAAATGAAATTTCGAGAGATTTTGACTATTGTGATAACTGCGGCACAAAAAGAATTCTATATAATGCTCGCGAAATAATAAAGTTTAAAAAAGACATTTTCGATGGGGCTTGTGATTTTATGAAAACATGGGAATACTTCGGGAACGATAGACTTTCTTGTGGGCTTATGATAATTAACAAAAAAACATATCAGTTGATTAAGCAACACAAACTTGACAGAGGACTTGAATTTCAACCCATAAAGTTAGTATGAGATACGAAAAGATAAGAGAATGGTTCTTCAGAACCTCAAGTAAAAAAAGCTCGTTACGAGACCGACACATTAAACAGGCTTGAAAATCAAGCCTGTTTTTTTCGCCTTGGGCGTTATTAATGCTTGACCATATGATACCATAAAAGTTATAATATTACAGAGAATATGTTTCGTAGTTGCCAACTTTATTAGTTGGTTTATGAAGATACGTGCTCTAATTTAATTTGAACTTGAAAGAAATGGGCTTTTATGAAGGAAAAAGGATGTTTTGAAAATCTTTATTCTCACACTGTGTCTTTTAAAACGGTATATTTTGATATTCAGGTGCTTAAAAGATATTTTGAAGATCCTAAATATTTGGTGTTTTATAGTGACTACAGAGGAACAATTGCACTTAAGGATAAATATGCGGATGAGAAAGCAAAGCGCAGCGAATATTTAAAGAATTTTGGTTTAGCGTACAATAAAAATGATTTTAATGATAGGGCTATAGTTACCTTTGCAGAAGAGTTGATTAAATTGCCTATCAGAATGCAAAGTCATTTCCATTCCTTTTATCTTGATAATCAAGAAGATTACTATCCCAATAGTAGTTTTATCAAAAATTTGGTTTACGGTGATTGGGTTACGGATATTTCAATTTATCAAGCGCTGCTTATGGAAATTCATTATATAAATCAAATGTGTGCGGCAATCGGCATTCCTCCAATGTTTTTAAAGGAGTTTTCCTGGGATACGATATTGCAAAATGATCGGCCAACTGATTTTCATGTTCTGCTTATGCCTACTGAGAAAAAGTATTATGATTTCGTAATAACTCTCGAAAAAATGATAATTGGCAATTTGAATATAAAAACCTTTATGACTCCTGCTTGCTTGATCGAACCTGTTGAACGCAAAAATGCACATGGAGAAGATAAGGGAAGTCTAACGATGTTGCTTGAATGGATTGCAACCAACGTAAGCTCATTTGATGCTAAAGAGAATATTGGTGTTTCGCTTAGAGCACTCAGAAAAGAGCGACAAAATCCCGCACATAGAATTTTTGTTGACACATACGACAAGAGCTTTTGGAAAAAGCAAAATGACTTTATGCAAAAAGTGTATACTGCCGTTAGAAATATCAGATTGGTAATGGCTAATCATCCTTTATGCAAAAATATTGAAATACCAAGTGAACTTTTTGATGGAAAACATATAATACTGTATTAATTTAATTGCTATAACTTGTTACATAAAAATTTCTTAACCGAAAGACACAGAGGGATGGTTTTTCTGCCTCCTTTCAAAAACACAAGTGAATAAACAGTTCTTATATTTCTTTGATGCATTATGAAAAATGGGATTTTCGACTATGAAGCATAAGGAAAATAAGTTTGGCAAAAAGTTCCAAACACAAGCAACTAAAACGACTTAAATATAAAACGAAGGTAGAGAGTTTTTACTCTCTGTGCTTGTACATGAATAATTGGTTGACATTCCCATTTTATTTGTAGTATAATGTAGAAAATTTTTGTTTTACAGCGAGGATGTTTATGGGAAAGTGGGAAATGTTCAAGACCAAATATTTGGGTAAAATAGGTAATATTATTTCTTGGATAATTAATATTTCCGGTTTGGTTTTAGCCATACTCTCTTTTGTAAAGTCGAATGCCGATTTAGGCTGGATAATAACTCTTTCGATTGTCGTCTTTAATAGTGTTTTTCTAATAATTATATCTGTGTATGAAACTCTTCTTTATAAAAGAGGTTCTGCCTTAGAAGAAAAAATTCTTAAAGAAAAGCATGACAAGATATCCTATTTAGAATTTTCTTTGGATCGCAGTGAAGATTTATTAGAAAAGCTAAGATACTATTATAAATATATTATACTTACTTTAAACAAGTTTAATACCCAACTATGCGCCGTGAATAGTAAGCTTGCAAAATCAAGAAAAAGCATAGATGACCTTGTTGATGAATATGATAATAAGGGCGAAAAAATCGATGAAAAGGTTGAATTGTTTGTTTCTAAATTGAGACAAACGGCTGAAGATGAATATAAGCACTCTATGCTTAAAGAATTTAATCATTTTTTAAGTAATATTACCAACAAACTAAAGTTCATTTTAGATGTTTCTTTAAAAGAAAAAGGGTGTATGTTAGAAACATCGATTTCTGTAAAACAATTTAGTCGAATAGTAGCCGATCCAGAAAATATTAACGATGTTGTTGTAATAACAACTTTTAGGGATAGTCAAACTTATTCTCAAGGAAAGCGCGAGATTGGTGCTCAAAAGTACTCAATTAAAAAGAATACAGATTTTATTTATTGTTTATCTCATTCTTATTTTTTAAAAAACAATATTACTGCTGATGATAAGACTTATGATAATGAGCACAAGGGTTTCCTTGAATATTATAATTGTACTATAGTCGTTCCGATAAAATATGAATATCCTGATTGTAGTCATGTTTATGGTTACTTGACTTGCGATATACTCAATGAAGATTTCTCAAAAGATAATCTACTTGATGATAAAATGGCTGAAATCATAGAGGCAACTGCAAATATTATAGGCGCATACTTTGATAATATGGATTATCAATGGGAATATGTTCTTGAAGATGATTTTTTGGATATTGTATACAATATGAAAAGTATTCAATAATTTGGAGGAAAATGATGAGTTCTAATACATATATAGCAAAGAGTCAAAAATCGCAATTTTTCTATGCGACACGTCGTACAACTATAACCAAATCAGATTTGTGTTACATTGTTAAATTTCAAGAATCTCAAAAATCAACAACAAACCACTCTCTTTCTTTTTGTAAAGAAAAAGCAAAATAACTCTCAATAAAATTTAGTTATGAAGGCAGAGAAAAATATTTCTCTGCCTTGTTTTAGTAAAACTAAAAAACTATTAAATCTTTTTGCTATTAAAGTTGGAATGCTTCTAAAAAATAATAAATCCGAACCGTTTCCAAATAGGAGAAGGCTAAGATTTATAGAGACAATGGTAAAAGTGTTGAAAAAGGCTTGCTCTGTAGTAAAACAAGGAGTCTGTTCCTTTGTCTCCCAAAAATTACAATTGAAGCGAGAGCAATGCATTAGATAGGTCTTAAAATTAGTCCTGATTTTGTGTATTTTATAACTGTTTTATAGAAAAATATAGTAATTTTTCCAGTATGTTGCTTGTTTACTTGTTGATTTGTAAACTTGTTTACAAAAAAACTTGTTTACAATTTTCGCAGTTTATGATAGAATATTCTCGGGATAGAATGTTATCGACTAAAGAAAATAAGCATTTATTATAAGTCCCCATTGAGATGAAGTGATTATTTTATTAAATCTACACCTCGGTGTAGATTTAATTGGGGTATTGGATATGAATGAAAAAGAGTTTTTGGGTGTCTCTATAAGAACGTGGACATACTTTTTATTATATAGTGTATTAGGCGCACTTGTTTTGTTTATTGGTATTCCATTCTTATTAGCAATTTTTTTGCCTATTATTAACCCTGAATACACTGAAAAATATAATTATTTGGTTGATATACTAGATGGAGTTTCAATTATATTAGGAATAATTGGTACTGTCGCAAGTGTATTTTCCATCATAATGACTTTGGTTGATAGAAAGCGTTTTATTCAGGAAAAGAAACAAACTGATAAGTTAATGAAGTCAGTTAATATGTTACACGATGAACTTGACACTGTTCATAATTTCGTGAAACAAACATTCGAACAAAACCAACGATTGGCGTTGGAACTATATAACAACAATATTATAAATACAAATCCTAATGTAAATATAGTGGTCTCTACAGGCGAGACCTTGCCAAGAACAAAAAATTGGGAAAATAAAGAATTCGCAGGAGAGATTGTAGAAGATTTAACAACTTAATAGTGTATAATACTGTTTTTGATGAATATAAAATAATGAGAGGTAAATAATATGTGTATGAAGAATGTTAATACAAACGTTGTTTTTTGTGATATTGTTTCAAATCCAAACAATCTTAATGTTTCTCTAGGTAATATCGGAAAAAAGTTTCATATTTTTTGTGAAAATGATCAACGAAAAATTTCGCAAATTTCTATGGCAGTATTTATTTCCGCAACTGAATCCAAGAACAAACAATTTTTAACTAGCGTGAACCCTGATTTGGTTTTTGTATTTAAAGAAATATATGAATTTAAAATTAGATTAACAGAAACAATTTCTGGTTCATTTAAAGATCTCGAAACTTTTTTGATAGAACCATCAAAACAATCGGATTCTGAAGGTTTGTGCCGAGATACTTTCAACTATACTCAGCTTTGTATGTTTTCAGATATTTTGTTGCCGAAAGATGAAGACAAAGAGAGATTTGTCATTAAAATGTTAATTCGTCATTATGATGAAAATAGAACAAAGGATGAAGACTGGGTGGTTCAGAGCATTCATCCTATTGAATTTTCAACAGATCCATTAAATTAGTTTTTAGTTGTTTGATGATTGAATTTTTGCGAATATTTTGTGTATGAAACAGGCTTGATTTTCAAGCCTGCTTTTTTATGTCAACTAACAGCCTTGAAAGGAGGATTTATGAGCTGTTATACAAACACAAATATATCTGTGTTTAATTAAATAGATGAAAGAAGGAATTTAAAATGAAATTAATCTCTAAACTCAGAGCCTTTTTCAAATTTAAAGACGAATCAGTCGAAACGGATCTTAGTGCAGCAAAAATCAGGAAGGATCATATTCTTATGCCTCCTGTGGATGATCCTTTGCGCACATATTCCGTATTATTATGAAATGCCAGGGTTATAATGATTTATTAAAAATTCACATATTTTGACACAAACGGTATTATGTGATATGATATATGATTAAAAAATACGATAAAATTAATTTATAAATGGTGTGGAAAATGGAAGTACTTAAGTTGACTAAAGAAAAACTGATAGAGATTTCTGAGAAAATGGATGATCCTAAAAGTATGGAATATTACTATGACATAGCACTAAAAGGTCAATTTGAAGCCGATCAACGTCTGGCGATAGTTGGCTTTTTGTTAATGCTGGTGAGTTATTTCTTTAGAAAATTATTTGTTAATACATCAATTGCCCCATTAACCTTTTTTAGCTTAAAGAATTACAAAGAACAAAGTGAGCACAGAAGATTCAATGAATTATTGAGTATGACTAATTACCAAATAGCGCTTTGTCTCAATGATGACGAAGATATTCCTCCGCAACCATTGGTTGAATTCAGTGAAATTTATGCCTATGCTTGTCTTTGCCATGGAAATTATTTTTCAAGTTTGAGTGCTTGCCAAAACGCTATTTATAGGGATAAAAACACCTCTATATGTAATTTTATAAAAGCTTCAATCGCTGATTTGTGTTATATAAATAAAACTTCGAAAGCATATAAAATCGCATTAGCTAACTATCAAAAGAGTTTAATTGACCGAAGTGATTCATCTGAGGTTGGCATTAATCCTACTATATATGCAAACGTATTTGATGATATAAATGAGCATGTTGCATTTTTCGGTCCGGCTGAAAAGCAAATGTGTTTTACTCTCGCACTTGAAAACTTTGAAAAAACTAAAGAACTAATACCCGACTGGACAGAAGAACATGATTTTTATTTGCGAAAAAATCTATTTTTAAATCCGTTAAGTAACTTTGATAAATTCGTGGAAGCATCATTTGAGGACTTAGAAGATCTTCCGATAGAACAAGATGCACAAGAATTATTTTCTGAAATTATAAAAGATTATAAAATGTGCAGAAATTTAACCTTTTCATATTATAAAGGTATTAACAATGTTGGAAAAAGAGAAATGTGTATGGTATATAGTTATGCATACTCAATTTTTGATAAAATTGCGTTTCTTTTAAGAAAAGTATATAACTTAAATATTCCAGAAAGCAAGATAGGCTTTACACAGGACGGTTTATTTGATATTAAAATCGGAGATACTGAGATTAGATTTCAGGATATAAAAAATCCGAACATTATTCCCTTATATTCAATTATGAAAGCTGTGCGGTCTAAAGAAAAAATTGAAAACGCCTTGCAAATTGGAACTTTGCATCATAATGAGTTAAGAAATAAAATTGATCACAAATCCATTTCTCTTGTGAATGATAAAGAATTAAAAAGAAATGCGTCGGAGCTTTTGGGGTGTGCACGTGATGCTATATTATATGTGTTTATGTTATTGCACAGTTTTTCCGAAAATATGAATTATGATACTGCTTCGGCGATATCGACAACTTTTTTTAGGGCTATCTTAAAAAGTGAAACAAGTGATAGCGCTAAAGTCAATCAACCGAATAAGTAATAAAATTGATCTTAAAAGTATTGTTATAACATTATGGGAGAATTTAATATGTTTTGGAATATAGTTAGTACTGTTGCATCAATAGCAACACTTGTTTTATTTATCTTTTATATTTTGGGACGAATATGGAGTATGAACAAAATAAAACAAGAAATAGATGAAAAACTTGATAGAGAATATAATGAAAACTTTTTAATCGTTGATGAATTTGATGTTGGAGAAAATACCGAAGAAAAAGTCTATCTTACTGCTACACATACATTGCTAAGTGTTAGAATATACGAATGTTTTTATTCTGGGAAAAAGGGGACGATATCAAAAGGTAATTTAGTATGTGATTGCGGTAGCTTACGCAATGGTTTCACTTTTCAGTTTAACACATACTTTCCCGAAGGAGAGCCAAGCTATTTATTGGAATATCAAAGTCTTGATCATACAATTGGCAGGTTGGTGTTTGAGGAAAATGGTAAGAATGGAATTGTGTCTGAGCAATTATATAAAGAGCATACAGTTGAAAGTTGGATATACTATTTTATAAAATAACTTAATCAATATTAAATATTATATAAAGCGTTGTTATTTAACTCCATTTATAACTTTTGTTATATTTGGAGTTTTTTTATGTCAACTAACAGCCTTGAAAGGAGGATTTATGTGCTGTTATACAAACACAAATATATCTGTGTTTAATTAAATAAATGAAAGAAGGAATTTAAAATGAAATTATTCTCTAAACTCAGAGCCTTTTTCAAATTTAAAGGCGAATCAGTCGAAATGGATCTTAGTGCAGCAAAAATCAATAAGGATCATATTCTTTTGCATCCTGCGGATGATCCTTTACACGCATTTTGTATTAGCACAAAAACAATAGACTTATTTATAAATAATGGAGAAGAGCTTCAAGAGGAAGATGTCTTAATTCTGGATACAGAAAAAGTCAGAAAACTTGAGCAAAAAATTGAACAACAACAAAATTCCATTATAAAAGAAAAAGACAAATCAATTGATAGTGTCCCGAATTATAATCATCCTCTGATGCTCAAAAGAAATTCGTACATAAAAAAGAAATTCTCTATCATGCTTTATCCGGAAGAATATGAAGCGCTTATGGAGAACATCAAAAGTAACGGTTATAAGAAATCCGAATACTTTCTGGCGTGTGTACATGCTGCCAAGAAACAGAATATGAGCTCTTTGTATAAGCATTACATAACTGATCACCAGAAACGAAAAATAGAAGAACGCAATATCATTAATCAGATAAAGCAGGCGGATTTGCATAATGTGAATTGATAAAAACAAGGCTTTAAGTTATATTTTAACTTAAAGCCTTTATTAAATTTATCACAGTAGCCGATTGGCTATAATATCATTTCTTTTTTGCAAGCGTTTTATTAATTAAATTTATTTATATTCATAATATATCGCTTAATTCCTCAATATAAATGTATATTATACAATAAAAAATAATAATTATGCACAGTAACAACAAAGTTTTAAACAGCCCTTTTTTGCAAGTTCAGCGCCTTGGCTTGCAAGGGTTTCTCGAACTCTGGCAGTCTGCTGACTTTGTCAGCAGACTGAGGCATCAAATGATGCCCTTAAAATTTTCTTTGTGCGCTTTTAGTTATGGCACGAAATGGGTTGTCCATTTATGTATAATGGTGTGATATACGGTGTAAATCTAACCTATAACCCCTTGTGTCAGATATCTGTAGCTATGTCATCCAGCCACGGTGCTAACACTTCGCCAAGGCGGGTGTAATCATCAATGCAAACAAATTGAAAATCTGAGCGATAAACGCTTTCGTCATTTCCACCGATGCCATAATCGTCTCCCACAAATGCTACCTCATCGTGAGCATAGCCCTTTTCGCGGCACCATAGATCAAGAGCGTAATACTTATTGAAGGGCTTGGGAGCCATATCAAAGGAGGAAGAGCCTCCCACGAAGACGTTATAGTCAGAGAATACTTGGCATACCTCACTATAAAATGCGCGGCGCTTTTTTCTATCGGGGTCAAAAGCCAACTTGTCTGCTTGGTTTGCCTTTGTGCCAAGCAAAGGAAAGGTCAGACAACCGGATGAATGATATTCTACGTTCTCGCCGGCAAACTCCGTAAAGCCGTATTTTTCACGAATTAACTTGACCTTTTCTTCAATCAGGCTTTTGTTTTCGCAAGGGGTAGTGTCATTGCGCACCAGCGTAAGAGCACCGTCTGCGTATTTTGCGTATTGCATACCGTAATTTCCGATAACGTCCATAGGGAATCCGCCAAGTTGGTTGTGTATGCGCATACAATTACCTGCTCCAACCATAATCAGCGTGTACTTTGTATTAAGTCTTTCGAGAATCTTTCTGTTCTTCTCATCCAACGGGGTTTTATGTTGTGTTAGTGTGCCGTCAAGATCAAAAGCAAATACCTTTATCATACAATTACTCCTTTTCTCTTAGTCCTGATTTCGGGATATCGAGAAAGCTCTATATTTTTTCTTTTATTTTAGCATTGACAGGACTTTTCTTTTGTGATAGTATTGTATCACAAACGAGCAAAAAGTGCAATATATGGGCGCAATATTGGCGAAAAATCATTTTTTATATATAAAACGCTTCAAAATTATGCTCATATGAGCAAGAAACGGAGAAGGTAATGTCAAAAAACAGCAGAAACGAGGAAATTCTTCAGCTTGTCAACAGTCGCGGTGTTATAGCCGAAGGGTGCCGAACCCATAACGCCCGGCAGGGCTGCTTTTGCGTATAAAACGACTCTTGTCGCTTGAAATACGCCCGGTATTCCTTCGCTTCGCGAGCCGCTTTCTATCACAAAAATCAGCGCCTGCGGGTTCGTAGAAGTTTAAAATAGCAATTTTTGTTCATATCAAGGCACTTGTGCAGGGACATACAGGACGTATTTCCCTGTACAAGTAACGTAGAGATGGGCAAAAATGGCATTTTAAACCGTTGTTGGTTCGGCTCCCTTCGGCTATAAGCGTCGGTGAGCTTTCGGAGAAAATTTATGCAAGTCGATCCACAGTTCGACGTGATCTTGAAAAGCTGGAGCAACAAGGTTTGCTTCGCCGTCATCACGGCGGTGCTGAATCGGTTTTATCGTTAAGACCTCCGCAGGTCATCCGCCGTCAGCGAAATCAAGCCGAAAAAAATGCCGCAGCATTAAAGGCGGCATCGTTGGTGGAAGCGGGCAGCACCATATTTATTGATGCCTCCACAACAGTGCAGTATATGATTCCTTACCTTACCTCCATCGAGAATCTGACCGTATATACAAACGGTGCCGATACGGCAATGCGACTTGCCGAAGTAAAAATTCGTACGGTTTGCACAGGTGGGGAGTTGTTGTCTGAATCTCTTGCATATATCGGCTATGTAGCAGAAAATACTGTGCGCAAGGTATATTTCGATGCAATGTTTTTCTCCAGCGCCGGCTTTGATGACGATGTAGTCAGCGATTGGTCGGAAGGTGAAACAGAGCTCCGTCGAGTTGTATTAGCCCAATCAGCCAAACACTATTTTTTGGCTGACCATACAAAACGCAATGAACGATATACGCATATTGTCTGTCGCACAAATGAGCTTGATAAAATTATTTGCGACTGAATAATCTCAAACGGCAAAAAAATGATGCAAAAAAGCCCGGATGCCTTATGACATCCGGGTTCTTTCTATTGGAATCAATATGCGCGAACTTCAAATATAACGGCATTTTTATGACCGTTGGTGCTATGAATATGAATTTCAGCAGTATCGCAAAGAGTGTTTTCCAGATCCACCACGTTCAAACGCTGATAATTATCCTTTATATGAATTTCCTTAACTACTTCATTTTTCAACATAAGGCGCACGGTATAGTCCTTTATCAGCTCAGGAGGAACACCGATCCTCTGTTGCTTTTGGCGGTTAGGAGCCATTGTAACACGAATGGGATACTTGAAGTCAGACCAGAATGTCAGGCGCAACTCCTTTAGCTCTTCGGGCTTTGCTAAGGACATTTTTAAAACCTCACTGCTTTTACCGATGCCGTCAGATACCCAACCGTTCCAATTACCTTCTAATTTTCTTGAAATGCCGTTGATTACGTTTTCAGGCTCGCCACCCGATATGTAACTTGATGCGCTGAATGATGCACTGCGTGCCAAGTCCAAAGGATCCTCGTTTACAATGTTGGGTAAAAAGCCGTCAGCCTTAAGAATAAGCTGCTGAAGCTCCTTAAGATGATCGGGAACCAACTCCTTTGGCTCACAACCGTATTTAATGCAAAGGGCGGATGCAATTCCCACAGCCTCGCCGCCAATGGCGCAAGTTCCGATAATACGTGTACTGCACATACCTAACTTGCTGGCAGAGATATTTCTTCCTGCCATAAAAAGGTTATCAATGCTTTTTGAATAATAGGAGCGATAGGGAATAGTGTAAACACCCTGAAAGAAGTTGCAATCAGAGGGAAGACGGTCTTTATCCAATAATCCGTGAGGAGCGTGAAGATCAACACACCAACCGCCATAGCATACGGCATCTTCAAACTGTCTGTGGGAAAGAATATCGTTTTCCGTAAGTATGTAATCACCGATAAGACGGCGGCTTTCTCTCATTCCGGGCAAACAGCCAACCCATTCCAACGTGTGATTTTCTGAATTATGATCGTGAACACCCTCATCACCGTTCTTCATATGATCCCACAAGCCGTAAGTGTACGCCAGCAAATCATCTCTGATTTCTTCATATTCCGTGATAATATCGTCAGACGTGCCCATCAATTCCATCCACCAATAACCGTAATCGCAGTTGGTTGTGGAGGTCATACTTGTTCTTCGGTATTCCTCAGGATCGTCATAAGAGCTTAAATCAATGGAATTTTTCATCACTTCGCAATGAATGCGGTTTTTAAGCTGTTCTTCCGTAAGCTTTTTTGCAAAGGACGGAGGGAAAAACTTAACGGGATTTCCCGTGTTTCTGCCACGTAATAAGATCGTGTTGCCCATTCGCTCATTATTGGGCTCGTTCGGAGCGTGAGGCTCGTTAAATTCTTCCTTGGATTCACTGCCGATGCGATATTCTGCCCCGGCATAGTAGCCTAAAGTACCGTTTCCGGTGCAGTCGATAAATATTGGCGCGAAGAAACGAAAACGCATTTCTGTTGTTTGCTGAACGCATAAAATGCTTTCAATCTTGTTGTCGTCCATTTCCACGTCATACATAGTTGTATTATAATAAACGCTTAAATTTTTCTCTTTTTTCGCCGCATCGTAAAGCACGGCATCCCAAATACTGTAATTAAAATGGTCGTTGCAATGCTTGTTTTCCAACATCAGCTCATAAAGCAGACCTGCTTCTGCATAATCCGCTTGCTTCATACCCTGATCGGCACCTGAAATGTGCACGCGGATCTCGCTTGAAGCATTTCCGCCTAACATTGGGCGCGCGTGAACCAATGCAACCTTTGCCCCTTGCCGTGCAGCCGATATAGCCGCGCCAACACCTGACATTCCGCCGCCAACTACAACTATATCATATTTTTTCTCTGCATAACGCTCGTTTACTCTTCTCATACATATTCTCCTTAAATGGTCATTTCTTAACGTCGATTTTATAATGACTATGTTGATGTCGAAATAGGCAAAAGCCTTATTTCGACTGCGAATTCGTTGAATTCGCAAACAATTACCAAAGGTAATTGAACATATTCATTGCAAAGATATCAAAGTTGCAAAAAACGTTTTAAGATGTTTT
>JAZNSH010000093.1:0-3782 GCA_045591115.1 Clostridia bacterium
GTTTATGATCCTGCTGCTATGAGATAATTTCTAACCTTTCTTTTAAAGTCCTTGAAACATAGGGCTTGTTTAAGTGCGCCTATTTTTGATTTCTAAACTTTTTTAAAAAAGCACTTGACTTTTAATAGTTAGTCACCTATAATCATAACCTGAACTGTACGAGTTCTGCCGCGTGTCTGGTCAAAATCAATAAAGTGAATTCTGCCAAACTCGCCAAGATCCGCAACACCGTCATCAATAACAATTGTAACGTTTCTGCCGATTATGGAAGAACGTAAGTGAGCGTCCGTATTGTGGCAACCGAAATTATCTTCACCGTGTTCTTCGGCAAAATCAAGTGCCTTTTTGCCGGGGTGGAGATACATACCTTCATATCTGCAAGTGGGGATCCACTCTTCAAAAACGTTTACAAGGTCCTGCTGAAGTGTTTCAAGACCTGTCATTGACATATCAAAAGCACATTCCTGAGTAATTACCGAGCAGGTGGTATGATGTGAATAAACAACAACAATGCCGTCCTTTACCTTTGATTCCTTAACGATTTCCTTAACCTGATCTGTAATATCGTGGAAGGATACTGCACGATGTCTTGATTCTAATTTTAACGCTCTTTTAAATACCATAATTCTTCTACCTCTTATTTCTCTAATTTTTTAAGATCGTCTGCTGCACGACGTGTTGCGGCGATCATTTCATCGATCATAGCAATAGGATCCTTTGCATTCATAATTCCTGATGCCGCTCCTGCTGCTTCACTGCCTGCCATAATAAAATCGTAAACTTCCTGACCGCAGGTAATTCCCGCTGCCTGCTCAACCATAATGGTAGGATCGATTTCTTTAATAACGCGAATTGAATCCTTTACGTAGGACATAGGACTTGAGCCGTTACCGCCGCCAATAATTTCGGAGGGTTCGGGATTGATGATATCGGGATGTAACTGCGCCATCGCCTTAGCTTCATCTAACGTATCGGCACAAGCAAAAACGTACATATCAAGCTCTTTCGCGCGATCAATGGTAGCCTTTATCTGCGGAAGACTCATTGGCTTTTCGCAATGGTTAACCATAACGCCTTCTACGCCTGCGGCCTTTAAGCCTTCGGGAAGGATATCTGCGCAACCTCTGCCGGGACGCAAAGTATCCATATACGTTGCAAACACAAACAAGTTTTTAGTGTTTTCTTTAACTCTGCGAACCTCCAAAGCAGGGCAGATAAATAAAACGTCAATATCATACTTTTCCGCCGCTTTATCAGCCGCAATGGCATATTCAAGCAGTTGATCGCCATAAACATAGTTCTTTGTTCCCACTTCAAAATACGGTGTTCTTATCTTTCTTTTCATTAAAATTCCCCCTTATCATCAAAACGATTGTTTTCATTTTTATTTTAAACCAAGACTTTTTTTGAAATTATCAACCTGTGCCTCGGTAGGTTTATAATCTATGTGTGAGCAACACGAAAGAGTCGGTTCACTTCCGTCAGTTCCGTAAAAAGGCGAAAGATAATCGTTTTCGTAACGTTTTTTATCTTCTTCTTTTTTAAAATCAGGTATATCGTAAGGCTTTCCGCCTTCAAGCATTGAGCGGTGAGCAAGAATAGCAACCGATGACATTTTAACTGCGCTGTAAATATCAAAAGGATGTTCAGGTTGCTTTTTTGCCTTTATACATTCAACAAAGCTTCTTGCCGTAAGATAATCTCCGCCGCCGTGACCGCTGCGCTTGATTATTTCTTCATCCTTATCGTTCCACTTGGGCGTATAAAGGTTTACTTCTTCCATATTTTCAGGTTTTGACCAAGCATTATAGCGAAGCATAACCTGATCGCCCATACCGCGAAGATTTTCGATCTGACCTTCCGTTCCGCAAACGCGGTAAGCATTATGGTGTCCGCCAAAGCGAGCACAGCCCGTAACCTTAAAAACTGAGCCGTCATCATTCTGCGTCATAATTATTGCCGCCGCATCGCCTGAACGCTTTGCATTGGGAACATCGCCTAGAGGAGGCGCAAAAGTATTAAAGGACGTAACCTTTTCAGGCGTAGCACCTGTCGCCCACATTATAGGACCTAAAGAATGAGTTATATAATATGAAGCAGGCAAAAGATTGCGCCAATGCTTTTCATAATACATATAATCTTTTTTAAACTGAATATCATTGGGATCGCCGGGATGATTGTATTCGCCCTCTGCATAGATAATTCTGCCTAACGTTCCCCCATCGCAAACACGCTTTATTTCACGGTTAAAAATCATCTGCGGATAATTTTCCGCAAGCATATATATTGACTTGCTTTTTTCAAAGGCTTTTATAAGCTCAACGCCTTCAGCCATTGTTCCGTTACTGATACATTCCGAATAAACGTGCAAGCCCTTTTCAAAGCATCTTATTGCATAGGGAGCGTGCTCGTTAAAATAGTTAGAAAGCACAACTGCATCCATATGGTGTTCAATAAAAGAATCAAAATCGCTGTAAAGAGCAACGGAATCACCTAACTCTTTTTTAGCAACATCAAGACGTTCTTTGCGAAAATCGCAAACTGCCACAATATCGCAGTTAAGCAACATAAAATCACGGGCAACGTACAGACCCCTGATGCCTGCGCCAAATATGCCTATTTTTAAATTCGCCATAAAATACCGCCTTTCCGTTTTATCTCAATGATAATTATACTTTATCTGCTTTGTCAATGTCAATGTAAATAATCCATATATTTATTTAAAAAAGTTTGTTTTTACTTGAATATTTCAAAAAAATATGGTATATTTATAAAAAAATCAAAGGATATTATTATGCAACGAAGAAATATATGTAAATTTGTAAATCCCACATATTCCGAAAATCCTCTTGCCTCCCAATTCATATTGGAAACAGATCCCCAGATCGTGCAGAAAAACGTTACCGTTTCCAAACACCGCATAATTCTTATTATTGAAGGTGAAGGTAAGCTTTTAAGTGACAATGAAGCTTTTGATCTGAATAAAGGAACGCTCATTTTTGTTTTCTCAGGTGAGAAAATATCAATTACCGATAACCGCAACTGCAAGTATATGTATATTGATTTTGAAGGCACAAGAGCTGATGATCTGTTTAAGCGTTTCAACATCGGTAAAAGCAACAGATGCTTTTCGGGACTTGACGGAATCATTCCTCTTTGGGAGGAAAGCCTTTTAAGCGCTTCGGAAAGCACCATCGACCTTGTGGCAGAAAGTATGCTTATCTATGCCTTTTCACGATTAAGCAACAAAGTTACTCTTCAGGATGAAGTTTTAAATAAAATTCTCCAAATTACTGAAGAACAGTTTGTTGATACCGACCTTTCAATTTCAAGCATCGCCGATGAGCTTGGATATAACGCAAAATACCTTTCCCACCTGTTTAAGAAAAAAACGGGCAAAAATTTTTCAGAATATTTAAGATGCTTGCGTGTAAAATATGCCGTATCTCTTTTTGATAACGGAATAGATTCCATCAAAAACGTTGCCTTGCTTTCAGGCTTTTCAGATCCCTTATATTTTTCAACCGTATTTAAAAATATTTTAGGTATGTCACCAAAGGACTATTTATCTAAGAAACACGTAAAAAAATCCGATGAGTAATATGCTCATCGGATTACAGCCTGCTGACAAAGTCAGCAGGCTGCCAGAGTTCGAGAAACCCTTGCAAGCCAAGGCGCGCGTGTTTAATTGCGAAGGCGCTTAGAGGTGGTCCCCGAAAAGCAGAATTGCTTTTTGGGGCAAAGGAAGCACAGCGAAGCCAAACAGGTTTTGCGCACTTGTG
>JAZNSH010000094.1:0-46944 GCA_045591115.1 Clostridia bacterium
ATATAGATACAAATCCACAGTGCCTGTCTTAATTATATCGCAGGTAGCTACTCCTGCAAATATAACCAATAATTTTAAGAAAGGAGACATAATTAAACCACCCCTTTCGAGATGGTTTAATTATACGTGATAATATGAAAATTTCTCTTTCATCCTGCGGATTTTCAGGATTATATGATTTGCCTAAAAAACTTGTGGAAGTTTGTGCAAAAACAAAGTTTCGTTATATAGATTTTTCATTTACGGGCGTAGTTGAATCTGATAGCTTTATTAAGGATATGAATGAATGTGCTGATACTGCAAAAAAACTTGGTGTCGGTTTTACTATGGCTCACGCGCCTTATAAATTCAATCCGCATACAAATAAAGAGTATTTTGATAAGCAAGTTCAGCAAATGGAAAAGGCTTTCGAAGGCTGTAAAATCCTCGGTATTGACAGAATGACCGTTCATTCGGGCTTTTCTTGCAGTAAAACAAGAGAAGAAATGATGCAAAAAAACGTAGATTATTATAATGCAATCATTCCTTTTGCAGAAAAATATAACGTTAAAATAATGATTGAAAATATTGCTGAGGAAATTTATAAGCGTGTTTTCGTTATTGAAAATGCTGATAATATTCTTGAATTAAAAAGAATGCTTAACAATCATCCGCTTATTAAGGCTTGCTGGGACACGGGCCACGCTAACACAAAAGGACTTGACCAGTACGACAATATAAAAAAGCTCAAAGGAGAGCTTTTTGGACTCCATTTGCAGGATAATAACGGCTACAATGATGATCATATGCCACTTCTGATGGGAACGATTAACTTTGACGAAGTTATGAAAGGACTTATTGATATAGGCTATGATGGTCCTTTTAATATGGAAACAAAGCTTTTTAATCCCGGAAAAGCTTGGCCGAATTTTCGCCACGGATTTACGGAGCAATCTGGTGCAGAAGCACTGTTGTTTGATCCTGATGAGGAGCTTAAGCTTTACAGCGTTGATATAATGTATAATATTGCGGAACATATTTTGAAAAAATACAATATAGAAGTTGAGTAAAATGAATTATAACAAAATTATTATCGGCAGTAGCAATACTACTGCCGATGCTTTAAAAAAACATATTTTAACTCTTGATTTGAGTTTATCCTATGCACAGATGATGCTTAACAGAGTTAATGGAATTTATAAAGATCAATGTGTGGATACATATTATATTGCTCAAGATAACGGCGAAATGTTTTCACGGTTATGGAACGGATGGGGAAAGCATACAAATGCCGTTGGAAATTTTGGAAATTTCTTAACTCTTGAGAAGGCTCGCGGAATGGGTTTAGGAAGAGAACTGCTTTCTATGTGGAATAAAGATATTTCTGAAAGAGAAGATATTCCTCTGGCTCTTTTTTTGCAGTGCGGGAAGCAAGGAACTTGTTTCGTTATATTCAAAATTCGGTTTTAGACTTGCAGTAAGAAATATGGAAACAGGTCCATTATATAAGCCGTTAAAAGACAGTCCCGATACGTTCGTTGAATTTTGTGAAAAATATTATACGCCTACCAAAAAACTTTTCGCAAAAAAAGCAACGGTAGAGTATAGACACGAGATCGATTGCTTATTAAAATTTGCGCTACTCGATAATGGCTTAAAGTTTGGATTTGATGAAGCATCGTCCCTTGAAGAAATACTTGTTTTTGATAAGAACGTTAAAGCAAATATTCTTTTTACTGAAGATAATAAGGTGGCAGGATGGCAGATAATTTTGTCTGACGGAACAGTTAAAACGCAGGTTTATCCTCAATATGATGGAATAAAAATTGTAAATGTATATTAATTATAAAAATTTATAAATATGCATACTTGCAAAAATAAATATATATGGTATAATATTATAAAATATTATACCTTTTTTTGTGAGATTTTTATGCTTGAAAGAATAAATTATCCTGAAGATTTAAAAAAACTTAATATTGATGAGTTAAAAATTCTTGCTGAAGACATTCGCAAAGAGATCATTGAAACTACTCTGAAAAACGGTGGGCATCTTGCCTCCAATCTTGGAACAGTTGAATTAACTATTGCACTTCATTATGTTTTTAATATGCCTGAAGATAAAATTGTTTTTGATGTTGGTCATCAGGCGTATACTCACAAACTGTTGACCGGCAGAAAAGATTTTTTTTGCAATTTGCGTCAAAAGGATGGAATAAGTGGATTTCCTTCACATAATGAAAGTGAATATGATATCTTTGATGCGGGACATTCCTCAACATCCATCTCTGCGGCACTTGGTCTTGCAAGAGCACGTGATCTTAGAAACGAGAAATATAAGGTCGTTGCGGTAATAGGCGATGGGGCTATCGGTGGCGGGATGGCACTTGAAGCGTTAAATGATGCCGGATCAGAACCCAAAACTGATTTGATTATCATTCTTAATGACAACGAAATGTCCATTTCCAAAAACGTTGGTGCGTTGTCTGCGAACTTTACAAAGCTTCGCTCTGCAAAAAAATATATTGCAGGAAAAAACAGATTCAAGAAATTTCTTGATAAAATAAATAAATCAGGAAAAATATCAGGCTTTTTTGCTCATATGAGAAATACTCTCAGATATCTTTTAATAGGTGAGAACATTTTTGATGCTATGGATATAACTTATCTCGGGCCTATTGATGGGCATTCTGTTAAAGATCTTATTGACATTTTTTCTCGAGCAAAAGATAATAAAGGACCGGTAATAATTCACACAAAAACCTTAAAGGGTAAAGGATATGTTGATGCTGAAAATAATCCTGAAATTTTCCACGGTGTTTCTGCACAATGCAAAAAGCGCAATATATCAGCCGGCTTTAATAAAGTCCTTGGCGAATCTTTGTGTGCATTAAGGGAAATGGATTCATCCATCTGCGCCGTAACGGCAGGTATGACCTATAACACGGGATTGTTGGAATTTTCACAGAGATTTAAGGAAAATTTTTATGATACAGGTATTGCTGAACAGCACGCTATTGCTATGGCGGGCGGTCTTGCAAAGGGTGGTTTAAAACCCGTCGTGGTTATTTATTCAACCTTCCTTCAACGTGGATTTGATCAGATTTTTCACGATATTTGTTTGCAAAACGTTCCCGTTACCATATGTGTTGATCACGCAGGCTTAACGGGAGAGGATGGTCCAACACATCAAGGGATATATGATCTTGGCTTCTTGCGCGCAATGCCGAACTTAATTATTCTTGAGCCTCGCGATACTGAAGAATTTAAAAGAATGCTTGAGTATTCGGTAAAATCAGGAAGACCTACGGCAATAAGATATCCCAAGGGTGCGTCGGAAGAAATAAAAGGGAATAAGCCCTTTGAAGATCTTTCTTGGGAATACATTTTAAATAATGATAACGGTGCAGTTATATCTTTTGGTGCTTCGATGGGTGTTGCAAAAAAGGTTGCGGAAGAACTTAAAATGTCACTTATTGATGCACGTGTTCTTAAGCCTTTAGACGGCCGTATTCTTCGAGAAATTAAAGATAAAAAGCTTTGCGTTATTGAAGATAATGCTAAAGAGGGCGGTCTTTGTGAAGGAATTTTGAGCTTCTATTCATCTCTTGGAATTTCTGTTGATGTTTTCGGTTTTTCTTTAAAAGATGAGTTTGTGAAAGTTGGAACTGTAAAGGAGCAATTTGTGGATAACTGCATTGATGCGGATTTCATAATTAACAGTTTAAAAAATGAGATTAGATAAAGCGATTTTTGAAAGAGGCTTAGTTCAGTCAAGAAGCCGCGCGGCACAACTGATCGATAATAATAGTGTTAAAGTAAATGGAATTATTATTACTAAACCATCCTATGATGTTAAAGAATGTGATGATATTGAAGTATTTGATTCTATCGGTTATGTTGGAAGAGGCGGTTTAAAGCTTGAAGAAGCACTGAAAAAATTTAATATTGACGTTTCGGGGAAAGATGCGCTTGATATCGGAGCATCAACAGGAGGATTTACTCAATGCTTACTAAAATACGGCGCAAAAAGTGTTGTTGCCGTTGATGTTGGATGCGGTCAGATGCATAAAAGCTTAATAGATGACGAAAGAGTAACACTTATAGAGAAATTCAATGCTAAAGACTTGAAACCTGAATTGATTTCCGGAAAAAAGCATATTGTTGTGATGGATGTTTCGTTTATCTCTCAAACGGAAATTTACAGTGCAATGTTTTCTTGTCTTGATGATGATGGAGTTGCAATCACACTTGTTAAACCCCAATTTGAGGTTGGAGGAAAATTTCTAAACAAAAAGGGAATAGTAAAAGATAAAAAGATATATAAAGATGTTTTTTTAAAAATGCAGTATAACGCCAATAAATATGGCTATTCCGTGTTTAATATATGCGAATCACCGATTCTTGGCGGTGATGGCAATAAAGAATTTTTATTTGAAATAAGGCGCGGACAATCTGATTTTGATATTTTGTGTGAAAGGATATTAAAAGGTTAGTTGTTTTGAAAAAAATAGGAATATACGTTAATAAAAATAAGGATCCTGATTTTTCTATTACGAATAGAATATGTGAGTGTGCCGAAAAAGAAGGCTTTGAATGTACTATTCTTCTTGATCGGAGAAACAATGATGAAGATATTATTGCAGAGCAAGAATTATTGATAGTTCTTGGCGGAGACGGAACGATTCTTCGAGTTGCTTCAGTTGCGGCAAAAGCCAATATTCCGGTCTTGTCCGTGAACCTTGGTCATTTAGGCTTTTTAACAGAGCTTGAGCTTAATGAGATCGAAGACGGTATAAAAAAGATTAAAGCCGGAGAATATTTCATTGAAAAACGTATGATGCTTTCCTGTAATGTTAATGGAAAAGATATTCTTGCGCTTAATGATGTTTGCTTGCAAAGAGCAAGCAGAGCAAGACTTTTGAAGTTCAATGCATATGCAGGAGAAGAATATATTGATTCACTTTCTGCTGATGGAGTACTTGTTTCATCGCCAACAGGTTCAACGGCATATTCTCTTTCGGCAGGTGGACCTATAGTAAGTCCCAAGTTAAGCCTATTGCTTATGACGCCTATTTGCGCGCATACCTTAAGAGCAAGACCAATTGCCTTCAGTGATGATGAAACTTTAACCTTTAATACTGGTGACAAGTGTGGTTTTGCTGTGATCTGTGATGGTGTTCATATTCAAGATAGTGAAGTAATATCCGCAGTTAAGGTATCGAAATCTCAGTTTGCGTTGCAACTGATCAATTTTAAACAAAAGAGCTTTTTTGATAGACTTCAGACGAAGTTTATTGAGTGGAATGCAAATAAGGAGTAATAACAATGAAATCGAAAAGACACAGTAAAATCCTTGATATAATTGCAAAAAAAGAAATTGAAACCCAGGAAGAACTTGTTAATGAACTTCTTGCCGCTGATTTTAAAGTGACTCAGGCTACAGTATCGCGAGATATTAAAGATTTAAGATTAACAAAGATTCCCGATGAACGTGGTGGATATAAGTATACTTCTGTTGATAAAGCAGATATGGGAATAACTCCTAAAATGAAACAGCTGTTTATCAATACTGTTTTATCTATTACTTCAGCAAATAATATTGTTGTTGTTAAAACTTTGGCAGGATCGGCAAGCACTATTGGTGTTGTTGTGGACGCATTAAAGCATCCTGCAATACTTGGCAGCGTTGCCGGAGATGACACGATGATCATAGTGGTTGCTTCTAATGAACAAGTTTCGGACGTAGTTTCAAAGCTTAATTATATGTTACAATAGTGGGGAGTAAATATGCTTCAGCAACTTTCGATTAAAAATATTGCGCTTATAGATGATTTGCATCTTGAATTTAATAAAGGGTTTAATGTCCTTTCGGGCGAAACCGGTGCGGGAAAGTCGATTATTATTGATGCACTTAATCTTGTCTTGGGCGAGCGTGCAGATAAAGAACTTGTACGTACCGGTACGCAGAAGGCAAGAGTTGAAGGCATTTTCAGCGTGGACGATAATTCAGCCGTTTGTGAAATTTTAAACGAAAATGAAATCGAATGTGAAGATGGAATTTTAATCGTTGTAAGAGAAATTTCTCTTGATGGAAAGAGTGTTTGTCGAGTAAACGGAAATGCGGTTACCTTGAACTTATTAAAGAAAATTGCAGATAAGCTTGCGGATATTCACGGTCAACACGAGCATCAGCTATTGCTTAACAAAGAAACGCATCTTGATTTTCTTGATAGCTTTGGCGGGGCTGAGCTTTTGGCGCAGAAAGAAAACGTAAGGATTGCATATACTTATTATAAGACTTGCCTTGATAAGCTTAACGGAGATTGGGGAACTCAGGAAGAAAGAAAAGATAAGATACAGATGCTTGAATTCCAAATTGATGAAATTGAAAAAGCGGAGATCTCTGTCGGGCAGGAAGAAGAATTAAAAAATAGAGCAGAAGTTTTAAAGAGTGCTGATAAAATCAAAGAAGCATTTGATGAAACTGTCAGATGTATTTCTTCTAATGCCATAGATGATATAAGAAGTGCTTGCAGTTCTTTAAATAAGGTCTTATTTGCAGATGAGCAATATGAGGTTATTTATAATCGCCTTGAAAATGCGTTTTACGAGCTTGAAGATATAGCTGATGAATTAAAAAATCAGATGAATTATATTGAAGCTGATCCTTATGAGCTTGAACGAATAGAGGATAGGTTAAGCCAATTAAAGAAACTCTATAGAAAATACGGTAATAATGAAGAAGCGGTGCTCAAATTTTATGATGATGCTTGCAGTGAGCTTGAAAGACTTTTAAATGCGGAAAAAACTATTTCTGAGCTTGAAAAGCAAGCTGAGCATTTTAAAAATGAGTACTTTAGACAAGCAGATAAATTAAGTGAGCTTCGTCATGATGCAGCCATTGCTTTTGAGGATAGAATTAAAACAGAGTTATCAGATCTTGGAATGAAAAATTCAACGTTAGAAGTAGATTTTTCTGATGATGAATCCATATCATCAAACGGATATAATGCTGTTGAATTTTTGTTTTCTGCTAACACAGGTGAACCGGTTAAGCCGTTATCGAAAATTATAAGTGGCGGTGAAATGAGCAGATTTATGCTTGCTATGAAAAGTGTTGCGGCAGATGATGTTATGTTGCCAACAATGGTATTTGATGAAATTGATACCGGTATCAGCGGTAACGGTGCGCAAGTGGTTGCTGAAAAAATTGCAATTCTTTCAAAAAGACATCAGGTTATTGTTATAACACATTTACCGCAGATTGCATCAATGGCCGATTCTCATTTTCTTATTAAAAAGTTTTCTGATATTGAAAGAACTCACACGGAAGTTTTTGTTATGGATAAAGAACAGAAAAGGAAAGAAATCGCTCGCCTTGCAGGCGGAATAGAGACGGAACTTGCGATCAGACGTGCAGAAGAAATATTAGAACAAGCCCAAAAATTTAAAAATTCTATTTAAGAATCTGTTTTTTACAGATTCTTTTTTTATTATAAAAATATTTTTTTGTGAAAAAATATATATTATCATTTAAAAAGAGTAATTCCAAAAATATATACGTTTTTTTTAAGCATAATAACAAACAATAAATAAGGTTGAAAGGAGGAAATGTGAAGAATGAATTTTAAAAAATTAATGTCGTTCTTATTGGTTAGTGCGCTAACGTTATTCTCTCAGACTTACGTAGCTGAAAGTATGGAAAGTGTTTCTTTTAATGATGGAATAGCAACGTCAGCGGGAGTAGAAATAAACAATGATAAATACGTTTATCTTGGCGGTCAAACGGTTGGAATTGCATTTTATACAAAAGGAATTTTTATAACTGATACAATTGCAGTTGAGGATAGTGAATCAAGGTTTAAAAATCCGTCAGCAGATGCAGGAATAAAAAAGGGAGATTACATTATTTCTGCTAATGGAATAAAATTAAATGATATATCAAATCTTGACGCAATACTAAAATCATCAGGCGGAGAAGAAATAAAATTAAAGATAAATCGTGATGATAAAATATTTGATACAACAATTATTCCCGTTAAAAACAAGGATGGGAGATATAGCCTTGGCTTATGGATGAGAGACAGCGCCGCAGGCTTGGGAACGGTAACATATATTGATCCTGAAAGCAACTTGTTCGGTGCGCTGGGACACGCTGTTTGTGATAACGATACAGGGAAAGTTTTATCTGTAAATAGTGGAAGAATTGTGGAGTGCAATGTTATTGGAGTAAAAAAAGGGAACAAAGGTGAAGCGGGTGAATTAAAAGGGTCATTTGGAATAAATGCGCGTCAAATAGGTGAAATATTTAAAAATACCAAATTCGGTCTTGTAGGTAAGAGTTTTTCTCTGAATAAAGATACACTCATAAAGGTCGGTACAAAAAACTTAATAAAAGAAGGGGAAGCATATATTTTCTCCGATTTTGAAAATGGAAAAGTTAAAAAATATTCAGTTAGAATTTTAAATATAAATAACAAAGGATATCCGGCTGAAAAGAATATAATTTTGCAGATAACGGATAAGGCTCTTATTGATAAAACGGGAGGAATCGTTCAAGGGCTCAGCGGAAGTCCTATAGTACAAAATAATATGCTGATTGGTGCCGTTACACACGTGATGATAAATGATCCTCAAAAAGGTTATGGAGTTTTTATAGAGAATATGTTTTCGGAAATGACTGAATAATATGACAAAAAAAGATTTTAATATATAAAAAACTCTGTTGGCAAAGATAATTTATGCGGTTATAATACTATATGGTGATTTTTAATGTATATAAATAAGATTTCCCAAAAACTTGATGAATTAGGGATGAGCAGAAAGCTGAAAGGCTATTATTATACCCGTTCTGTTATAAGCGATATCATCAGGTTGGAATATATACCGGATATAAAAACAATATATATAAATGCTGCGGAAATACACTTGACAAATTTCTCAAACATTGAGCGCAATATCAGGTATGCAATAGAAAAAACGTGGGAAACGGGAAATACTGAAATAATATATAAAACTTTCGGGTATACCATCGATGCTGAAAAAGGAAAGCCGACTAACAGTGAATTTCTTTTCTTGTTGGCAGATAATATAAAGTATTCAGAATAAGTACAAGCATAAAAAGAATATTCTTAAATTGAGTAAAAAATCAATGGGAGGATATTCTTTTTGTTTTTTAGAAAAAAAGATAGGGTGTACTTTGTTTGTTTTATATTGATTATTTTTTTAGGAATCTCTGTAGGAATAAATTATCAAAAAATTGCAGGGGATAATACACTTAAAATTGCAAAAAATTGCTTTGAGTTTGGCTTTTATGATTATCTTTGCGGAAGCTCTTATTTGAAAATTTTTTTTAGTTTGTTGATTTCGTTCTTTAAGCATTTTGTTATATTTTCATTAGGGAAAATTTTTTTGTTTTTTACACCGATAATTCCGATAAATTTATTTGGAATAACCTTTAAAATGGGCGTTGTTCTATCATATATTATTTCTATTATGAGGACTAATGGATTTCTTGAAATAATTTATATGGGAATGTTGTGTGTGATAATAATAGGTTCGTTTATGATATATTCTTTGATTTTGCTAACTGACGGTGGACAAAAAAACGTAAAAGTCAATATGAATATAAAAAGTTTTTTTGTATGTGCAATGATAATATTTGTTGTATGTTTGTTTATACTTTTTTTGATGTTTTTGTCTGATGCTTTATCTATGAAAACTTATGGAATACTAAAGACTTTTTTGTAAGATTTTTCAATAATAAATTCTTCTTTTTTTGAAAAAATAATATTTGAAAGGAGGAGATATTATTGAAAAAATTTTTGATAATGTTTGTGGTTGTAAGCTTGATGGTTTTGCCCATAACGACCTTCGCTCAAAAGAGCGAACCAATTAAGATAGATGCTAAATCAGCAATTTTGATAGATGCTTCAAGCGGAAGAACTTTTTTCGAAAAAGATGCAGATAAAACACTTCCTATAGCCAGTATAACAAAAGTTATGACTCTTAACTTGATTTTTGATGCTGTTGAAAATGGAAATCTTCAACTTGATGAAAAAATTACAGTCAGCGAAGCTGCAGCAGGTATGGGGGGATCTCAGGCATTTATTGATGCGGGATATAGCTATACAGCAAGGGATTTAATAAAATCAATAATTGTCGCATCAGCGAACGATGCGGCGGTTGCAATGGCTGAAAAGATCAGCGGCAGCGAAGACGCTTTTGTTCATAAAATGAATTTAAAAGCAAAAGAACTTGGGATGAATAATACTTCCTTTAAGAACTGCACGGGTCTTCCAGAAAGTGGACATTATTCAACTGCACGTGACGTTGCAATAATGTCGAGGGAATTGATAAGTCATAAAAATTATTTTGAATGGTCTAACATCTGGATGGATGAGATTCATCACGAAAAAGATGGTCGCAAAACTGAACTCGTTAATACTAATAAGCTCATCCGTTCTTTAAACGGTTGTGACGGTTTAAAAACGGGATACACTTCTGAAGCAGGATTTTGTGTATCAACAACCGCAAAGAGAGGGGATATGCGTCTTATATCCGTTATTTTAAGTGGAAACACAAGTAAAGATAGATTTAATGAATCTTCCGAACTGATAAATTATGGATTTGCAAACTATTCGTCAGAACAGATTGTTAAAAGCGGTGAAAAAATTACAGATGTTTCTATAAAAGGCGGGACAGAAAAAAGTATGGGGGTAATAGCTCTTGATTCGTTTTTTGTTTGCATAAAAAATGATGGAACAGATAATGTTGAAAAGGTTATTGAATTACCCGATCAGATCAATGCGCCAATTTTAAAAGGACAAGAAGTAGGCAAAATTCTGATAAAACTTAACGGTGATATTATAGGTGAAGTAAAATTATATTCTGATAAAGAATATAATAAGGCAGGATTTTTAGATAAAATAAAAGAAATAATTTCATTTTGGAAGTAGCAATCATTGACTAAAATTTCATTTTGTGATATCATAACAAAATAAAGGAGAATTTGTTATGAATTTGCATTATGGAATGGATATAAATGAAGAAGGACACTTAACGATCAGCGGCTGTGATACTGTTGAAATTGCAAAACAGTATGGCACGCCGCTTTATGTGGTTGATGAGGATTTTTTGCGCAAAAACTGCAAGGAATTTAAAACTGCAATGGATAAATATTTCCGATGCGGCAGAGTGATGTATGCATCAAAAGCATTAAATACAAAAGCAATTTTAAAAATTGTTGATTCTGAAGGTCTCGGCATTGATGTTGTATCAGGCGGAGAGCTTTATACTGCACTTTCTGCAGGTATTTCACCCGAAAAAATTGAACTTCACGGAAACAGTAAAAGTGAAGAAGAGATACATATGGCAGTTGAGAATCAGATCTATTGCATAATTGCAGACGGATTTGATGAACTTCAGCTTATTGAAAGAGTTTGCCAAAAACTTAACAAAAAAATCAAGGTTACCATAAGGTTAAGACCGAATATTGATATTCATGCTCACGAAGCAGTTCAAACTGCAAAAATGGATTGCAAATTTGGCTTTGGACTTATTGACGGACAAGCTTTAAAAGCGGTTGAAATCATTTCAAAAAGCGAATTTATGGAGTTCTATGGAATCCACTGTCATATTGGTTCGCAGATATTTGAAGAGCAACCCTTTGAAGAGCTTTGCAAACATTTTGTTGAATTTGCTTGCAGGATTAGGGATGAATTCGGCTTGATCGTTAAACAGTTTAACTGCGGTGGCGGTTACGGCGTTACATATAATGAAAAAGATACGCCCAAGCCTTTTGAAAATTTTATTAAATTTATTTCTTGTTCCTTGAAAAAGCTCTGCACAGAAAATGATTATCCGATGCCTTATGTTTCAATTGAACCGGGCAGAAGTATTATCGGTGAAGCGGGAACAACGCTCTACACAGTTAACGGCTTAAAAGATATTCCTGATATTCGCACTTATTGTATGAGTGACGGTGGTATGTTTGAAAATATCAGAACGGCTCTTTACGGTGCAGAATATACTGCTTACTGTGCATCAAAAATGAATGAAGAACATACGAAAAAAGTCTCAATTGCGGGAAAATGCTGTGAATCAGGCGATATGATTACTTGGGATACGCCAATGCCTGAAAGTCTTTCAGTAGGTGACACACTTGCGGTTCTCACAACCGGTGCATATAATTATTCAATGGCCAGCAATTATAACAGAAATCCCGTTCCGCCCATAATCCTTGTTAATAATGGAGAATCTTGCATTGCGGTTAAACGCCAAAGCTATGAGGATATTTGTAAGAATGATGTTATTCCAAAACATTTAAAATAGGAGATTATATTATGCTTCTCAGTATTTTTAAGTCAGATAATATTTGGCTGTCTTTGTTATCTTTATTGATAGCTTTTCCTGCGCTTTTGTTTTCACTTTCAGCACACGAGTTTGCTCACGGATATGCGGCATTTAAGCAGGGCGATGGCTATGCCAAAAGTATGGGCAGGCTCACATTAAACCCCTTTAAGCATATTGATCCCTTTGGAACACTAATGATGCTTCTTGTTGGCTTTGGCTGGGCAAAACCCGTTCCGATCAATCCTTATCACTTCAGAAACGGTAAGAAAAGTATGATAATCGTTTCTGTTGCAGGTGTTTGTGCGAATTTTATTCTTGCAATACTTTCGATATTTTTTCTTGCACTTTTTTGCAAAATCTTTGAAATTATACCCATTCCCTCAGTAGGTAAAATTTTAATTTTGAACAATAATGAAACGATAAAATTAATTGGAATTGTTATATATAATATTTTTTCTAATTTAGCAATTATTAATATATGTCTTGCTGTATTTAATTTAATTCCTATACCGCCGCTTGATGGTTATAAAATTTTTAAGGAATTTTTTATAGGCAAAATTAGCTACAATTTTTTTGATAATGTTGAGCGTTATTCGAATTTTATTTTAATTATATTTTTAATCATTAGTTATAACTCAAATTTTATAGGCATTATTTCCAATGGAATAATGGACTTCTTCTTTGAGCTGTTTATGAAAATATTTATTTAGGTGATATATGGAACTTCAATTAAAATTAAACCAATTTGAAGGACCTCTTGATTTGCTTCTTCATTTATTGGATAAGGATAAAATTGATATTAAAGATATCTTTGTATCGGATATTACCGAGCAGTATCTTGCGTATATTGCTGATATTGATGAATTCGATATGGAAAATGCCAGCGAATTTTTAACTGTTGCGGCGCATTTGCTTGAAATTAAATCGCGCTCGTTGCTTCCTAAGCCAGCTCCTTTGGAAGAAGGCGAGGAAGATCCTGAACAGGCTCTTATAAGACGTCTTACCGAATATAAGATGTATAAGGAAGCGGGGGAAAAGCTTCACGATCTTGAAGAAGAAAATTTGAAGGTTTACTATAAGCTTCCCGAAGAAATAAATATGCAAGAGCGTATTGAACTTGAGGATATGAAGCTTGATGCACTTATGGCTGCATTTGGCGAGGTTTTAAAGCGCTTTGAAAATAAAACAGTAAAAAAACAGAGAGAAATAAAGCGTGATACATATACCGTAAAAGGGAAAATGTCATATATTCGTCGCAGGCTTTCTGCTAAAAAAGAAATGTCGTTCTTTGATATGTTTGAGGATGACGGTAACAAAAGCGAGGTTGTTACGACTTTTGCGGCGATGCTTGAGCTTTGGAAAAACAGATTTCTCAAGCTCGAACAAAAAGAGAATTTTGGTGATATAACAGTAAGGCTTAATCTTGAAAGCAATGATCAGCCTACTTTAACGGAGGATGAATTCAGTGAATTTGAATGAACTTGCTTCAGTTATAGAAACGCTTATGTTTATAGTTGGCGAACCTCTTGACACTGAAGATGTTAAAAAAGTAACGGGTGCTACTGAAATGGAATTTTGGCAAGCACTTGAACTTCTTGAGAGCAAATATGGTAAGGAAAGCGGAATAAACTTAAAAAAATTCGGCACGAAGATTCAGTTGTGCACTAACCCTATAAATGCTCCTTATGTTGAGGATTTATTGAATCCTATTCAGAAAAAGTCGCTTTCTCAGGCAGCACTTGAGGTTCTTTCGATAATAGCGTACCGTCAGCCCGTTACAAGAGGCGAGATTGAACAAATTCGTGGTGTTAAGTGTGATTATTCTGTTATGAGCCTTAAACAAAAAGGGCTTATTGATGAAATTGGTCACAAGGATACAATAGGACATCCCGTTTTATTCGGGACAACCGACTTATTTCTTCGCCATTTCGGATTAACTTCACTTGAAGAACTTCCTGAACAAGAGAATCTTGAGCTTCTTGAAAGCAGTGAGTTTGATGGAGAAGAGGCTGAACAGTTGATAATTCCGCTTCTTGAGGAAAAAAGACACGATAATGACGAAAAAAACAGTTTACAAGAAGAAGAAACTGTGTTATAATCTTCGCATATGTGGAACTTTGTTCTCGGTTTACGCGCTTCTCCGGCGGTTTACTGTGAACAACAGCGTTTACATAAATAAATTAGGAGGAAAGAAAAATGGATAAGGTAGTAAAGTCTGAGATTATTGCAGCTAACAAATTGCACGATTCTGATACAGGTTCTCCTGAAGTTCAGATCGCTCTTTTGACTGAGCGTATCAACCATCTCAATGAGCATCTTAAGACTCATTCAAAGGATCACCACAGCCGTCGCGGTCTTTTAACAATGGTTGGTCATCGCAAAAATCTTCTTGCTTATCTTAAGGATAAGGATATCGAAAGATATAGAGCTATCGTTAAGAAGCTTGGCTTAAGAAAGTAATCTCTTAAAAGCGGATGTTTTTTAATATCCGCTTTTTCTCAGTTTATTTCACAATTTTTTGTGTTGATTTATATTGTTATTTTATTTAAAGGAGTATATATATGGAATTTAAGCAGTTTAAAACGACATATGCCGGCAGAGAACTTACTATTGAAACCGGCAAGTACTGCGGACAGACAAACGGTTCGTGTGTAGTTCGTTGCGGCGATACGGCTGTTATGGTATCGGCAACTATGTCAAAGCAGCCCAGAGAGGGAATGGATTTCTTCCCCTTGAGCGTAGAGTTTGAAGAAAAACAGTATTCAGTTGGTAAGATCCCCGGTGGATACATTCGTCGTGAGGGTAGAGCAAGTGAGAAGGCAATTCTTACTTCACGTCTTATTGACAGACCTATCCGTCCTCTTTTCCCCAAGGGATTTTTTAACGATGTGCAGGTTGTTGCAACTTGTATGTCAGTTGATGTTGATAATATGCCTGACGTTCTCGCAATGATCGGTTCATCATTTGCACTTACAATGTCAGATATTCCTTTCGCAGGTCCCACCGGCTCTGTTACAGTTGGTATGATCGGTAGTGAATATATTCTTAACCCCAATGCTGAACAAAGAAAAGAATCACGTTTGCACCTCACTGTTTCAGGCACAAAAGATGCAGTTATGATGGTTGAAGCAGGTGCTGATGAAGTTTCTGAAGCAGAGATGCTTGAAGGCATTATGGTTGCTCACGAAGAAATTAAAAAGATCGTTGCTTGGCAGGAAGAAATTCAGAAGGAAATCGGTAAAGAAAAGATTCAAATCGAACTTTATCACGTTCCCGAAGATATTGATGCAGCAGTAAGAGAATATGCATATGATAAGATCGTATGGGTTATGGATACATTTGATCGTCACGAACGTGAGGTTCGTGAAGAGCAGGTAGAAGCTGAGGTTCAGGAACATTTTGCTGAAATTTTCCCTGAAAAGAAGCGTGAAATCGGTGATTCACTTTATTACATCAAGAAAGAGGTTATGCGTAACAAGATTCTTGATCAGGGTGTTCGTCCTGATGGACGTGCTATTGACGAAGTTCGTCCTATCTGGTGCGAAGCAGGTATGTTCTCACGCACACATGGTTCAGCAGTATTTACACGTGGACAGTCACAGGCTATGACAATTACAACATTAGGTCCCTTAAGCGATGTTCAGGAACTTGATGGCATTGATGGCGAAACTCAGAAGAGATATATGCATCAGTACAATATGCCCGGTTATGCAACCGGTGAGCCCAAGCTTCTTCGTGCACCCGGCAGACGTGAAATCGGTCACGGTGCTCTTGCAGAACGTTCACTTGAACCCGTTATTCCCTCAGAGGAAGAATTCCCTTATGCTATTAGAGTAGTTTCTGAAATCGTTTCATCAAACGGTTCAACCTCAATGGCTTCAGTTTGCGGTTCAACTCTTTCTCTTATGGATGCAGGCGTTCCGATTAAAGCTCCCGTTGCAGGTGCTGCTATGGGTCTTATTAAGGATACAAGAGAAGGATCAGATAAGGTTGCTGTTTTAACAGATATTCAGGGTCTTGAGGACTTCCTTGGCGATATGGACTTTAAGGTTGCAGGTACAAAAGACGGTATCACTGCAATTCAGATGGATATTAAGATCAAGGGTATTGACAAGCCTATCCTTGAACGTGCTCTTAAGCAGGCTTATGATGCAAGAATGCACATTATGGGCAAGATGATGGAAACTCTCGATGCACCTCGTAAAGAGCTTTCACCTTATGCACCTAAGACAATGTCATTTAAGATTGATGTTGATAAGATTCGTGAGGTTATTGGTACCGGTGGTAAGGTTATCAATGGCATTATTGCTGAAACCGGTGTTAAGATCGATATCAGTGATGACGGTTCAGTTGTTATTTATGCAGTTGATCAGGCTTCAGGCGATAAGGCAAAGAAGATGATTGATGATATCGTTAAAGAAATTGAAGTAGGCGAAACATACTTTGGTACCGTTGTTCGCATTATGGACTTTGGTGCTTTTGTTGAGCTTCTTCCCGGAAAAGAAGGTCTTTGCAGAATTGGCGAGCTTGATAATAAGTTTGTTAAGAAGGTTTCCGATGTTGTTGAAGTTGGTGATCAGATAATGGTTCGCGTTATCGAAATTGACGACAAGGGAAGAATTAACCTTTCAAGAAAAGCAATGCTTCCTAAGGAAGAAAAAGAAGAAAAGACAGAAGAATAATTTTTAAAGCCGATTAAACCTGAACTTTAATCGGCTTTTTCTTTGAATGACAAATTTTTTAGCAAAAATCGCTTGCCAAATATTTGGTATTATGCTATAATTCATTAGAATTCACACTCAGGTAGTGGGCAATGTGCTTGTTCCTTATAAAAATGGGTTAACGTTGCAGCGTACTTGAGGAGGAAAAAAACAAGGAGGACATAAAAATGTCAGAAAAATCAGTTATCTCAATGAAGGGCTTGCTTGAAGCAGGCGTACACTTCGGTCACCCCACACGTAGATGGAACCCCAAAATGGCTCCTTACATCTTTACAGAGCGTAACGGCATCTACATCCTTGACCTTCAGAAGACAGTTAAAAAGGTTGAAGAAGCATATTCTTTCATCTTTGATGTTGCTTCAGAAGGCGGCACAATCCTTTTTGTTGGTACAAAGAAGCAGGCTCAGGAATCAATCGAATCCGAAGCAAAGCGTTGCGGTATGTACTATGTAAACCAGAGATGGGCTGGTGGTATGCTTACCAACTTCAAGACCATTCGCTCAAGAATTGAAAAGCTTAAGAAAATCGAAAAGATGATCGAAGATGGTACAATGGATCTTCTTCCCAAGAAAGAACAGGCTAAGCTTATGAAAGAAAAGGCAGAGCTTGATGCAAACTTTGGTGGTATTCGTGAAATGAACGGACTTCCTGCTGCAATGTTTGTTGTTGATCCTCGCAAGGAAGCAAACGCTATCCACGAAGCAAAGATTCTTGGTATTCCTGTTGTTGCTATTGTTGATACAAACTGCGATCCCGATGATGCAGATTACGTAATTCCCGGCAACGATGATGCTATCCGTGCAGTTAAGCTTCTTGCAGGCACAATGGCTAATGCTGTTATCGAAGCAAACAACGGTGAATCCTTTGATGTTGAAGAGACAGAAGAAGTTGTTGAAGAAGCAGTTGAAGAAGCTGTAGAAGAAGCAACTGAAGCATAATTTAGGAGGGAAATATAATGGCAGAAATTACCGCTAAGGCAGTTAATGATTTAAGAATTAAAATGGGCGTTGGCTTAATGGATTGCAAGCGTGCTCTTGTTGAAGCTGACGGTGATGAAGAAAAGGCAATAAAGATCCTTCGCGAAAAAGGTCTTGCAACTGCTGCAAAGAAGCAGGCAAGAATTGCTGCTGAAGGTATTGTTGAAAGTTACATTCATATGGGCGGCAAAATTGGCGTTCTTCTTGAAGTGAACTGCGAAACAGACTTCGTTGCTAAGACAGATGCTTTTAAGGCTCTTGTTCACAATATTGCTATGCACATTGCTGCTGCAAACCCTGCATATCTTAACCGTGATGAAGTTCCTGCTGACGTTGTTGAGAAGGAAAAGGAAATTATCCGTAACCAGGCTCTTAACGAAGGTAAGAAGGAAGCTTTTGTTGATAAGATTATTGAAGGCAGAATTGGCAAATTCTATAAGGAAAATTGCCTTATGGAACAGCAGTATATGCTTGATCCTGATCAGACAATTGAATCTCTTGTAACTGAAGCTATTGCAAAAATTGGTGAAAAGATCACTATCCGTCGCTATACACGTTATGCAATGGGTGAAGGCTTAGAGAAGAGAAAAGATAACTTTGCTGAAGAAGTTATGAGCCAGATGGGCTGATAAAAAATTTAGGAACACTTTTAGTGTTCCTTTTTTTAAGTACGGAGGTTTTTATGGCATATAAAAGAGTATTATTAAAATTAAGCGGTGAAGCGTTAGGCGATAACGGAAAAGGCTTTGATTTTAATACAATATCGCACGTTGCCAAGCAAATTTCAGAGCTCGCAAAAAGCGGAGTTGAAGTCGGAATTGTAATCGGTGCAGGCAATATTTGGCGCGGAAGACAAGGAAATGATATGGATCGTGTTGCCGCTGATCATATGGGGATGCTTGCAACTATAATTAACTCTATCGCAATGAAGGATGCTATTGAAAAATTTGGCAAAAAATGCTATGTTATGACGAGCATTGAAATGGACAGCGTTGCTGAGCATTTCTCAGCACGCAGAGCGAAAGAATACCTTGCAAACGGTGATATCTGTATTTTTGCAGGAGGAACCGGAAGTCCTTTCTTCTCGACAGATACGGCTGCGGCATTACGCGCTGCAGAAATTTCTGCTGACGCCATCTTACTTGCAAAAAATATTGACGGTGTTTATAATGCAGATCCGAGAAAAGATCCCGATGCTAAGAGATATCAGTCAATTCCGTTTAATCAGGTTCTTGCTGACAGACTTCAGGTTATGGATAGCACTGCAACAGCAATATGCATGGATAATGATATTCCCGTAATTGTATTTGCCTTAAATGAGCAGGATAGCATTAGTCGTGTTTCTTCCGGAGAAGCTCTTGGAACTGTTGTTAAAAACAATATTGATACAGTTTTTTATAAATAATTGAATTTTATCTAAAAAAGATGCTTAAAAGCATCTTTTTTTCTTGAAAAAAACTTGATTATTTGGTATTATATATATAAGTAAAAAATATATTGAATTTGGAGGTCATTTTTATGGCAAATGAATTTGTAATGGAAGTTGAAATGCTCAGTGAGGAGAAAATGTCCAAAACACTTAATGTTCTTAAGGAAAACTTAGGTTCTATCCGTGCAGGCAGAGCTAATCCTAAAGTTCTTGATAAGGTTCTTGTTGAATATTATGGAACAATGTCGCCAATCGTTCAGGTTGCAAACATATCAGTTCCTGAACCCAGAATTTTAATGATTTCACCTTGGGATGCTTCTATGGTTAATCCTATCTGCAAAGCAATCCAGATGTCTGATCTTGGAATAAATCCCAATACTGATGGAAAAGTAATTCGTCTTATTTTCCCTGAACTTAATGAAGAAAGACGTATCGAGCTTACAAAACAAGTTAAAAAATATGCTGAAGATGCAAAGGTTGCAGTTCGTTCAATTCGTCGTGATGCTATTGATCAGTATAAAAAATTCAAGAAAGATTCTGTAATCACTGAAGACGATGAAAAGCGTGCAGGTGATGCAATGCAGAAATTAACGGATAAATTTATCAACAATATTGATGTTGTTGCACAGGAGAAAGAAAAGGAATTACTTTCCATTTAATAAAGGTGTTTTATGAATAATGACGTAGTATTGCCAAAGCACGTTGCCATAATAATGGATGGTAACGGTAGATGGGCAAAAAAACGTGGACTCCCTCGCACATATGGGCATAAGGTAGGTACTGAAAATGTGCGCAAAATTGTTAAGTATTGCTCAAAAATTGGCGTTGAATATTTAACTGTTTATGCCTTTTCCACAGAAAATTTTAAACGGCCTAAAGATGAAGTTTCTGCTTTGATGAAACTGCTTGTTCAGTATTTTAAAAAAGAGACTGCAGAGCTTCGTGAAAATGGTGTTCGTCTTAATGTGATAGGTGATATTTCTGAATTTTCTGAAATAGTTCAGGAAGCTATCCGTGATGGTATCGAAAAAACAAAAGATTGTAAAAAGCTTGTTTTTTCTATAGCACTTGCATATGGAGCCCGAGCGGAAATGGTTAATGCAGTTAAACGAATTTTAGCTGATAATGTTAGTGAAATTAACGAGGAAACTATTTCGAAATATCTTTATACTTTTGATTTACCTGATCCTGATCTTATAATTCGCACAAGTGGAGAACAAAGACTCTCTAATTTTCTTTTATATCAAGCGGCATATTCTGAATTTTATTTCACTGATGTTCTGTGGCCTGACTTTGATGAAAAGGAATTTGATAAAGCAATTTCAGAGTTTTCGAAGCGTAACAGAAGATACGGAGGTGTGTAAAATGGATCTCTTAAAGCGTGTTTTAAGTGCGGCAATTTTGATTCCGATTGTTGTGCTCGCCTTAATATTGGGTGGGTATTATTTAGTTGCTTTAACCTCGATTTGTTGTGTTTTAATGACCTTTGACGTAACGAATGCATTAAAAAAAGGTGGGTTTAAGCCACAACGTGTAGTTTTATTGTTAACTGCTGTGGCAGTTTTGCCGGCAGTAATGTTTAAAGGGTTAACCGGATATTTTGTTTTAGCTGCTGTTTCCTTTGCGATAATGGCAACTTGTGTTATTTTCAGTAAGGAACCTGATTTTAAATCGCTTATCGGTGGTGGTTTTACTCTTGTTTATCCACTTGTTCCAGGAGCTTTATTGGTGTTTTTAACTGCAAATGAGCAGTTTATGCAGAATAAATTAGGAATGATCATTTGTGTTGCAGCTATTCTCTGTGCGTGTTTATCTGACACATTTGCATATTTCTTTGGAAAGTTTTTGGGCAAGAAAAAGCTTTGTCCACACATTAGTCCCAAAAAAACCATAGTCGGCTCCGTTGCATCTTTCTTTGGCGGTGCAGTTGGTGGCGCGCTTATGGGATTATTCCTTGTTGATTTAATTGCTGATGCTCCAATTTCTGCAATAAATCTTGTTGATTGGATCATTATTGGTACTTTGTGCGGTGGATTTTCTCAGATTGGTGATTTAACTGCAAGTATGCTTAAACGTTTTTGTGATGTTAAAGATTTTGGAAAATACATTCCCGGCCACGGTGGAATAATGGACAGAATGGACAGCATAAGCACTTGTTTAATTGCAATAATAACGTATTTGGTAATTGTTATTCCGGAGATTTTATGAAAAATATAGCAATATTAGGGTCAACCGGTTCAATAGGTACTCAGGCACTTGATATTGTGCGGATGTATCCTGAAAAATTTAATGTAGTAGGCATTGCGGCTAAGCGCAATGCTGAACTTTTGTTAAAGCAAATAATTGAATTTAAACCGTTGGTGGCATTTTTGGAAGACGATGATGCATATCAGTCAATTAAAGACAGAATTCCATCACACACTAAATTAATTTGTGATAAAGACGGCCTTAAAATTATCGCAACGATGAAAGAAGCGGAAATACTTCTTGTTGCAGTTGTTGGTATAGCTGGTCTTCCTGCTGTTGTTGATGGTTTAAAAGCCAAGAAAAAAATTGCATTAGCAAATAAAGAAGCCTTGGTGACGGGTGGAAAAATTGTATCTGATCTTGTGAAAGCAAATAATGATATTATTTATCCAGTTGACAGTGAACATTCTGCAATTTTTCAATGCCTTCAAGGAAAATATAATAACGATATCAGAAAAATTATTTTAACTGCATCGGGAGGTCCCTTCAGAAATTTTTCTAAAGAACAGCTTATGAACGTTACTGTTTCTGATGCGTTAAAGCACCCTACTTGGAATATGGGCAGAAAAATTACTATAGATTCATCAACCCTTATGAATAAAGGTCTTGAGGTTATTGAGGCGCGGTGGCTTTTTGATGTTTCTGTTGAAAAGATTTCACCAATCATTCATCCTGAAAGTGTCGTTCATTCGGCAGTTGAGTTTGAGGATGGCGCGGTAATCGCACAGATGGGTGAGCCTGATATGAAGTTACCGATTATGTATGCTTTTGAATATCCGCAAAGGTTTTATTCAGGAGCAGGCTTTTTAGATCTTGCCAAAAGAGAAAAACTTACTTTTTATGAGCCTGATTACGAAAAATTTCCGTGCTTGAAATTAGCATTTGAGTCAATGCGGCTTGGTGGCAATATTCCTTGCGCTTTAAATGCGGCAAATGAGGTTGCAGTTGACTTATTTTTAAATGAAAAAATATCTTTTAACCATATTCCTCAAATTATTGAACATACTATATTTAATACAACGATTATTAAAGAACCGACCATTGAAGATATTTATCAAACAGATTTGAGTGTTCGTCAAAGGTTAATTTCGGAGGTTTAGTTTGAGCAGTATTCTGTTTATAATAGTCGCAATTTTAATGCTGGGACTTCTTATTCTTGTACACGAGCTTGGCCATTTTATTACCGGCAGAATGTTAGGTTTTAAAATAAATGAATTTGCCATAGGTATGGGGCCTAAAATTTTCTCTTGGAAACGCAAAGAAATTGTCTATTCTATAAGAGCGATTCCCTTAGGTGGTTTCGTTGCATTTCACGGTGAAGATGGAGAAGAGGAGAATGATCCTCGTGCAATGAATAATATGCCGTGGTATAAGCGTGCAGTTGTGATGTTTTCGGGTGCGGGATTCAATATTTTGTTTGCACTTATAGTCACCGCAATTTTGACTGTATCAGTAGGGTATTACGCGCCTGCAATTCATAGTGTGAATGAAAAAACGGGATTGTATAATGTTGCTCAGCCCGGGGATTTAATTTATGCAATAAATGACAACGTTCTTGCGGATCCCAGTGAGTTTCAGGATGAAATTGCAGAAATAGCAAACGATGAATCAATAAAGTTTACAGTTATTCGTAACGGTGAAATAATTGAATACAGTGCTGTTCGTTACTATGATGATACAGAAAAAAGACATATAATTGGTATAACTCATTCGTACGGGCTTATTGAGCCGAATATTTTTGAATCAATAGGGCATTCGGCAAGATATAACCTTTGGATGACAAAAGTGACCTACAAAAGTCTATGGGAACTGATTACCGGTGAAATGAGCCTTGATAACCTTACAGGTCCTATCTCAACAATCGGTCAGATAGGCGGCTTGGTTGAAGAAACGGCCAATGTAGGTCAAGAACATCAACTTTCTTTTAAAGAACAGCTTGCGCAAATTGTTATCACAATAACTCAGCTCCTTGTAATAATAAGTATGAATCTTGCCGTGATGAATCTTCTGCCAATTCCCGCACTTGATGGTTTCAGGTTATTATTTACATTAATTGAAGGAATAACAAAAAAACACATTCCTCGAAAAATCGAAGGAGCTATAAATGCAATCGGCTTGATATGCTTGATAGGGCTTATGGTCGTGCTTGAGGTTTCAAAATTATTTACAGGGTGATATAATGACAAAAGAATTAAAAATAGGAAATGTTTTAATAGGAAATGGAAATAAAATAGCCATTCAATCGATGACGACTGCTGACACGGCAAATGCTGATGCAACTGTTAAACAGATTTTGCGCCTTGAAGAAGCTGGCTGTGATATAGTAAGAGCATCTGTTTATGATATGAATGCGGCAAAAGCATTCAAGAACATTAAAGATAAGATCCATATCCCGCTTGTTGCTGATGTTCACTTTGATTATAAGCTCGCAATAGCCGCTGTTGAAAATGGAGCAGATAAATTGCGAATAAACCCAGGTAACATTACTGATGTTAATGCTGTTAATTTACTCGCTGACTGTTGTAAGCAACATAATGTTCCAATCAGAATTGGAGTAAACGGCGGAAGCTTATCGGCTGAAGTCAAGAAAAGATTTGGTGAAACGTCTGCGGAGGCACTTGTGGAAAGTGCAATGGAAAATGTAAAAATTCTTGAAAATGTTGGTTTTTATGATATTTGCATATCTGTAAAATCCTCTGATGTTAAGAAGATGATTTCTGCATATAAACTTTTGGCTCAAAAGTGCGAGTATCCTCTGCATCTTGGGGTTACTGAGGCAGGAACAAAAGAAATCGGTATTGTTAAAAATGCTATTGGCATAGGAAGTCTCTTAATTGATGGTATTGGAGATACTATCCGAGTTTCTTTAACGGGAGATCCTGTTGAGGAGGTCTATGCTGCACAGAATATTTTAAGAAGTATTGGATTATTTAATGAAGGAATAGAGATTGTTTCCTGCCCAATGTGTGCACGAACCCGTATTCCGCTTGAGAACATTATTACTGACGTAAAAAAGGAAACGTCTGACATTAAAAAGCCTATTAAGGTTGCTATAATGGGGTGCGTTGTTAACGGTCCCGGTGAAGCCAAAGATGCAGATATAGGTCTTGCAGGTGGTGGCGGAAACGGCGAAAAAGCAGTGCTGTTTAAAGATGGTCAGCTGTTCGCCAGCGGTGAATTGAATAAAATGAAGGCACTTTTAATTACTGAATTACATAAATTTTAACTTTTCTTCAATATTAACTTGACATTATTTAGAAAATACTGTAAAATATTACCATAAAATGCAAGGCGGTATTATTTTATGATTAATTGCGAAGTTGTTGTTTCTAAAATAATGATTGAAGGCAAGGAAGAAAAAGTTTACGGCTTAATTTTTTATAGAAATAACGAGGAAAAACCTTTTAAGAAGGTTGAGAACATCTTTAAAGAATTTCATATGGCAGAATGTTTAAAAGAAATGATAAACAAGAACAATGTTTCTGAGTGCCATATAGATGATATTATTGATGATTCATTAGTATAAAAAAATGAACTATTGACGTAATATATAAAGTAGTAAAATAATGGGGGACACTAAAAAGTGTCTCCCATTATTTTTTGTTAAGATAAAGAAAAAGAGTCGAATAGAACGGAGGATAAAGAGGTGATAAAAGTGGGTATTAGTGGATATGTAAGGAAGCAAAAAGTCCTTACTTCGAGTGTGGACATATCGTAATAAAAACTGCGATTCAAGTTTTTATTGAACAGTCGAATTGAAATTTTTTGTGTCTATAAATTTTTGATTACTCCATTAACCGTCTTTTTTTATTAGTCTCCTGAATTCTGTTGGTGTGTAATTTTCGAATTTTTTAAATATCCTGCAAAAATAGCCGGTATCATTGAAACCTGTTGAGATAGAAACGTTTTTAATTTCCATATTACTGTCTGCCAGGATCTTTTTTGCTTTCTGAATGCGTACGTGCAAAAGATAATCAAATGGGGTAATAGAGTATGTTTTTTTAAATTCACGACAAAAAGTGTACTTATTCATATTACATATTGCAGCAAGTTCTTCAAGAGATATATACTTAGAAAAATTTGTTTTAATGTATTCAACCGCTTTGGAAACGATTTTAACTGTGTCAGCTTCTTTTGAACAATTAAAAAATGTTGTGATATATAAATACAGATATGCAGAGATTTCATAATCGTTTAAACCTGACTCTATTTTTGCATATAGTGTTTCGAATGAATTATCTAATTTTTCGAGGTTTACATCTTTTAAAAGAACGAAATTGCTTATTTTATATGCGCTTAAAACAGAAGGCACCGCGGTACCGTCAAAGGTTGTCCATTTTGTTGCAAAGGAGTTGCTCTTTGAATAGTAAGTGTGTGGAACATTTTTTTTAATGAAAAATATATCCCCTTTTGTGACTTTTTCTTTTTTGCCATCACATTCAACGTAACCATCACCATTAACAACTGTAATAAGATGATGATATAAGAAACCTTTCTCTCTTATACAAACATTCTGATAAGGGTCATTGCCGATACTGTAAATATAAAATGGTAGGGTGCGTGTATTATCATTTATAATTTTATAGATTGACATAAAATAACTCCTTAGATCAATATAATTCAATTTATCAATATAATTATATTTACTTTTGCCATTATATCAAGTATAATACAAATATATTATAATCAATATAATTTAATTGTCAAGGAGCGGGAAAATGAATACAATACCTAAATATTGGAATGATGCTAAAACAATAAGTATAAATATGAAAAAACCCAAATCATATTTTATTCCTTTTTCTGATAAAGAAGATGTGTTTTATAAAAAGCGTGAGGAGTCAGATAGATTTACGCTTTTAAATGATAATTGGAATTTTAAATATTTTAATACTGTTCAGGATATTGATTATAAATTCTATGATCCTGATGATATCACCCAAATGGATACTATTCCTGTGCCGGGAATGTGGCAGACCAACGGATATGGCACTTATGCCTACGTTTCAAGTCCATATCCTATGATGTATAACCCTCCATTTGTTCCTCAGACTAACCCGGCAGGAATCTATAAATATTGCTTTGATTTTTCTAAAAAGGATAACAAAGAATATGATATTGTATTTGAGGGTGTTGATTCGTGCCTTTATGTTTGGTTAAACGGTGAGTTTATCGGATATGGGGAAGTATCACATTGCGAAAAGGTTTTTGATATCACAAAATTTCTTATAAACGGTACCAATAATTTGGCTTGTTGTGTTCTTAAAAGGTGTACCGGCACATATCTTGAGGATCAGGACAAGATAAGATTAACCGGTATTTTCAGAGATGTTTACATTCTTGAAAGAGATGAAATTCATATTTATGATATATTTACCAAAACAAGCATAGGTGATGACACGGCAACAATAACCTCAGAAATTCAATTAAACGGCGATTTTAAGGCTGATGTTTTTGCTGAACTTTATTCCCCTGAGAATAAATTGATTGCCGAAAAACGTGCTGAAATCGCTTCTAAAGGGGTTGTTTCGTTTGAGGTGACAAATCCTCTGCTTTGGTCAAGTGAGTTTCCGCATCTTTACACATTAGTTTTTAAATACGGATCTGAATTTATTAAACAAAAGGTAGGAATTCGTACTGTTGAAATTGAAAACGGTATTTTCAAAATAAACAAAAAGAACGTTAAGCTTAAAGGTGTGAACAGACACGAAAGTCATCCTCAAAAAGGATATGCTGTTTCATATGAAGATATAAAAAAGGATCTTCTTATGATAAAAGAATTCAATATAAATACAATCAGAACGTCCCATTACACCAACGATCCGAGATTTTATGAGCTTTGTGATGATCTTGGCATTTATGTGTGCAATGAAGCTGATATTGAATCCCACGGCGCATGGTATGCCGAGAGTTTTAATGATATAGCTGAATATGAGCCATTTAAGGAAATGCACCTTGATCGTGTTTCTAAAATGATAGAAGCACAGAAAAATCATTGTTCAGTAGTTATATGGTCAGTTTGCAATGAATCAGGATGGGGAGAAAACCTCGCTGCTTGTTGTGATTTAATTCATAAAAGAAATCCTCAGTGGCTTGTTCATTGCGAAAGTGCATTTACGCTGCATAGAGTAACCGATAGAGAGTATATGCAACAAACCTTAGATAAAATTGATATTTATGCAAATATGTATCCAAGCATTACAGAAACAGTTTTACCTTTCTTTAAATGCGAGGAGGAAAAGAGACCGTATTTTCTGTGTGAATACAGTCACGCAATGGGAAATTCCTGCGGTGATTTAAAAGATTATTGGGATATTATTTATTCAGAAGACCGTTCTATTGGCGGATGTGTTTGGGAGTGGTGTGATCACGCGGTTCAATTAACTGATGCAAACGGACAGAAGTATATGGGATATGGCGGTGACTTTGGCGATGACGCTTTGAATTTGTACAATTTCTGTGCAGATGGTCTTGTTACGCCTGATAGAATACCGCATTCTTCGCTATATGAATTAAAAAATATTTATGCACCTATATCGGCTGTTGATAACGATAAGTATATTACAATAAAGAACAGATTTGATTTCAGATCTTTATCGGACATTGTTTTTAAATGGAAAATTGAAATTAACGGAAAAATCGTTGATTCAGGAGAATTTCTATTAGATATTTTACCAAATCAAACAAGCCAGATCAGGTTGCCTGAAGTTAATTTGACAGGTTTAGGATATTATATGCTTGAAGCTTTTGATAAAGAAAACCGTATTTTTGTTTGGCAAAAGGAACTGATGCTTGAAAAAAATGAGTGTCTTCTTGAAATAAAGAAGATTTATGTTGAAAAATACAGCTCAAGTATATTTGTTTGCGGTGATAATTTTAAATACGAATTTTCTACTATTAAGCCTTTGATCAAAAAAATCTTTTTTAAGAATAAAGAAATTTGCCATGAGCAACAATTTTGCTTATACCGTGCTCCAATTGACAATGATCGACTTATAAAGGATGATTGGTCTAAAGATGGAGCCATTTGCAAAGAAGGCAATTTATTTAACTGTATTTCGGATTTTACTGATTATGAAGTTATTGAAAATAAAAACTTTGTTGAAATCAGGTATAATGCTATTGTTGGCACCTTTGGCAAAAAGCCTATTTTTAGCGGAAAGCTTGTTTATACGATATATTCTGAAGGTTTAATAAATATATCCTTAAAAGGCGATATAAGAAAGCTTCAGGTGTGGTTGCCGCGATTTGGTTTCTCCTGGAAGGTTGATAAAGAACTTGAAAAAGTAAAATACTTTGGATTCGGACCTTATGAGAGCTATATTGACAAGCATTCAGCCTGTGTAATGGGCGAATATGAAAAAGATTCTTCTGAATTTCTTGAGAATTACTTAAGACCGCAGGAGTGTGGAAGCGTTTATAACACAAAATGGTCATTATTGTATAATGATGAGTGTGCGATAGGCTTCTTTGGAGATTCCTTTTCATTTAACGTTTCAGAATATTCAATTGAAGAGCTTCGAAAAAAACGTCATCCTCACGAGCTTGTGAAAGATGAGGCAATCAATGTTTATACGGATTATTTTATGAGCGGTGTTGGCTCGGGTTCTTGCGGTCCTCAGCTTGATAAAAAATATCGGTTGGAGGATGGAGGAGTTGATTTTAATTTATCGATTTACGTATTTGATAATAAAATCGATCCTTTTACAATTCTTGAAAAACATAACTATGTAAAAAAATAAGAAAGTCGTTTGACTTTCTTATTTTTTTATAAATTCTTCAATTATAAATCGAGGACGTGCTTTTGTTTCATTATAGATTTTGCCGATGTATTCACCGATAATACCTAATGAAAGGAGCTGTATTCCGCCGATCATCCATATTGAACAGATAATTGATGCCCAACCACTGTCTGCGTGACCGATAATCTTAATTATTATACTGTATATAAGCATTATAAGACTAAGAATAAAAATTATAAAGCCTAATGAAGTAATCAATCTGATTGGCTTTACACTGAAGGATGTTATTCCGTCAACGGCAAAAGAGAGCATTTTCTTTAATGGATATTTACTTTCACCTGCAAAACGCTCACTTCTTACATATTCGACAGTTGAGGTTTTGTAGCCAATTATCGGAACGATACCTCTTAAGAAAAGATTTACTTCCTTAAATTGCTCAAGAGCGTTTAAGGCACGTTTGCTCATAAGACGATAGTCAGCGTGATTATAAACGATATCAACGCCCATTTTTTGTAGAATACGATAATATGCTAACGCAGTGGAACGTTTAAAAAACGTATCTTTCTTTCTTGAGGATCGAACACCGTAAACAATATCACTGCCATTATAATATTCATCAATAAACTTATCAACAACATCAATGTCATCCTGTAAATCGGCATCCATTGAAATAACCATATCAGCATATTCTTTTGCCTTCATAAGGCCTGCCAATAAAGCGTTTTGATGGCCTCTGTTATGTGCAAGCTTTATGCCTGCAAAAATATCGTTTTCATTGCAAAGGTCGTAGATAAGCTGCCAGGTCTTGTCCTTTGAACCGTCATCAACAAAAAGGATACGGCTCTCTTTTGAAATTTTTCCGCTTTCAATTAAAGTGTTGAGCTTAATGTTTAGTCTTTTTGAAGTTTCGGGTAAAACTTCCTCTTCATTATAGCAGGGTACAACAATGTATAAAATATCATTCATTTTCATCACCATAAATTAATTCCTTAGAATAGGGGAGCTCTTTTATCCAATCACAGTAAACGTGCCACTCATCAAGCTTGTGAGTTTTTCTGGCAAAGTACATATTTCTGAGATTTTCGTAATTCATTGTAACGGTACGCATTTGGTTAAAGCTTGAGGGAAGTAACTGGATAAGATTATACCACAAAGCTTTATCTTTTGTTTCTAAATACTTTTGACGAACTTCTTCGATATATTCAAGAAGATTATCCATAATTTTTAAGGATTCATCATTTAATTGATCAAAGGAAAAATCTTCGCGAGTAAGCTCTTTTGAGTGAATTTTATGCATTGTAGAACAACTGTTTGCAACAGTGCCTACCTTATAAGTATCAAACTCTTTCCACCAATAAAGAGGGGCGGTAATGTCGACGGAAACAAATATCATTCGCATAAATTTTCTGTGATCACTTCCTGCAAATGCAAGTTTCTTTGCAAGATTGAGGTCATTTTCGCCCATAATGAAATTGCCGTTTTCGTCGTAAAAACTGTCCATACGATTCCAGCTGTTAAGTGGATTTCTTGCTCCTCGAATTGCATTTTCAAGATTCATTACTTCAGTTCTTTCAATTTTAATCATAATTTACTCCTTATAACAAATAAAGTACATCCAATTTTGTTCGATGTCCAGTGGGGTAGGCGGATTGATATCAAATGAATTCCATTCAAGCGGGATACCGTTTTTTGTATAAACGTAACCTTCAAAACGGTCTTCAAGATCTATGGTAACAATACAATATGCATAAGAATTATTTATTACTTCTTCAACAATGAGCTTTTGTTCGGGAGCAACGGAGAAAATGCTCTCGTCATTTAATTTATATTGACCTTCTTTTTGATATTGAGGATCTTCGATAATTTTATTAAAAACCTTTTCGTGTTTTAAAAAATCGGATTCTATTTTTGAAAGATAAGAATCCTCAGCTAAAGTAAAAGCAAGGAACGTTCCTGCAAGAGCAAAAACAATGGGTGCAATGAAGGAAATTTTCTTATATTTAAAGAAAAATATAGAAGAAAGGATTATTAAAACAAGTGATAAAAATGGCAAGATATAAAGCACAAGCGTCGTATAATTGCCAAAATAATGATACATTAAATTAGGATTTATTAAGGATAAATGAGTTAGAACTGCAAAAACGATCCCTATAAATGAAAGAATAAAAATAATCAATTTAGGATGCTTTAACGTTTTTTGTTCTTTTATAGCTTTATTGTTCATTTCGGTATCCTCCAAGTGTTGTTTATATTATACAGTAATTTGATTGCATAGTCAAGATTGAGTTGACAATAGGGGAACTTTTTTGTAGAATTATAGCATAAAACTCAAGGAGAAATATATGCAGAAAACTAATGCTATGAGATTATTGACCTCTGCCAAAATAGATTTTGAGGTCTATGAGTATGAATATGATGAAAATGATTTATCGGGAGTTCATGCTGCGGAATTTTTAAAAATACCACCTTCAACTTTTTTCAAAACACTCGTTCTTAAAGGAGCAAAAAACGGCGTTTTCGTTTGTTGCATACCGGTTGATGAAGAGTTGGATCTTAAAAAAGCAGCTGTTGTTTTTAAAGATAAAAGCTGTGATATGATTCACGTTAAGGATCTTTTGGGGATTGCGGGTTATATGCGCGGAGCATGTACACCTATTGGAATGAAAAAGCGTTTTCCAACATTTATTCATACGTCGGTTTTGAATTTGGATAGTGTATACGTTTCTGCGGGAGCAAGAGGGATGGCCTTAAAAATAAAACCTGAAGACTTAATTGAATATGTTAATGCAAATGTTTGTGATATTATAAAATAAGCTCTGTTTCAGAGCTTATTTTTTTGTTATTTTGTTATATATTACAATTCCACCGAGACATAAAATTGCAGTTATTGCAAAAACAATAATTGCAAAAATATATTGCTTATCGCCTAAGGCATCTCCACCTATTGTTGAGGTTATTATTGATGGAATTTTTGCAATGGTTGTTATAGTTATATAGGGCAGGAACTTAAGCGGTGTTAAGCCTGCAACGTAGGATAAAAGATCCTTTGGTGTTCCCGGAATAAAAAATGCTAAAAATACAATGAAATACATTTTATTTTTATCCTGCAAAATTTTAAGGGATTGAATTTTTTCGTCAGAAAAAAATAATCTTACGAATTTTACACCCAATTTTTTTGCAAGAAAAAAAACAATGGTGCAACCAAGAACAGAAGTTAATAAGCATATTAACGTGCCTTCAACAGCACCAAAGGTATATCCTGCTAAAATTTCAAACGGCTCACCCGGAACGAGCGCGAAAATGATTTGAAACAAAAGCATGCCTATATATGCAAAATATCCCCAAACACCAAGATCGGAGATAAGTGTGCGGAATTGTTCAGGTTCCTTTGCAAATTTTACAAGGGGAATACCAATGAAAATACTGACTATTGCCGAAAAAATCAATACGAGAATCAGAATAATTATTCCCCAAATTTTTTTGTTTTTTTCGTTAAGTTCTTTTTTTAACATATTAACCTCAAAAAAAGTTGCCTGTAAACTTGCATCAGATCGACCTGCGGCACAAGCGAAAAATTTGCTTAATGCTGCTACCTCCCGGTCCTGACATGGTTCACAACATCACCTTGCGCAGAACCCAATGCAAGTTTACAAGCAACTTTACATATATATAATACCACGAGTTTTGATTTTTAGCAACTTATTTCTTTAAATATTTTTTATCAAAATAAAATAAAATACTTGAAGTTAAAAAGCATAACTCACTGGAAAATATAAAGGTATAGATGTTGATTCCGTTAAAGATGAATGATAGAATATCGTTATTCCATAAATTATTTGATAATACAAAGATGAATCTGCTTCCACATAAAATAAAAGTAATACCAAATAACTCAATTAAAATCCAACTTAGCTTTTTTGTTGTTTTTTTACACAACTTCATTATTACTATATAAGTTAGAGCAAATGTGAAAAATAAAATTGTTGGAATTATATATTCACCGTAGCTTTTAAGAGCTTGATAAAAATAAGTAAAATTTGTAACGTAATTAAAGGTTCCCGTTTTTATAAATTTTATTGTGGAAATTACTAAAAAAATTAAAAAAGGAAAACTTAAAAATAGTAATGGGAAAAGGTATAATGGTTGTTTTTTCTTCTTTTTTGCCATTTTAGAAAAAGGAAAGGTTTTTGGCCTTTCCTATTATCCTTCTAAAGTATTTTCGGGTTCTGTAGCGGGTTCTTCTGCTGAAGAAGCGGAATCAGCCTGAACATTATCTTCTGCCTTGAAGTCTGCGAGAGTTTTACCGTTGTAAATCTCCTCAAACTGTGCACCTGTAATCTTCTCCATATCAAGGAGGACTTCGGCAAGATTATCTAAAATTTCTTTCTTTTCGGCAAGAATATCAAATGCTCTTTGATCGGCAGTTGTGATGATATCGCGTATTGCGGCATCAACCTTTGCACAAAGTTCTTCTGAATAACCCTTTTGTGTTGCAAAATCTCTGCCAATAAATATTTCGTCTCCACCACTGTTGCCTAAATACATAGGACCGATTTCATCATACATACCGTACTGTGTAACGTAGCCTTTAGCGAGCTCGGTTGCATGCTTAATATCTGCCGATGCACCGGTTGTGATATCGTTAAAGATAAGCTTTTCAGCGGCTCTACCACCAAAGCACATAGCAATTCTATCAAGAATATATAATCTTGAATAGGTGTTATGCTCGTTTTCGGGACGAATAAGAGTATAACCGCCTGCTCCGCCGCGAGGAATAATTGAAACTTCTGTTACGGGGTCACAATGTTCGGTTGCCTTTGCAACGATAGCATGTCCTGCCTCGTGATAAGCTGTAAGCTTTTTATCTCTTTCGGTAGTTTTATGAGATTTCTTTTCAGGACCCATAATAACACGTGTAATAGAGTCCTTAATATCCTGCATAGTAATTTTTTCGTGATTTCTTCTTACTGCAAGGAGAGCAGCTTCATTACATAAGTTCTGAATGTCTGCACCAACAAAACCCGTTGTAAGAAGCGCAACTTCGCGGGCAGAAACGTCTTCAGCTAACTTTTTGTTTCTAACGTGAATGTTGAAAATTTCTTCTCTTCCTTTTGTATCGGGAGGGAGAACGTGAATCTGTCTGTCAAATCTGCCTGAACGGAGAAGTGCAGGATCGAGAATATCAGCGCGGTTAGTTGCGGCAATTATTATTATACCTTCGTTGCCGACAAAACCGTCCATTTCAACAAGAAGCTGGTTAAGAGTCTGCTCGCGTTCATCGTGACCACCGCCAATACCAGAACCACGTCTGCGACCAACCGCGTCAATTTCATCAATGAAAATAATACAAGGATGATTTTTCTTTGCTTGATTAAATAAATCACGAACACGAGCGGCGCCAATACCAACATATAGTTCAACGAAATCCGAGCCTGTAATTGAGAAGAAGGGAACACCGGCTTCTCCTGCAACTGATTTTGCTAAAAGAGTTTTACCTGTTCCGGGAGGGCCCACAAGAAGCACGCCTTTAGGGATTTTTGCACCCATTTTTGTGTATTTATCAGGGTTCTTTAAGAACTGAACGATTTCTTCAAGCTCTTCTTTTTCCTCATCTGCACCGGCAACATCGGTGAATTTAACTTTCTTTTTGCTATCATCATAAAGCTTTGCCGTTGATCTGCCAAACTGCATTGCTTTTCCGTTACCGGATGACTGTGCAACAAAGAAATAGATCGTTATACCGATAATAAGGAACATAAAGATGTAGGGTAAAAATTCAATATACCAAGGTGGGCTGACTTTAATACTGTCGAACTTAAAGTTTTCATTTTTCTCAGCAGCCAATTTCAAATCTTCGTCAAATTTATCGGTGTAATCAATGGAAGCCTTAAATTCGTACTTATTCTGAACATCAGAATTAATATCTTCTTTATCTTTTGTTAAATCAACCTTATTGGCATTTGTTTCAGTAATACCGTAAGCTGTTTGCGAATTAACAACGAGAACATATTTGAATTCATTTGCCTCTAATTTTTTTCTAAACTCTGAGGTTTCGATTTCTTTTTGAATAAGTGATTTATTCTGTAAACCCCCAAATGCCAGGTAGATTACAATACCTATAAGTGCAAGGTATATGAGAGTGTAAATCAGTTTCTTTTTCTTCATTTGGTTATCCTTTCAGTTTTTATATTTTTAGTATTATAACATTAAATCGAAAAAAATACAATGAAATCTCTGTGAAACATCTTAATGAGATAGTAAAAATAAATTGAAAAACAAAACTTGTTAATATTATACCCCAAATAATGAATTATGTATCGCAAAAAATCTTTATAATTCTTTTTGACTCAGGGGTAACCTTTACTTTTTCTGAAACAGTATATCCGATTATTGCATAAATTTCATTTCCTTTTGCAAGAAGAGGAATTCCATTTCTGATGTTAGACGGTATTTTTTTATCAATAAAAAACTTTTTTATTGTGCACTTTCCTGTTGAGCCTAAAGGATAAATGAAATCTCCTTCCTTTCTTGTTCTTATAACAGTGTCGATTGGAAGTCTTTCAATATCAATATACGTTGTATTTTTTTCATATTTATATTCATTTACATCACAACTCTTAATGGTGAAATTTTTCCATTGAATATCTTTTAAAGGTTCGAATTTTATTTCGCTAATGAAAAAAGGAAAGCCGTTTTCATAAAAATAAATTTTATCGTAAATACGTTTTACCCTTATGTTGTGCGGCAAATGAATTTCTTTACCTGATTCTTTTTCAAAAAGAGAATAAACATCTTCAATATGAATTTTCTCAATATCAACAATATTTCCGCAAAGGAGCTCAATTGATTTTTTTATCAGCTCTGATTGAATAACATGAGGAAGTGATGTGATAGTTAAAAAAACATTTTTATCTTCTTTTTTGATGAGCCTTTTTGCATATTCCTCAATGTTAGATTTGATATAATCGTTGTATTCATTAAGTATTTCGGCACACTTCGTAATAGAATTTATTGAGTCGGTGTTTAAAATGGAATCAATGTGCGGAATAATATCCAAACGAATTTTATTTCTGGAATACTCTAAGCAATCGTTTGTTGAATCAGTTACGTAATCAAGATTATTTTTTTTATTAAACTGTTCAATATCTTCTCTTGAAAAATCTAAAATAGGTCGAATAATATTGTTAGCTTTATGTTGCATTCCGCATAACCCGTTCAGTCCGCTACCTCTTAAAAGATGCATTAAAACTGTTTCGGCCTGATCGTTTTTGTTATGTGCAACTGCAATAATGCCGTTATTTTTTTTAGCATAATGCCTTAAAATATTATAACGTTCTTCTCTTGCAGCTGTTTCCAAAGAAATATTCTTTTGTTTAGCTATAGCAGGGATATCAAGCTTTTCCAATGAAAAGGGAATATCGTATTTTTCACAAAAACTTTGGGCGAAAAGAGCATCATTATCAGCTTCAAAACCACGGATACCGTGATGTACGTGAACAGCGTGGACATTATATCCAAGCATTTTTAAAGCAAAGAGAAGGCAAACAGAGTCAGCACCGCCGGAAAAACCAACTATTACCGCTTTATTTTCTTCAATAAGGTTGAATTTTTTTAAAATTTCTTCAACTTTTTTTAGCATATTACACCCTCAGGTCTTTACCGGGAATTGAAATCACATATGTTGTGCTTGCATCAAGCAATCTTGAAGTAATGCGCTCATTGTAATGTTCTTTTAATTGGTTTGCGTTTAAGTTTGTTGAGATAAATATTGGTTTTTCATTTCTTGTGCGCTCGTTTATGAGCAAAAATAAATATTCAACAGTAATATTATTGAACATTGGCTCCGTTCCAAGGTCGTCAATAATAAGCATATCAGCTTCCAATAGTGCATCAATATCTTCAATTTGATTTAATGCATATTTGCGTAAAATATCAAAAAGCTTTCCTGCAGTTATAAAAATTATGCTAAATCCACGCTTTTTTAATTCGGTAAAAACACAAGAAAGTAAAAAGGTTTTACCTGTGCCTGTATTACCGCATAAAACGGTATTTGGCTTTTTAACCTTAGGAAAATTAACACAATATTTTTTTAAATAATCACGAATTGCAAGAATCTGTTCTTTTACCGATTTATCAAAAATATCTTCCTTAAAATTATCAAAAGATCTCGTTGTTGAAATGCAATTATCCTTTGTTGTTTCATCAATAAGCATTTTGTTAAAGCAAGAGCAACGTTCTTTTCCGTTTTTCGTATCAATATATCCACTGTCATTGCAGATATTACAGTTGTATTTTTTTTCAGGCATAACAATATTATTATCTGAAAGATATGATTGAATTTGATTTTTTAAATCATCCATAAGAATTTTCTTTTCATCTTTTGTAATTGAAAAATCGCTTGATAAAAGTCTGCGTTTATTCTCTAATTCCAAAAGCTTAGGATTATTTTCATAAACGGATGATAAATTTTTTTGATAATCGAGATTGGATTGTAATCGAATTTGATTTAATTTTTTTTCAATTTTGTTGATAATATATGCATCCATATTAAACCTCTAAATTTAAAGCATCAGCATAAATTGAGTCATCATAATTTTCATCTCTGCCGAGAAAATTATTTTTTGAATTTTTACTGTTCGATTTTGTATTTTTTGTTTCAAAGAATTTTTTAATATTTTCTTCCGAAATATCACTTAATTTTATAATCTCTTCTGTTTTTTGAACAAATTTTGTGAAGGTATGATAACCGTTTTCGCACATTGTTTTTGCAATAAAAATAAGTAGTTCAGGTTTAAGATTACCTTCCTTAAATTTGTTGATGGCATCTATATGTACGGTGGTAATTGTTCTTGATCTCTCACCGAGCTCAGATAAAATAGCAGATATGATCCGTCGCTCTGCATCGGATTCTGACAAATAAGCTTTTATCTGTTTTTCTGTGTGAAGATTAAGGGAGTGAAGATTTTCTAAGATCCTATTTATATAAGCAAGACTTGGATTAAGAGATTTTGTCGTTTCCTGACAAGCGGCTTTTATACCTTTTAATTCAAATCCGAGCTCACTTGTCCAACGGTGATATAATGCGATTTCATCAACAGTCGGTACACGCTTGATGCCCAGATGCAGAAGTAGCTTTGCAACTTCGTGTTTTTTTGCTTCCTCAATAGCTAAAAATTCTTCAGCTTTTTCAACTGTTGTTATATTATCGTTTGACCACGTTTGCGCAACCTTGTCAATATACGAAAAAGAAATCAGGTTATCCTTAAGATTTATGCAGTGAGAAATCAAAAGCAATGCAGTTTCAACTGAAAGTCCGTAAATTTCAACCCAGTCACGAGCCTTATCATATTCGCCGTTTGTAATATTTCTGCCGGGGAACAGTGCACGAATTCCTGCAAAATAATCTGAATATACAGTTAGAACGTCAGCATTATATATTCCGGAATTTTTTGAAGCGGTATGAGCACTTAAAATTTCAAAAGAAAAAGGACGTGAGGTGTAATTTATCAAGTGTTTTTTGCTTAAAAATTCTAAAGAAGTGTTTAAATCCGAAACTGAACAGTTAATGTTTTTTGCAATATCAACAAAGGAGTTGATTTTAATTTCCGGGTGGTTGCAAAGATATAAAAGATATATGTATAACTTCACAGTATCTGACGGCATATCACTTAAAAATGTCGAAACAAAGACACCTTCCAATGGAATAATATCTGATAACGGATTATTTGATGAATATTTTCCTGTAGACATTTTTTATACACCTCAATCATTTTTTTGCATATCTTTCGATATTATAACATAAAAATTCAGATAGATAAAGTATATTTTTTTATCGGAGGAGAATTTGTTGAAAAAAATTAAAAATAAAATTGTTTGCGTTTTTCTTGTTTTGATTTTTTTATCAATAATCATTGTTTCTTTGAATATTGATAATGAAGTAAAAAAACGATCAGTAATTTATAATATTGATGCAGTAGTTTCTGATAATTTTTTAAAAGGAGAAATGCTTGTTGAGTACATAAACAATGAAGATTTTACAGTTGATGAGCTATGTTTTTCTTTATATCCCAATTCATTTAAAAATGAAAATAATTTGCAAAATTTAGTTGTTGCCGAAAAGTTTGATAAAGCATATCCAAAGGGATTTGATAGTGGATATATTAACGTAAAAAGTATTTTTGTTAATAATGAAAAAATCGAGTATTATTATGAAAATGATGAACAAATTTTAGTGTTGAAAGCTCTTGAAGCAGAGCCGGGTGAAGAAATAAAAATTAAAATAGTTTTTGAAGAAAAATTACCGTACAGTCCTATGAGATTCGGCTATGGAGAAAATACTTATAATTTTGGAAATTGGTATCCGATATTATGTCCTTTCGTGAATGGTGAGCCTTACAAATGTATATATAATTCAAATGGTGATCCGTTTTTTTCAGAATGCGCAGATTATAATGTAACTCTAACCATACCAAATGAATTTAGGATCGCAACAAGCGGAAGAATTTTAAATAAAAACGTTTTAGATCCCATTAACACAAAATGGATCATTAGGGCAAATAATGTCCGTGATTTTGCATTTGTACTTTCATCAAAATATAATCTGCAATCAATAAAAAGTGGTGATACAATCGTTTATTCGTACTACTTAGGTGATGATATTTTTGGAGATTATTCACTTGAAGTTGCAAAGGATGCCGTTGAAATTTTTAACAAGATCTTTGGCGAATATCCTTACAGTACTTTATCAATAGCGGAATCTGACTTTTATATTGGTGGTATGGAATATCCTAACGTCGTTTTTATTAATACCGAGCTTTATAATGATGCGGCAAAGGATGCGCTTGAAGAAGTTATTGTGCACGAAATTGCCCATCAATGGTGGTACGGAGTTGTTGGCAATAATCAAATTGAAGAAGCATGGATAGATGAAGGACTTACACAATATTCGGTTGCACTTTATTATGAGAAGAAATATGGAACTGAACGCTATAAAAGTTACCTTAATGAGTGTGAGCTTTATTGCAAAGTAGTTTTTGATGTTTTGAAGGAAAAAGATATTCCATTTGAAAAGAAAATAGACAGAAAGACCAATGAATTTGAGCATTGGCTTTTATATGATGCAATTACATATGATGTTTCGGCACTTATGCTTGATGAGCTAAGGAATAAAATAGGGGATAATGATTTATTTAACGGTTTGAAATATTATTACGAAAATAATATGTATAAAGTTTCTTCAGGGGAAATATTTGTAAACAGTATGAAAAAAAGGACTAAAAAGAATATTGAAGAAATTTTAAAGCCGTGGCTGTCAGGAAAAATATATTGGGGTTGATTTTTTTTAAGAAATCTGATAAAATATAAAAAAATAAAGAAGGTACGTTAAATGACGAAGTATGAAATAAAAAAAATATTAAAAAGCAAATATATCTATGCCATAAAAGATAATGATGGGCTTAATAGTTGTTTGTCAAATGACAGTAAAATAGTTTTTATTTTATATGGATCAGTAATGAATATTTGTGAAATTGTTAAAATACTAAAAGATGCGGGCAAGGTTGTATTTGTTCATATTGATCTTATAGAGGGTCTTTCTTCAAAAGAAGTTTCCGTTGAATTCATTGCGAAGAACACAGGCGCTGACGGAATAATTACGACAAAACAGTCGTTGGTTAAAAGTGCCGCATCACAAGGTCTTTTAACGGTTCAAAGATTCTTTTTGATTGATTCTCTTGCTTTTGATAATTTAAAAAAACAAATTAAAAATTCACCGGTAGATATTATTGAGGTTTTGCCTGCCTGCAGCACCAAAACAATATCTGAAATTGTTAAAATTACTGATTTACCGGTTATTGCGAGCGGAATGATCAGGGATAAAGAAGATGTTGAAGATGCAATTTCTGCAGGTGCTATTGCTGTTTCGGGAACAAATTTTAATATTTTTAAATAAAACACTTGCAAAATAATATATTAAATGTTATACTTTATATGTACTTGTTTACAGAGAGTTGAGAGTAATATAAGTACAACTTTCCATAGGGATAGTTGTATCTATATTGCTCTTTTTTTATTTTAGGAGGATTATTTATGTTTGATGTTGCGATTATCGGTGGCGGCGTAATTGGTTGTGCTACAGCATACAAGCTTTCAAAATTTAATTTAAAAGTTTGTGTTATTGAAAAAGAGAACGATGTTGCATTAGGAGCTACCCGTGCAAATAGCGCTATCATTCACGCGGGCTATGATCCTGAACCCGGCACGTTAATGGCTCGACTCAATGTCGAGGGGTGTTTGCAAGCTAAAGAGCTTTCAAAAAAGTTAAGCGTTCCCTATAAAAACGTTGGTTCAATGGTTCTTGCTTTTAATGAAGAGGAAGCAAAAACGGTTAATATTCTTTATGATAGAGGCGTTAAAAACGGTGTTCCGGGAATTGAGGTTATTGACGGTATTGAAGTTCGCAAACGTGAGCCTTATGTAAGCGAAAAGGTAGTTTGTGCTTTGTGGGCACCTTCTGCGGGCATAATCAACCCCTGGGAGTATGCTATTGCTTTTGCAGAAGTAGCTGCAACAAACGGAACAGAATTTATATTTGATTTTGAGGTTTCTGATATTGAAAAATCTGATGATTGTTTTATAATTAAGTCATCATCGGATAAAGAAATTAAAGCAAAATATATTGTGAATGCTGCAGGTGTTTACAGTGATAAAATTCACAATATGGTTAGTCCTCCGACCTTTAAAATCACTCCAAGTAAAGGTCAATATTATCTTATGGATAAGGCTGAAGGCTTCAAGGCAAATTGCACGCTTTTTCAGTGTCCTTCAAGCGTAGGTAAGGGTGTTCTTGTTTCGCCTACCGTGCACGGAAATCTCATTGTTGGCCCTGATGCAACAGGTAGTGATGATAAAGAAAAAGTCAACACAACCGCATCACAGCTTGAGTTTGTCAGAAATACGGCGGCAAAAAGTGTTTTTGATATAAATTACAGAAATTCTATTCGTAACTTTGCTGGAATGCGAGCAAATTCCGATAAAGAAGATTTTATTATTGGATTTGCAACCAAAGGCTTTTTAGATCTTGCGGGTATTAAATCACCGGGGCTTTCTGCGGCACCTGCCATTGCCGATGAGGCAGTTAAGCTTCTTGAAAGTGATGGGCTTAAGCTTACAGAAAAAGAAAATTATACTCTCGAAAGAGAACACATTGTTTTTAAAGAACTTTCAAATGAAGAAAAAGCGGAGATCATTAAGAAAAATCCTCTTTATGGCAGAGTTATCTGCAGATGTGAAACGATAACCGAGGGGGAAATCGTTGCGGCAATACATTCGCCATTGCCTGCTAAAACAGTGGATGGCATTAAACGCAGATGTAATGCAGGAATGGGCAGATGCCAGGGCGGCTTCTGCGGTCCAAAGGTTCTTGAAATAATTGCAAGAGAATTAAATCTTGATCCTTTGGAAGTTTTAAAGGATAAAAACGGAAGTAATATTTTAAAGAGTCAAACAAAGGAGGGCAAATAATATGTATGATATTATAGTTATCGGTGGCGGTCCCGCAGGTTTAAGTGCAGCTTGCTCAGCCTTTGAAAACGGCGCAAAAAATATTCTTATTATAGAAAGAGATAAAGAATTAGGCGGAATTTTAAATCAGTGTGTTCATAATGGCTTTGGACTTCATTATTTTAAAGAAGAACTTACGGGACCTGAATATGCTGAACGCTTTGTTAAAATGCTTAAGAGCACATCTGTTGAAGTCAAGCTTGATACAATGGTTCTTGATATCTCTGAAGACAAAACGGTTTCCTGTGTTAACAGTTCTGATGGCTTTATGCAACTTCAAGCAAAATCCATTATTCTTGCTATGGGATGCCGTGAGCGTACGCGTGGTGCAATATCGATTCCCGGTGACAGGCCTGCAGGTGTTTTTACGGCCGGTTCTGCACAGAAGTATCTTAATATTGACGGCTATATGGTTGGTAAGAGGGTTCTTATTTTGGGAAGCGGTGATATCGGACTTATTATGGCACGCAGAATGACTCTTGAAGGTGCAAAAGTTCTTGCTTGTGTTGAAGTTATGCCTTATTCGGGAGGACTTAACAGAAACATCGTTCAGTGCCTTAACGACTTTGATATTCCTTTATATCTTTCTCATACGATAATTGATATTCAAGGCAAAGAACGTGTTGAAAAGGTTATTGTGGCAAAAGTAGGTGAGGACAGAAAGCCCATAAAGGGAACAGAAATGGAATTTGAATGTGATACGGTTCTTCTCTCTGTTGGCTTGATTCCTGAAAATGAGCTTACTCGTGGTGCAGGAATAGAAATGGATTTAAGAACAAACGGTGCAATCGTTTTTGAAAATATGGAAACGAGTATGGAAGGCGTTTTTGCTTGCGGCAACGTTGTTCACGTTCACGACCTTGTTGATTACGTTACTCAGGAAAGTGCCCGTGCAGGTAAAGCAGCAGCTGAATATGTTTTAAATGGCGAGAAAAACGGTGAAATACTTTATCTTAAAAACGGTAACGGTGTTACGTATACAGTTCCTCAAAAAATCAGAATGACTGATGAAAAGAAAAATACAGATGTATTTTTCAGAGTGAACAGAGTTATGAAAGAAAGTGTAATTAATGTGACATCAAATGGTGAAAAAATTGCTTCATTTAAGCGTGAACATATGGCTCCCGGTGAAATGGAACACATTATTTTACCCTCTGTTCTTTTAAAGAAGGCTTCAGGCGAAATTTTAATTGAGATACAAGGCGAGGTATAAATATGAAAGAGCTTATTTGCATTGTATGCCCAAAGGGCTGTCACTTAAAAGTTGATGAAAATAATGATTATAAAGTAACCGGTAATGCTTGCGAGCGTGGTGCTGAATATGGAAAAAATGAGCTTATAAACCCTATGCGAATGATAACAAGCACTGTTAAAATAGATGGTGCTATTCATAAGAGATGTCCCGTTAAAACAAGTGTTTTAATTCCTAAAGCAAAGATGTTTGATGTTGTTAAAGCACTTGATGATGTAGTTCTTAAATCACCCGTAAACTGTGGTGATGTTATAATCAAAAATGTTGCAGGAACCGATGCTGATATTGTGTCGGCAAAAAGTATGTAAAATTTTAAGCACTTGAATTTTCAAGTGCTTTTTTGTTGCATTATTTTTATAATATTCATATTATACTAATGGAAATCTTTTTCCAATAATTTTAGGAGGATAATATGAATAGATATCAAAATAGTTGTAATTATTCAAATAGATTTTCCGATTTAGGTTGTAATGATCAGACTTGTTGTGGATGTGATTGCACTCCACAAACACCAAATCCTTGCCCTGAAGTTTCTGTTAACGTTGGCAGAACCATTACGGGCGCACCCGGAAGCAATGCGTTTGTTTCCAATAGAGGAACGGAGCAGAACGTAATCCTTGATTTTATTATTCCTCAAGGACCAACCGGCCCTCAGGGAGCTCAAGGACCTCAAGGTGTTCCTGGATTAACCGGTGCAACCGGTGCTCAGGGCGAGATGGGCCCAATTGGTCCGCAAGGTCTTATAGGTCCAAGCGGTCCACAAGGTATTCAGGGAGAAGTAGGCCCAACGGGTCCAACGGGTCCTCAAGGTATCGCAGGTGCAGTTGGCCCAATCGGCCCCACCGGACCTCAGGGATTACAAGGCATTCAGGGTGAAGTAGGGCCAACCGGTCCCACAGGTCCACAAGGTATCGCAGGTGCAGTTGGTGCAACCGGTCCAACCGGACCTCAAGGTTTACAAGGTGTTCAAGGCTTAATCGGTCCAACCGGTCCAACGGGTCCTCAGGGGATTACACCAACTTTCGCTTATGGCGGAATTCTTGATAATACAAGTGAAACATTAACTTTAACTTCCGGTGTGAATTCGGGAATTCCTTTAACTGTTGCACTTCCAAGCGATAATGTATCTGTCGGAACAAGTTTATTAACAATTAACGAAAGCGGAGCATATTTAATTGAATATAGAGTATCCGGAACTGCTGATACTGCCGGTGATTACACCGTATCAATCACTAATAACGGAACCACCGTTTCAGGAAGTGAGATAACCAAAACGTTGGCGGCAGGCGAAGAAGCAGACTTTATCGGAACATTTGTTGCTAATCTTGTTGCAGGTGACAATGTTGCTTTGGCAATTCAAAACACGTTAGATGGAACATTCACTTTAAGCGATGGAACAAACGCCAGCTTAATTATCAGACAGTTAAGTTAAAAAATCTCCGCTTTTGCGGAGATTTACATATATGAGGTGATTCTTTGAAAGTTTGTGTATATGCCATTTCAAAAAATGAAGAGAAGTTTGCAAAAAGATGGGCAGAAAGTATGAGAGAAGCAGATGAAGTATACGTTCTTGATACGGGTTCAACTGATAACACCGTTAAAATTTTAGAAGAAAATGGGGTAAAGGTTTTTAGTAAAAAAATAGAACCTTGGCGCTTTGACGTTGCAAGAAATGAGTCTTTGAATCTTTTGCCAAATGACACGGATATATGTGTGTGCACCGATCTTGATGAAGTTTTTAACGTCGGTTGGCGAAAAAATATGGAAAAATCCTGGTCAAAAGGAACAACACGTTTAAAATATCGTTATGTATGGAATTATAACGATGATGGCAGTGAAGGTACTGTTTTTTATATTGAAAAAGCACATTCAAGAAAGGGATATAAGTGGGTTTATCCTGTTCACGAGGTTTTAAAATGTGAAAATGAAAAAATTACTCCTGCAAAAAATGTTCAATTAAACCATTTTGCTGATAAAAACAAACCGAGAACTCAATATCTGCCCTTACTTGAACTTGCAGTAAAGGAAGATCCCGAAAATGACAGAAATATGCATTATTTAGCAAGGGAATATATGTTTCATCGGCAGTATTTAAAGGCTATAAGAACCTTTGAGAAACATCTTAATTTAAAAAAAGCAACGTGGAAGGATGAACGTTGTGCTTCAATGCGGTATATGGCAAAATGTTATCAGGCATTATCTGATTATACATCATCATATAAATATTATTTAATGGCAATAGGGGAAGCACCTTATTTGCGCGAGCCTTGGCTTGATGCGGCATTTTTTGAATATTATAGGCAAAATTATATCGGAACAATATATTTTATTGAATATGCCTTAAATATTAAAGAAAGATCCGATACTTATATAACCGAATCATCTTCATGGGATTCAACACCCTATGATGTTTTATCCATTGCATACTATAAAACGGGTAATATTGAAAAGGCAATAGAAAACGTTAAGAAAGCAATAAAATTATCTAATGATAACCGATTAAAAGAAAATCTGAAATTATATGAAAAAGCCACCCGTTATGATATGCACCCCAAAAGTTAGACACTTTTGGAGGTGCATATTTTTTATGGCAAAAAAAGGACAAAAACAAAAAAGATATAGTGCAGAATTCAAAATAGGTGTTATAATGGATATGCGAGAACACCATTTAGGTTTGCGT
>JAZNSH010000095.1:0-21244 GCA_045591115.1 Clostridia bacterium
CAATCCTTTTTGTTAGGTGATTTGATTTTTGTTTTGTTGCTATTACAATTATACACCATCTAACAGACTTCCGAAAGGAAGTCTTTTCTTTTTTTTGCAAAAAAAATTAAGGCTGCCTCACTTAGTTAGTGAGACAGCCCCATTATGTTTGCAGGGGTTTGTCAGTGCTCTGAGCAGATGCTCAAAGCATCTGCTATTCTTAGTCAAACGGATCAAAGGGAAGTCTTATATCTCCGCTTTCGGTTAAAACGGATGAATTGCTTATGTGGGTAATTACGATTTCAGGTTTTTCATAAATCTTCAATCTTCTTTCCCTCCTATCTTATGCCGTAGTTTTCAATAATATAATCCATATCCTTATCGCCTCTGCCTGAGAGGTTAATAAGAATTGAGCCTCTGCCCATCTTTTTGGCAAGCTTCATACCGTAAGCCACGGCGTGAGCACTTTCGATTGCGGGAATAATACCTTCAAGGCGAGAAAGGGTGAAGAATGCATCAATGGTTTCATCATCGGTAACAACATCATACTTAACTCTGCCCAAATCGTGCAAAAATGCGTGTTCAGGACCTGATGAAGGATAATCAAGACCGCTTGCTACGGAATATACGGGAGCGGGCTCACCGTTTGCATCCTTAAGCATAATGGAATTAAAGCCGTGCATAATACCCTCTGTGCCGTATTTAAGGCTTGCGGCGTGATCGCCAAGCTTTTCACCTCTGCCTAAGGGTTCAACACCGTAAATATCAACGGGATCGTTTAAGAAGCCTGAGAACATACCCATTGCGTTAGAGCCACCGCCTACGCAGGCAACTACGGCATCAGGTAGTTCACCTGTCATTTCCGTAAACTGTTCTCTTGCTTCAATGCCAACAACACTCTGGAAGTCTCTTACCATCATCGGGAATGGATGTGGTCCTAAAACTGAACCGATACAGTAAATGGCATCCTTATATTCATTGCAATATGCTTCAAATGCGGCGTCAACTGCTTCTTTAAGCGTTTGAAGACCGTGGGTAACCTCAACAACGTTTGCGCCAAGAATCTTCATTCTTGCAACGTTGGGAGCCTGCTTTTTAATATCAACAGAGCCCATATAAATATCACATTCAAGGCCAAAGTATGCGGCGGCAGTTGCAAGTGCAACGCCGTGCTGACCTGCGCCCGTTTCAGCAATAACCTTCTTTTTACCCATAAACTTAGCTAAAAGTGCTTCACCCATACAATGGTTTAACTTATGTGCGCCCGTGTGGTTAAGATCCTCACGCTTAACGTAAAGCTGAACGTTACCTAAAGACGCTGAAAGACGCTCAAGGTGAGAGATGGGAGTAGGTCTGCCCTGAAAATCCTTGCGGATTCTTCTTAATTCATTGATAAACTTGGCAGATTTGCAGATGGTGAAGTAAGATTCGGTGATCTCCTCCATTGCTTTTTTAAGTTCATCGGAAACGTAAGCTCCGCCGTATTTACCAAAAAAGCCGTTTTTATCGGGATAATTTTTAAAATAAGTGTCAAAATCTATTTCATTGAATTTCATAATGAATTCCTCCAATTATTAATATATTATCGATTATCTGCAATTACGCCATCGTTTTGTTAATAACATTGTTTTCTCCTATAAAAAAAGCCCTATCCCACTATAAAATATGGGACAGGACATAGAATCTTGCCTGCGGTGCCACCCAAATTGAATTACTTCCGCCTTAATACATACGTTAATATGTTCCGCACTGTAACGGGTGCGCCCCGTCAGCTGCTACTAACCAAGTGGTTTTCGGCTGCCCTCATAAGCCCATTCATTTAAAACACCCCTATTGCCTTGCACCAAACGGCAACTCTCTGAAAGGTTTGTTAAAAACTACTATCCTTAATCGTAGGTTTTATTATTACTCAAATTTTATCACAGATTTCTATATTGTCAAGTGTTTTTTAAAGCCTTCACCTAAAATTTTGTGAACGTCATTGATTATCAGAAATGCATTTTCATCGTTGGCTTTTACCATTGAAACGAGCTTGGGCAGTTCTTTGGGCGTTACTGCACAAAAAAGGACTTCTTTATCTTCATTTTTGTACATTCCCCTTGCCTTTATTGCCGTCACTCCACGCTCCATTTTATTGAGAATTCCATTGGCAATAGCATCGTTCTTTTCCGAAAAGATGTATACTGATTTGGCGTTTTCGCCTAAAACGAGAATATAATCGGAGATTTTGGATGATATGAACAATGCGGTAAGTGAATACACCGTAATTTCAAAGCTTTTAAATACTATTCCCGAAATAATAACTATAAAGGAATCCACTGCAAAAATGATTTTTGCTATACTTATGTGCGGTATTTTTTTATTAACCATAAGTGCCAAAAAATCGCTTCCGCCCGTTGATACGCCTTGCCTTATAACAAGACCGATGCCTACCCCCACAAGAACACTTCCCGAAACAAAGGAAGTGAACATATCACTTTTTATTATGGGAAAATACGAGGTTATTTCGAGAAAAACAGTGAGAAAAATAATGCCAAACACCGTTTTCAATATTGATTTTTTGTCTAATAGCCTGAATCCAAGTGCAAAAAGCACTCCGTTTAAAATAATATTGGTAACAGACAAGGGAATATTAAACATATATTTTAAAACAGTTCCTATTCCGCTTGCTCCGCCCGTTGAAAGCTTTTGAGGCAAAAGAAACATATTTACGCCTACAGCAATTAAAAATGCTCCGATGAGCATAATAACAAAGGATAAAAGCTTGCTTTTCAAAAAATCCCCCCAAAAAATATGTAGGTTAATTCAGCATATCCTTTATCATTTCAAATTTAAGCTCATATGATGAGATTTTGTTCTTATCCATAATATGTGCCATTGCGCCTGCGGCTTGTCCCGTTGATCCCATATTTCCCACAACGCGATACGATGCGTGTGCATAGAAATCACCGCTTAAATTTCTGCCTGAAAGCAAAAGATTTTCGGTGTTTTTTGGAATAAGTGCACCCATCGGAATTCCATAAGGCTTAACAGTTATATTATCCCCGGAAAAGCCTTTTTTATTATCTTTTGTCAATGAATGAATATCTACCCAATAGGTTACCGTGCAAACACTGTCATTTTGAATGTTTCCATTTAAAAGATCATCTATTGTAACGCTGTCCTTCCCCTTTATTCTTCTGCCCTCACGGACACCTATGGTTTGCGGAGTAGAAGCAAGAGTTATATTTTTAAAGGGACCGCCGTGTTTTTTCAGTGCCTTTACCGTTTCATATATCTCCTTACGCGCTTCAACAGTTGCCTTTGTAAGATCTTCGGCACTATCAAATCTTGTGCCATACTGATGGTTTATGCTGATATAATAGAGGGTTTCATTTATTCTCGTTATATTTGCACAAGCTCCCATAGAGGTTTTTATTCCAAGCTTATTTAACAAGCCGTTAAAATTATTTCTGCTTTCCCAGAAATCCTTTTCAGGTGATGCCAGCATACTTTCTGCCTCGTCCCCATCAATACCTGCAACAACCGCAACCATACTCATAGGCTGAGTTGCGCCTTCTTCATTTCCGACTTCATATTCACAGCCTGCCATATATGCAATATCGCCATCCCCGGTAGCATCAATAACAACGTCAGGATAGTAAGCTTTCTTCCCTGATTTTGATACCGTGATAACCTCAGTTATGCGTCCGTTTTCAGCCTTTATTTCGGAAATAAATGTGCCGTAAAGAAGCTTTACCCCTGCTTTAAGGCACATATCCTCAAGAATATATTTTTCTGCCTCATATACGGGAGCTCCGCTCTCATTAACCTCATTATTTACTCTGTCACAAAATCTGCGAATAAAACCGCTTTTATTTTTTTCATCAAGAACTATTCCTATTAAGGATGCCGTAAGAGTGCCTCCAAGACATTCGTTTTTTTCTATGAGCACTACTTCACTGCCATTTTCTGCCGCAGTTACTGCCGCCGCAACGCCTGATGGACCTCCGCCACAAACAAGGATCATAATAAACACCGCCTTTTCTTGGAAATATTATATAACCCCATTTTCCAAAAGTCAAATAATGCCCTGCAATTTTTTTGCAGGGCATTATGTTTGCAGGGGTTTGTCAGTGCTCTGAAAAATCCTGCTTGAGCAGGGTTTTCTCTTAATTACAACACATATCGTTCATTGCAGGTGGGAAAATGGGAAGATTGAAGAATTCATCGCAGACCTCGTTGGCAAACTCCTCACAGGGAGGAATTCTGCAGAAGCCGTAAGCAGGCACAAGCAATTCAACCTCGGCTACGATTTTAAGTATTACGGTTACGCAAGCGGTAAGACAGAAGGTATTCTCGCCTAAGTAACAGCCTTGCACGCAAATGGCGCTTACTACGTTATCAACTTCATATGGAATAATGGATTCGTCGGGCACAAAAAGAACAACGTCCTTTTTAATGGTAATGATTCCTCTGCCGCTGCCCTCTCTGCCACAGTTATCCTCAAACAAAATTTCAATGGGTATATCTACGTTAAGGCGAACTCTTGCAAAGTTAGGACGGTCACAAAGCCGTTCGATTGAAAGATCTCTTACCCTGCCCTTGATCCCCGTCGATCTACAGCTAATAAAGTTGACGGGTGCTTCAAATTTTGTGTTTCCGGGGCAAATATCCGTTAAGCGCACGTTTATGTTCTCAAGCTGTTCCTGTTGCATACAGGAATCGTATATTTTCTTTACCTGAATACAAACTCTTTCGGTAAGTCCATTTGAACAATCCCCGTTGATTTTTCCGGGGCATATTTCATTATCACTGTTTCTGTATGAATAAAATGACATATTATATCCTCCTTTTTAAAATTTTGAAATCTTCTGTACAATATATTTTATGCAAAAAATTTTTTATTGTGAATTAAAGTGAAATAAAATCCTTTAAAACGTAACCGGTCGTTCCCATATAAGTTACACGATACCAGTTTCCGTTTTCTGATAAAATCGTAACCGTTTGATTATCCGGGATTCTTGAAATTATATTGGAATTAACTGATGGTGCACTTCTTAAATTAAGATTTCCACCATTTGTATTTACTCTGCCTACGCGCGTTGTGTTTATATCCTCGCAAACACAGAGGAATTGAGCTGAAGAATAGCCTTCAATAGCATTATAGCGCACTCTTGCCCATCCTCCTTGAAGCTTTTCAAGAAGTAACGCTTTGTCATTTGGCAAAATTCTGCCGATAATTGTGCTTGAAGTATTGGGATTTTCTCTGATGTTAAGTCCGTCACCGTCATTTGTACATACGCGCACATATGAATTTATATTGGAATTGCTGATGTTTATAATCTGTGCTCCTGCTTTTTGACAAAGATTTTTAAAGGGAATTTTAAAATAGGTGCACAATCCTCTCGCAAGATATTCAGCGATATTCTGAATATTTGCTTTTATCCATTGGGCATCCTGAAGATTATCGTGATAGCCTATTTCCATTAAAACTGCAGGAGCTTTAGTTCGCCGAACCTCGGTTATTACCGTTGATGGCACGGTGTAAACAAGCATTGGATCGGGATAGATATTCTTAAGGCTTTCAACAAGATCATCTGCCGCCAGCTTTCCTTGAACGCTTGTTGGATAGTAATAAGCTTGAATGCCTTTGAAATCACCCTCTCTTCCCTCAGGCGAAGCATTGGAATGAAGTGCCAGATGGAGATCATAGCTTCCTTGATTTGATGTATTTATGGCATTTGACAGTGTGTTTGGATACCTTGAACGTGTATAGCTTATTCCGTTTACAGTAAGGTACGGCTCAAGGGCATCGGCAACGTATCCCATATACTGCGCCTCATTGCCTCCGTTAACGTAAAGATTCCACGGTTGAAGTGATGGGCTTAAAAAAATTCGGGGCATAAAAATTCCTCCTTTAATTCTTTATACTATATGTTAAAGATGGAAAATTGTTGAATAATCTTCTTGCAATGATAGGGATTTTTTAATATAATATATATAGATTGGAGGATGAAAATATGTATAATTTTGGTGAGTTATCACAGCAGACACTTGAACAGCTTTCTAAAAACGGTGTATTTCTTACTGTTAAAAACGGCGATAAGGTGAACACAATGACCATCGGTTGGGGTTCATTGAGCCAATATTGGGGACAGGAAATTTTTATCGTGCCCGTGCGCCATTCACGTTACACCTTTGAGCTTTTAAATAATACAAATGAATTTACCGTAAGCGTTCCCGTGAACGGTCAGCTTGACAATGCTTTAAAGATTGCAGGCTCTGTTTCGGGAAGAGATGGCGATAAAATTGAAAAAGCAGGTCTCGCCCTTAAGGATTCAAAAGAAATTTCAACACCCGTTATTGACGGTTGCGATATTTATTATGAATGTAAAATTCTTTCCTACACAGATCTTAAAAAGGAAGGTTTAGACAAAGAAACTCAGGAAAAATGGTATGCAAACGGTGATATGCACCGCTTGTATTTCGGAAAGATTCTCAGAGCTTACCGATAATGGACAGAGTTATTCTGCACTCGGATTGCAATTCCTTTTACGCTTCCTGCGAGTGCTTACTTAATCCTACATTAAAGAATGTGCCTATGGCGGTTTGCGGGAATCCCGAAAACCGTCACGGTATTATTTTGGCAAAAAATGAGCTTGCCAAGAAATATGATATAAAAACTGCCGAAACCATTTATCAGGCAATGCGGAAATGTCCTCAGCTTGTGCTGGTAAGATCCCACCACTCCTTCTATGAGGAAATTTCAAAGAAGTGCAACGATATTTACAAGGAATACACCGATATGGTTGAATCCTTCGGCATTGATGAATCCTGGCTTGATGTTACTGCCAGCCAGAAGCTTTTTGGAAGTGGAAAAAAGATTGCAGATGAAATTCGCAGACGCTTTAAGGAAGAAATCGGCATAACCTGCTCGGTGGGCGTTTCCTTTAACAAGACCATTGCCAAATTGGCAAGTGATTATAAAAAACCTGATGCAACAACGGTTATAGACAAGGAAAATTTCAAAAAAATCGTTTGGCCAATGGATGTTTCTGCTCTTTTATATGCAGGCAAAAGTGCCACTGTTGTTCTTAATAAGCACAATATTTATACAATAGGTGATCTTGCCGAGGCTGACAGAAATACCGTAACAAAGCACTTAGGCAAGCTGGGAGGATTGCTTTCAGATTACGCCAACGGCATTGATGATTCCCCCGTTGAAAGCGTTTATACCCATCACGCGCCTAAATCGGTAAGCAACGGCTCGACCTTTGATCACGATCTTACCACCTTTAACGAAATAAAATCGGGCATTATGCACTTAAGCGACAGTCTTTCGGAAAGAATGAAGGAGCAGCACGTTAAATGCACCGTGCTTTCAACACAGATAAAATACAGCGATTTTACTGTTGTTTCCCGCCAAAGACAGCTTGATTTTTCAACTAATCTTATGCACGATATATGGAGCATCTGCCTTGAGCTTTTTTATGAGATTTACAATAAAAAGCCCGTGCGTGCCATTACTCTTGCAGGAGCTCAATTAGTTTCCGATAAAGATAATTTTATGCAGTTTTCTCTTTTTGACGATGGATTAAGACAAAAACACGAAAACGTTGAAAGCGCAGTTGATTCAATAAGAAAAAAATACGGCACCCAAGCCGTAAGCGTGGGCGCCTTAATGGATAAGGATTGATTTATTTTTCAAAAAGCTTTAATTGTGAATATAGGTCGTATACCTTATCGTTTCCTTTAAGACTATACATTTTTGATTTTTTTGTTATAAGCCTATAGCCGGTGCGAATACAATACCCTATAAAACCTATTGGCAAAAGCCATTTGTGTTTTCTGAAAAAGGGCCAAATTTCCATAGTTGTTTTTACACCGTAATCAAAATACTGTCCCACCTGGGACTTTTTCTTTTTTTGGTTGCCTACTACGGGAACGTATTTTTGTGAGGCAACCCTATGCATATTCTTTCTGCCGAAATTTCCGCAGGAGATTATATCTTCAAGAAGGTTTTGAGCGATTTCTTCATCCTTACCCATCCACTCCTTTTGTTCTAAGCCAAGATAGCCTGACGTTTGACTTAAGAGGCAGGCAAAGCGCCATAAACCAATATTTCTTAATTTTTCTTCAAAGAGCTCTGCAAATTCTTTTTCCGAAAAATTGTTTACGAACACTGCCCAATCCGCAAGGTGCCTTAAGCCCATACCACCTTTTTGCATATGCTCCTGCATATGAAGAAGCATTATAAGACCGTGATAGAATTCATTAGCGCCTTGCATTTTGCCGTAAATGGTTTCATATTCTTTCACACCTTCCCAGATATTATCGGTTAATTGCTTAACCGAATCAAACATATCGTTGAAGGGAAGTCCGGGGACCTCGTAATGCAATTCAATACGTTGTTTTCCTTTTTTTAAATCAATATGATGGCCTACTTTGGTATTTACAACTTCCTTATCTGTTTCAAACCCACTTTCTTTCAAAACGGCAAAGGCTTTTTCAGCGTCCTGTTTTTTAACAAGAACATCCGTATCGCCCATTGGTCGGGCATAGGGATCGGGATAATAGCTTGCGGAAATCACACCTTTTATGATAATATAAGGAATCTCTGCTTTTTCAAGGATTCTTGCAACCTCAGCGTGCATCTGAAAGGCTTTGGCGTTTTTTAAAAGCTGATATGCCGTTTTACCCTGAAAAGCTTTATCTTCAACACCTGATTTGCTTATGCCTGCATACACAAGGGAATCTACCGCCTGCATATGTGCTTCCTTGCTTATTTCCTCAAAGGGTGCATTTTTAGGAATTACAACGCTTTTATTAAACAATTCTTTTTTTAGAGCATCAAGAATTATTTCAATCATTTACTTTTCCTCTTTAACAAAACAATTTAACTTTTTAATCATCTCACGACGGTCATAGCCTTTTTTCAGACTGCGGATTTTTGTTTTACCTGCAAAAATGCGAAACAAAATCCTAAAACAATATGCAATAAACGCAAAAGGCAGAAGAATTTTATGCTTTTTTACCGTTGGCCATATGTTGTATATTGATCTGATACCGTGGTTAAAATACCTAACTATTGGTGAGCTTTTCTTTTCGGTATCCTTGGGAACAAAGGATAATATTGCTTTTTTATCAGTATCCTTTCTGCCGAAATTGCCGCCCGAGAGCATATCCTCCAACAAAAATGAGCTGAGCTCATCTTCCCTTTCGCCCATCCAATTTTTATACGGAAGACCTATCCTCATAGCCGTTTGGCTGAGTATTTTTGCAAAGCGCCATAAACCTATGCTTGTTAGCTTCTCCTCAAAAATTTCTTTAAACTCATCCTCTGAAAAGCTGTTTGCGAAAACTGCCCAATCGGAAAGATGCCTTAGCCCGATTCCTGATGAATTAAAATGGGTGTGCATATGCAAGAGCATTATAAGACCGTTATGAAAATGACTTGGTACGGTAACATCACCAAAGACCGTTTGATATTTTTCGGTTTTTTCATATAAATCATCAAAAAGTGCTTCAACCATACTGTTTTTTTCGGGAATACCGTGAATGGTATGATGAAGCTCAACCGACATTGCGTTTTTCTGATATTCAATATGCCAAAGCTCATCGCTTTCTTTTACGCATTTATAGCCGTTATTTTCTAAAATTTCCTTTGCTTTTTCTATATTTTTTACGATAACATCAGTATCGCCCATAACACGGGAAAAAGGCTCTGAATAATATTTTGCGGAGGCAACTCCTTTTATTATTGTGTGCTCAATATCTTTAAAAAGCTCAGAAACCTCAACGTGTGTTAAGAAAACACCGTTGCCCTTTGCAATGCGCGGGCGGAGAGCTTTTAAAAGCTCCTTATCTTTTTCTTTATCAATTAAGCCGTTTTTCTTTAATACACCGTAAATAAGCGGTGCAACCTCTTGGTGGAGTGCTTCTTCAAATACAGCGTCAATATCAATTTTATCAGCATTTGCCTCAATTCCGAACAATGCTTCTTTTAATAAATCAAGTATCAACTGCTGCATAAAAAAACCTCCTTATTTCAAAATTCCGCTTTTATCTATTACGTCAACTATCTCTGTTAAAGTTTCTTCGGGAAGAACAAGTGCAAAGCGCACATAGCCCTCGCCCATTGGTCCAAATGCCGTGCCGGGAGTGCAGATCACACCGGTTTTATCAACAAGTGCCTCCCAGAATTCCATTGAGCTTTTGAATTTTTTGGGGATAGGTGCCCAAACGAACATCGTTCCCTTTGAATCAGGCACGTCCCAACCGATTTTTCTCAAACCACCGCAAAGTGCATTTCTGCGTTTCTCATATTCCTTGCATTGCTTTATAACGGAGGCTCTCTCACTTTTAAGTGCCGCTATTGCCGCTTTCTGCACGGGATAGAACATACCAAAATCGTACTGTGAACGAATTACCTTTAAGCCGTTTACTATATCCTTGTTACCGATGCAAAATGAGATTCTTGCACCTGTTGTATTAAAGGATTTTGAAAGTGAGAAAAACTCAACTCCCACATCTCTTGCACCTTCAATTGATAAGAAAGAAAAGCCTTCAAGACCGTCAAAAATAATATCACTGTAAGCATTATCGTTGATAATATAAAAGCCGTATTTCTTTGCGCACTTTATTAAGTCAACGTACATCTCTTTATTGGCAACTGCACCGCAAGGGTTTGATGGATATGATACTATCATATACTTTACTTTTTTAAGCGTTTCCTCATCAATACCGCTTAAATCAGGCAGAAAGTTGTTTTCCTTTTTTAAGGGATAATATATAACCTCACCGCCCGCTAAAAACGCACCTGCTTCAAAAACGGGATATCCCGGATCCGGAAGAAGCACCTTATCACCCTCATCAAGAAGTGCAAGACCTAAGTGACCTATGCCATCCTGCGAACCGTTAACGGAGGTTATTTCATCAACCTCAATATTTACGTTATAGCGTGTTTTATAATAGTCCTTAACTGCCGTGAGCATTTCAAGAGAATCAATAAGGGAATACTTATAATTCTCAGGATCCTTCGCCGCTTCAATAACTGCATTGCGGATATCCTCACAAGGCTCAAAATCAGGAGTGCCTACGTAAAGATTATAAACCTTTTTGTTCTGTGCCAATAATTCATTGCGTTTTAATGTAAGGGATGCAAAAATTCCCGTTTTAAAATGATCAAGACGTTTTGAAAGCTTCTGCATAGTATTCACCTGAAAAATATATTTAGTTTAGTATACCACTTATATGCGTTTTTTGCAAGTTGACATTTCATTTTATTGGCTATATAATATGTGCGGTGATTAAAAATGTACGTTGATTTGCATACTCATTCGGAGCATTCCCCCGATTCAAAATGTTCAGTTTACGATATGGCAGTTTCACAAAAAGAAAAGGGAACTTTTATTTTTGGCGTAACCGATCATTTTGACTATCCCAACAGATGCGATAAAGAGTCAATCGAAAAGATAAAAAATTCCTATTCCGATGCCCGCAACACTAAAGTTGAGGGTGTGGAAATTTTGGCAGGCATTGAGCTCGCAAGAGGATATCAATGTGAAAATGCTTTTAAGGAATTGCTTGATTTCTGTAATTTTGATGTTATTATCGGTTCGGTTCACGGCATTGAATTGAATGATAAATTTTTAAGACCGTCTACCACCGATTATTCTGTTTTTAGTGATGCAGAAATAAAAATCATTATTGATAACTATTTCAACTGCTTATATAACGTTATTGAGTTTGGTTGCGATACGGTTGCACATATAAGCTATATGGCACGGTATATAAAAAAGTTTGATATAAACAAAAATATTAAAAAATTCAAGGATGCCTTTAAAATGATAATTGAAAAGGATATTGCCCTTGAAATAAACACGGGATATTTAAAGAAAAATAACTGTGATTTTGCGCCAAGCAGAGATCTTTTAATAATCTACTTGGATATGGGTGGCAAAAAGATCACTTTAGGCTCAGATGCCCATAAAAAAGAAAACGCCTCATTTTGTTTTGATGAGGCAAAGGAAATGCTCGCTTCTCTTAACGTTAAAACAGCATTTTATTATAAAAACAGAAAACCTATTGAATACGAACTATAAAAAAACCGCCTTTTATAGGCGGTTTTACTCATTTCGTTCTTACTTACCTAAGCAAGCCTTTTTAAAGGTTTCGTAAGCCTCATCCCAGCCTTTATTGCCTGAGGGAGTGTAAACTAACGTATCGGTAGAAGCCTTAATAACGTCACGGATGCCCTGAAGATCCTTGATCTCGCCTAAAGCCATAAGCTGAACAGCGATGTTACCCATAGCGGTTGCTTCAACGGGACCTGCAACGACCTTTCTGCCCGTTGCATCGGCAGTCATCTGGCAAAGGAATTTATCCTTGATACCGCCGCCTACCATATGGATGGTATCGATCTTTGTGCCCATCATCTTTTCCATTGATTCGGTAACAAAGCGATATTTAAGTGCAAGGCTCTGATAGATGCAAAGAACAACCTCGCCCATTGTTTCGGGAACCTTAAGACCTGCATTCTTATTGAATTCCTTGATTCTTGAAGGCATATCTCCGGGAGGTGTGAAGCCATCAAAATCAGGATTTATAAAGGACTTAAAGGGTTCAGATGCCTTTGCGGCATTTTCCATATCATTAAAGGAATAATCAAGATTTTCACGCTTCCACTGTCTGCGGCTTTCCTGGATAAGCCAAAGACCCATAATGTTTGATAAGAAACGTGTTGTGCGATTTACGCCGCCTTCGTTGGTGAAGTTAAACTCCATAGCGGTATCGTTAATGAGGGGCTTTTCAAGCTCAGTGCCCATAAGCGACCAAGTACCGCAGGAGATATAAAGGCTTGATTTGGGATCTTCAAAGGGAACTGCGGCAACAGCTGAGCCGGTATCGTGTGATGCAACGCAGATAACGGGAACTTCAGGCATCTGCAATTCCTTTGCGAGTTCAGGCTTAAGCGTGCCTAAAACTGTGCCTGAATCAACGATATTTTTGAAAATCTTTCTGTCAATGCCGATCTTATCGGTAAGCGAAAATTCCCATTCACCTTTTACGGGGTTAAGGATCTGTGTTGTTGAAACGTTTGAATATTCAGCAGCCATCTTGCCCGTTAAAAGATAGTTGAATAAATCAGGGATCAAAAGAAGATGCTCTGCCCTATCTAAAAGTTCAGGCTTATTCTTCTTAAGATTGCGAAGCTGATAAAGTGTGTTGAAAGCAAGGAACTGAAGACCCGTTTTCTTATAAATATCTTCTTTACCAAGCTCTTCAAAGGTTGCTTCCATATTTTCAACCTTTGCATCACGGTAATGGTATGGGTTTGCTAAAATTTCGCCGTCTTTATCGATCAAAGCGAAGTCAACACCCCAAGTGTCAATACCGATTGCGGCAATATCCTTGTGACCCGCTGCAGAACATTTCAAAATACCCTGCTTGATCTCAAAGAACAAACGAAGGATATCCCAATAAAAATGTCCGTTAACTTCAACGGGATCGTTGGAAAAGCGATGAAGCTCTTCAAGCTCGATCTTGCCGTTATCAAACGTACCTAAAATAGCGCGACCTGATGATGCGCCAAAGTCAAATGCCAAAACTTTTTTCATAGTAGCACCTCTAAAAAATTATTTTTATATATAATACCATTAAATGCCCATAAAAGTCAATTATTTTATATTAACTTTTACGTATGCAGGATCAAGATTATCTGCTTTTGCAAAGAGCTTTAACTCTCCTGCCTTTTGCGCTTTTACTGCAACGCTTATTCTACCTGCACGCATTTTTCTGTCAGGACAGTTTACGGGAACGTGATCAGCAACATCCGAGCCTGTACCAACTATTAAGCCATTACTGTCAAAAGATACAAATGGTGAAGCATCGGGAACTTCTATTCCGTCTTCATCAACACAATAGCAGGTAAACAATGCAATATCCTGACCGTTTGCCGAAACGTCATAAGCGTTTTCACATTTAAGCATAAGTTTTGCAGCTTTCTTACTTGTTTTATGTTCATCCTTACAAACAATCTTATTATCATTATAGCCTACAACGGTAAGTGTTCCTTTTTTAAATTGCACCTGCCATTCAACATGCCTGAATTTTTCAACGTTTTTTCTGCCTAAAGATACGCCGTTTAAGAAAAGTTCCGCTTCCTGACAGTTGGTGTATGCCCAAATGTTAATTGTTTCACCTTTTTTATGTTCCCAATTCCAATGAGGTAAAAGATGTATCATAGGCTCAACGGTAAACATTGATTTATTCTGATAGAAAGCATCTTTTTTCTGCAAAAACAGATCTATTGCGCCTGCCTGAGAACAGATTCGGGGCCATATGGCTTCTCCCCTATGTTCAAAGGCAATCCATTGAAAAATGCCTGCAACCCAAGGTCTTTCTTTAATAACTTGCATAAAAGTTTCACGGCCGATAAACCACTTTGTTGTATCATGATCGTATGCAGGGTGATATTGGCGAGCTTCATTTAACTCCTCATACCAACCGCGAGTGGTACTTGTTGCACAACATTCTGACGCATAAATAGGCTTGTTTGGGTATTTTTCACGCACAACATCATAAAGATAATGATTGTAGTTTATACCGACAAGCTCCATATCATCATAAACCGTTGCTTTATCGGGAGAATCGGAAACTGCCGAGGTTGTAGGTCTTGTAGGATCAAGTTTTTTAACCTCTGCCATCATTGCACGGTTAATTTTTCTACCTGTATCAGTTAGATGATGGGGTTCTTCGTTACCAAGGGACCACATAAATACGCTGGGGCGGTTTCTGTCCCTTTTAACAAGCATTTTTAACTGTTCGATTCCTTCATCGGTAGAATGGAACCAACGTGTTTCGTCCATTACAATAAAACCAAGTTCATCAAGGGCATCCATAAATGCTGATGCTTGAGGATAATGTGTTACGCGGTAACCGTTTGCGCCCATATCTTTAAGCATTTTCGCTTTATAACGTAAAATATTATCAGGAACGGCTTTGCCCGTTAATCCGAAATCGCCATGACCGCACACACCGTAAATAAACACATGTCTGCCGTTTAGAATAAGTCCCTCATCGGCGGTAAACTCATATTCCCTAAAACCAAAACGATCGTAAACCGTATCAAACAATGCGTCGTTTACGTAAATATCTGTTTTTACAGTATAAATATAAGGATCGTCAATATCCCAAATATGTGGATTTAAAAATTCTGCAGAATAGCGTGCAATTCCCTTATCTCTCATACTTATGCACGTTTCACCAGATGTGCATAATACCGTTTTCCCGTTTTTATCGATGAATGTTGACAGTGCTTTTACGTTAGCATCACGATAAAGATCATTTCTGATCTCGGTATCAATTAAAACGTTCCATTTATTCTCTTTTTTCTCTGCGCGGATAAACACACCGTAAAGATCAACGGCAACGCTACGTGTTTTTATAAGCCAAACGTGACGGTAAATTCCACCACCCTGATACCACCAACCTTCGTTTTGATGGTATCTTACGTAAACTGCTAAAACGTTGTCTTTGCCATATTGAACGTAATCGGTAATATCAACTTCGAAAGTGTTATAACCGCAATTATTATGTTTAAGTTCGCAACCGTTTAAGTATATTGTTGACCGCGTTGCAATGCCCTCAAACAATAAAGTTATACGTTTTCCGTCATCAATTTCATCAACGGTGAAATGCTTTCTGTACCACGCATTTTCATATTTAAAAAATCCAAGTGCAGGATTCTCATCCTCATACATCTCTCCTGATACAACGTAATCATGTGGAAGATTTACTTTTACCCATTTTTCACCGTTATATGACACGTTACGTCCAAAGTTATCGGGAGCATCAATATATTGAATGCTTGCAGGACCCCATTTCATACTTTCCGTTTTGGCGGAAGTATACACAGGACCTTTACTTTTAGGCTCGGAAACAACTATATCGCCTTTGTGAAACAGCCAATTATCATCAAATAATATTTGCTCACGCATAAAAAACTCTCCTTACGATTTTTTCATTGTCAATGAAATGCGTTTTTTGGCTACGTCAACGTTAAGCACCCATACGGTAACAACCTGACCTACCTTTAAAACCTCCATAGGATGCTTTATATAACGGTCAGTTATCTGAGAAATATGTACTAAGCCATCCTGATGAACACCAATATCAACAAACGCACCAAAGTCAATAATATTTCTTACTGTACCCTTAATTTCCATACCGGGCTTTAAGTCTTCCATACCCATAACCTCACGCTTAAGCATTGGCGGAGGAAGCTCATCACGAACGTCGCGTCCCGGTTTTTCAAGCTCTTTTATAATATCAAGGAGCGTAGGCTCGCCTATTTCAAGCTTTTGGGCAATTTCTTTTATGCCGATTGCTTGTGCCTTTTCAAAAAGATCAGTAAATTCCTTATCTTTTTTAATATCAAAACCGCACATTTCCAAAAGTGCCTTTGCCTGATCGTAGCTTTCAGGGTGGACTGCCGTATTTTCCAAAATATTCTTGCTTTCGGGTACTCTCAAAAAGCCTGCGCACTGTTCAAAGGCTTTAGGTCCAAGCTTGGGAATTTTCTTAAACTGCGCACGGGAAGTGAAGGCACCGTTTTCTTCGCGGTAAGCAACGATATTTTTAGCTAAAGCGTCACCGATACCTGCAACGAAGGATAAAAGTCGGGGTGATGCGGTATTAACGTCAACACCAACGTTATTAACACAGTCTTCAACAACACCCTCAAGAGTATTATCGAGCTGCTGAGGAGGCATATCGTGCTGATACTGCCCTACACCAATGGCTTTAGGCTCGATCTTAACAAGCTCAGCCAACGGATCCTGGAGTCTGCGCGCAATGCTTACGGCGCTTCTTAATGAAACGTCATAATCAGGGAACTCTTTTGCCGCAAGAGGCGATGCTGAATATACAGATGCTCCTGCTTCGGAAACCACCATATATGCAAGGTCGCTGTCCTTAAGCTCAGATAAAATGTCAGCAACAAGAACTTCTGTTTCGTGGCTTGCAGTACCGTTACCGATAGCAATAATATCAACCTTATGCTTTTTGATAAGTGATTTTAAATATTCCTTTGCCTTTTCCTTATCGTGGTTAGGTAACGTTGCATAGATAACACCTGTATCCAACACCTTGCCCGTTTCATCAACGACTGCAACCTTACAACCTGTTCTATAGCCGGGATCAAGACCGAGAGTTGTTTTTCCTTTAATGGGAGGCACCATAAGAAGCTGACGCAAGTTTACACCGAAAACCTTAATTGCAGATTCCGTTGCCTTTTCTGTAAGCTCTGAACGGATATCGCGCTCGATTGCAGGGAAAATAAGGCGCTTATAAGCATCCTCTGCCGCTTCAAGAACCTGCTTTGAGCAAGGATTATCACTTGTTATATGAATGTTTTTGATAATAGTCATTGCCTTTTCTTCCGAAAAATCAATGGATACTTTCAAAAATTCTTCCTTTTCGCCTCGGTTTACCGCCAAAATTCTGTGACCTGCAAGTTTTGTTACGGGCTCAGAAAACTCCTTATACATTTCATAAACGCCCATATCTTCCTTATCGCCCTTTGCAATAAGATCGCTGTTATGATAGCAAACATAACGAAGACGTTTTCTCGTTTCCGCATCATCGGAAATTTTTTCCGCAATAATATCTCTTGCGCCCTGAAGTGCCTCGTCAATATTATTTACGCCCTTTTCTTCATCAATGAAGGCTTCTGCCTCTTTATAGGGATCAAGCTCTGCTTGTAAATATATTTTTTCAGCCAAAGGTTCAAGTCCCTTTTCCTTGGCAACACTTGCACGTGTTTTACGCTTTGGACGGAAGGGACGGTAAATATCCTCGATTTCAGTCAAGGTTACGGCATTTTTCAAGGCTTCGGTAATTTCATCGGTTAAATTGCCCTGCTTTTCGATTGCCTCCATAACCTTATTGCGCATTTCCTCAAGCTTACGCAAAAAATCAAGACGGTCAGCAAATTCACGCAAGATCTGATCATCTAATGATCCCGTTTTTTCCTTGCGGTAACGGGCGATAAAGGGAATTGTATTTCCCTCATCAATAAGCGCGATTACGTTTTCCGCCTGCCATGTTTGAATTTTAAATTCTTCTGCTAATTTAATTGCTTCCATTTTAGTCTCCTAACGATTTTATATTATCAAACTGCTTAGAATGCCCAAGACAGCCGAAATAACTATAATTATTATGGGATGCACCTTTTTAAAAACGAGAATTACCGATATAATAAATATAACCAACGATACAAAAAATGCAGGGTTGAAAATTTCAAGAGAAATTCCCGAAGGCGCAAAAACTGTTATCGCAACAGACAAAAGTGCCGAGCCTATCATTCCTACAACACAAGGTTTAAGCCCTGCCATACAACCTTTTACTATTTTATTTTCCTTAAAGCGCTCATAACATTTTGCAATAAGTAAAATTATTATAAAAGACGGCAACACAACACCTGCAGTTGCGCACAATGCCCCTAAAAATCCACCCGTTTCACTGCCGATATACGTTGCAATATTTACTGCAAAGGGGCCGGGCGTACTTTCACTTACTGCAATAAAATCAATCAATGCTTCCTTTGATATCCAATTACGAGCAATTACCTCCTGCTGAATAAAGGGAAGCATTGCATAACCGCCGCCAAAGGTCAATGCTCCTATCTTAAAAAAAGTGAGCAAAAGTTCAATAAAAATCATTTTTGCTTCCTCCATTCAAGAAGAGAAGCAGTAAGCCCTACAATAGCGGCGCCGATAATTATAAAGATTATATTTATTTTAAATATGGCAGCACACACAAAGGAAATAAGCATTATTATATAAGGAACAACGCCTTTTTTTGCTTTTTTAAACATCATAAGCATTGCTTTTAAGATTAAGGCAAGAACGCCTGCTCGAATACCGAAAAAAGCATATTTTACGGCTTCTATATGTTGAAATTCCCTAAGAAGAGAAGCTATAAAAAAAATTATAAAAAAGGAAGGAAGCACAATGCCTACAGTTGAAAAAAGTGCGCCAAAAAAGCCTTTCACTTTATATCCGACAAAGGTAGCTGCATTTATTGCTATGGGCCCCGGTGTGGCTTCAGCTATGGCAACTATATCAAGAATATCTTCCTCCGTTATCCATTTGTTTTTATCAACGGTTTCCTTTTGAATAAGAGGAATCATCGCATAGCCACCGCCAAAGGTGAATGCCCCGATTTTTAAAAATACGGCAAACAGCCTTAACAAAGTTTTCATAAAAAACCTCCATTTACCATTTTACCACACTTCAAACAAAAAATCAATGAATGTTCATATTGTTTTTTAAATAAAAGTGTGATATAATTCAAAAAAAGAGGTGTTTATTATGATAAAAAAGAGAAATGACTTATTAGGTGAATTTTTAGTTGAAAAGTTTAACGAGCGTTTTTTTGAAAGCTACTACGCTTCCACAAAAGAAGAGGCTATGAAAAAGGCTCTCTCCCTCATTGAGGAGGGTGATACCGTTTCCTGGGGCGGAAGCCAAAGCGTTTTTCAATGCGGTATTATTGACGAACTGAAAAAAGGAAATTATACTCTTGTTGACCGCGCAACTGCAAAAACTCCCGAAGAAAAGGAAGAGCTGATGCGCAAGGCTTTCTTTGTTGACACGTATCTTATGAGCTCCAATGCTGTTTCTGAAACGGGCGAGCTTGTTAATATTGATGGTAACGGTAACCGCGTTGCGGCACTTTCCTATGGGCCTAAGCAGGTTATAGTTATAGTAAGCCTCAATAAAGTTATGCCTGATCTTTCCTCTGCAATAAAGCGTGCGCGAAGCGTTGCCGCGCCTACCAATGCACAGAGATTCGGTCTTGACACTCCCTGCGCTAAAACGGGAAAATGCTTTAATTGCAATTCCCCTGATTGCATCTGTGCCGATATTGTTATTACCCGTATAAGTCGACCTAAAAACAGAATTAAAATCGTTTTCTGCGGTGAGGATTTAGGATATTGATACTTTCGTATATTTTTGCGGTCTTTGCCGTTTTAGGCGCCATTGATAAAATTATAGGTAACAAATTCGGGTTAGGCAAGGAATTCGAAAGAGGCTTTATGCTTTTAGGGCCTATGGCGCTTACTATGATCGGTATGCTCTCTCTTGCACCGGTTATCGCCAATTTGCTTACGCCCTTTTTTAATTGGACATATGATGTTTTTGCCATTGATCCGTCGGTTATCCCCGCATCGCTGCTTGCAAACGATATGGGTGCCGCACCGCTATGCAAGGAAATTGCAAAAAATGAGGCACTTGGCGGTTTCAACGGTCTTGTCGTTTCCACAATGATGGGTGTTAATATTTCTTACAGTATTCCCGTTTCCTTGGGTCTTGTAAAAAAAGAAAACCACAAGGATATGTTTTTAGGATATCTTTGTGGTCTTGTTACCGTTCCCATAGGATGCTTTGCTTCGGGACTCATATTAAAAATAAACGTTGGCACTTTGTTATTTAATCTGCTTCCGCTGATAATATTTGCAGTTTTAATCTCCCTTGGTCTTATCTTCTTCAAAGACCTTTGCATTAGGATTTTTGAGATTTTAGGCAAGGTTATAACCATCATTATCACCATAGGTCTTGCCCTTGCAGTTTTTGAAGTGCTAACCGAAAAAAGCTATATAGCAAATCTTGCACCTTATAAGGAGGGCGGAATAATCTGCCTTAATGCTGCGGCGGTTCTTGCAGGTGCCTTCCCCTTAATGCACGTTATATCCTTCATTCTTAAAAAGCCATTATCCTTTATCGGCAGAAAAACGGATCTTGGTGATGTTGCCGTTTTAGGCTTCCTTTCAACGTTGGTTTCCTGCTTGCCTACAATGGGCGTTATGGATAAAATGAGCAGAAAAGGCGTTGTTATGAATTCAGCCTTTATCGTTTCTGCCGCCTTTACTTTCGGTTCACATATTGCCTTCACTATGGCATTTGACGCAAGTTACATTTTCCCGATGATTTCAGGCAAGATAATCGCCGGTCTATGTGCAGTGATCGTTGCAACTTTTATAACACGAAAAAAGGACTTCTGAGATTTTCTCAGAGTCCTTCATTTTTTTATAATGACTATGTTGATGTCGAAAAAGGCAAAAGCCTTATTTCGACTGCGAATTCGTTGAATTCGCAAACAATTACCAAAGGTAATTGAACATATTCATTGCAAAGATATCAAAGTTGCAAAAAACGTTTTAAGATGTTTTTTGCAACGTAAAGCCGATTTCTATCGGCTTTGTCGAGAAATTTAA
>JAZNSH010000096.1:0-23486 GCA_045591115.1 Clostridia bacterium
GTTGTACGTGAAAACGATTTTATATTTAATGAAAACAAAATGGCCGAAACTTATTATTTATTTAACGAAGATAAAATCGAAATGTCAATTCGTGTTCCTCAATGGGCAACTTCTTTAGGCTCGCCTGAATATTTTACCGACCTTGCGCACCTTTCCTTTGAATAAAAAGCGAATCTAATAATAGCGTTTTATACAAAAAAGCACCTATAGGTGCTTTTTTATGCTTTATTCTATATCGCCTGCAACGCGCAGTTGCAAGGAATTATCAGGCTCAGCTTATCTCGACTATTCGGGCATACCCCCCACCAATAACAAACTGTTTTGTGCTTTCATTAAGGTCGCTTTCAAAAGGAAAATGAATGTGCCCGGCAAAAACAGCTTTAATAAGAGGCTCTTCAAGAATGTATTTATATGATTCTTTCGTGGTTTCAGTTGCCCTATGATGATAATGAAGGGCTTCCGGATAAAGGTCAACAAGTTCATCAGGAACGTTCATTAAAAACGCACAACTGTTGTGAAGTTTATTTATCATATAATCGTAGGTTTTTTCATCATAAAGAGGTGTATGCATAAACAAAAGAATTGGCAAGCCTTTTTCAACTTCTTTCTTTAAGCGCTCAAGCTGCCAAGGAAGAAACTGATGATAGGAGTTATCAATAGCAAGTAAATTTATGCCGTTTACAATTTTTGAATCAAACAAAATATCATTCTTAAAGCAAGCGTTTACGCGGTTAGCAGAACGGCTTTTATACTCTTCATCCTCGTGCTCACCTAAATAATTGGCAAACTCGTGATTTCCTGCCGCTAAAAACAAATCGCAGGAAGAAGCATATTCTGTTGCATATTCATAGTTTTTTTCCGAAATAAAATCAATTAAATCGCCCGTATGCGCAACAAAAGTGTTATTTTTATTGGCATAATCCCTTGCCGCCTCAAGAACGGAAAGGGCATTTTTAAAGCATTGGCTTCTGTTTTCTGCAAGCTCGCGCTTTTTCTCTTCTTCTCTTTCATCAGCAAGAGCAATATGATTATCGCTTATGTGAATGAATTCAAAAGGCTTTTCAGCACCTAAATTAAGCTTTGTTACAACGTGATTAAGTGGATATTCCATAATAACTACTCCTTTATTATATAACCGATAACCTCATAGATGGCTCGGTTATTCAAATACATTTCTTTAATTTTCTTCTGCAAGCTTGTTTCTTCTTTCAGATCTTCAAATTTAAAGTTCATATCGGGCTCCTTGAAAACGAACTTAAACACGCTTTCGCCACGGCTTTTTACCGAAATCTTTCTAAAACGTCTCTGGAAATCAAGAATATTTGAGTTTTCCTTTAAAATGTCCTTAAGCTGAGTGTCCATAAGCCAGCTTCCAACGGTTATTGCCTTGCACTGAACACCTGACTCCGCTATGTACTCATATGCTTTTTCAAAGAAAACATCGGTGTCCTCTTTTTTTAGGGACGCATCGGCAGGAATATGCAATGCAACGGTGGGATCACCCTTTTTCAGCACGATCTCCCATTCATTTTTATCTAAAATCACTTTTTCACTCTTTACAAGACCGTCCTCATCAAGGGGATAGCCTATATATGGGCTTTCGGTTTCAACAAATTCGCCATTAAAGGAATCCTTTTCATCCTCACAGAATCTTGCACCTAAGATGCGCCCTGAGGAATGGATTTTTTCTTCAGTTGTCAGAGTTATAAGTTCGCCCTTTTTGTTTTTAAAGACAATGGCATCACCGTAAAAAGAATTGTTAAAGTGAAGCTGAAGGGAATAAAAGGGAATCAGATTTCCCTCAACGGTGTGCTGAAACCAGCCTAAAAGATCATAACCGTCATTGCCATTATGGCGAAGCCTGAAGCCTTTTATGCCGTTCATCAAAAGCTTCAAGCCATTTTCAGCAATTTCTACAGAAAAGCCCTTTTCCAAAAAATTTTTAAAGCACAAATCTGCCTGAGAGCATATTAAAAATGCGGGCAGCATATCGTATTTTATATCATCACAGTTTTCAGGCGAAACGGGGCGCAAAAATTCATTTAACTCTTCCCTCACGTTCTTTCTCTCATTTAAAACTATTGCCATAAAAACGAGAAAAAGCTCAAAAGCCTCATCGCCATCCACAGTTTCGGCGGATTTTTTAAACAGAGGCAAAAACTCACCCAGCATAGAATACTTATATTCAAGCATATCATAATAGCAAGGCTTTGAATAAATACAGCCTGATTCAGTATATCCCTTTACTGCGCGCTCAAAATAAATATCCCAACTGCGGCACCAGCCCTTGCAGTTTACTTTTTCCATTAACTGTTCAACAGAATTTACCATAAAAAATCTTCCTTTCTGAATAATGATACCTCAATTTTTTTTGTTTGTCAATAGCGCAAAAATTTTTTGTTGAAAAATATGAGGAAATTTGATATAATATTTGTGTATTTATTTTTTTATATATATTTTATAAGGAGGCACCCTATGCCGGAAAAGAAAAGAAAGCGCAGATGGGGTGACCGTCGTGACGGACGGAAAATCCGCTCTCTGCCGCCAATGCAGTACATAGCAGTATGTATAATGCACAAAAGAAACGATGCACAAAATCTGTTCCAATCAACCATTGACTACGCTTACATTGATGAATATATCAAGAAAAAGCGTGAGGAAGGTCTTGCAGGCTTCGGCTTTATGCACGTTATGGTTGCCGCTTACGTGAGAATGGTTTCACAAAAGCCTGCCGTAAACCGCTTTATCGCAGGCTGGAAGATCTTCTCAAGACATGAGATCATCCTCAGTATGATGATCAAAAAAGAAATGAAGGTAAACGCTCAGGAGTCGGCAATAAAGGTTCGTTTTAATCCTACCGATACTGCTGAGGACGTTTACAGAAAGATGGAGGAGGCCATTGCAGTTGCCCGCCAGGAGGGTGATTCCAATACCTTTGATAACGTTGCCCGTGTTGTAAACCATCTGCCCACCATTTTATTGAGATGGTTTGTTTCATTTATGCAGTTCCTTGATTATTTCGGAATTATGCCCAAGATCGTTGAGGAGGCTTCACCCTTCCACTCAAGTGTTTACGTTTCAAACTTAGGCTCCTTAGGTATTCCACCAATTTATCATCATCTTTATAACTTCGGAAATACCCCTATGTTTATTACCTTCGGTGCAAAAAGACGTGAGCTTCAGTTAAATGCTGACGGCACGACCTCAACCCACACTATGGTTGATTATACCATCGTTACCGATGAACGCACCACTGACGGGCACTACCTTGCAACTGCTCTTAAGGGTCTTGAAAAGCTTTTCCGCAATCCTGAAAAGCTCGATACTCCCCCCGAAACCGTTGTTGAGGATATAGACTAATGTTATGAGCAAGGGTTTCACCCTAAATTATTTGTTCCCATTGCCCAACTTATTGCCAAGCAAGCTACTATTAGTTGCGATCAAAAAAGGAAACACGAATTTTTCGTGTTTCCTTTTTCTGTTTTTAATAATCCATAGCATTTTTGTTATATCAAATATTTTATATATTGAAAATGCTCCTTAGTTCTTCAATATTATCAGGCGCTTCAAAGGCAATCACTTCCTTGTTGATGGCGTTATACTTATTTTCGCCCATTTTATGATAGGGTAAAAGTTCGATTTTTTCAGGAGTGCCACATTCAATAAGAAAATTTTTGATTTTCTGCATTTCTTCTACTGAATCATTGACACCTTTTATCACGGGAATACGAATCCATACTTTTGCTTTTTTCTCAAAAAGCTTTTTAAGATTTTCAAGTATCAAGGTATTAGTTACGCCCGTATATTTTTTGTGCAGATTTTCATCAAAGCACTTAACGTCATACAAAAACAAGTCAGTATATGGCAGAACTTTTTCAAAATTTTCAAAAGGCACGTGTCCAGCAGTATCAACAGCAGTTTGAATATTGTTTTCCTTGCACTTTTTCAGGATTTCCGTTAAAAAATCCACCTGCAACATACATTCTCCGCCTGAAAAGGTTACACCGCCCCCTGAATTATCATAAAAAGTTTTATCCTTTATAACCTCTGAAAAAACTTCTTCCACCGTATATTCTTTTCCGCAAACTTTTCTTGCATCTTTGGGACAAAAGAAGGTGCATTTACCACACAAAGCACACACTTCTTTATTGGGGCAGATGCTTTTACACTTTCCGCAACCAATACACTTATCTTTATAAAACATCATCTGTTTTTCAAAACTCTGACTTTCAGGGTTATGGCACCAAGCACATTTTAAGTTACAACCTTTGAAAAATACAGTTGTTCTTATGCCCGGTCCATCAACAAAAGAGTTTCTTTCAATATCAAAAATTATAGCCATTTTTCCTCTAATAAGTAAGATTATAATTAAGCTTATCTTTTAAATCATTTTTCAGTTCTTCAAAATCGCCGCCCGTCAATTCGGTCATTATAAATCGGTAAAGCATTGATCTGAATCCCTGTGTAGGCGAGGATATCAAATGGGCGCCAAAGTATATGCTGAGTTCATTTTCAACGTCCACCGCCCAATATGCGCCTGCCGCACCGCCCCATCCAAAATCGGTGTTCTGCATCTCAGGGTGAGTACATCTTACGCCTAAACCGTAACCATGTGTTTCCCTTGTCCAATAAGTGCGTTTTTGATTGTCAGTTAATCTATCCGCCATCATCAGTTTTACAGTTTCAGGTTTCAGCAATTTACAAGTACGCAAGCCTTCAAGGAATTTTATATAATCATCAACCGTAGAAATACCGCCTGCACCACCTGAAGCATATTCCTTGCCTATTTTATACTCCAAAATATTTTTGCCTACGTTTACCGCTTTTCCTTTTTCAAAACGATATTGGGGTGCAATGGTTTCGATTTCATCATCAGGCAACATTAAAGTGGATTTTTCCATTTTCAACGGATCAAATATATTTTTCTTTACGTAATCTTCAAACTTTTCGCCTGAAACAACCTCAACCAATGCCGCTAAAACGTCGTGGCAAAGACTGTATTCCCATCTATCACCCGGCTCAAACAGCAAAGGCTCCTTTGCCAAAAATTTCATTACTTCGCGTGTGGAGCATAGTCCCTTTGTTTCTTCTTTGCATTTTAAAATTTGCGGTGATTCGGTTTCATAGGAAAAACCTGCCGTCATTTCAAACAAATGCTTTATTAAAATGGGATTTTGCGCTTTTTTTATTTCACCGTTACAAGAAACGTTCATTTCCTTAAACTCAGGCATATAATCGGAAAGTTTATCTTCCAAAGAATATAAACCTTTTTCCCAAAGTTGTAATGCCGCAACGCAGGTAATCCCCTTTGTGCAAGAATATATATTATATCTTTCATTGCCTTGCATTTTTACCTTGTTTTCAAGATCGGAATACCCATTCATATGCCTTAAAATACATTCTCCGCCCTTATAAACCACCAAATCAAAGCCGGGCAGACCCATTTCCAAAAAAGAATCGCAAAACTTTTTAGTTGTTTCAAACATTTTTACTCACCACACTTAAGCATTTTCAAGGGATTTCCTACCATAATTTTTTCAAAAACTTCCTTTGAAAACTTGGGCAGAATATATTTAAAATGCCACGCAAAGCGTAATTCTTCCATTTGAAGTTCCCCACGGAAGCCGTTAAACACAAGTCCGTCGTGGGATAAAAGCACCTGATTCCCATACCCCGCATCAAAAAGCGCAAGAATTCTGTTAACGTCTTTTTCAAACCTTTCTTCCGTCATATCGCCGTAAAGTCTGTCAAGACCGATAAAACAACCGTAAGACGCTATTTCCTTTATGTAATCAATATCGTAGGTATCGCTTAAATGACCTACCGTTATTGCCTGTGGCTTAACGCCCTCGCTCAAAAGAATTTCAAGACCTTTTTTGCCGTTTTTATTAGGGCCATTACTGTGCATAACAATGGGCAGATTTAAGATTTTTTGCGCTTTTGCGATTGCCCTTAAAATTTTCTCATCAAAATCTGAAAGCACTTCGTTTTCGATAGCGCATTTCAAAATGCCCGCATTGACGTTTTTAGCATCCGCAACTATAAAATCAACCATTTTTTCAATGGGCGGTGTCACCAACTGCGCATCATCAATGCAATAAAATCCCGTTGAGCAAATTATATTTACGCCCGTATTTTTTGCAACTTCCTTTAAAAGTTCAACGTCTCTGCCGATGTTTACGGGCGTGCAATCAATAAAGGTGCTTAAATTGTAAACTTCCTTCATTTCCTTTAAATATTTAACGGCAGTTTCTAAAAGCAGATTTTTATCAAGATAAATTTTCCCTGTCATTTTATAATAAAACTCGCTGTAGCACGTTATATGCTCGTGAGGCAAAGTTATTCCCACTTCATTTTCCAAAACATTTCCAAGAACAGTTTTAATTTCCATAAAATTTCTCCTAATATAAAAATCACATATAATTTTATATCATCACCCGCTTAATGTCAATACTACTTTTGCTCAGTTCTTCTTATAATATCATCCTGCAAGCCATCATTAAGGGAAACGAAATATTCTGAAAATCCTGAAACACGCACACGCAAATTTTTATATTCTTCAGGCGTAATTTTTGCCTTTTTAAGGTCTTCCTTTGAAACGTAGGTTAACTGGAAGTGCACTCCACCCATTTTAAAGTAGGTTTCAAGCATATCAACAGTTTTTTCAAAAAGTACATCATCTTTAATAAGTTGTTCGTCAACGGTAATATTTGTAACCGTTGCACCGCAACCAATGCCACTTGGGTCAACCTTGGCAACTGAATTTAAAAACGCCGAAAGACCTTCCCTATCCTTGCCTTCACCCTGACCTAAACCGAATTTTAAAGGTTGCCCTTTTTTTCTTCCATCAGGCGTTGCGCCTAACATTTCACCAAATATTTTAAAGTGTACGTTATATCCGGTAAGGTCGCCAATAAGCCAATGATAACCAAACAAGTTAGTTTTATCTTTCAAAAATTCATAAAGACTTCTGTACAACTTTTGGGCAATATAGTTTGAACGTTCAGTATCGTTGCCGAAGAAATCACCCTTATTTAAAATAAGCGTATGCAAATCTTCATAGCCGACCCAGTCATTCTTTAATGCATCAATAAGTTCTGCCATCGTAATAATTTTTTCATCAAAAACAAACTGTTTTACGATAATCAACGAATCAATTACGTTTGTTATGCCCATATACATAGGTGTTGCAATAACGTAATCGGCAGACCCCTGCGTTAAACTTTTCGCCTTTTCAATACAACCTTGGAAGAATAAGCCTGAAAGATAGTTTATATCTTTTGCTTTTACCGCATTATATAAATCATCATAATCGTAAGCAATCTCAAGGTCCTTAAAAGTTTCTTCAAGGAAAATCTCATAATATTCATCAAAGGTTTTTACGTTTTTGATTTTATCGCTTTTTTCGTGGAAAAGGGTTGATGTGGATTTTAAGAAATTCACCTTTGAATTACTTCCTGAAATCGCACCTAAAAAAGCAGGCTCATTACAGCCGACAGTTGTATAATTTACCGCCTTTTCGAAGGGAAAACCGCAAATTTCCATATATGCTTTAACGCGCTTTTCATCATTCTGGAAAGCAATACGCTTGTTTGGGTCTTTTCTTTCTAAATCAAGCACGTATTTAAAATCTTCTTTGGAAAGTTTTTCCGTCCAACGCAAGGAAACCTGAGGTATCCACATCGGTAAATCAACAAGGCTTTCAAGAATGAGTTTTGAAAACTCGTCAAACCCATCTGTACCGTCAGCAAGATATCCGCCTACGCAAAAATGCGATTCACCGCCACGGGTAAAATTATATGAAGTTGCAGGTGTTGCCGCCTGAATCATCATAAATAATTCCTGCAAATATTCACTTGCTTCTTCCCGTGTTAATATGCCTTTCTTTAAATCTTCAAAGTAAAAAGGTCTTAAATATCTATCCAAAGTTCCTAAACTATCAGGGTCGGCAGAGAAGCAAACGTATATTGAAAGCACTGCTTGATAAAAATTTTCAGGCTTATTTTCAGGTACTTTTAAAAGTGCCTCAGATAGTTTTATCAAATTAACCTTATATTCTTGATTTTCAACAGTTTTAGAAAATTCAAGAACACGTTTTGAGCATTTATGTGCCCAAGCAATGAGAGTTTCACCGACAAGTTTTAGTGCATTAAGATATTCAATTTCTTCTTCCTTTATATGCACTTTTAAGGATTCATCAACTTCTTCAATTAACCCCTTAATGCCTTTATTAAGAAGCTTTTGATAATCAGCCGTTGCGTGTTGCCACTCCTGAGTAGAAAGGTCGTCAATAGGTTTTACGTAAAAATTATCAAAAAGCTCCTTTGAAAATTTGTGCCCGCCCCTTTTAAAAGCATCACCAACGATTGAGCCATCGCACCTGAAAAAGCCGGTCATTTTTGAAAATTCGGTTATCTTCGGTTCCTGATTCATTATATATTCGCAAAGCCTTTTTGATTCCATCTTCTGGCGCGATAAAAATATATCCTTTCTGTCAAAATGAGTTGGCACCGTTTTAACCCACATATTGCCATTTAAAGTTAATTTTAAAATTTCTTCAATTCTATTATTCATCTTTTTTGCCCCCTTTTTAAATTTTATAACAAATCTTCTTTAAAAAGTAAATGCACTAATAATATTTTTTATACTTTTTGATACAAAACATTGACTTTTATTTATCTTTTTGTTAACATATATACAGGTGATTTTATGAATAAAGACTGCATAGTTACAAAAATAAATTCCGTAATACTTTTTTCAGGAAGCCACATTGGTGAAGCTTTCTCATCTTATCGCCCCTTTTTACCCTATAATGAATTGATTTTTCACCTATCAGGCGTTAGTATGATTACTTTTGACGACAAAACATATCATTGCGAAAAAGGCACTTTAAGATATCTGCCAAAGGGCGCTCACAAAGTATACGAGGTTAGGCGCCATCAAGCCGGTGATTGTATTGATATATTTTTTGATACTGATTTACCTCTTAACGAAGAGGCCTTTTCCTACAATATGCAAAACAACATAGCCCTTCAGGCACTTTTCAAAAAGGCATCATCCTTATGGCTTTCAAAAAGCGAAGGCTATTATCATAAATGTATTTCAATCCTCTATGAAATTATTGCCGAACTTGAAAACCATAATTATGCACCCAAAATCAAATTTAAAGTTATTGAGCCGGCCATCAATTACATAAACGAAAACTTTTTAAAAGATAAAATTTCTGTTGAACATCTTGCTAAAATTTCAAATATAAGTCAATCTTATTTAAAAAAACTGTTTGTTAAAAGGTTTGGCGTAACGCCAATCAAATACGTTCTTCAATTAAAGATAAATTATGCCGCGGATCTTTTGAAAACGGGAATTTACACAATTTCGCAAGTTGCAGAAATCTGCGGATACAATAACGTTTATTTTTTTAGCCGTCAGTTTAAAGAATATATGGGCACTACGCCCACCCAAATAAAAAAGCAACAAGGAGAGAACATATGAACGAAAAGAAATTAAAAAGCGCATCAAAGATACTTAACCGCATATGCACTTCGCTTTCTAACGACGATTTTTCCCTGAATATATATTGGTGCAGAGCTGCCTATCGGGAAAACTGGAATTATTCTGCCCACAAGCACTCCTTTTTTGAGTTGCATATGCCCCTTGAGGGTAAGGCGGAATATACTGTTGACGGAAAAACTGTTTCGGTGGACAGCACTGCTTTTTTACTGTTTTCACCTGAAACGGTGCACAAGCTTGATTCCGCATCAAAGGATTTTTCAGAATTTGTTTTCGGCTTTGATATTCTTTCACCGCAAAAGCTTTTATTGAGTCTTTCAAAAAAGCCTTTCTTTAAAGGTGAAGAAACGGCTTATATGCTCTCTGCCGTTGATCATATGCTAAAAAATGCTCATAACACTTTTTTAAGCTTCAACCTTTCCATAAAAAGTCAGCTCACCTGCCTATGCATCGAGCTTTTTCAGCTTGTTACGGGCGAGGTTTCAGGGGTGGAGGACACAATCACCAACGATATGCGCATTGGTCTTGCCGTAAAATTTATTGATGATAACATTTCCTATTCCCTTACCTGTGCTGACGTTGCCGATTGCGTTCACATAAGCTTAAGGCACTTAAACCGCTTAAGCGAAAAATCGCTTTCAATGAGCGTTGCAGAATTGATCCTCTCCAGAAAGATCCGTTTTGCAAAGAAGCTTATGTCCGATCCCGAAAAAAGCATATTATCTGTTTCCGAGCTGGCGGGATTTTCCTCTCAGCAGCATTTCTCCAAGGCTTTTAAGCGCTTTGAGGGCATAACCCCTACCCAATACAAAAAGGATTTAGGTAAATAATGTCCCAAATAGGCAAAACGAAGTCCTTTAAGCATATTGACCTTCAGGCATAATTATTCTAAAATATTACTGTTAAGGAGGCAATATTATGAAGCACAATTTTCCCACAATGATAACACCCTATAAGCCCGACGGCTCCGTTGATCTTGAAACTGCGAAAAAATACGTTAAGTTTTATTTTGACAGAGGCTGTACGGGTATTTTTTCTATCTGTCAATCAAGCGAGATCGCCTTTCTTTCAGTTGAAGAGCGAGTAAAATTAAATAAAACCGTTTACGATTATGCAAAATCCTTGGATGAAAATATGATCGTTGTATCATCGGGTCACGTTGCCGATTCCATCGAGGATCAGGCTGGCGAGCTTAACAAAATCATCAAAAGCGGAACCGATGCCCTTATCCTTATCACTAACCGCCTTGATATTAACAACGAAGGCGATGATGTGTGGATCGAAAATGCAGAAAGATTATTGAAGCTTTTGCCTGAAGATGTTAAATTAGGCTTATATGAATGTCCTTTGCCCTATAAGCGCTTGGTAACACCGAAAATCCTTGAATGGTGTGTTAAAACGGGCAGATTCTATTATATGAAGGACACCTGTTGCAATATCGACACTATCAGAGAGCGTCTTGAAATCTTAAAGGGCACTCACTTTATGCTTTTAAATGCAAACTGCCAGACGCTTCTTGAATCAATGCGCTTAGGTGGTGGCGGGTACTGCGGAATAATGTCCAACTTCCACCCGGAGCTCTACACATGGCTTTCTAAAAACTATGAAAGCGAAAAAGCCGATAAGCTTCAATCCCTTATCGGTACGGTTGGCTTTACGGAAGTCGGTCTGCCTTATCCCTTAACGGCAAAATATCATATGTGCCTTGAGGGCATTGAAACGGAAAACATCGCCCGCAACAGAAAATCGGAAGAATTAACGGGCTATGCAAAGGATTGCGTTAAGCAAATGAATCTATTGACAAAGGAAGCTTGGAGGATTATAAATGAATAGTGTTCCTTGGAGTTATGCCCCCTATAAACCTTATTTCTATGAAGTAGGCGATATTTATATAAGCCGTATTTCGCCTACAGAAACCGCCTTCACCTTGGAATGGTTAGAAAAGGGCGGTGAATATTCCGTTTTTCTTAAAAAGCGTGATGAAGAAGCCTTTAGAGAAGTGTTAAAAACAAAAGATAACTTCTGCACAATAAAAGATTTAGAAGAAAACACAGAATATGAAGTTTTCGTTCAATGTGGCGATAAAAAGAGCCGAACACGCATTGTCCGTTGCGGTGAGCACGAGGGCATTGCGGTAAACTACCTGCATCCCGATGATGAAGCCTACGCTTTTTCAGGGCACTTTCTCTGTTCGCCGTCCCTTGTAAAGCATCCTGACGGCTATCTTTTGGCATCAATGGATCTTTTCCGCGGTGATTATCCACAAAACCTTACACTTATCTATCGTTCTGATGACGGTGGCAAGTCTTGGCATTACGTTTCCGAGCTTATGCCTTGCTTCTGGGGTAAGTTGTTCATCCACAAAAACGAGCTTTATATGATCTCCTGCTCCACAGAGTACGGCGATCTGTTGATCGGAAAATCAGTTGACGGCGGAAAAACCTTTACTTCGCCCGTTACTATCCTGCGCGGTGCAAACGGCAAGCACGGTGAGTGCGGAGTTCACAAAAATCCTCAAAACGTTCTTTTTTATAATAACAGAATTTATATTACCATCGAATGGGGCTCTTGGGGAAGAAAATATCACGCACCTACGGTTATTTCCTGCGATTGTGATAAGGATCTTCTTGATTATGAAAATTGGGTAATTCCTCACCCCGTAAAATACGATCCTACCTGGGAGGGTGTTGCTCAAGGCGATTCCTGCGGTAATCTTGAAGGTACTCTCGTCGTTTCTCCCGAAAACAAGGTTTATAACATAATGCGCTATCAGACGGAGCGTTGCACTCCGCGATACGGTCTTGCCCTTGTTTACGAGGTGGATACAGAGCATTATGAAAACCCCATTAAATATTCTTACGCAATGGAGTTTCCCGCAAACTTATCCAAGTTTATGATAAAAAGAGATGAAAAAACGGGCCTCTATTACACTATCTGCTCGCGAATTACCGATCCTGAAAATATTTTTGCCCGAAATCTTGTGTCTTTAATGGTTTCAAAGGATCTGAAAAAGTGGGAGCTTGTTTGCGATCTTATTGATAAACGTAATGAAGATTCTAAAAAAGTGGGCTTTCAGTACGTTGATTTCGAGTTTGACGGCGATGATCTTATTTGGCTCTGCCGTACCGCACAGAACGGTGCATCAACATATCACAACACAAACCTCATAACTTTCCACAGAACCAAGAATTTCAGGGGTTATTAAATTTAAAAGGAACGATCATTTATGAATAATATGCCTTGGAGTTTTTCTCCATACAAACCCATCTTTTTTGAAACGGGGGATATTTACGTTTGCCGTATTTCGCCCAACAAAAACGATTTTACTGCTGAATGGCTTGATATCAACGAAGAATATACCATTTTTCTGAAAAAACGCGATGAAAACGATTTCAAAAAAGTTCTGAAAACGAGAAACAACTTCTGCACCATTGAGAAATTAGAGGAAAATACCGACTATGAATTTTACGTTCAGGCAGGAGAAAAAAAGAGCCGTGTTCGTCTTGTAAGATGCGCAGAGCATTACGGAATTGCAGTAAACTATCTGCACCCTGAAGACAAAGCGTATTCTTTTTCGGGACAGTATCTATGCTCGCCATCACTTGTAAGGCACCCTGACGGTTATCTTTTGGCATCAATGGACCTTTATGAAGGTTGCGCACCGCAAAACCTCAATCTGATTTTCCGCTCTGATGACGACGGTGAAACGTGGCACTACGTTTCGGAACTTATGCCGAGTTTCTGGGGCAAATTGTTTATTCATAAAGGCGAACTTTATATGATTTCCTGCTCAACGGAATACGGTGACCTTTTAATCGGTAAATCAGTTGACGGTGGAAAAACTTTTACTGCGCCTACGGTAATTCTTCACGGTTCAAACGGCAAAGGCAACCGTGACGGAGTACACAAAAACCCGCAAAACGTTCTTGTTTTTGAAAACAGAATTTATATTACTATTGAGTGGCAATACGGTGGCAATTTTGCGCCTACCGTAATTTCCTGCGATTGTGATAAGGATCTTCTTGATTACAGAAATTGGGTAATTCCCGAGCCTTTAAAATATAATCCTGATTGGCCGGGAGTTGCAAAGGGCGAATCTATCGGCTGTATTGAGGGAACTTTAGTCGTTTCACCTGAAAACAAGGTTTATAACATTATGCGCTATTGGCAACATAAATGTGTGCCCGACCACGGTTTAGCCCTTGTTTACGAGGTTGATACGAAAAATCCTGAAAATCAGATAAAATACGCTTATGCAATGAATTTTCCTGCCAACTTGGCTAAATTTATGATAAAGAAGGATGAAAAGACGGGCGCGTATTACACTATTTGCTCAAGAATTACCGATACGAAAAGAATACATTCGAGAAATCTTTTATCTCTTATGGTATCAAAAGACCTTAAAAAATGGGACGTAGTTTGCGACCTCATTGACGAGCGCGATAAAGACCCTATGTACATAGGCTTTCAGTACGTGGATTTTACCATTGAGGGTGACGATATTATCTGGCTTTGCCGTACTGCGCAGAATCAGGCACACAATTATCACGATTCCAACTACATAACCTTCCACAGAACAAAGAATTTCAGAGATATTAAATATTGACTTATGCCTCAATAGCAAGTATAATTATATTACACTTGTTATCGAGGTTTTTTTTATGAAAAAATTTCTTTTAATTTTATTTATATGCTTGCTTCTGCCCGTAAGTGTTTCGGCAGAAACAAATTATCTCGAAGGCTTTTCTTGGCAAAACGGTCTATCTGCCAAGGTGGAGGTTGATAAGCTTAACGTGAAAGCAACGAATATTTCCGTCTCTTACAGCACACCCTACCTTGACCTGATGCCCGCCTTTAAAAGGGCAATAGGCGATGATGCTCAAATTACTATGCGCCTTTCCTTTAAGATCCGCGGTGATTTTGAAAAGGAGCCTTCCTCAAAGATCAATTTTATTATTCGCAGCATCACCTCTCCCAAAGAAGCAAGGGAATGGCTTAACTATCATAAGGCAGAAAGACCCTGTAGTCCTGCATTTTTTCCCGATAACGGCACAAACAATATTATGAAAAGCATCAGTGCAGAGCTCCCCAACCGCCAATTAACCGATGCGTGGCAGAGCTTTGAAATTGATATTACCGCCACAAGAGAGCAAATTTTCTGCGCTGTTACACCTGCCTGGTACTTCTGTGTTGACGGACTCAGTGTTGAAAAGGGCATAAAGGCAATTTACTTTGAGGATGTTACCTTAACGAAGCTTAAATCCGTTGCCGTCACTCCCTTTGTTCCCATTGCAAAGCCTATTGTGGAGGAAACCACACCAACGCCTAAGGCTACACCTACCCCAACGCCAACACCATTGCCCACACCCGATTGGCTTGATCAGCCCATCGTTGACGATATGAGCTCAATGGTAAACGATGTTGTGCGTTACACTGTAAATATCATTATTGCCATAGGACTTCTTTCCCTGATTTTATTTAAAATGATAATGAAAAAATAAAAAAATCTATTGCCCTATTTTTTATTTTATGGTATAATGACTTTCGTAAAATAAAAGCCGGTGTGTTGGAACTGGCAGACGAGACGGACTCAAAATCCGTTGTCAGCGATGGCGTGTGGGTTCGAGTCCCACCACCGGCACCAATAAAGAAAGAAGCAGAAAAACTGCTTCTTTTTTTATTCTATGTTTCGTGGTGGGGCTCGAACACTGAGAGGGAACAAACCGTTAAGAAAACGATTAATAATCGTTTTTAGGTTTGTTATGTGAGGCGGGTACTGCGAGCACTGCGAAGCAGGCGGAGCGGTCGCCGAGCAATTAAGGCGCGAAGCGACTGTGTCCCACCACCGGCACCAATAAAGAAAGAAGCAGAAAAACTGCTTCTTTTTTTATTCTATGTTTCGTGGTGGGGCTCGAATCCTGAGGGTGCAATGTTTGAGCGCGTCCGGTGGACGATGAAGCGAAAATGTTGCGTTGCAGCGGTCAAAAATTTCAAGGAACAAAGCGGCAGCGACCGAAGAAATTTTTGGGGTACCGCAAAAGGGGAACCGTTAAGAAAACGATTAATAATCGTTTTTAGGTTTGTTGTGTGAGGCGGGTACTGCGAGCACTGCGAAGCAGGCGGAGCGGTCGCCGAGCAATTAAGGCGCGAAGCGACTGTGTCCCACCACCGGCACCAAGAGCACAAAGTGCGATTGGCTAAGGCGAACTATGGGGTGAGCAACGCGAATCCCAGTCCCACCTAAATTATAGCAGACATTTCGTCTGCTTTTTGTTTATCTATGTAAGTTTGGTGGGACTCGAACACCGAGCAATTAAGGCGCAAAAGCGCAATTATGCAGGCACGCTATGATTACACCTTATTTATAAAATTATTACTTAATGAGTATTGACATCAAGGCATCGGAATGATAAAATATTTCACGAGTAAAAAGAAAGGATATGTTGCTATGAAATACGTACTTGATCAAAAGAATTTTGAACGCTTTGGTGAGCGCAAATACGAAAAAGCTCGTGAGTTTGGACTTGACGGCGTTGCCTTTGCAATGTGCTACACCAAGCAGTTTATTTATACGGGGCCTGTGGATGATTCTGACGAAATTCTGTATAAAGAGCGCAGACGTGCCGAAAAGGACGGATTCAAGTTCCTTAACTGTCACGGTCCTTGGGGCAATCCTTGGCCTGATATAACGCCGGAAGGCTTACGCGAAAAGGTGGAATTCACCAAGCGTGCGATCCATAACACCCGTGTGCTTGGCGCAGAATACTGCGTAGTACATCCCTTTCTTCCCAATGATTATGATCTTGACGATCCTGAAAAGATAGAGGATACCTACAAACAAAACAAGGCTATTCTTAAAGAATTGTTGGAAACTGCACATAAGGAAGACGTTATCATTTGCTTTGAAAATATGCCTATGCATAAGTTTTCCCTTGCAAAACCGCAGGATATTATGCGCATATGCGATGATATAAACGATGATCACCTTATGGTAACTTTTGATTCAGGTCACGCGAACATCTATCCCGATATCAAGATGGATGAATGTCTCAGAACTCTTGCTCCGAGAGTACGTGTGCTTCACGTGCACGATAACTTCTATAACGTTGATATGCACCTTCTGCCCTTCTGCGGAAACACCGATTGGAAGGCGTTCTCAAAAGGACTTAAGGAAATTGATTATCAGCACATCTTTGAAATGGAATTTTCCGTAAGCAATAATCTTAATAACGAGCTTGCGGAGGACGTTTTGAGAATACTTAAAAAGACCTATGATCACATCAGGTCATTGGCGGATTAAGGGGGAAAGAATTATGAAAATTAAATTAGCAAGCTCATACAACGGCTATCCCGGCTGCTATGACCGCTACGGTGACGATCGGTTTAAAATGTTCAAAAAACACGGGTATAACTATACCACATATTCACAGTGGAACACTGACCTTTGGAACTACACCCTTCCCGAAGAGGTGGTGGATGAGCGACTTTTAAATGAAAAGAAATTGGCTGAAGATGCAGGCATTATTATTTCAAACTCACACGGTCCTTGGCGCGTGCCGTGGCGTGATGCCACCGAGGAGGACAGAGCAGAGCGTATGGAAAAAATGAAGCGCTCCATTCATAACTCCCGTGTGATCGGCGCAAAATATTGGGTTGTGCATCCCATTATGCCCTGCGGCATCGATGAGGATAATCTTCCCGAAGCCAAGACCACCTGGGAGCTTAATAAGCGCTTTATGAGTGAATTAACTGAGTATGCAGTTAAGGAAGACGTTATTATCTGCTTTGAAAATATGCCTATGTTAAGTTTTTCAATGGGCAGACCTGAGGATATTGCAAAATTCATTGAAGAAATGAATTGCCCTCACTTCCAAGGCTGTCTTGATACAGGTCACGCTCATATCTTTAACGATATTACCATCGGTGATGCGGTGCGTGTTATGGGCGATCATATCAAGGTGATCCATGCACACGATAACTTCTATAACCGCGATCTGCACTTGTATCCCCTTGTTCACGGAACTACAAATTGGGTTGAACTTGGTCAGGCACTTAAGGAAGTCAAGTTCGACGGTATATTTGAACTTGAGGTTAATCCGCCTACCACACTTAATGATGAGCTTTTTGAGGATCACGCATACCTTATCAATAAAATTGGTAAAGAGCTTATCAGGATGATGGATATGGAAGCGGAATAAATTACAACACAATCTCATTAGTTCTATTCTATGCTTACATTGATTTTTAAAAGGAAGTTACTTTATGAGCGAAAATTCTTATGAAAGATTTTTGAGCGAAGCCTCACGTGTTGTGCCAACAAAAAGGCAGTTAAATTGGTTTGAGGTTGAGCAGTATGCATTTATACATTTCGGTGTCAATACCTTTACTGATAAGGAATGGGGTGACGGCACAGAAAGTGAAGAAATATTCAATCCCCAAAAACTTGATTGCGACCAATGGGTAGATGCTATAAAAAGCGCAGGTCTTAAGGGTATGATTCTGACTGCTAAGCATCATGACGGCTTCTGTTTATGGCCATCAAAATACACCGAACATAGTGTAAAAAACAGCCCCTGCAAAAAGGATATTGTTAAAGAAGCATCCGATGCTTGCCGCCGCGGAGGAATTAAGTTCGGCTTTTATCTTTCACCCTGGGATAGAAATTGCGAGCTTTACGGCACACCTGAATATAATGATTACTTCTGCAATCAGTTGACCGAGCTTTTAACGGGCTACGGTGAGATCTTTCACGTGTGGTTTGACGGTGCTTGCGGAGAAGGTCCCAACGGAAAAAAGCAAGTTTACGATTACAAAAGATATTTTGAACTTATAAGAAAATATCAGCCCAATGCAACTATCTTCAACGATAACGGTCCCGATGTGCGCTGGTGCGGTAACGAAGCCGGAAAATCCCGTGAATCCGAATGGGCTGTTGTGCCCACCGACCTTTGCAAGTACGGTGAAACACAAACAGGAAGCGGACCTTTATCAGGCGAAGCGGATCTTAGTTATATGTATAACTCATACTATAGAATCGGCGATATGAATCAGATCCTTTATGCTAAAGGACTTGCCTTTGTGCCTTCAGAAATAGATACCTCTATAAGAACCGGTTGGTTCTGGCATAAAAATGAGGAGCCAAAGTCACTTCAGGAATTAGTTAATATTTACTTAAACAGTGTAGGTAACAATGCCTGTCTTAACTTAAATATCCCACCCACAACTGACGGCTTGATTGATGAGCGTGACGTGCAAAGACTAAAGGAATACGGTGAATTTATTAAAGAAAACTTTTCAAAGCCTGTAAATTACAGTATTTTGGAAAGTAATGAAAATAATCCCCGTTTGCCCCAATACATACTGAAGCTTGATAGACCCATCAGTAAAATACGCTACGTTTCACTTAGTGAGGATCTTTCTTTGGGACAGCAGGTGGAATCATTCCTTATATATGGAAATAACAAAAACTCCATCCATCCAAACTCGTGGTTCCCACTTTATCAGGGATATTGCATCGGCAACAAAAAAATATGCTGTCTTGTTGATCCCTTTGCCATTCAAAACCCCTTGCTTGCAGATCGCAGCGGAACTGATGAATTAGTTATAAAGATCACCTCCGCAAGAGGTAAGGTAACCTTAAAGGATATTAAAGTTTTTTAGTATAATCGCATTGAAAAAACCCTGCAATTTTGCAGGGTTTTGTGTTTACGGGGTGGTTGTCGGTGCTCTGACCTCGCGAGGTGCGTATTGTTTTTAGCAACTGTATTTTTAAAACGTAAACTCCTTAAACAGAATTTCAGATTCCTTCATATGGTTAAGTGCTTTGTCTCCGCTTAGGACAACAACGGCATTGCAAAGGTGATCTATTACGCAAATAGGTGCTACGGAGGAGTTTTTGATGCCGTCAATATTAACAAAGCAAGGCAAAAGAACGGAGGCATTTTCCTCTATTTCCTCATAGGGCGGAGAGGTTATCAGGATAACCTTAACTCCTCTATCCTTTAAAAGCTTCAGAATTTTCGGCGATTGACGGGTATATCTATGAAAAAGGAAAAAGATGCAGGCATCTCCCTCGCCAAGGCTTAAAATTGATTCGATTTCCCCTGCCTGACCTGCCGTGAGCATAAAAACGTTATTACGAACGGTCAAAAACCTTGTGTAGGCATAGTGCGCCAATGCATAAGATTCCTTTAAGCCAAAGCAAAACACTCTTTTTGAATTTATTATTGTGTGGATCGCTTCATTTATCTGGGAGGGTGAAAGCTCTGAGAAGGTCTGTTCAATGCAATTAACGGCAGAACGCCAATTCTTTGAAAGCTGTGTATCGTAGCCGTCAGTTTTGACCGTTCTTTCAAGCTTATCAGGCAGAGTATTTTCATATTTAAAGGAGGCTCGAACCTCTTCCTGAAAGGGTTTATAGCCCGAAAAGCCCATTTTTTTGCAAAAACGGATAACAGAAGTGGTGCTGGTGTTGATTTTTTCCGCTATGGCATCAAGGGTTTCAAAGGCAAAATCGTTGGAATTGGTTAAAAAATACGTGCCTACTCTGTATTCTGATTTCGTCATCGTTTCAAGGCTTGATCTGATTTTTTCTGATATATTCATATAATCACCTCACCTAAATTATACATTAAAATTATATAAAAAACAACAGTTTTGTAGCTTTTGCTACAAAAAATAATGGCTTGTATTTATTTTGTTGACTTTAATTTTTCTCTTTGCTATAATAAAAACGTAAAAAATACACTTTTATAAAAAATGTATTAAACAATACAAAAAGAGGGGATTTTATGAAGAAAACAGAATTTTTATATCTTAACGAAAAGGAAATGATCGAAGCAGGAGTTCTTGATTATGGGCGTTGCATTGACGTTGAAGAGGAGGTTTTCCGTCTTCTAAGCTTAGGTGATTACGTTATGGGCGGAGATAAGCATAATTCTCACGGAATTATGATGAAGTTCCCCAAAGAAAGTCCTTTCCCCAATATGCCCATTGATGCGCCTGACAGACGCTTTATGGCAATGCCTGCATACGTTGGCGGTCGCTTTAACGTGGCGGGAACAAAATGGTACGGCTCAAACATTATTAACCCTCAAAGGGGTCTGCCCCGTTCAATTCTGATGGTTATGCTTAATGATGCCGACACCTGCGAGCCTATTGCATTGATGTCAGGAAATCTGATAAGCTCCGTTCGCACAGGCTGTGTGCCGGGGGTTGCAACAAGATATCTTGCAAACAAAGATGCTTCTGTTTGCGCCTGTATAGGTGCAGGCCCTGTAAGCAAGGCTTGCTTTGAGGGAATAATTCACGAGGCAAAATCACTTAAGGAGCTTGTGGTTTGCGATCTTATTTTAGAAAAGGCTGAAGCTTTTGCTGACGAGATGAGCAAAAAATATAATATCACGGCAAGGGGAACCACATCTCTGGAGGAAGCAGTAAGGGCAGGCGATATTGTAAGCATTGCCGCTTCATCTCAAAAGCCTATTAAGCTTAACAACGATTGGCTTAAAAAGGGCTCATTGCTTATTTTCTCAGGCAGAGGAAGTGTTGATGAAGAGTATTTCACCTCCTCCAAGGTTATTTGGGATAACACGAAAATGCACGAGGTTTATTTTGACGAGCATCTTTTGCTTCCCGAAAATGAGCGTTTTATTAACGGAATAGCCGTTCAGATCTACCGCTTTATGTATGAGGGCAAATTGCCACCCATTACTGAGGGAATCAGCTTAGGCGATGTAATCTGCCAAAGTGCTTCAGGTCGTAAAAGCGAAAACGACAGAATCTGCTTTATCGCAAGCGGTATGCCCGTGTGGGACGTTGCTTGGGGCTATGAATTATATGAAAACGCTCTGAAAAAAGGTCTTGGACAGAAACTATTACTGTGGGATGATCCCTATCTTGCATAAAATAATGAGGTGAATGATTATGGATAAAGTAATATCTTTTGCAAAAAATGAGCTTGAAAAATACCTTGAAATTTTAAAGACCAAAGCTAAAATTGAGCTTTATCTGTTTAGCGAGCTTGATATTAAAGTTGAGGTTAACGATCCCTACCTTGATGATGCCCTTAAAATTAAAGTTACAGATAAAAAGGGTTACATTGCAGGAATTAACCCGCGAAGCATTCTTTTTGGTGTTTACCGTTTGCTTGAAGAGTGGGGCATCGTTTGGGTGCGTCCCGGAAAGGACGGCACTTATATTCCGCCCGTTGCCAAGATCAAGGATATTGATATTTTTGAAATTGCGCAAAAGCGCCACAGAACGATGTGTATCGAGGGCGCGGTAAGTCTTGAAAACGTTCTTGATATGGTGGATTGGATGCCTAAGGCAGAATATAACGGATATTATATTCAATTTGAAAACTCCTGCACCTTTTTTGAAAAATGGTACACACACAAGGGCAGTCCTGTAAAAAAGCCTGAATATTTTGACAACGCTATGGCAGATAAGTTTGTTGAAATAATCGAAAAGGCCGTTAAGGACAGAGGTCTATTACTTATGCGAATGGGCCACGGTTGGACGTGCAATCCCTTCGGTGTTGTTGCAAACGGTTGGGATCAGATAAAGCCCGAAGAAATCCCTCAAGAATACAAGGATGTTTGTGCTTTAGTTAACGGCAAGCGCGATGTGTGGAACGGAAGTCCCCTTATGACGGAGCTTTGCTATTCTAACCCTAAGGTTCGCAAAACTATGACGGAGGCGGTTGTGGATTATATGAAGAAGCATCCGCAGACGGACGTTATACATTTCTGGCTCGGCGATTATTTTAACAACAACTGTGAATGTCCTGAGTGCACAAAATACAGACTTTCCGATTATCAAACTATGATGGTAAACGAAATAACAACGCGATTCAAGGAAGAAAACATCAAGGCGCAGGTAGTATTCAGTATGGGCGGAAACAAGGTTCATCCGCCTATTCACGAAAAGGTTTTACATCCTGAAAATACCATACTTATGTTTGCACCGGCATCAAGAACCTATGCCCGATCATTTCCCGACAGTTATAAAATCAAGGATATCCCCGAATACAAGGTCAATGGATACGTGCGTCCCCATTCCGTTGAAGCCTTGCTCGCCTTCCTTTATAATTGGAAGAAGCAATATACGGGTGATACGATTGCTTTTGAATATCATCTTATGTGGGATCACCTTATCGAAGCGAGCGGTGAGGGTACCGCAAAAATATTATATGATGATATCCGCAATTACAAAAATTTAGGAATTAACAGCTTCATAAGCTGTCAGCTTCAGCGCAACGCTTTCCCAACATCCCTTGCAATGACCGTTTTAGGCAAAACTCTTTGGAATGATAACGTTGACTATGAGGAAATAAAAAAACAACTTTACATTGCCTCCTTCGGCGAAGAAAAATACACGGAAATGTGCGATTATTTTGGTGCTATCAGAGAAGCTTTTTATCTTGGCAATATCCGTAGCCAATACCCCACCACAAGGGAAGAGTTTAGAGAAAGACTTGAAACTGCCATTAAAATGATGGAATCAATGATTCCCGTTGCAAAGGAAAACAGCGAAAAGGAAACAGATCCTTGCAGAAAGAAAAGCTGGCTGCTCGTTTATCACCACGCACGCATTTACGTATTGCTTGCAAAGTCAATCCTTGCGCATATAAACGGAGATAAGGCAGCAAGCGAAAATCTTATAAACACTTCCTTTGACACCGCTTGGAAATGTGAGGACGAAATTCAGGATTCATTTGACTGCTATTTCTACGAAGAAGTTACCCGTTCAAGAATAAATCTTGACGGCATTGAAAACGTTGTAGAAACTAAAAAAGAGAAAAAATAAAAAGTATAGGACTTCGCAAAGAAGTCCTATCAGTCTGCTGACAAAGTCAGCAGACTGTCAGAGTTCGAGAAACCCTTGCAAGCCAAGGCGCTGAACTTGCAAAAAAGGGAGTTTACACAGACGTAAATGACCGCATTTTGCAAGTGAAATGCAACGATGGAAACAAA
>JAZNSH010000097.1:0-12108 GCA_045591115.1 Clostridia bacterium
TTTATGATCCTGCTGCTATGAGATAATTTCTAACCTTTCTTTTAAAGTCCTTGAAACATAGGGCTTGTTTAAGTGCGCCTATTTTTGATTTCTAAACTTTTTTAAAAAAGCACTTGACTTTTAATAGTTAGTCACCTCAAAACAGAATGATAACATATTCTCACGGATTTTTCAAGCATAAATTTATTGACTTTTAATATAAAAGTGGTACAATTTCCTTGTGAAAAAACTTTAGGGAGAGAAAAATGGATAAGAAAAAAGCACGGTTCATAATTTTCCTGACTTGCGCAGTATATTTTGTTTCATACTTAACCCGCCTTGATTACAGCGTGGTTATGGTAGATATAATTAAAACTGACCATATAAGCGAGGAGCTTGCGGCACTTCCGTTGACAATAGCCGCCATAACCTATGCGGTGGGTCAGCTTGTAAGCGGATTTTTCGGGGACAGAATCAAGCCGGAAAAAATAATCTTCTTCGGTCTTTTAGGCTCAAGCGTGATGAACGTGCTTTTGACTGTTCTTCCCATATGGTGCCGTCCCGTCCTTTGGGGCTTTAACGGCTTCTTTCAGGCAATGATATGGCCGCCTCTTGTGAGAATATTATCGGGAACCTTTGATAGCGACACCTATAAAAAAGCAACTCTTAACGTTTCTCTTGCTTCATCCTATGCAACCATAATTATGTACCTTATCGCGCCCTTTATAATTAAAGGGGCATCCTGGCACTTTGTGTTTGTTACATCGGCAGTTTGTGCTTTGGCGGTTGCGGTTATATGGTATATCTATTCCAAGAAAATCGATTACCGCCGTGTTAACGTTGTTAAAAAGGAAAATGGGGCAAGCGTAAAGGTAAAGGGCGCACTGATAGTTATAGCAGTTGTTGTGTTCTCAATGATCCTCCTTGGCTTCCTCCGCGATGGCTTGACAGATTGGACTCCCAGCCTTATTTCCGAAGCCTTTAGTTTATCAAGTGAGGACGCGATTTTCAGCAGTGTTATTCTGCCCATATTCAGTATGATTGCGATCTCCGTCAGCGCAATTATCGCAAGAAAGCTTATAAAGAACGAAATGCTCTGTGCAGGAATGTTCTTCCTTGTGGGCGCAGTTGGCGTTGCAGTTATGGTGTTAAGCGATAATATGATATTGAAGATCGTAGGCGCGGCACTTGCTCAAGGCACTACCCACGGTGCAAACTATTGCTTCACCTGCCTTGTGCCACAGTATTTTTATAAGATGAATAAGACCTCTCTCGTTGCAGGTGTTATTAACTGCGGTGCGTATATCGGTTCATCCATTGCAGGTGTTGGCACTGCCTTTATTGAGAAAAGCTCAGGCTGGTCAGGCGTAATGCTTGTGTGGCTTGGCGTAAACCTTTTAGGTATTCTCATCTGCGTTGGCTTTGGGGTGTTCTGGCAAGGATTTAAGAATAATAACAGGATTGAAGAAGTATAAAAATAGACGGTTCTCCGTCTATTTTTTTGCTTTGGGCGAATACCCGAATATTTTTTTATAGGCGCGGTAAAAGTTTGAGTAATCGTCAAAACCGTAATCTTCACTTACTTCAACGGGATTTTTGCCTTGGTGGATATCGTTTCGTGCGGCAAAGATCTTTCTTTTTAAAATATATTGCTTAAGACCGATGTTCATATTTTCAGAAAAGGTGTTTTGAATATATGAGGTTGAAAAACCTATTCCTTCAGCAATAATATGCACGTTAAGAGGCTTTTTTATGTTATTTGTAATATAGGAAATAACGCTTTCAACTAACGGATTGTTTGAAACCTCGGTGCTGTATTCCTTTTTATCAATATAACTGCAGGAAATAAGCAATTCCTTTACCAGCAGGTTGGAAATGCTTTCAAAATCCCTTTTAGAAAGAAAGCTCTTATAATTATCAAGGCGCGAAAAGAAATCAAGGATATTGGGCATAGAAGCAATATTCACGATATAAGGATAGGAAAAAATCTTTTTATATTGCTCCTCACATATAATATCGTGCCTGAAGCTGAGAACGTAATTTTCATAAACCGTATCGCAATAGGGCAAAAGATAATGGTAAGTGTCCTTGGGAATAAACATAAGATCGTATTTTTTAGGCGAAAACATATTACCGTCAATATTATAGTTTACCTGACCCGTCACGAAAAGCACTATCTCGCAGTAGGTGTGCATATGATTGGCGTAATTTTCTTTTATGGGGTTTATCACCTGCTTGTGTGAAACCTCAAAAACGTTGTTTAAAAAATGATCCTCAAACATAAAAATCACCTCACTAAGAGAAAGTTTATCATAAAAAAGTAAAATATGCAATATAAAAAGTAAAATATACAATTTATTTTTGCTTTTTACTGTGGTAAAATATACTTGCCAATTTAGATATGGAGGTAACTTATTATGAAAAAAATGAGAGTAGCTATTATCGGTCAGGGCAGAAGCGGAAGAAATATCCACGGCAAGTTCTTCCTTGATCCCGTAAATGATTTTATGGAAGTTGTCGCAGTTGTTGAAAGCGATGAGCAGAGAAGAAATTGGGCAAAGGAAGATTTTAAGTGTGACGTTTATTCCGATTACACCGAGCTTTTCGGAAGAGATGATATTGATGTTGTTGTTAACGCATCCTTTTCCGAAATGCACTATCCCATCACAAAGGATCTTTTGAATCACAAGTTCAACGTGCTTGTTGAAAAGCCTTTTTCAAGAACTATTTATGAGTGCAATGACCTTATTAAAACCGCCAAGGAAAACGGAGTTATCGTAACCGCATTCCACCAGACACTTTTTACACCTAACTTCTTAAAGGTTAAGGAAATTATTGCAAGCGGAATTATCGGTGAGGTTTATCAGGTAAACCTTAAATATTCAGGCTTTGCACGCCGTTGGGACTGGCAGACACTTCAGTATAAGTGCGCAGGAAGCGTATACAATTCAGGTCCTCACCCCGTAGGTCAGGCACTTGACCTTTTAGGCTGGGATAAGGATACTCGCCTTGAGTTTTCTTCACTTTCAAGAAATCTTACAAGCGGTGATGCCAACGATTGCGGCAAAATGATTCTTACTGCACCTAATAAACCCTTTATGGATATTGAAATCAATGCAGTTGATGCTTTCGGCGGTGATTTCGTTATTAAGGTTTTCGGCAAGTACGGCACACTTTTAATGAATCATAATAAGTATCAGTTAAAATATATTGATCCCACAAAACTTGATGAAAAGCCTGTTATCAAGGAGAGCCTCAGAGATCCTGAGGGCAAGCCTATGTATTGCGGTGAACAGCTTGATATTATCACCGTTGAGGATGAAGTTCAAGGCGATGCATTCCACGATGCGGTAAACAGCTTCTATCGTCAACTCTACGGTGCAATTATGGAGGGTAAAGACTTGATCGTTACCCCCGAAAAGGCTGCAATGGTAATTAACTATATTGAGCAGGTTCATGCCGATAATCCTCTAACAGTAGAATTTTAAGGAGAAAAAATATGTTTAAAGTTGCATTTTTAGGCGTTGAAAATTCCCACGCCAACTCATTTTTGACTTTTATTAAAAACGGCGAATATCCTGACGTTGAAGTTGCAGGTATCTATAGCTACGATGCTGAAGTTACAAAAAAATTAAGCGAGGATTTTTCCGTTCCGGTAATGGAAAATTATGATTCCCTTGTAGGTCAGGTTGATGGCATCGTTGTTACTGCTCGCCACGGCTCAAACCACTATAAATATGCAAAGCCTTATATTGAAAAGGGTATCCCTATGTTCATTGATAAGCCTATCACCTCTGATCCTTTTGAGGCGGTAGAGTTTATGAATGAGTGCCAAAAGCACGGTGTTCGTCTTGCAGGCGGTTCAATGCTTAAGCACGATGTGGCGGTTAACGAAATAAAAGATATTATAAATAAAGATAAATCTGCACTTCGCAGCGGTTTTGCTTGCTGTCCCATACAGCCAAATAGTATGTATGACGGATTTTGGTTCTATTCCCAGCATCTTGTTGAAACTGTGCTCACCGCTTTCGGTAAGGATGTTAAAAAGGTTTTTGCATCTCAAAACGGTATGGCAGTAAACGTTATTTTCCGCTATGACGGCTTTGACGTTTTAGGCACTTATCCCGAAGAAGCCAACGTTTATTTTATTGCGGCAACTCTTGCAAGCGGAATGGAAAGCAGAAAGATCGATCTTCAGGGCGCCGCAAAGAAAGAATTTGATGAATTCTATAACGTGTTAAACGGCGGAGAAATGACTTTTACATATAACGAATTTATTAAGCCCGTGTTTACCATTGATGCCATTATGAAATCAATGGAAACAAATAAATGGGTAGATATCAGAGAGGAATAATATGATAAAAGAAATTAAAACAGATAAATTAACCACTTTCGTTTTTGAAACACGTGATGAAATGGGTAAAGCGGCGGCAAAGGCGGCAGAAGAAGCCATAAATCAGGTTATTTCCGAAAAAGGCTATGCTAACGTAGTTTTTGCGGCGGCTCCTTCACAGAACGAAACCTTAGCACATCTTTTAGAATCAGATATTGATTTTACAAAGATAAACGCTTTTCATATGGATGAGTACGTTGGTCTTGATATTAACTCACCTCAGTCCTTTGCGACTTATTTAACGGAGCATATTTTCTCTAAAAAGCCCTTTAAAAGCGTAAATCTTATTCCTGCTCTTGATGCCGAAAAAGGTTGTGAGGAATATTCAAAGCTTTTGGAAGAATATCCTACTGACGTTGTTTTAATGGGCATTGGCGAAAACGGACACATCGCATTTAACGATCCGCCCGTTGCAGATTTTTCCGATCCCTATAAGATCAAAAAGGTTACTCTTGATGAAGTTTGCCGTAATCAGCAGGTTCACGATAAGTGCTTTGAAACTTTAGATGATGTTCCCAAATTTGCACTTTCCTTAACCGTTCCGCAGTTAATGAGCGCAAAATATCTTATCTGCACCGTTCCTGCACCTACAAAGGCAGAAGCAGTTTTCAATATGCTTAACGGCAAGATCGGCGAGTGGTGCCCTGCAACATCATTAAGAAAGCACGATAACGCTAAAATGTTCCTTGATAAGGACAGCGCAAGTAAGGTATTATGAAAAAAATAAGACTTTCAGGCGGAAATCTTATTCTTGAAAATGAAATAAGAAAAGCCGACCTTTTAATTAAGGATAATAAAATAGAAGCAATAGTAAACGCCCAAAAACCTGCTCCCGACTATGAAGTGCTTGATTGCACAGATTTGCATATATCTGCCGGCTTTGTGGAAATCCACTCCCACGGCGGTGGCGGAAGCGACTATATGGACGATGAAGAGGATAGTTATAAAAACATTTTAAATCTTCACGTTCAGCACGGCACAACCTCCGTTATGCCTACAACACTTTCTGCAGGAACGGAAGGCACAATAAAAGCGATAGATAATTATCTTCGTGCAGAAGAGGATAAAACCCTTCCCATAAACTTATTGGGAATGCATATGGAAGGCCCTTTTATATCTTTAAATCAGGCAGGCGCGCAAAGACCTGAAAACATCAGGGAGTTTAATGAAAAAGAATATAAAATGCTCTATGAGAAAAGTCAGGGCAGAATAAAAAGGTGGAGCGTTGCCCCTGAAAAGGACGGCGCGAAGGAGTTTGCCGATTTTGCCAATAAAAACAACATCACCTTAAGTATTGGCCATTCCGATGCTGATTTTGATACGATCGTTAAGGCCTTTGATTGGGGATACCGCCACATAACACACTTTTATTCAGGCTGCAGCAGCGTTATAAGGCGTGAGGGATTTCGTGTTGCAGGCGTTGTTGAAGCAGGCTATTATCTTGACGATATGAACGTTGAAATTATTGCTGACGGTTGCCATTTGCCCGATTCACTTTTAAAGCTTATAGTAAAATCAAAGGGCACTGATCACGTTGCATTGATAACCGATTCAATGCGTGCCGCAGGTCAGACCTCAGGTGAAAGCTATCTTGGCTCAAAGGAAGAGCCAATGCCCGTCGTTATTGAAAAAGGCGTTGCAATGCTTTTAACTCATAATGCCTTTGGCGGAAGCATCGCAACAAGCGATCGCCTTATCCGCACTATGATATCTGCAGGAATTTCTCTTTCCGATGCAGTTAAAATGGCAACGATCTCACCTCTTAAAATGATGAACCAAAAGGTGAAAAAAGGTCTTATTAAAGAAGGCTATGATGCCGATATCTGCATCTTTGATGATAACATCAACATTAAGCACGTTTTCGTAAACGGTATAAAGAGAGTATAAAAAAAGGAGGTAAAAATACCTCCTTTTAAATTTTACATTTTAATTCAATATCCTTTTCAAAATGCTCGCTGTTGTCAGGCAAAATGATTTTAACCTTTTCAGGTGCGTTGACTTTTAGCATCAGCGTGCCATTTTCTTTTTTCCAATCTACTGAAATTTTGCCGATAGGCGTCATAACGGTGCCCGAAGCGAAATCGTTTGCATCAACGTAAGGCTTAATGATAATTCCGTCCATTGTAACTTTTACGCCTAAAATGCAGGCTGAAAATTCGTAAATGGGAAGTGAGCTCCAAGCGTGGCAATCGCTTCTTGATTTTAAGGGCGAAGATTCAAACCAGGTCGTTGCGTGTAAGTCAATCATTTCGCGCCAATTATCAAGCATTTTATATGCAAGATGATAAAGACCGACCTTTTCATAGGCGCGGAACACAAAGAACATCATTGAATATGAGCAGATTGGTAATTCCTTATCGTCATAGGTGCGCTGAAGCAAGTCGCGCGCTTCATTTCCCGTAACAACGTCAGCAAGCACCGCCCAGATCTGTGAGTGCATACTGAAAACGCTTTCTTCGGAATCCTTAAACAGTTTTTTGTTTTCGTCATAGAAATAACTCTTTGTGCTGATGCGCAATTTTTCGGCCTTTTCCTTGTATTCTTCCGCTAAACCGCGTCTTCCTGAAAAAAGCGCCATTTCATATGCGTTTTCGTAAGCAACGATGAGCATAAAATTATAAACGGCAATGCTTCCGGTTAAGGTTGGGATGCCACCGTGCCAAGTGGAAACCCAATCAACGTAGCTCCATACGCCTAAAGGGCCAACAACACCGCTGTCATTTATGTTTCTTTCAAAATATCTTAAAATGCCGTCAGCAACGGGAAGCAGGTCTTTAATGCGATCAGAATTTCTTTCATAGAGCATATGATCGTGAAGCATATAAATATAGTGTAAGCCAAAACCGGGGATACGCTGTTTTCTTAATGATGGTGTACGGCAGGGAATCATTCCGTCAGGGAATCTTCCTTCGTTAAAATCATCAATACACTTTATAATAAGGCGTTTATCATCTGTCAACTGTCTTAAGAAAATTGCCTGCAAGCGGGAATCCATTGCGTACTGTAACTGCTCGTAATAGGGGCAATCCTCAAAGGAATCGTGCATACAGTTGTTTAATGTGCGAACACTTATTTCCCACATTTTTTCAGAATCCTTATCTGAAGAAACAAAGGAAGCCTCATTATTTAAGGGATAGCGCATCCTGAAAAGTTTAATATCTGTTAAAAATGCTTCACCCTCAATTTTAACTTCAATAAAGCGGAAGCATTGCCAGAAAAAGGTTTCAAAAATATGTGTAGTGCCGTCAAGAATAATTTCATCACTTGAGCCAAAGATGAAACCGCTTTCATCATCGCGAACCTCTTTATAAGGCTTGTCGTCTCCATTTTTCTTCCAATAGGCTTCGGCATAGGTTAAAGTGATCTTTGTGCCTTTTTTGCCTGAAACCTTAAACTGAACTGCGGCAGTTGAGTGCTCGCCTGCGTTCAAAACAAAGGTTGTATCCTTGCCCGAAAATTCGTTGCAGTTTACAAATGCGCCCTCCTTATAGGTAAGAGGCGGAATGGGGGAAGGCTTTAAGCGGTAAAGCATCGATTCACCGCAAAAATTATAAACCTCCGTGAAAGATGCATCTGAACCTTCTGATTTTAACGGTGAGAACTCATAGGCAGGAGTAAATTCTCTTGAAAGCAAATTATAATCAATTTTTTGGAAAATACCTGCCATTGATGCACCATAGGGAATTCTGACGGGAGGCAAAATGTCAAGTTCGGGGCAAGGCGAAACAAGCCAAGAACTGTCGGTAATATAAATTTCATCACCTACGGTAATTTCTGCGGCAAGACCTAAATGAGAGCCTGCAATCATAGTTTCAACGTGCTGGCGTCCTTCTTTTATGGGAGAAGGATCAAGGTGCAAAACGTAAACGGATATCTCGTTTTCACCTTTTTTAAGATATTTAAGAATATCAACCGTGTCAAAATATGAATAAAACTCGCTTCTTTTGCTGGGACCAACCTGAATAAAATTATCGTTTACGTATAAGCGGTATTTGGTATCGGCAAAAAGCTTTATTTCGCCTCTTTGGGGAAGATCATCTATATTAAAAATCTTTTTGAACTGAAACAAGCCTGCCTTGTGGCCAAGCTCCTTGTGGGTTATGAGCATATGATTCACTCCTTAATTTTTTTGTGCAAAATAATGAAAACTGAGTAGATAAAAGTAATCAGGATAAAAGCGTGAGAAGCTCGGTGCGTGCCGAATCAACGTCTAAAGCCGTTGCGCTAAGATCTGTAAAGGACTTTGCAATACGGTGGGAAATAGCGCTTGCCGCCTCGGGATGTTCCTTTTTCAGCATTAAAAGAAGCTCCCAATCCTGAAAACCGTCGCAGGTCGCAAAACCGCGTGCGGAATGTAAGAGGCAGTTGTTTTCAACGTCAGGATATACTATAAAGCCGTCGCCCTTAAAGCGCGCATCCTGATCAAGCCCGTAGAGCTTTGAATTCCAATAATGTGAGCCCCAATGCAAAAATCCCTCTATCCCGTGACTGAAGCAAGCCCATGCCATCAAACGGGAATATAAGCAGGGAAGGTCAATGAATTTGTTCATCCAACCGGTGGCTTCGGGATAACAGCAGGAATAGCACCAGACCTGATCGCCTGCCTTCTGCCGTTCAAGGTAATAATCCTTGCCCTCCTCATATACCTCGATACGAGGAATGTACTGATCGCATTCGTTCTCTAATTCACGGGCGATGCTGTGGGTGTCAAGGGGCTCTCCACAGATAATCCGTGGCATAAATGCTCTGCACTTTTCTCTTGCCCATTTCCAATATTCGCTTGAGTGCGGCTCGTCCTCAAGCCTCATCTGAAGCATATCAAGCCAGCCCTTTTCTTTAAAATGAGAGTATATACCTCCATAAATTGCTTCTGCCCAAGCATCGGCTTCGGGGGTAAAGACGTTAAGTGCGATCACAGCGCCGTTTTCGTCTATTGAATTTATGGTTTCTCCCGAAACGGAAGCGATGAGTGCTTTTATTGAAAGCTTTTTGACGGAGCCGTTAAGTATAAAAAACTCAATGAATTTATCAAGTAATTCATACGAAAAATCCCATTTTGCCGTATCAATTCTTTTTGAACCGCCATCGCATAGGAGGCGTAATACGGGTACGTGGAGGCAATTTACACGAAGTTCCCTGAATTTTTTAGCAAAATCACCCATAAGCGACCAGAATTTTTCGGAGTATGCCTCATAGGGGTACTGCGTTGGCATGATCTTTTTGTCAATTTCGTTTGATGGGGCGCACAATATCATCGGGTCAAAAAAGTATTCGTGATAAATATGGGATGATTTTGGCTCAGGCAAGGCTACGGGGTAAACGGTTAGGGTGACGGCAGAAGAAAAAAGACCCTCGCTTGTTTTGATGCTTATGGGAAGCTTATAGGTGCCCGCATTTGCATCGGCTGAAGCGTAAAAGCGCACAAAAATACTTTGCGTGGTATTGCGAAGCACGTGCACAGAGTCCTTGGTGGAAATAATATCGGGGTAGGGGACACCGTCGTTAAAAACAATATAATCCGTAAAATAATATTCACAGCTTATGCCTGCGGGAGTACAAGGTAACTCAACACTTGAAATATCAAAGGAAGTATCCACGTTTCTTAAACAAATCTGAAACGAAGTAAACATATTTCTTGCGGAGCTTAATAAAAATATAGGGGAATCCTGCTGATGCTTTCGCGTATGCTTGAAAATCTGAGCTGACGCAGGGGCGCACCATATATCCATAAAAACACCTCTCATAAAAAACGCTAAATTTATTGTATCAAAAACAGAAAACGATGTCAATGGTAAAAAAATGACCGCTGACCAAGTTAAGTCAGCGGTCTGAAAATACTGTTTTTACTTAGCTTATGCCCACCACATTTCGCCCATAGGCTCAAAGGACATAATATCCTTTAAGAATGTGATTGCCTTTTCAAGACCCTCTTCAACTGACATAAACATATCCTCGTGCTCGATGGAAAGAACGCCGTCATAGCCAACCATACGAAGCATACTTACAAAATCCTTCCAAGCTTTTGCATCTAAACCGTAACCAACAGTTCTGAAGGTCCAAGAACGGTTTAAAACATCGGAATAATGTCCCGTTGAAAGAACGCCTGCCTTCTTGATGTTTGCCTGATCAAGATAGGTATCCTTTGCGTGAACGTGGTGAATTGCATCACCGCCAAGCATCTTCACTGCCTCGCAAGGCTCCATACCCTGCCAGATAAGGTGGCTTGGGTCGAAGTTAGCACCGATGGTTTCGCCAACTGCTTCGCGAAGGCGGAGAAGTGAGGTGGTGTTATAAACGCAGAAGCCCGGATGCATTTCAAGAGCGATCTTCTTTACGCCGTGAGCGTTTGCAAACTTAACTGCCTCTTTCCAATAGGGAATAAGCACCTCGTTCCACTGATAATCAAGGATCTTTGCAAAATCGTCAGGCCATGAGCAGGTTACCCAGTTGGGAGTTTTATCTTCAGGTGAGCCACCGGGACAGCCGGAGAACGTAACGATAGTGTCAACGCCAAGCTGTTCAGCCATCAAAACTGTTTTCTCAAAATCGTCTTGGAACTTCTTTGCAACGGCTTTGTCGGGATGCACACAGTTTCCGTGGCAGGAAAGTGCGGCAATCTTCATATCATACTTATCTAAAAGTGAGTTAAGCATCATAACGCTTTCGGGAAATTCCAAATAATCATCAGGATTCATATGTGTATTTCCGGGGAAACCGCCGTTACCTACCTCAAGAGTATGCACACCTCTTTCAGCAAGCCATTTTAAGGCATCTTCAAAGCTTCTGTCATAAAGGGGAACTGTTAATACGCCAAGTTTCATAGTAAAAAATCTCCTTAATTAAAAATTTTATTTAAGTTGTCAATGCAAATTTTAACGCTTTCAAGGGGAGCACAGGTATATTGCTCCTGCTCGATTATGCCAACGGTTGAGCCTGCCTTTTCGGCTTCCTTCATAATCTCTTTCCAAGGAAGAATTCCGTTGCCAAACTCAATATTTGTGCCATCAGCACCATATTCTTTCATATGAACGGAAATAATCCTGCCTGAATTTTCCTTAATAAATTCAATAGGGTCAATGCCTGCGGTCTTTACCCAGAAAACGTCAGGTTGTAATTTTATACCGTCAATTGAGCGGATATAATCCATAGGGCATTTGCCTGAATCGAATTTCTTAAATTCGTGGGCGTGGTTGTGATAACCGAATTTAAAGCCTTCCTTTTTAAAAGCCTCCATCATTTTGCCGATGTTTTCTACCGAAGCCTTTGCTGCTTCCTCATCGGGAAAGCTGTAATAGGGAAGCACGATCGTATCGTTTTCAACTGCGTGGTTAAATTCAACCTCGTTTTTAAATGCCTCACTATCGGTAAAAAGATGATAGCCAACGTGGGAAGAAATACCCTTCATTCCTAAATCGTCTAAAAGACTTTTCATATCTTTACCGTTCATTCCGTAATAGCCTGCAAATTCAACGTTTTTATAACCCATTGAAGCAAGCTTCTTTATTGTGGCAATATGATCGGTTTTAGTATCCTCTCTTAAAGAATAAAGCTGTAAACCAAAAGTATAATTCATAGATAATCACCTCAAATAATAGTATAATGGTTGTTGAGGGTGGAAACAGCATTTTAATGCAGTTTCCACGCCAAATCTACGATTTGGTTTCAAATTTTTAAATAAAAATTTGCTAACCTCCATTGCAATGATGTTGAATATCAATCAAATATAATCATATTTG
>JAZNSH010000098.1:0-41556 GCA_045591115.1 Clostridia bacterium
CAACGCTTGACGGAAGAACAAGACATTCGCACCGACAGCTTGACGGAGAAACACAGTTGAATGATAAGAAATTTTCAAACGGCTGTGCATATCCGGGCGAAGTCGGAGGCCAAGCGGTCTTAGGAAGACAACATGTTTCCCCAACTCCTTGGCTCACAGAACGACATGGCTACGATCCGACTTCAACGCTTGACGGAAGAACAAGACATTCGCACCGACAGCTTGACGGAGAAACACAGTTGAATGATAAGAAATTTTCAAACGGCTGTGCATATCCGGGCGACCCGTCAGGACCTCAGCACGAGGTTTGGAACTGCCGATGTACTCTGCTGACTAAGGTTAAAGGTATTGATTTATCAATCAAGGATAACCGAAATAGCAAGCTTGGCAGTATGAGCTATAAGGAGTGGCAAGATGGACATAGAAATAATAGCAGATAACAGCGAGGAAGTCCTCGACGCTATTCGTAGAGCAATGCCGAGAGCTTTGGAAAAATGCGGAATGCAAGCGGTTAATTATGCAAAGCTTGAATGCGCGGTTGATACTGGCTTATTAAGAAACAGTTTGACGTATGCATTAAGCGGCAAAAGTCCGAACATTTCTTCATACAGCTCTGATTCTGGTGGAATGTCGGGGAGTTATCGAGGTACAGCACCGAATGACGATAATGAAGCTGTTTACATCGGCACAAACGTCGAATATGCGGCATATGTCGAAATGGGGCATATAGCAACCAACGGAGCGCACGTTCCTGCTCAGCCTTATATCAGACCTGCGGCAGAGAAACACGCCGATGAATACAAAAAAATCATACAAGATGAACTGAAAAACGCTTGAAGCATTAAGCGTTTATTCTGTTTATACAAAACTAATCTGCAAAGTAATGCAGACCGAAGCAAAGGAGTTAAGCATGGCACTTACAAGAAAATTCTTATCAGCTTTAGGAATTGAAGCTGACAAAATCGACGAAATCATCTCGGCACATACAGAAGTCACAGACGGCTTAAAGACTGAACGTGACAAGTATAAGGCTGACGCTGAGAAAGTCGACGAAATCACAAAGGAACGTGATAAGTACAAATCAGAAGCCGAAAAGAACGGCGGCAATTCTGAAAAGTACGACAAGCTAAAAAAAGAGTTTGATGACTATAAAGCCGAAATTAAGAGCAAGGAAGAACGAACAGCTAAAGAAAAAGCTTATCGTGAAATGCTTGCAGATGTCCTCGATGATAAAGGCATCGCAAAGGCTGTCAAATATGCGGAATGGAATAAAATCGAGCTTGACGAAAACGGAAAGCTTAAAGATGCATCCGAGCATATTAAATCAGTCCAGGAAGAATGGTCGGATTACAAGCTCACAAAGAGCCGTGAAGGCTCAAACACACCGCCGCCTGCTAAGAATAGTAACAGCATAGGCATAGGCACTAAAACAAAAGAAGAAATTTTAGCAATTAAAGATACTCAGACAAGACAAGCTGAGATTGCTAAAAATCCATCATTATTCGGAATCTAAGGAGGAATAAAAAATGGCTGCTGAAACAAACCTTATCACAGTTGAGCAGATGAAAAAAGTAAGAGAAGCTGATTTTGTAAGCCAGTTTTCTTTTAACGCAATCGGCAAACTTAATGAAGTTCTTGGAGTAACAAGAAGAATCCCTCTTGAAGAAGGTACAACTCTTTACACATACACGACAACTGGCACACTTCAAGATGGAAGCGTTGCAGAAGGTGAAATTATCCCACTTTCACAGTATGAAACAACAAAGACGCCAGTTGGCGAAATTACACTCGATAAATGGAGAAAAGGTGTTTCTGCCGAAGCTATTAAGAAATCAGGTTATGACGCTGCTGTAAATGACACAGATGCTGCACTTCTCAGAGATGTACAGAGCAGCATTCGTACAAAGCTTTTTAATTTCATCAACAGTTTAACTGGTACATCTGTAACAGGTGCAACACTTCAAGCTGCACTTGCTGAAGCTTGGGGACAGGCACAGACACTGTTTGAAGATGATGCTGTTGAAATGGTTTATTTTGTAAACCCTCAGGATATCGCAACATATCTCGGCACAGCTCAGATAACAACACAGACTGCCTTTGGTATGAATTATGTTGAAAGCTTTTTAGGTCTTGGCACGGTAATCGCATCATCTAAGATTACAAAAGGCACATTTAAGGCTACTGCAAAGCAGAATCTTGTAATGTATTATCTCACAATGAATGGTGAACTTGCAGGTGCATTCAAGCTTACTGCCGACGAAACTGGTCTTGTTGGTATCAATTCAGGCTATCAGAACAATGAAAGAGCACAGCTTGAATCACTTATTATGAGTGGCATCCAGTACCTTGTTGATTACGCTGACGGTGTAGTAAGCGGTACTATCGGCGATGCTGGCGGAGAAGATGCTGGCGGAGAAGATGCTGGCGGAGAAGATGCTGGCGGAGAAGAACAGGGGGAATAACCCCACTGTCAATAAAGCCGACCAATGATGTTGATTTATCTTCAATGACAAAGGCTGAATTATTGGCATTTGCAGAAGAAAACGGCATCGATGGTGTTGACAGTAGTATGCTAAAGGCTGACATTTACGAGATTATAATTAATAATCTCTAATAAGGGGGGTGCGATGCAATGAATTTATATAAATTTTGTCTTGAAACAAGAAATTTCTTTGAAGTTGATATTCAATGTGGGAATTTCTCGATAATTTCAGGCGGTATCGCACTGCCTGATTTTATCTCAGAAAATCAGTATTTTCGCATAGTAGGTTCAAAGTTCAATGATGGCGTACATAAGAATCATCCTGACGAACTTGGGAAGTTAATTCCCGAAGATTTCAAGGGCGCTATATGGGGAATGGCTGTCCCTCCTGATGTCATTGATTTAGTCGATAAAATCAGCGAATGGGAGCAGAAATATTCCACAATATTAAATTCACCTTACACTTCTGAAAGTTTTGACGGCTATTCTTATAGCAAATCTGCCGATAAAAAAACATCGTGGAAATCACAGTTTGCAAGTGAAATAAATTCGTATAGGAGATTGAGTATCTTATGAGTTTATTTATAGAGCAGATGGAAGATTGCCAGATTATGGATAAAACAAGTATACCTGACGGCGAGAGTGGGTTTGAAACTGAATACAATCCCGGTGCAGTAATTAAAGCGGCTATAACGTACAACAACACGTTAAACGCCAAAGCAGCACAAGCACAAGGCGTTAAATCAGTGTATATGGTTACTACTCCGCTATCCGTAAACTTGCAGTATCACGATGTTATCAAGCGTTTAGAGGATGGAAAAATATTCCGTATAACATCAGACGGAAACGACAGACGAACACCGAAAACGGCATCGTTCGAGTTCAGGCGTGTTTCTGCTGAGGAATGGGAGCTTCCAACATGACGAAAGCGGCGGCAATACAGAAATTCTTTGAAGATTTTGGACTTACAGCGTATGAAGAAAACTCAGTCCCTGTCGGTGCTAAATTCCCTTACTTAACATATCCGTTAACAACGGATAGCTTCGGAGAACGCCTGCAGGTTGATTTTTCTCTTTGGTATCGTTCAGACTTATGGTCTGCGATTAACGCGAAAACTGAGTATATCGCTCAAAAAATTGGGCGTGGTGGAGAAACTATTGATTGTGATGACGGATGCATTTATATTTTTAAAGGCTCTCCGTTTGCTCAATCAATGGGTGATCCGTCAGATGATAAAATCAAGCGTAAAGTAATCAGTTTAGAAATTGAGTTTATAACACTTAATTAAGGAGTGTGAAAAATGGCAACAAATAAAGTTATTGCTACATTACCAGAGGATATAAGAAAGAACTTAAGTACTGGCGATGGTGTGATTCTTACAGAATTCGACCCTGTTACATTTGATGTAGCGGCAGAGGATGCAGAAGCAGAATTAAGAAGCAACATCCTGTTTGCGACAAGCGGCGGCGTTTCGGTATCAGCAAGCTATGAAACAGTAGACCTTGCTGACGGAATCGACAACGCCGTGACAGGCTTAAAGGAACTTGTCGAGATTGACCGTTGGACTGTTGAGTTATCAGGTACAGCAATATCGTTTACAGCCGAGAGCATCACGTCACAACTTGGTGCTGCTGATATGATAACTGATGAGAGCGGTCTTATTACAGTTACTCCAAGAACAGATATTAATGCAAATGATTTTAAAACGCTTTGGTATTTAACGAAGTATGGAAATACTAATGGATGGATAGCAATTAAACTTGATAATATGCTTTCGTCATCGTTTGCGTTCCAATCTGCAGGAAAAGATAAAAGCAATTCAAGTTTTACTTATACTGCGTATTCATCTATTGAAGATATACACAAAGTGCCTATCACTTACTATATCAAGCCGTCAAGTGACGTTGCTACAACAAGTGGCACAGCTAATACAGACAACGGCGGTCAAACACCTGCACAGGAGCCGGGTAATACTGACGGAGAATAATAAAATTTAATGCCCTGCTTAACTGCAGGGCGTTTTTTTGTAGGAGAATATATTATGATAACAAAAACATTAGCAAACTGTACAGCAAGAGAGTTTTTTATCTGCTGTAATAAGCTGAGAAAAAAGCTTGAAAAATACTATAAAGATTGCGATATTGCGAAAATCAGAAAAAATGTGCCTAATTTTACAGGCAATGAAAGCAAGGAAGAACGTGCAGAGATGCTGAGAGAACAGGGCAGAAAAAATCTCTCTGATATCCTTGACGTTATGCTTGAAAAAAATGTTGATGATACACTTGCTATAATCGGCGAAATGTGCTTTTTAACTCCTGAGGAAGTCGAAAAATGCACAGGTGCAGAGCTTATGGGTGCGGCGCTTGACTTAATTTCTGACACTAAGGTGATTGATTTTTTTACCAAACTGGTGAGATAGGAGCTATAAAATACGGCGAATTTCTCGGCACTATACGCCTTGATTTGCTTGATTTATTCGGCGCTGATTATATCGCACAACACGTTCAAGAACAATGGCAGAAATATAATGAAGAATTGATATATCGCATATATATGACCGACGCTATAAAAGCTATGGGTGAAAGCAAATGCCTTACAGTCCGTTATTATGACATTATCAATCCGAAAGACGAAGAAACAAAAACAGCCGAAGAAATTGTTGACGATATTTGCAACCATATATTTGGCAGAAAGGAGAACGAATGAATGTATTTGAATTAGCGGCTAAGATATCACTTGACAGCTCTGCTCTTGAAAGCGGCTTGTCAAGTGTAGGTGGCAAGGTTAAATCTGCAGTAAGCGGCATTGCTAAGGTAGGAACTGCCGCTGTCGGTGTTGCATCTGCAGGCGTAGCGGCATTAACTAAGATGTCAGTTGATAGTTATGCGGAATATGAACAGTTGGTTGGCGGCGTAGAAACATTATTTAACAAGACTGAATTATCTTTGGAAGAATATGCTAAATCAGTTGGAAAAACGGCACAAGAAGCATTTGAAGAATGGAGCAGTTTAACAGCAGGGGCAAGAATCGTTCAAAACAATGCGGATGAGGCGTATAAAAACGCAGGTTTATCCGCAAATGAATATATGGAAACAGTAACAAGCTTCTCTGCTTCGTTGATAGCAGGGTTAAGTGGAGATACAAAAAAAGCCGCCGAATATGCCGATAAAGCAATTGTTGATATGGCTGATAACGCAAATAAAATGGGTTCCTCAATGGAATCTATTCAAAATGCATATCAAGGTTTTGCTAAGCAGAATTACACCATGCTTGATAATCTCAAATTAGGCTATGGCGGTACAGCTTCGGAAATGGCACGTCTTATTAACGATTCAGGCGTTATGGGCGCAACTTTTAAAGCAACTGCTAAAAACATAAACGAAGTGTCGTTTGACAAAATTATTGAAGCGATCCATATTACACAAGAAAAAATGGGGATTGCAGGTGCGACAGCAAAAGAAGCTGAGGGAACAATAACAGGCTCTCTCGCCTCTATGAAGTCAGCTTGGGAAAATCTTGCGACTGGTATTGCCGATGATGAAGCAGACATTGAAACGCTAATTGACAATTTTGTGAAATCAGTTTCGGCCGTGGCAAAAAATATAACGCCTGCTATAACTAAAGCTCTAAACGGTGTAAATCAGCTCATAAATCAGCTATTGCCAGTTATAGTTCAGGAAATTCCAAAAATTATAAATCAGAATTTACCGGGACTGCTAACGGCGGCGGTTTCTATTATTTCTACAATCGGAAGCGGATTAATTGATAACCTCGATGTTATCATAGATACGGCAATGATGTTAATTGAGATGCTTGGACAAGGGTTAATTGATAATGCCTCTTCTTTGGTTACTTCGGCTTTCACAGTTATCGAAAAACTGGCTACATCATTACTCGAGAACCTCCCGATGTTGCTGGATACAGCTTTGCAGATAATCACTACATTGGCTGACGGATTAACTCAGAATCTGCCGACAATGATACCTCAAATCGTATCAATAATCACTCAGATAGTAGAAACACTAACACAGCCTGACACGCTCAGCACATTGGTAGATGCGGCTATTGCAGTACTTATGGCATTGGCGGATGGTATAATCGCATCACTTCCGATACTGATAGAGAGTGCGCCGACTATTGTCGGAAATTTAGTGACTGCAATCTGCGAAAATGCCCCAAAATTGCTCTCTGCGGCTGTCGAGATTATCGGAAAATTGGTTTCATTTATCGGCGATAATCTGTTTAAAATTTTCGATGCAGGCGCAGACATCGTCGGTAAAATCAAAGACGGTATCGCTTCACTATTCGGCGACCTCGTATCATCAGGCGAGGATATAATCAATAAGGTTTGGGATGGTATTAAATCTCTTGCATCGAATGCTGTGACATGGGGCAAAGATTTGATTGATAACTTTATCAGCGGTATTAAATCAAAAATCGGAGATTTAAAAGACACAGTTTCAGGTATTGCTTCAACAGTCAAGGATTTTATCGGCTTCTCAGAGCCTGACGAAGGTCCTCTCTCAAACTTTCATACATACGCACCTGACATGATGGAGCTTTTCGCACAAGGCATCAAAGAAAATGAAAACCTGATAACAGACCAGTTTAATGCTTCTCTCGGTAAAATCAACACATCTGCGGTTGATGTGCCTGCTCCTACTTCGTCAGTATCTGCATCGGGCGGCGGCAATACTATCAATATTAACGTTGAGGGCATGCAGATTTCAAATGACTACGACAGTTACAGATTTGCTGAAAAGGTCAGCGAGGTTTTGAAAAACCTTGAAATCAGCGATAACATAGCATACGGAGGCACGTTTTAATGAGAATAACATCACCTGACTGGATTAAAATAAACGGCGTTAAATCTGACACATTTAATTTATATGTCGATACGCCGCCTCTGCCGCCTCTGCCTGCTACACGCTATAATCGCTATAACGTAGGTGCAGACCAAGATAAGACATACGCTGACGGCGGTTATGATGATATTACCATAACTGTATCGGCGTATATTTTCGACGGCGGCTATGATGATATAAACGATATCAATAACTATATTGTTAATGCCAAAACGCTTGAAATCAGCCGCTTAGACGGCTATTATTTTAAAGTTAAGGAAGTCAAAGGGTTAATACCTTCACACGTTGTAAGAGGCAAGCATAGACTAAATATAAGCTTTGTGTGTGAGCCTTTCCGATATTCCGTCGACGGCATCGGTCAATGGGTAGAGCCAGACGAAAGCGGCAATATAAAATACTATGGCACGCACTACGGAGAACCGTTAATCGAAGTTAAAGGCGCAGGAAACGTGCAACTTGAAGTTGGCACATACTCGTTTAAAATAAACGATATGACAGTCGATGAAACGGTTATAATTGACTGTTCGCGAAAAATTGCATACATCGGAAATCAACTTATTAATTATCGAACACAGGGCGTATTTCCTAAATTACATTACGGCGATAATGAAATATCATTTTTCGGCGATATAACATCAACAAGATTTCAGACAAATGAGAGGTGGCTATAATGGCAGAAGTAATAGTAACAAAATGGGAAGAATTCAAAGAGGCTGTTTCAGCTTCCGAAAATACTGTCATTTGTCCTCCTGAGGTATGGGATTTATCAGATGAAACAATTTCGGATTTACAGATTAACTGCAAAGAAATACAAGGCAACGGGTTGACGCTTAAAGGCTTGTATATTACAGATGCAATCAGCAAATCAGGTGATATATACGACTTGAATATGCTCGGTATATATGCACCTTACGGTGATTTATTTTATACTGCTACTTCAAATAAATTCGTGCGTTGCGGATTTTCAGGAGAGTGTAAGGGAGATTTTGAAAGCATTGCTTTCACAGGTGGCAGAGAATTATTTGAAAAATGCTCATTTAGATTTAAAGCAAACCGTATTGTCAGTGGCGGTGCTGTTAATGTTTCGTTTGATGATTGCGATATGATTTTAAATTGCACAGAGCAAACATCATTCAGTGCAAGAAATAGCCGCATAAGTGGCAAACTCAAAGGCGGTTTGAGTATGGCGTACGCTCCTGCATTTGGTGTTGATTACGGTCACTCTGTAATTAAAGCTGAAATTCCTGCAGAAGCCGCAATTGATATTCGCTCAGAACTTGCAGGGCAAAAAAACTTAATCAATAAAGACTTATGCGCTGCACCTATTCCGCCAGAGTTAATCCCGGTAACCTCTGCACAGCTTAACGACGCAGGCTATTTAACCTCTATCGGTTTCTTGACTGGAGGCTGATTATGGCGTGGATATTATCAAATAACGGATTAACAAATACTGATTTTCTACCGATGCCAAGTGAAAACATATTATATCCGACGGCGGTATGGTATGTTGATGAAAATTTCAAAACAGCATATACACGTCGTATAGCACAGTTAATCCCTGATTTTCACAAAGAAACAAATGACGATAATCAAATCACAGTTTATGATATCACGACACGTCAGGGCGAATTTAACACAAACGGCATCCGCATATTACATCCGACATCGTGCAAAGTGACGGAGGAATTAAACGGCAAATATGAGGCAATACTTGAACATCCGATTGATAATGACGGAGTATGGCAATCAATTATTGAGCTGAATATTGTTAAAATCGGCACGCAGTTATTTACTATCTATAAGGTAGTACATAGCTATGAGGGTGGCAAGGGCAAGCTTACAGCCTATATGCGCCATATATTTTATCAGTTAAACGACAGATATATATATAAAGCTCACATTGAGGCTAAAACAGTCCTTGAAGCTCTTAACCGCATTGATGCAGTTACAGTTAAGCATGAAGGTACAGGACTTCACGAATACACATTCGGCGGTTTCTCGAATATGCCTGTAAATTATTCGGCTGATTTGGATGCTTGCACTCCTGTCGAAGCTATTATGGGAAATAAAAAAACGTCGTTATTATCCATATCAGGCGGTGAACTGTATCGCGATAATTTTTATTATTCTATATTACAGCGCAAAGAGGATAGTAAACCGAATGCGTTTGATATTCGTGTAGGTTTGAACCTTATCGGGATAAACAGAGAAGTTGATTATTCTGATTTCTGCACGCATCTTACAGGACGCGACACGTTTGGTAATGAGTTCGCAGTATCATACGATTCAAGCACAACAATCGGGCGATTTGCTCACCATGTTACAAGGTCTGTAACGTTTCGCTATAACGAGCCCGATCCTGATAAGCTTGCAAGAGATACAATTGATTATTTTAGCACAGTTTATCAGCCATACGTTAAATACACAATGCGCATTAAGGATTTAAGAAATAATCCTGATTTCGCAGAATTTATTAATCATTTCAAATATAACAACGGAGATACTGGCAAGATATTTGATGAACGTTTAGGGATATATACAGATCAGAAAATAATTAAACGTGTTGTTGACGGCATTAAAGGCGAAGTTATAGAGTTGACGTTTGGCAATAATGAGCGCAGTTTAACAAGGCCGTCAAAGTTTGCAAATGATATAATAACGTCATCTGATACATATATGCTCTCTCAGCTCAAAGAGTTTGAAACGCTGTTGCTTGGTGAATGGAAATATGCAAAGCGAAAAAGATGGGGCGAAATTAAAACTATGGTTTGGAAGAACCTGAAAGGAGAAACTTAATGCTTTATACCGACAATATAGGACTAAAAAAACCTGCATACAGTGAGCCTGCAGATATTGCAGACATCAACGAAAATTCAGATATAATTGACCGAGAATTTGGCAATCGCTATTTAAAGTCTGAAACATACAGCGTGGAGCAGGCTAATAATGCGATAGCTCAGGCAATCGAAGCACTCCCAAACGGCTTAGTTTATCGCGGTGCTGTAAATTATTACAAGGATTTACCGACAGCAAACAACGAGTTAGGTGACACATATAGCGTTAAATATCAAGGCGAAACAGGAACGACAGCAGACGGCAATGAATACGCGTGGGGAGAATACGATGGAACGCTCCAGTGGATTAAATTAGGCGTTAATGCGTATAATAAGGACGAAATTGATGCAATGCATGATGAAATGCAGACGGAAATTGACGCTAATAAAAGCGATATTTTAAGTGCAAAGAATGATATCGAAAAAAATTCCATAAGAATAGGTAGTCGAAGGTCAGAATCAATATCGGGTATTGGTTGGTATAGGATTTTCACAGCCAACGTCAAACAAACAGTACGAAGCGGAATAATAATGATTAATCGTGCGTATCAAGACAGGTTATCCGAAAGTCATACAATATTATTCAATTTCGGTCATGCTAAAGATAAATTTAATCAGTTACACAAATTAGTTAGTGTGCAGATGATAAATAAAATTAGATTAGTTTACCATGAAACATCGCCACATAATAGACCTTGTTATATCGACATCTATTATAATAGCACAACAGAAAATCCAGTAAATGTATCGGTATGGTGTGAATCAATGACACCAACTGTCAGCACGTTTAATAACAGTGTATTTATTGCATCCGATTTTTCGACAGCAGAAATTCCAGAGGGTTATAAATCGGTTGAACTTGATTTAACTGGTGGCGACGTTTTTGACCGTTTAGCAGCACTTGAAACGGCTTTAGCACAGACACAGACAGAATAAAATAATGCTTTTATAAGGAGATTATCGGACATGAATCACGAAATCACAACAGCAATTATCGGTGCAGGCACTTCTGTCGTTGCAAGCATAATAACATTGATAGGCGTTTTAGCAAATCAAAAGCACTCAAACAACAAAATAATGCACCAGCTTGAAACAACGCAGGCAGTAAATAGCACCAAAATTGAAGAGCTAACAAGAGAAGTTCGAGAACATAACGGTTTTGCAAGGCGAATGCCAGTAGTCGAGGAACAAATCAGAGTTGTTAATCACAGGCTCGCTGACCTTGAAGCTTATCATAAGGGGAGTTAATTATATGCTGAAAAAAATCTGTAATCTTATTGATGTTAAATCTTTAGTAACAATTGCCTTGACTGGCGTTTTTTCTGTCCTATCTGTACAGGGCAGAATATCAGCAGAGCAATTTTTGACCGTGTTCACGGTCGTAATATCATTTTATTTCGGCACTCAATATCAGAAAAACAGCAAGGAGGAAAAATAAATGAACGCGCCATATATGGGAAATTTCCGAGTTTCACAGGAATTCAAAGGACCTGAAAAGCACGACGGATTAGATTTAGTCGGAATTGACAGCAAAAATATCCATTGCGTTGTTGCAGGCAATGTCATTTTCACAGGTTGGGAAAATTCCAAAAACAAAAAACAGGGTTTCGGTCAGTACGTCAAAGTCAGAGCTGAAAACGGTGATATTTGGTATTATGGACATTTATCGAAAATACTTGTAAACAAGGGCGACATTGTCCGAGTTACCGACATTATCGGCATAGAGGGCAATACAGGGCATTCAACAGGCTCGCACCTGCATATATGCTGTAGACCCGGAGGAATTAAGGCAAGAGTTAAAGACGTTTCAAAGTTGCTTAAAATTCCAAACGCTAAAGGCATTTATAACGACGGATATACTCCAAATATAGCAACACACACAGTTGTTCGTGGTGACACGCTTTGGGGGATAGCATTAAAATATCTCGGTAATGGCAGCCGATACACAGAAATAATGACGATGAACGGACTTGACCGAGATATTATATACGTCGGTCAGAAGTTGAAAATACCGAAGAAATAAAAAACAGGGGAGCTTAATGCTCCCCTTTATTTTTTTCGACATTTAATTTATATTCCATAAGCTTTATTAAATATTCAGGGCATTTTCGCTCTCCGTTATCCCAATTATGCACTGTTCTGTATGGAATTTCAAAATAATCTGAAAACGCTTTAATAGTCATTCCTGCTTGCTGTCTGAGTTGTTTGATTGTCATATTATATCACCTTACAATATTTAATGTATTCAATGTATTGCCCTTGTTTATATTTGCAAACTATTTTTGCAGAAACATAATCATTATTTTCAAAATAACGATTTAAGCGATTGTCTATTTCTACTCTTTCAGAACATTCGCCTGCCCATTTCTGACGGCTTCCTTTTTGTGTCCCCACATACAACGTGTATAAATTGACGCTAACATTGTGTTTAGGCTTTCCCCAATAACTAACTTTTTTCATAATATCCTCACTTTCTGCGGAGCTTAGCCGCCCCGCTCGGCGTGTTGCTTTACTTTGTACCAATGTATGTAACGTTCTAAAATCGTGGTTTTATTAGGTGGAAAAATCCACCCTTAATTCTCTCTTTCAAATCTGCTGATAATTTCTTCTGCTTGTGCATAATAATCAGATGCGGTTTCATCTACATAATCATTATATGCATTGCATACATTCTCAAATAATTCATCGTGATGTTTTATGTAATCTTTAATATCTATATCAGTAACATAGGCTTCGCTAATATCTACTCCGTCAATTTCTGCAACGTGCTTTATAATATCCTGTCTAATTGCCTGTTCATTCTCTTTATCATATCCTGACGCTGCTGATAATACATCTTCAAGCTCATCAAAACATTCTATTACGTTTTCAAAATGCTGTTTGTCACTATATATAGTGTAATGCTCATCATTTCTCCATGAATTTCCACCTACATTTACAAATGTATCAAGTTCTGCTGTTTGTTCTTCTTCGTTATAATACAGATACACGTCCGTCTGATATTCGTTCATGTCCTTTGCAAACTGCATAAGCATATCCTGTAATTGTTCAATAATTTCTTCTCTGTTCTTAATAATCATCATAATAATACCTCCATAATCTTTCTGCCTTTCGACTATTTATATTAGTTTCAAACGGTTAATCAAACCTTTTTATAAATCTCTATCCATTCCTGATCGAAGTGTGCGTCAGTTTTAAAATTATCGAGATTGTAACCTGATTCTTTGATAGCTCTAACTTTATCTTCTGTGGTCGGAAGATAAGCGTCAACTCTAACAACTCCGAATTGAAAGAAAATGTTTTTTTCTTCTTCGGTTTTTTTGCTTTCAAGTTCTACACAGTAATCGTGTAAAAAATTCTGAATTTCCTGTTTAGATGCAAACTGTTTATTCATCATAATATTTCCTCCTTGCCTTTCGGCGCCCTCTGTGTTTCTTTCTGTCTTTATTATATACCCATTGAGCATATTTGTCAATAGGTTTTTAATAATTTTATGCTCAATGAGTATATTTCTACACTTTGCACAAATCATATGTCGAATTTTATACACATTTGTCGAAAGTATTTACACAATAATATATATATGTTATCATTAATCTGAGGTGATATAAAATGAAATATTTTCAATCATTAATAAAACCAGAAATCGATTATATTTTAAACAACGCCAATTTTAACGCTGAGCAAGCGGATTTATTCCGATATTTAACAGCTCCCGATTACAACATAAAATACACATATATAAATATATGTGAAAAAATGCACATATCACCGAGTAAATTAAACAAACTAAAAACCGAAATCAAAGAGAAAATAAACCGACTGGCAAAATATAATACAAATATTTCAAGAGCAGACTGAGAATGTCTGCTCCTTTTTTTTATGCCATAATTAAAGCAAGGAGGATAAGGTATGTACGAATATTATAACCCTAATCCGAAACACAAACACGTCGGCGATTGCACAGTTAGAGCAATCAGCAAAGCTTTAAAAATGGACTGGCACGAGGCGTATATATGCTTAGCCTTGCAAGGATTACTTAATGCGGATATGCCGAGCAGTAACGCTGTATGGGGCGAATTTTTAAAAGATAACGGATTCAAACGCAGAACGTTCCAAAGCGTATGTCCTGATTGCTATACAGTTGAGGATTTCTGCATTGATAATCCCTATGGCGTTTATATTTTAGCATTACAAACGCACGTTGTATGCGTAAAAAATGGCGTATTATACGACAGTTGGGACAGTAGACAAGAAGAACCTTTATACTGTTGGTTCAAGGAGGTAGATTAATGCAATACCCTAATCAGAATTATTATGGTAATTATTATGGTGCTGTGCCTGATATGTTAAATCAATATAAATTCCAACAGCCTCAGCCGATGATTAATCAACAGCCGCCAATTGTTCCGCCTACACAGCCGACAAGTGACTTTATATGGGTGCAGGGCGAGGCAGGAGCAAAGGCGTATTTAGTAGCACCAAACAGCACAGTCACGCTATGGGATAGCGAGAACGCAACAATATATTTAAAATCTGCTGACGGCTCAGGCGTTCCGTCAATGAGAATACTTGATTTTACAGAACGCACGCAGAACGCACGCGAAACGCACGCAGAACGCACGGCAGGGCACGTCTGCAAGTGTGGCGACAAGTTTATCAGCAAGGAAGAACTGACGGCTTTACAAGCTAAAATAAGCGAACTGGAAGAGAAAATCGAAACATTACAGCCTAAGAGAGTGAAGAAAGAGGTAGTCAATAATGAGTAATCCAATTTTTAATCAATTCAGCGGAATGGGTAAGTTTATGGAAGATTTTAAGAACTTCAAGGAAAGTTTTAAAGGTGACCCGAAAGAAGAAGTGCAGAAGCTTCTGAACTCGGGACAAATGTCACAACAGCAGTTTAACAGTCTTGCGCAGCAAGCAAATCAAATAATGGCTATGTTCGGTGCGCACCGATAGCAATATATTATTTTACGAAAGGAATAAAAAACAATGAGTTTAACAACATCAGAAATGTCACCTGCTGACCTTGCGGCAGTATGCGGCGGCAATAACAGCCGTTCAAACGGTGATGATATGTTTGGTGGAAACGGTGCTTGGTGGATTATCATCCTCCTGCTCTTCGGCTTTGGCGGTCGTGGCGGTTATGGTGGCTTTGGTGGTCAGAATGGCGGCGGAGGCGGCGGCTATGCTCAGCCTATCGTGATTGACAGCGGTCGTTCAGGCGGTTGCGGCTGTGGTTGCTCTCCTTGTGCTACACAGGCAGACCTTGCGGCAGGCTTTAACAACGCCGCAGTCCTCGGAAATCTTAACGACCTTGCACTCGGTCAGGCAGGGATTCAGCAAACACTTTGTCAGGGATTCAACGGCGTAAACACAGCGCTTTTACAGGGCTTTGCAGGCGTTGACAATGCAGTTTGCACGCTCGGCTATAATATTCAGGGTGGCTTTAATGGCATCCAGCACAGCATTGATAAATGTTGCTGTGATACTCAGCGAGCAATTGACAGAGTTGCCTACGAAAATCAGGCTAATACTTGTGCTCTGCAGAATACAATCCAGAACACAACAAGAGATATCATCGACAATGCGAACGCTAACAGCAGAGCAGTCCTCGACTTCCTTGTTAAAGACAAGATTGATACGCTCCAGTCTGAAAATCTTGCTCTTCGCTTCCAGGCTTCTCAGACAGCTCAGAATTCGTTTATCACAGCTAATCAGCAGGCGCAGACTGCCGAATTAATCCGTAGATTAGGCGCAGACTGCCCGACACCTGCATACGTTGTTCAGCCTCCTCAGCCTGTATCATTTCCAACAAACTGTTGCGGTCAGGTGCAGTACGCAAATAGCGGCTGCGGATGCGGCAATTATTAATATATAAACAGCTTTCCTAAATGGAATGGTCGGTTATTCCGATACTGTTAATTATAGCGGTAGGGTAGCCATTCCCTGCCGCTTTTTTTGAAAGGAGCATTTAAATGAGCAAAATTACAATAAAAGAATTAAAGCAACAGCTTGTTGATACTGTATCAAGCATTGATAAATCAAAATTAACTATTTTTGATTTAAAAACTCTTTCTGAAACAGTTGAAGTATTGTCCAGAATTAAAACCGCTGATATGGATTATACAGATTTACTCGTAAAAAGCATGGGAATGGGTTTGTGTAACAAACCAAATGTAATTTCAGAATTAAAAGAGGAGGCGTAATATGGCAGAATATAGTTTTATCCCGGTACAGACTGTTGCTGTTGATGAAAACGTGCAGTTTACAGACGGTGAAAGAAGATGCCGCAAAGGCTTAATACAGCATAGAAGCAATTCAGGTATTTTTTTTGTTAAAGGCTCGAACTGCGGCTGTAAATCAGCTTATCGTGTGACATTTAACGGAAATATCGCTATTGCTACTGGCGGCACAGTCGAGCCTATCAGCGTTGCATTAACAATCAACGGTGAAACTCTCGGCAATGCAACTGCAACAGTAACACCTGCGGCAATAGGTGACTTTTTTAACGTGTCAATTTCAACATTTATTGACATCCCTTGCGGATGTTGCATAACTGTCAGCGTTGAAAACGCAAGCGATACAACGGCAATTGACATTGCAAACGCAAATATTATCTTTGAAAGGGTGGCATAATAATGAAATATCTTGAAGAAATCAAAGAAATGCTCTGCGAAGAGCTTGAAAAAATTGGAAAGAAAGGTGAACTATCTGCAGGCTCACTCGACATCGTCCACAAGCTGACTGATACTATCAAGAATATTGATAAAATCGAAATGCTCGAAGAGGGCGGCGGCAGTAGCTACGACGATGAGGGTGGAATGTGGACTGCGAGAGGCTCATACGATAGCGGACGTTCAGAGGCACGAGGCAGAGGCAGAAATGCAAAGCGTGACTCTATGGGCAGATATTCTTCCGAGGGTGGCTCTTATGAAAGAGACTCATCTTATGATGACGGCTATTCTCGCGCGAAGGACGATATGATGATGATGCTTGGCGAAATGATGGAGGATGCAAGCCCAAAGGAACGCGAGGCTCTCAAAAAGTGTATGAGAGAGTTGGAAAGGGACTAACCCAAACAAACGGCGGTGCAAAGTCGAAAGAATTTGAAGATAAACCACTCGGAAAACAAACGAATGATAACAGCGAGCTTGACATCTTCCCCGCTTTACAAAAGTACAAAGACGAACACAACACCGCAAATTTACAAAAATTGATGGTGGAGATTTTGGAGTTTTGCCGTTCAGTGTATGCAAGTACGCAGAACGAGGCAGAAAGAAAAATTTACCATTCAATGATAGAAAAATTGAATAAATAATTTTTGGGGCGATGGAGAAATCTGTCGCTCTTTTTGTTGACAAATCTTTTATTTTGTGATATAATATAGATAAGGAACACCGGCGACGGTTGCTTCCTAGTGAATGATTAAAGATAACCGTTCAGTTGGTAGCAGGGCGGTTATCTTTTTTTGTTGCAAAAATATTTCAAAAAAATTTGAAAAAGTTTGTAAAAACCTATTGACAATGGCGTGAAAGTGTGTTATAATATAGGCACAGAGCAAGAGAAAGGCTCAAAAAAAGAAAGAATGAGGTATAAAAAATGGGATACACGGAACAGATGATTTTAAGCAAACAAGAAGAAATAAGAATGCTTGAAGAAAAATTGAGTGAAGCCAAAAAGGGTCTAAAACAATATGAAAGATACCGCGGATTAAGGTTTGACAAGTACAGAGAATATTCAAATGGTAAATATAAATATTATGATGGATTGGCAAAAGAGAATTTCACAAATGCATTAAGAACATTGACAATGCTTGTTTTTGGCGTAAAATTAGATGGGAAACGATTGTCCATAAAATCCCAGAAAATAAGTGAATTGGATTGCGAGAAAACCAAACTTTGTAATGATTTTATTGATGAATTATATCCTATAATCGCAAAATATGTTGATATTGTTCTTGAAAATGAGGAGGCATAAAATGAAAATCTTGAAAAACATCTTGAATTGGTTTGCGTTTTTGCTGACAGGCAAGGGCAAGTTGGCAAACGAAATGGTTGATGAAGGCTTGATTGATTATAGCGGTCAAGGTCGAAACGAATATGGAAAGTGAGGTATAAAAATGTATTTTTGCGTCGAATGTGGGAAATTGATTGAGGAACACCAAATCGAAAAGTGGGCAGAGCCTCACGGTGAACAAATGGAAGGATGCCCTTATTGTTACGGTGCATTAGAAGAAGCGCACAAATGCCCTATTTGTGGAGAATATTTCCGTGAAGAAGATTTGATAAATGGGATTTGTGGCGGTTGTGCGAAGAAAGATTTTGAATATGAAACCGCTTTAAAATATCTTATAGATATGAAAATATTAAGAGATTTCTTTTTGGTTTGGTATTGGCAAGTTGCCGACAGAGTTTCAGACGACGAAAACAAAGATTTTGACAATACGCTTATATCCATTTTCAATGCAAAGGTTCAAGAGGATAAAGAAACTTTTAGAACCGCGTTTTATAGCCAATTAAAAGAATATATATTCGATGATATATATGATTGGACGGAGTTTTTAGCAAGGGAGGTGAATGGATGAAAACGCCAAAGGCTAATCGTGATGAGATAAGAGGAAACACGCTTGCTATTCTCTTGACCGATGCTCAAAAAGAAGCGGTCGAGAATGAAGCAAACAAGGCAGGACTTTCAATGTCCGCTTGGGCGAGAATGGTTCTCGCGGAAAAAATCAATCAAAAGTAAAAAAACAAAAGAAAGAATGAGGTAAAAATTATGGCGACTATTATTGGAATCATGGGCGAGAGTGGATCGGGCAAAACCACCTCAATGAGAAACCTTGACCCAAAAACAACTTACTATTTCGATTGCGACAAAAAAGGACTGTCTTGGAGAGGTTGGAAAGGACAGTACAACAGCGAAAGCAAAAACTATCGTTGTACCGATAAGCAAGATGAGGTTTTGCAAATAATGAAAGGGATAAATGATAAATGCCCTCATATAAAGGTTGTTGTTGTTGACACTGTCAATGGAATTATGGTAGCTGATGAAATGCGTAGAAGCAAAGAAAAAGGTTATGACAAATGGATGGATTTGGCGGTATCGGTGTATAACATTATAGATTATGCTCTTACAATGCGAGATGATATAACGGTTATTTTTGTATGTCATTCACAGACCGTCCGTGATGATAGCGGATATATGTTTACAAGCATCAAAACCAATGGACAGAAACTTTCTAAAATCGGACTCGAAACAAAGTTCCCGATTGTGCTTTATGCAAAGTGCATTGACGGTCAGTATCTGTTTGAAACACAGGCGAATTTCAGCACGGCAAAAACACCGATGGGAATGTTTGAGGAAAAGACCATTCCAAATGATATTGCGGAAGTGTTGAAGGCGGTTGAGGCTTACGAAAATGGCTGATTTTTCATCGGGAGTGAAATCGTTTATAACAGGCGAATGCACAATAAAAGTACATTTTCCTGTTGATTGGAAAGATAGGGCAGATGTGTCTTGCATGCAATGCCCTTACCTTTCAAGCAACGAACGGATGTGCCAATTAAACAAGCAACCCGTTCAATATCCAAAACAGTATATCGGGTGGGATTGCCCGTTACAATTCAAGGAAGGAGAGGGAAACGATGGCGAATGAGCGAGATTACAAATTCAAAAACACCGTATCAAAAGATGGTCAATACACCTTGCATTTAAATGCAGACCTCAACCGTAAAGTTTCGGAATATTGCAAAATGAAGAATATCAACAAAGCAAAGTATATCAATGAGTGCATTTCAAAAGCACTTGAAAAGGACGAAAGCGAATATTTGCAGAGCCTTACCAAAGAAGAACTTGTATCTATCATTATGAAAAATAAAACAAACTAAAGGAGAAAAAGAAAATGAGAGCAATTAACAATTTTGAAAGCGTACAGGCAACCACAGGAGAGTTCAACAGACCGACAGCGGGCGGCTATTGTATCGAGATTTTGGCGGTCAAGGACGTACCGATGAATGAGCAGACAGGCAAGGGCGATTATCTCAAAATCAACTATGATATTTGCCACGGCGAGTTTGCAGGATATTACACCAAGCAGAATGAAAAGTTCGGCGGTGATTGGAGGGCGAATTTCATTCGTTCTTACAAAGAAAGCGCACTCGGAATGTTTAAGCATTTCACAAATTGCGTTGAAGAAAGCAACACGGGCTATAAGTGGGATTGGAACGAAAAAGGTCTTGAACACAAATATTTGGGCGTGGTTCTCGGTGAGGAAGAATACAGAAAGAACAACGGAGAAATTGGCGTGAAGCTCGTAGTTAAGGACATCAAGACCACCGAGCAGATTTTGAAGGGCGAGTTCAAAGTTCCTGCCATCAAGAAACTTGCGGAAACGGCGACAACCCCCGCCTCTGCACCGAATTTCGTTGAAATCGGTTCTATGGACGACCTTCCTTTCTGACGCATTTTAAGGCGGTTTTTATCGGTTTTGCGGTATGGGGTATAAATACATATCCCTATACCACAAATCGCAATACAAGCAAAATTTGGGGCATTGTGGAGGGTTTTAAGTGAACTATAAACAAATATATGCAATAAAGAAAGCAAATGAAGAAAGAATTTTGAAGGTCTGCCCGAATTGCCCGAATACAAGCGGGATATACTTCCTTTTGAGAGAGGAGGACGGCTTCAAGTACGCCTATATTGGTCAAGCCGTTCGTTTGAGGGAGCGTTTGGGTTCACATCTTTCGGGGTATCAGCACATAGACCTATCAATTAAAAAGCACGGCTTATGGAGCGAAGAAAATCCGACAGGGTACAGGGTGCATTTTTTGGAGTTTGCCGAAAATCTGCTTGACGAAATGGAGCAGAAATATATCAAGCAATATGCAAACGCAGGATATCAACTTCGGAACGTGGAAAGCGGAGGCTCGGAAGGAAAAACCGATATAGGAGAAAGAAAGCCAAGTCGGGGATATTATGACGGACTTGCACAAGGATATAAAAACGCTCAAAAAGAGGTTTCGCACCTTTTCGATTTGCACCTTGACTATACAACCAAAAAGCAACCGCCGACAAAGTTGCAAGAAAAGGCTTTGCAAAAATTCAAAGATTTTTTGGAGGGAGAAAAATGATTTTTTGGATATTTTTAATTTTAATAGCGATAAGCGTTGTTTTTCTTATATTGAACGATAAAATTTGGTATGAGGAGTGGATTGATTACGTTTGTTGGGGCGTTTTAATCCCTTCGGCTATTGTTGCTATAATTATGTCAATATTTATTATAGATGCAAATGTAGGCATTGAAGGAAAAATTGCATCAAACGAACAAAGATATGAGGCTCTTGTTTATCAAGTGGAAAATGAAATTTATGAAAATGACAACGATGTAGGAAAGTATGAGCTTTACAATCAAGTCAGAGAATGGAACGAAGATTTAGCAAAAGGGAAGGCAATGCAAAATGATTTTTGGTTTGGCATTTTTTACCCAGATATTTTTGATAAATTTGAATTTATTGAATTGAAATAGCGAGGCAGACAATGAATAAATACGCAGTATATGAACGCATCAAGGCAGAAATTGCACGGACGGCGAAATCGGCAGAGGAATATGAGCGTAGGGTTAAGGCGTTAGCGAGGAAATTGAAGATATGAAGCGTGTAAATGGTATGATGTACCCAAAAATAAGGCGAAAGACCAAAAATGAATATATCTGTTCTATGTGCGGATCGAAGCTAACACCATCAACTGCATTTTTCTATGTCGATAGTTGCAATTTTGCAATAACCGAAAATTCACCGCCTTTGTGCCGTGAATGTTACAGAAAAAAATATAACGAATAGCAAAATTCCCTATTGACAAATAGGGGGAAGTGTGGTATAATAATTATAGTCGATGATGTTTGGCAGGGCATTGTCGCTCAAAGTAAATATCATTGACTACCAAAGCATCCTGCCCAAGTGAACTGCCATTCACGAGGACGGGGTGCTTTGTTGTTTGAGGTACTATGAATAATTCATATATTGCAAATGAAATCAAAAGCCGTGTCAAGATGCCCGAATTATTGCGGTGCTACGGAATAGAGGTTGACAGAAAAAACCGCATAGCGTGTCCTCTGCACAGCGGAACGGACAAAAATTGCGGTGTCAAAGATGATTATATACATTGTTTTGTGTGCAACGAAAGCGCAGACCAAATCGGATTTGTGCAAAAATATTTTTCTTTGAGTTTTTCCGATGCGGTATCGAAGATAAACACGGACTTTTCGCTCGGTTTGCCCATCGGTGAACGGATAGACAAAAGACGACAGACCGATATGGCAAGACAATCTTTTTTGCGAAAACAAGAGCAGAAAAAGAAAGAAGAAGAACACGAAAGATATTTGACCGCTTGGCTCGATGCTCACAGTGAGTTGATACGCCTTGAACGGCAGAAAATTGATTATAGACCCAAATCGGCGTGCGAGGAATTGCACCCGAAATTTATAGAAGCATTACAGGGTATAGAATACGCAAAATATAGGCTCGGTCGTGCAGAAGAGGAGTTAATGGAATATGAAAAAAGAAATGGTTGAAATACCCGAATATACCTATGACCAATATATAGGTACTTCCGAGCCGTATGAGTTTTTGTATTCATTCAAGGATAACAAATTCTTGATGAAACAAATTCAGCAGAAAATGAAAGAAAAGGCGGGGGCTATCGGTGTAAAGTGCTTTGTGGCTCTGTTCGATGCGTACTGCCAAATGCAAGCGAAATCAAACGGAGTTATTCTTGAAAATTCCACGCAGTTTGACGGACAGGAAATAGAGCTTTTTTCGGGCGAATATGTTTGCGATGACCTCGGCGTTATGATACAGGACAAATACGGCTTTGAACAAATTATATGCCGACACCCGATAATGCCTATTCAAAGGCTTTGCAATGTTGATACGGGCGAAGAAAGATTAAAAATAGCATATCGCAAAGGGCGTTTTTGGCGTTCTCTTATCGCAGAAAAATCCACTCTTGCTTCAAGCAATAGCATTTTGCAGTTAGCGGCGAATGGCGTGCTTGTTACAAGCGAAAACGCAAAAGCTCTTTCCAAGTACCTTTTTGAAATTGAAGAATTAAACTATGATATGATACCCGAGCAGAAATCTGTCAGCCGTTTGGGGTGGGTTGGAGATGGATTTTCGCCTTATGTTGACGAGTTGGTTTTTGACGGAGAAAACAATTTCAAGCATATTTTCAACTCCGTAAAGTCAAGCGGAAGCCGTGAAAAGTGGGTTGATGCTATGCGAGAGTTAAGAGCCAAAAAAGGTGTTGCCCGTATCGCATTAGCCGCATCTTTTGCAAGTGTGATTTTGCAACCGTGCGGATTGCTTCCGTTTTTCTGTCATTTTTGGGGCGGTACGGAAGTCGGAAAGTCGGTGCTTTTGTTGACGGCAGCGAGTGTGTGGGCAAAGCCGAGTTTTGGGGAATATGTTACAACATTCAATAGCACCCTTGTCGGACAGGAAATGATGGCAACATTTTTGAACAGTTTGCCGATGTGCATTGATGAATTGCAAATCCAATCAAGCGCAGGGGTGAGGGATTTTGATAAAATCATATATCAGTTGACCGAGGGTGTAGGTAGGACAAGAGGTGCAAAACAAGGTGGTTTGCAGAAAGTAAACACTTGGAAATGTTGCTTTATCACAAACGGAGAACACCCAATCAGCAACGCAAATAGCGGTGGCGGTGCAGTAAACCGTATTATTGAGGTAGAAACCGAAGAAAAGGTATATCACGATCTCGTTGGACTTTGCGCCGTTATAAATGAAAATTACGGATTTGCAGGGCGTGAGTTTGTGGAATATCTGCAAGAGAACGGCAACATCGAAAAAGTAAATGTTTTGCAAAAACAGTATTACAAAGAGCTTTTGAAATCGGATAGTACCGATAAACAGGCGGCATCTGCATCAGCAATTTTGGCGGCTGACCATATCGCTACCGAGTTGATTTTCCAAGACGGAAACAATTTGACGGTTGAAGATATGGCAAAGATTATGACAAAGAAAGACGATGTAAATGTCAATAGCAGAGCCTATGATTATATTCTTGAATTGGTGGCAAGAAATCCCAACAAATTCAAGACAAACGATTTTGGAGAGTATCAAGGCGAAGCGTGGGGAAAGATAGAAGCTGAACACATTTATATTATCAAGTCGGTATTTGACCGAGAAATGAACCTTGCAGGGTTTAACTCTACGGCTTTCTTATCGTATGCAAAAAGGCTTGGTTTGCTTTTGTGCGACCCAGACAAACGCACGAAAAAGGCGAGAATAACCAATTCGCCCACGAATTGCGTTTGTATTTTGAAAAATCCACCTCCGAATTTTGTGGAGTTAAAACCCGATGACCTGTTGCCTTTTTGACCTTTTCTGTTCCCTGTTCCCTGTTGTTCCCTGCAAAAAATATAACCCTTATATATGTAGAGATAACACAAAACATATATCTCTTTCGTGTATAGGAGCAAAAAATAACAGGGAACACGGGGAACATAGGGAACAACATACGAAAAACCTTTATAAATCAAGGCTTTTGGTGTTCTCGATTTTGTTCCTATCAAAGATTAAATGGGGAACAAAAATTAAAAAATCTAAAAAAATATTTCAAAAACTTTTCAAAAACCTATTGACATTTTGATTTTTATGTGTTATAATGTAATCACAGTAAGGGGAACACCCAATAAAAAGGAGAAATCGAAATGAAAAAGACAAACAAAATGGCAACAATCGGTCAGTTGAACAGAATGACAGGCAATTATGCACACATCGAGCGTAGAGTTTTTGAAGATGAAAATGGTTTTATGTTCGTAAAGATTAACGGCGATTTTACATCTTTGAATTGGCTTGAAACACACGGCAGAACCGTTGATGTTTGGTTTTAATTAAGGGAACACCCCAAGAAAGAAAGAGGTAACACAAATGAGAGACACTTATATCAACACAAATGGTATAGAGGTTAGAAGAAACGCAAATGAAAAATCCGCATATTTCAAAATTAGAGATGTTATAACAAACAAAGTTCTTTTCAAAAGCAAAAATGAAGATGAAATGATAAGAGAATTGCATTATCTCAAAGGAAAGGGGTATTTGTTAAGTGTTGAGTGAGAAAAACAATATTGTTAAGGAAAGGGGCATAAACGGTTATATATGCCCCTCTTGCAAATGTGCTATGGGATTTGTTGAAAACAATTTTTGTATGCATTGTGGGGCAAATTTGATTTGGGAAAATATTGTTGATGAAAACAATTTATCCAAAGATAAAAATTTGGTTCAAGTTGTAAGATGCAAAGATTGTGTTTATTATGACACCGTTACTTTTTGTGGAAATGATATGCACTATGGATATTGTGCAAATCGGCACGACGATGTTGTTGGAACAAGAAACAGATTTGAACTTGACTTTTGCAGTTATGGGAAAAGAAAGGAAAAATAATATGACAATAGAATTTGGATTATTTGCTAAACCATTATCGGAGCAGTTAAGCGGTTTCAACATTGACAAGGAAAAAGTAAAATATTGGGTAAATGTTGTTGATTTTTTAATGTCGGCACACTTGGATAAAAAATTGACGGACAGAGAACAAGAAAAATTATATAATTATCTTGTAGAACAAATCAAAAAAGAAATAACAAAAACAATATAATCCGAAGTGGCGGCGGCAAAACCGCCACGGAAAGAGAGGGGAAGCAATGGTAAGAGTTTTAATTACACACGTTGTAGATTTTGATAGGATAAAAAGAGATTTTGAAGAATATAAAAATGAAGATTGCCCATTAAAATTTACTTGGGAAGATTTTGTAAGAATGGAAACCAGAGATGCTTTTGGTTTTATTTATAGGGATTTAGATAATGACGTTAAAGCGGTAAGATTTGAAAATATAAAAGCCAATGAATACAAAGAAATAAAAGAAATTATGGATAATCTTTTCAAGGATATGAAAAAACCAAATTGTTGGATTTACTGCGAAAATGACAAGATAGAATTTGAAAAAGCAGAAAAATATATTTTTGAAAAATTCGAGGAGGCTTTGTATGATTAATAATAGCCTTTTCCGCGATTTGCTCCGATACGGCAAAATTAAAGCGGATTTTGAGGTCAAGGATAATATGGAGCGTTTGTTCCGTGTCCGTGTGTTTGAGTATCAAGAAAAAAAGTATTTTACCGTTATGGTTGACGGTGAGCCGTTAAGGTGTGAGGAGGTGTAAGCGGTGCGTATTTGGCATTATGCACTTTTGCCATATCTTCCTGAATTGCAGTTCAAGGGGCAGTTGAGGGAGTTGGTGGCAATTATGCACGATTGGAGAGACAAGGGCAAGACAAACCATTTGCTTATCAATAGGGTTATGCAATTTGACAAAGTGGATTTGTATCAATATTGGAGAAAGTATGCTTTTTATTATTGGTTGAGATATAACAAAGACTTAATGGATAAATATGAAATTGAATTTGTGAGATTTTGCAAATGCGACACGGCGTATGAATATTATCCTTTTTATCCAAAATGGCATAATGAAGAATATTTGCGAGTATGTATGGCTAACCTTTACGAAAAGCACGTTTTCGGTGTCGGCAAGTCGAGGATAACCGATGAGGAGTGGCAGAGGTTGCTTGACGGATATAAGCAGATAATTGGGGAGGATTATGTGATATGAGCAGAGAGCAGATTGAGGAAATGGCGAAAGCAACAATGAAACATTGTAAAATTGATAATCAATGTGGAAGTTGTCATTGGTCAACTTGTAATGAGTGTTTGGCAGATGTTCTTTACAACGCAGGCTACCGAAAGCAGAGCGAGGGGGAGTGGATTTCCAATGAACTCGGTGGGTATAAATATGCGTTTTATTGCAGTGAATGTGGTTGGGTTGACGGTTATCCGTTTAATGACCGACATAAATATTGCCCCCACTGTGGAGCGAAAATGAAAGGCGGTGCGGAATAATGCCACAGTTTGATGAGTATTCCCAAGATGGAAGAACTTTAATGATAAAGTTTATCTGCTATCGATGCAAAAAAGAACACATCGAACCATTGGAATTACACGATAATGATGGCGGTCGGGACGGCACATACGGTTATTTGCACAATATAAAGCCCCCTAAAGAATGGAAGGAAATCCCATATAGTAAGTTACTTTGCCCAGAGTGTTATGAAAAATATCAGCAATTTATGAAAGGCGTTGAGTGATATGGCAGAAAACAGATACGCTATTTATGCGAGAAGAATTGACGAAACAAATTGGACGGATTGGTGTCAAGTTTGCGATCTGACGAGAGCTTTTGAACACGCTGAAACTGTGCGCGGTTTGGGGTTTAAAGCGAGGATAAATGACCGCTTTGAAAAGAAAGTGATATTAAAAGATGATTGATCGAAAAACATATCTTGAAATGTGTCAAAAGGTTGCGGTTTTGCCGAGTGGAGTGTTGGGGATAAAAGAAAAAGTGCCCGAAGATTTAAAAGTAATTTATGATGGGATCGTTTATTACCCCTTGTCGCTTGAAATAAGTTTTGACAAGGACGGCAAGGTTATTAACACGGCAATTCTCCACTCGTTGACCGCAAATAGCATTATAGAAAGAAATTTGAAGGATGTGAGTGTTTATGAAAATCAAAGAATTAGTTGAATTGATCGGAGTGCTTGAACCGATAAGAGTATTAAATGGCGAGTTTGATGTGATTGAGTTGGCTATGGCAAAAGACCTATCGCCCGAAATTTTGAACAAAAATATCAAGTCACTTTATGCGGACAAGTCGATTGTGAGCATTATTATCAAGTGACCTTGACAAACGCAAAATAAAGTGTTATAATAAGAAAGAGAAGTATTGCGGAGTAGCCAAGCGATTAAGGCAACAGACTTTGACTCTGTCATTCGCAGGTTTAAACCCTGCCTCCGTAGCCACAAATGATCTTTTTCATTTGGTGACCTCCTTTCTTGAAAATTGACGGCTCGGAAAGACGAGAAGTGGCGGCAGGGTGAAATTTAGACCTGCCGTTGCGATAATATGGATAGTGGCGGAATAGGTAGACGCAAGTGGTTCAGCCGTGAGAACCCTGTGGAGTGGTCGACAACAAAGCAGAAGAGACGGTTTACAAGGTGCAAATCCTTGTCTATCCACAAACGAAATGCCTTGCGATAGTAGGCACTTAAAAAAGCGGTGTTTGCCGACCGAAAACGGCTCAAATTGATTATACAAGGAGTTGATACAATATGCTAACCAAACACAGCCGATTGTGTCGGCTCTTTTGTGCATAATATGATATATTGCAAGGACAGAGGGTAGCTCCCTTTTCAATGCCTAACCATTGATTACTTGCTTTATATAAATTTAATCTGTTAGGAGATATGAGTATGAATAAAAAGTATTATATTGCTTCTGTTAGTTGCGGAAATGACAGTATGGCAATGGTGCAAGAATTAGTCCGCAGAAAATACCCACTTGACGAAATTGTTTTTTATTCAAACGGAATGGATTTTGATTGTATCTATAATGTTTGGAAATGGGTAAAAAGACAGTATGAGCCTTTGGGTATAAAATGCACAATGCTAAAACCCGATTATGATTTTGAGGATAAAATGTTTAATATCCTTGTAAAGAATAGGGACGGTAGCGGTTATCATAACGGATATTCTTGGTGTGGCGGTATGTGTCGGTGGGGAACTACTGACAAGATAAAAATACTTGATAAATATTGCGAAGAAAAAAATGCAATGGTTTATGTCGGTATTGCTTCAAACGAAATCAACCGAACACCCGATAAAGAATATAAAATACACCCATTGAAAGAATGGGGAATGAATGAAAAAGATTGTTTACAACTCAACAGACAGAATGGTGTTGAATGGCTTGAAAAAACCGATATGACCGAAAGCGGATATATTGACTTATATTCAATACTTGATAGAGTGTCCTGTTGGTGTTGTGCAAATAAAAATCAATGGGAATTATACAACATTTGGTATTATTTACGTAACACCTATTGGAAACGGTTGAAAGAAATGCAGACCAAAACCGATAGACCTATGAAAAAGTTTAGCCGTAAGGAATATGGCAACTTTGGAAATATCTTTGATATGGAAAAGGTTTTTGAAAGTGGGTATGTGCCAAAGCACAGAATTTGACTGACGGAGGTGGTTTAATGCCCAATAAAAGACCACCTAACGCAGAAAAGACACAATTCCGAACAGGTAGCGAACAGGTGGAAATAGCAAGACAGGGCGGTATTGCAAGTGGCAAAGCAAGACGAGAGAAACAAAAGACACAACAGATATTAGCAGACCTTGTAAGTATCAAAAGCAAAGACCTTAAAGTGTTTGAAAAAGAAGCGTCAAAATTAGGCTTGGGGGACGATGTAAGCATACACGAAGTATTTACCCTAACTTGCCTACTAAATGCCGTTAAAAGCGGAAATTTGGGCGATTTGGAACGACTGAGTAAGTTGTTGGGTGAGGATAAACAAAACGAGAATGCAGATGTATTGGCAAAGCTTGACAAGGTGATTGGCGAGGTGGATAAACTTGCTGAATAGTTTAACGGATAAACAAAAGGAATTTTGGAATAATTGCGACCACCGATGGAATGTCAAATGCGGAGCAACGAGAAGCGGAAAGACCTTCCTTGACTATTACCTCATACCGAAACGGATTAGAGCCGTAAGCGGTAAAGATGGCTTGTATGTCATTCTCGGCAACACAAAAAGCACCTTGCAAAGAAATATAATTGAGCCGTTGCAGAACATTTGGGGCGTTGACCTTGTAAGCGATATAAAGGCAGATAACACGGCTATAATGTTCGGTGAAAAGGTGCATTGCATCGGTGCGGACAAAATCAACCAAGTAAACCGCCTGCGAGGTTCTTCAATCAAGTATTGCTATGGCGATGAGGTTGTAACTTGGCACGAAGATGTGTTTAATATGCTGAAATCTCGACTTGATAAAAGCTATTCACGATTTGACGGCACTTGCAACCCCGAAAGTCCTCGGCATTGGTTCAAGGAATTTCTTGATAGCGATGCAGATATTTTCCATCAGCAATACACTTTGTATGATAACCCATTTAACCCACCCGAATTTGTAAAGGCTCTTGAAATAGAGTATGGCGGTACAGTTTATTTTGACCGCTATGTTTTGGGATTGTGGAAAAGGGCAGAGGGCGTTGTATTCCCCGACTTTGCAGATAACCCGAATAAATACCTTGTCAAGAAAGAGGATTTGCCGAAGCATTTCAAATGGTGTATGGTTGGTTACGATTTGGGAGGAAACAAATCGCATTATGGCTTGGTTGCATCTGCTCTTGGCGATGATAATGTGCTTTATGTGTTAAAGGCTGATGAGATTATGCCGCAGGATATGAAGCCACAAGATGTTGAAGAAAAGGCGAAAAAGTTTATTGAGTATATCGAAAGCACATACAATGTAAGGGTGCAAAATTGCTATATTGACGATGCTTATTATACAATCATAAATGGCTTGAACTCTTGGCGGTATATCTTTGATAACGCGGCGGCTGTTAAGTCTGCTATGCCTTTGATTGATAGACCGATTAAACTTAACAAATTGATGCACACGGGCAGATTTAAGATACTTGACGGACAATGTAAGCCGTTAGTTGAACAGTTGCAAGATGCCGTGTATGACGAGAATATAGAGGGCGTTATTTGCGATGATGGAAGTCAATGTATAGATATGATTGACGGATTTTTCTATTCAATAGCAGACGAATATGCGTATTTAACGGATTGAGGTGTAATAATGAACAAATGTAACAAATTAAATTGTCCGATGCAGTACAACAAAGTTAAAGACGATTGCGATATAAAGGATTGTCCTTATAGAACGGTCGATAAGATTGAAGATTGGGAAACCGCTTCAAAATTCTTGGCTATGATTATGGGAATATCGGAAGAAGACAGAATAAAATGGACTGAAAAGGCAAAACAAGATTATTATTCTAAAAATAAACAAGGCGGTGATTTATAATTGGGATTTTGGAGTAATTTTTGGGGATTTGTCAAAAAGAAGATAGACCAATATGACGAGGAAAAGAAGATTGTCGTAAAGGTGCAGGAGTGGGAGAATATAACGGAATACAACCCGTTGGCGATTGCTAACACAAAACTAACCTCACTTGTATGCGATGAGGCAACGGTGGAATTGCAGACGGACAGCACACTTGTTCAGCCGTTGATACCTCTTGCGGAAAACCTTGAAGCAAAGCGTTATGAAATTTGTGCTATGATGAACGGCAAGGGCGGTTGTTTTGTTACAATGGCAACAGGCGAGGATGATGAGCCGTACCACCGCATAATCGCTCCTGCTGATGTTTCCGTTTATCGTATGGTAGCCGATAAGATGTATGAGGTTGCTATGGTAATCGACAAGAAGATTGTCAAGCATAGGGAATACAGGCTTATAAGACACCATATACTTGATAATGAGGGTACTCTTTGGATTTATTTCTATACTACCGATAAATCGGGAAATGAAGAGTATCTTGCAGAGTGGGAAGCAGAAAAAGACAAAAATATTAAATTGCTAAATGCTAACAATATTGGCGTTGCGTACTTCCGTTCACCGCAGGACAGCCGTGGACTTTCTCAATGGGGTGTTCCGCTGAACTTTGGGTGCGAGGAAGTGGAAAATCAAATCAAGGTTGCAAGAAATAATCTTGACGAAGAAATGCACCTTATGAAAACAAAGCTTTTTGCAGATGAAACCGTTGCGAGAAAAATCGGCACAAAAGACGGTGAGCGTTTTGACCTTCCCGAAGGCATTTACACCATTCGCAAAAAGGCAGGAGTTGACGGAACGCTTATTGACAGTTTTGCACCGTCCACTCGATACAATGATTACAAGCAAAAGTTAAACGATGCACTTGCGGATTGGGAGAATTGCGTGGGATTGGATAGGGGCTTCTTAACAGAGGTCGACCCGTCAATAGCACCGACCGCAACGCAAATTAAAAATTCCAATGTAAAAACTCGCTCTATGGTGAAAAAGATACAGAGTGCTATGTTTGACGGCATAAAGGCGACACTTGAAGCTGATGCGGTGTTCTTGAATATTCCACTTGACCTTTATACAGTTATGGTTGATTGGTTCGATGCGTTCCAAGACGAGCAAGAGCAGTATAATCGTATTGTTTCAGCTGTTGACCGTGGAGTGCTTGAAAAAGAGGACGAATTGAGATGGCTTTACCCGAATATGACCGATGAGGAAATTGCGGATAAATTGGCACGGCTTGAAGCCAAAAGCCAAATCAACACAGACACAACTCTTGAACGCATTTTGAATGGGGGTGCATAATATGAGGTTAGGAAGTACACCAAAACACGAATTTACACTTCCGTTTGATGTTTCTTTTGTTAAAGAGTTTAAGGTGACATACAAGCAGAACAATAAAATCATTCTTGAAAAGTATTTGAGCGATTTTGAAGCAAACGAAAACACGCTATCGGTGACGCTCACGCAAGAAGAAACATTTTTGTTTGCAGAGGGCGCGAATGTTGAACTTCAAGCGAGAGTGCTGACGATGGGTGGAGATGCCTTGCCGAGTGATATTCGCATCATAACCGCGGAAAAGTGCCTTGATAGAGAGGTGCTTGAATGAAACTTGATTTGAAATTCAAAGAAAATAGCCAAAAATTAGATCTGAAATTCGGTCAGTTTCAAGATTTAACAGACGGCGGTTACGAGCGAGGATATGCAGAGGGCGAAAAGGTCGGCTATTCAAACGGCTACACAGATGGCGAAACAAAAGGCAAAGAACAAGGATATGCCGAGGGATATAACGAGGGAACGATACCTTCGTATTATATCGGTGAAATATACGGACTTTATGATAGTGTTGTATTTCCCGAAAATAGTGAAATATATTTGCGACTTGCGAAACTATTCAACCAAAATGCGGGTTATGTGTGCCGTAAGACAAAAAATCTAAAAAAGTTAACATTGGAGATTGGAAGCACCGAATTTGAGTTTATATATTTTGGCGGTTTTATTCGAGAAAACACCGATATTGAAATACTTGATTTTTCAAATTTGGGTGTGAAAATCGGTTCTGTAGATTATTTTGCGCTGGGTGCAACAAAGTTAAAAAGCATTTACGGCGCTTTGGATTTTTCTGAATGTACTGTCGCAACGTTATGGCTCAATTCTGCCAATGCCCTTGAAGATATAGAGTTTGTACCGAACACCATAAAAATATCAATAGACTTTTACTGGTGCACAAAACTATCAAAGGCAAGCCTTACAAGCATTATAAACGGATTGTCAGCAGAAACAAGCGGTTTGACCGTTACACTTTCCAAGACCGCGGTAAATAAGGCATTTGAAACAAGCGAGGGAGCAAATGATGGTTCGACCTCTGCGGAGTGGTTGGCGTTGATAGCAACCAAACCGAATTGGAATATATCACTCGTGTAAGGAGATGAATATGAGAGTTTCAATTAAAGCAAGCGAGGGAATGATACTCACAAACGGCGAAATATATGGCTCGGAAATTTTCCTTGCCGATGGATTAAAGGCTGAAAAATTCCACGAAATCACAAAAGCTGAATATGAGAAAATCCTCAAAGCGCAAGAAGAACTAAACGAAATATAACTAATTTTACCGAGAACAGAAGTGTTTTCGGTATTTTTTTGTGAAAGGGTATTGACAAAGTGATTAAAAAGTAGTATAATAGTGTTAGAAAACGAAAGGAGAGGTGTTTTTATGGGGAAAATAAAGGATATAACAGGTCAGCGTTTTGGCAGGTTGGTTGCGATTGAAAAAACTGAAAAAAGGAAGTCGCACGGCGGAGTAGTTTGGAAATGTAAGTGTGATTGTGGGAATATTGTTGAAGTGTTAGGTTGCAGTTTAAGGTTCGGAAAGACAAAATCTTGTGGTTGCATAACCAAAGAAAACCTTAAAAAATATTCAGAAAAAATGATGCTCGATTTAGAAGGCAAAAGGTTTGGCAAGTTGACAGTTCTGAAACCTACGAATAAAAAGCAGGGAAGCAATTATACTTGGGAGTGCAAGTGCGATTGTGGCAACGCTTTAATTGTAAGAGGTACAAGTCTTGTTGATGGTAGCACTACAAGTTGTGGGTGCAATCAAAGAAAAATAGCAAGCGAGATTGTGAAAATAGCGAACAAAGATTGTGTTGAAGAAACAAAATTGAGTTCTCTAACTCTGCCTAAAAGAAAAGGTACTACAAGCAATATAAAAGGAGTTTTTTGGAATTCAACGAGGGGAAAATGGCAGGCAAAAATATTTTTTAAGGGAAAAGATTATCATTTGGGATATTTTGACGATGAAAATGATGCAGGCGAAGCAAGGAAAAGAGCAGAAGAAGATTTGTTTGAGCCTGTTCTAAACAAATATGCAAAAGAATTGAAAGGAGATGATTAAATGTTTTGGCGAAAGGTTTTCGGTGATGTAATGTTTGAAAAGGTACAGAAATATGCAAAGGACAGAAATTTTACCATTTCAACATTGGTTAGACTTGCAGTAGAACGGTATATTAAGGCTGATAGATAAGCAGAGAAAGGAAGATGGGAAGAATGGATAATTGTTACGATGAATTGGAATTGTTTAGAGATTTGCTTATGGACGAATTTCTCCGACTTTGCAATTACAATGATTTTAACAAATTAACACTTTTGAAAATTGGCGATGTAGTCAATGAATGTTTTGATAAAAGCATTGAAACAATACAGGATATGAGAAAGGAAGATGAGGGGAAATGAAAAATTGGACTGAAAATCTAAAAGTAGGCGATTATGTTTTTATGAGTTGGAGAATGGGAACATCTTTGCGAAAGGTTGAAAAAATAACTCCGAAGGGCAATATCAAAGTCAACGGAATTCTGTTTAATAAAGATGGCTCGGAGCGTGGCGGTGATGTTTGGAGCAAATGTTATTTGAGTGAAGCGACACCCGAAGCAATAAAATCTTTTCGTGAAGAATTAACGATTAAAAAAGCAATTAAACTTATGCGAGAAATCAAAAGCATTACCATTGAACAGGCAAACAAAATTATTGAATTGCTCGACCACCCAACCGAGAAAGGACACACCGATGAAACTTGAAACTATTACATTGAACCTTACACCGCAGGGAGAGAAACGAGCGAGTGAAGTCTTTTGCGAGTTTGCAAGAGCGTTAACAGATAATCAAACAGAAAAGGCAAAAGAATATATCAAAGAATTATCAACCGAGAAAGGCGGTGTTGACAATGAGTGAGATTTTGTTTAGAGGAAAAAGAAAACTCGGAAATGAATGGATAGAAGGCTCTTTACATATTGAAAAATTTACAGATGATGAAGAATATTTGTGTTGTGAAGTCTGCCAATGTGATGTTTACCCTGAAACAGTAGGACAATACACAGGCTTGACCGACAAGAACGGCAAGAAGATTTTCGAAGGTGATATTTGCAAACATCGTTCAAATTATAGTGGAGATTTTGTAATTACAACAGTTACATATACAGACGGACAGTTTTTGGCTATTGTTGATAAAGATAGCGGATTTAATTTATCTGACAAACTTGAAATTGTTGGCAATATCTACGACAACCCCGAATTGTTGAAAGGCGGTGAGGGGTGATTGCTGAATTGTTGAAGCAGTCATTTGAATTGTTTGTCAAGAAAAGATGGCTGAAAATTATTGACAAAGAATGCAACAAATATAACAAAATAAAAAGCAAATTATCTCGTCAGCAATATGTTGTCAATTCCTTGCTTGAAGAATATAATAAAATTTATGGTGAAGATTTACGCACACCAAAAGAAAGAGGTGCTGACAAGTGAACCACGATGCGACACATTGTTTAGACTATAAGAAATCTTGCCCGAAGTCGTGTTATCGGGCGCAGTTAACAAAGGAACTGAAAGAGATTGTCTATCTGCTTCCTGTCAGTTGGTGTCATTACAAAGGCACAAAAGAATGTCCAAAAGAAAGAGGTGGGTAGAAGTGAAATATAAAATAGAGATATGGCAATATCATCATATAACAGAAACATTTGAAAGCGAAGATATATCGGAAGTGTTGAATTGGTACAAATCAAATTGGTGGTGGATTTATGAAATGGGCGATTGCTCTTTTACCATTTACAAAAATAATACCGAATTGACATTTAAAGAAGAAAACAAGTTAGGATTTCACGGATAAGGCGGTGATTAAGAAGTGCGGAGAAGCGAAACAATTTGAGAGCAAAGCCGAATTGATTGAGTTTATCAAGAAACAAACAAATGTTGAATTAAAGAATATTGATGGATTTTGCGGAGATAATCCCGATTTGTTGTATGCAGAAATACCGAGAGAAAAACGAAACCTCGTATTGTCTGTTTGCCGAAAACACGGAATAGAAACAAACGAACATCTTAATGGCAGATATTGGTTTTATGTAAAGGGTGGTGCGAATGGCTGATATTATTAAAAAGAGCATAAATAAAATATTGTCATTATTCCCTATTACAAAAATACACCCAAAATTGTATGATATGGAAAAAGAAGCAGAACAAATAGTATTATTGGGCGAAATTAACACGGAAAACATAAAGCCAATGAGTGAACCGCCCGAATGGATGAAAGAGCATTTTAAGAGCATCAAAAAGGAAGATATAAAACTTTACATTGACGGCAAAGAGGTAAAGGGGAGTGAATAATGGCTGATATTTCAAAGTTGGATGATATTTCAAAGTTCCAAACCTATGAGGACTATATCGCAAACAATATCACCGAATGGGAAGCGGAGAGCATTGCGAGAATTTGCCGAAGGATTGGCAAAATCGGCAAAATGAGCAAAAAGGATCTTGAAAAGTTCGATGCAGACAAAGAAGCAAAAAAAGAGTGGGAACGAATAGTGGCGGCTCTTGCTATTGCTACGGCATTAAACATCCGCACACTCAAAAAGGCGTATATAAGCGAATTTGAAGCGTGGGAGAAGCAGAACGACTATTTATACCAATACAGAGGTAAAAAGCCGTTAGGCGTGAAAAATGGGGCATTACAGGGCATTATAGACAAGGCGGTAAAGCAGAACGGCAAAGACATTCTAAACCTCACCAACACAAAGGCTCTTTCGGTGCTTGATCGGAACGGAAATCCGATCCGTTTTCAAGATGCAATTTACAAGTCATTCGGTGATGCCGTTAAGACCGTTACAGAGGGCAAGGCTGACTTTTATACCACTATGCGACAGACGGTGCAAAACCTCGGCGGCGGTGGATGCCGTGTAAACTATGGTGAGGGCATTACAAGGCGATTAGACACGGTTGTAAGGCAGAATATGTTGTACGGTATCAAACAGTCGCGCAAAGAATATAACGAGCTTGTAGGGCGTGAAATCGGTGCTGACGGCATTGAGATTGACTATCATAGCAACTCAAGACCTTCTCACCGATATATGCAGGGCAAACAGTACGCAAAGGGAGCAGAGGGAAAGACCGTCAATGGCGTGTTTTATCCGTCAGCCGAAAAAGAGGGCGTTTATGACCGCTTGTATGAGGACTACAATTGCCGACATTATGAAACCGATATAATTCTTGGCGTTTCCAAGCCGAGATATTCCGCAGAGGAATTGAAGCGGTTTGAGGAGCAGGACAAACGGCTTTACAAGATTGGAAACATTGAAAAGGACGGTTACGGTTGGAGTCAATCTCTCCGAGCCTGCGAAACCGAAATCCGCAGATGCAAAGACGAGATAAACGCACTCAAAGCGTTTGGGAATAGCGAAGCGGAAATAAAAGCGCTCCGTCAGCGTATCAAGACCGTTCGTGCAAAGTACAATGAGATTGGAGAGATAACGGGAATATCACCCGAACCAAAGAGAATGGGAGTCGCAAAATGAGAAATAATATAATTGTTGCCGTTGGCGTAATATTGCTTTTTGCTTTGATTGTGTTTTTCGGATATTTAATATCTGTAAGTGATTTGCCTGATTGGTTTAAATTTTTCTTGTTACATTAACTTACACCCCTGCCCTAAAAAGCAGGGGATATTTTTTATAAATTTTTTGAAAAAATTGTGAAAAGGGGTTGACAAATGTATAACTTTGTGATATAATATATACAGAGGTTGAGGGAAACAACCGAAAGAAAGCGAGGAAATAAAAATGAAAGTTAAAGTTTATTGCATCAACAAAGGACAGACAGGACAGTATTTTGGCTTGAAAAACGCAGAGGAAAACACAGTTCTTTATTTTGCACCTAACAATTGGAAAACCGAAAAGGGTGCTATGAATTGGGCGAAGAAAAACGGCTTGCAGGTGATTTAATATGACCTGCAAGTTTTGTGGAAAAGAGTTAAACACAGAAAAATATTTGCATCAGCCGAAAGGCGGTGTATCTTGCGGTGAATGTACCTCTTATTGCACGAAAAAGTGCGAAGTTGGGAAAAGTGGGAAAGTGCAAGGTTGGCATTATGAGCCGTGTTTGAGTTGTGAGAAAAACCCATATAAAAGGAGGGCGTTAAATGGGTAAAGAAATTTACAATGACGGCAAATATCGAGCCGTAGTAGTTTGCGGTTGGAATGATACAGAAGAAGAAACAAAGGAGGCGATAAGATTGGCACAAATTAAGCAGACGGTTTTTAGACAAACGGTAGAAGAATTTGAACAGTTAAAAAATGATGCTTATGAGCATAAGATGAACATTAGTGATTATTTGAGATACCTCGTAGCAAAGGAAAGGAAGGAGAGGGAGAAATGACCATTGAAAAGTTAAAAATGGCAGTTCAAAATATGAATGCTTATTTGGAAGAATGCCACGATGAAAGCGATGCCGTTACATTGACCGCAAAGGTTCTTAAATCTATAAAAGAAAATTATGAGGAACTTATAAATTTAAGGAATGCGGATTGTGAAAAGTGTGTTCATTTTGGCAAACACGCAACAGAATATCCTTGTAGCCATTGCACACATTGTTACACGGATAAATTTAAGCCAATCGAAGATGGCACACCCCAAAATGATGAGGTGAAATGATGATATTTGTGATATTGTTCTATACATTGTCTTTATTGTTAATAATAGGTGCGTATGTTTGGACTTATTTTCAAATGAAGCAGATGATAAAAGATGCGAAAGAAAGGAATCGGCTTTTGAAAGAAGTTTTGGAATTGCAACAAAATGATGAGGTGAGGGAATGAAAAATTATATAGTAAAAGTTAGAATAAAATCCAATGATTGTGAGGTTGGAGTAGCAAAGGTCTTTGTTAGAGATAGCAACGAGGAATTTGCGGGAAAAGCCGCATTGAGTTTTTTCAGCGATAAGTATGATTGTGAAACAATTGAGGTTAAGGAGTTGGAATGAGGAATTATAACAGAGATAAAATTGACAAATTGCTTCAACCGCTTATGACGATGATGCAAGAGGAATTTCCGAATAATTGCAAGTTGATTATTGAGCCGTATTTTGCAAGTATTGTTTATGAACACGATGAGATGATTTTTTCAAGCGATGAAATGAAAAAGCCGTTAAGTGAAACTGTTTTTGCAAATGGAATAAATGATTTTATAAAAACAATGGCTGATGTTGCAAAAGAAAAGATACAAGAGAAACCACCCCTTGACAATAACTAAATAATATGCTATAATGTAAGAGTAGAATTGTAATGTTCTACAATATCTAACAAGACCGAACACGGCGAGAAAGGATTAACTTGCATTATGTCAGAAAAAATCAGATGTTCAGAATGCGGAAACATTATTGCGTATGAGAATGAGCCAATCAATGACAGGGGCGAAATTTCAATTATGTGCAACAACCGCAAACCGAATGGAAAGCGGTGCAAAACAATAAACATTATTACCCGAAGATTATCGGGAGAAAGTGAGAAAGAAAATGCAAGACAACATAATTTATTGCACAAGTGATTATATTGTTTTTAAGAAACTTTGTGGAAACAGAGTTGTTTTAGAACAAAGAAAAAACACAATAAAGAACAGCATCATTGAAAATGGATATGTAAGAAACCCCATTGTAGTCAATGAAAAAATGGAAATTATAGATGGGCAAGGAAGATTTGAAGCGTTAAAAGAATTGAAATTGCCTGTTGAATATGTGATAGCACACGGAGCAGGGCAAAAAGAATGTATTGCTTTGAACGCAAACCAAAAAAATTGGAAATCCGCAGATTATGTTAAAAGCTTTGCGGAGTTAGGCATTGAAGAATATCAAACGCTTCAAACACTTTGTGAAATGTTCCCGTCTCTCGACCAAATGAACATTGTAAATGTGGTTGCCAAAATAGGAAATGGCGGCAGTAGTGCAAGAATAATCCGTGAAGGAAGATTTAAGATTTACCATAAAGAAACAGTTGTGGAAAGACTCAAATATTATGAAAAGTTGCACAGCGTTTTGAACGGTCTTGAATTTGGAATACAAAGAACATATGCTGGAATTGTCTCGTTTTTGTATGAATGCGAAGAAATCGACCACGAAAAATTATTTGACAATCTGTGCAAGTATATAAAATTTGTCACACCATCATTTACAACAAAACAAGTAATTGAAATGTTTGAATTTATATACAATCGTTGTGCTAAAAAGTATGTATATTTTAGACCGTTGTATGATGAATGGGTTAAGATAAAGTAAACACCAATAACTGAAATAATCGGTAATGAGTGTCAACAGTAGTTTATACTATTGTTGGCACTTTTTATATTTTGTTGGCAACTCGTAAAGTTGCAAAACTCAATTAAAGCAAGAGGCGATACCTCGTAAAAAATCGTAACAATAAAGGAGATAAAGAGATTATGAAGCGTGAAGAAATCAAGGCAATTTTTGCCGATGCGACAGACGAACAGTTAAAGCAAGTTATGGACTTACACGGAAACGATGTTGAGAAAGCAAAAGCAAAAGCGGTCACACTTGAAAGTGATTTAAAAGAAAGCAAACAGGCTTATGAAACACTCAACAAAGAATTAGAAGCGTTAAAAGAAAGTAACGCAAGTTCGGAAGAATGGCAAAAGAAATTTGAAGCATTACAGGCAGAAAACGAAGCCAAAGCAAAACAGGCTGAAGCTGACCGAATTTTAAAAGAGAAACAAGAAAACATCTTAAACAGATTTAATTCAGTTGTAGGTGATAGAAAGTTCTCACACGATGCAGTTCAAGCGGATTACTTAAAAAAATTCGGAGAAGCACTTGAAAATCCTGATTATCAGGGCAAAAGTGATGCAGATGTCTTACACGCATTAACTAAAGACGATGCTAATGCTTTTTCGGGCGTTCAGGCGGTTAAATTAGCAGGTGGCAGACCACAGGGCGTAGGTAGTAATCCTGTAACCAAAGAAGATTTTTACAAAATGTCTTATAAAGAAAGATTGCAGATTTACAACGAAAATC
>JAZNSH010000099.1:0-29391 GCA_045591115.1 Clostridia bacterium
CGGCAGACGTTTGCTACAATACAACTGCACTGATGTAAAACAAGATATGTATTTTAATCTTTATAACAATATTTGGAATACAAATTTCCCCATGTGGTATGAAGACGATGCAGTATTTCAATTTACAATCGAAAAAACAAACAAAAAAGAAAAAAAGGCTTGACCGATTTGGTCAAGCCTTTTTTCGTTAAAATAATGTCGTTATCCAATAAATAACCCCATAAACCACGCTTGCCACCGTGCCGTAGACGATAACGGGACCGGCGATTGTAAACATTTTTGCGCCCGTACCGAGAACAAGACCCTCTGCTGCTGTCAAGTTAGGACACAGTGATTTGCAAAGTCGTTACCGCAAGCATCAAATATTGCTTGTATAAAAGCAGGAAACGTGATAAAATACTGAAAAAACAGATTTGAGGAGGCTTCAATATGAATGCCGTCAAACACCTTTTGCCACAAGTTCCCCAGTACTTCAAAGCAAACTTGCATACCCACAGCACCATCTCTGACGGAAAACTGACCCCGGAAGAAGTGAAGGAAGGCTACAAAGCACTTGGCTATCAGATCCTTTGCCTGACAGACCATAATACCATTGTCAACCATTCCGATATGAACGAGCCGGACTTTCTGATGCTCACCGGCATTGAGATCAACATCAATACCCCGGACAAGACCAAGGTCGGCGGCAAAACTTACCATATGATTCTGATTGCAAAAGAGCCTGACAACCTCTGGTGTCCGGCCAAATTGCACTGTTGGTTTCCTGTTAACGAGGAATATGAAAGAAAAACCCAGTATGGCGATCTGGTTTTGCAGTACAGTCCGGACTCAATCAACAATATGATCGCGAAAGCCAACGAGAAAGGCTTCCTTGTCATGTACAACCACCCCACCTGGTCCTGCCAGACGTATCCTGACTATGCAGGGCTGAAAGGTCTTTGGGGTATGGAACTGCGAAATACCGAGTGCTGCATGCTAGGAAATGATGAGAATAATTTCCGGGTCTACAGGGATCTTCTGAACCTGGGTAATCAAGTTTATCCTCTGGGCACAGATGATATGCACTATCGCAGATCGTTAGGAAAGTCCTGGATTATGGTGGGAGCGTCGGAGCTTAGCTATGGCAGTGTTATTGAAGCGCTTGAAAACGGCGATTTCTATATGTCCTGCGGTCCTGAAATCACCAGCCTGCGCGTAGAAGGCAATGTGCTGAAAGTGACTTGCTCCGACGCTCAACGGATCAACCTAGAGACCCATGGCCGGATGGCACAAGTAGTCTTTGCCACAGACGAGCCTCTACGGGCGGCAGAATTCGACCTGGAGAAATTCTTCTCCAAAGTCGATTGTGATGATCCCAATGTGTTTGTCTATGTTACCGTCACTGCGCTGGACGGCTCTTATGCCACCACCCGCGCTTATTTTCTGAACGAACTCATATAAGCAGGTGAAGCTATGCAACACAAATACTACTTATTTGACTTTGACGGAACACTGGTGGATTCCATGCCAACCTTTGTTTCTGCTATGCTTCGTATTCTGGATGAAAACGACATTTCTTATGGCAGCGATATCATCAAGATCATCACGCCGCTGGGACTAAACGGAACAGCCGAGTATTACATCGATCAGATGGGTATAAAACTGTCCAAGGAGCAGCTGATGGTCATCATGAAGGATTATATGATGGATGCCTATTTCCACACCATCCCCGCAAAGATGAATGTTCCGGAAGTTCTTCGGGAACTGAAAAACCGTGGTGCAAGTCTGAATGTTCTTACCGCCAGCCCTCATATCACCCTGGATGCCTGCCTGAAGCGGCTTGGCTTATGGGAACTATTTGACAATGTATGGTCCTGCGACGACTTTAACACCACGAAAGCGGACCCCCAAATCTATGTGCGCGCCGCAAAAAAAATGAACACCACCGCAGATAAGGTTTTATTCTTGGATGACAATCTGAACGCAGATCTGACCGCCAAATCCGCCGGTATGCAGGTATGCGGCGTGTATGATGAATCCTCCAAGGATTATGTGGAGCATATGAAGGCCGCCAACGATTATTATATCTACGATTTTCGAGAATTACTGCTTTTAGAAACAGGCAAAAAGGCTTGACCGCTTGGTCAAGCCTTTTGCGTTAAAATAAGGTTGTTATCCAATATATCAAGCCATACACCACGCTGGCGGCGGTGCCGTAGACGATGACGGGGCCGGCGATGGTGAACATCTTTGCACCCACGCCTAAAATAAATCCTTCTGCTTGTGGTCAAGTAGGACCCATTATTTAAAAAACATTTACAAAAACATTTACAAAAATATTTACAAAAATTTGTGGTGTGGTATAATAAAATTGAGGTGAGAATTCATGAAAAATCTTTTACTTATAGGTGACTCTATTCGTATGGGGTACGATAAGGCTGTACAAAAAACGTTAGAAGGAAAGGCAAATGTTTATTATCCGGATGACAACTGTCGTTTCGCTTCTTACTTATTACGTTATCTTCACGAATATAAATCTCTTATACCGGAAGGAAAAGTTGATGTAGTTCATTGGAACGCCGGTCTTTGGGACTGTCTTCGTTTATTTGAGGAAGACCCCCATACACCTATTGATGTATATGCCTATTATATTGACCGTATTTGCACCCGCATCAACAAAGCTTTTCCCGATGCTAAGGTTATTTTTGCGACCTCTACCGCTGTGTTATCGGAGAAAATGGGCAAAAATTTTAAGCGTTACAATGAGGAAATAGAAACTTATAACAAAGTTGCTGTTGAAGTGGTTAAAAAATATGGTTTTGAAACTAATGACTTATATGCTGTCTCAATAACTCTTCCTGAAGAAGCTCATTCCGATGCAGTACACTATTATACACCAATAGGTACAGAGGCTTTTACAAACCAAGTGTTATCTTATATAGTTCCGGCTCTTGAAATCACTGAAGAAATCACTTATAAAGAAGCTTTGTATACCGATAAACCGATTGGTATTTAATTCAAAATAAGCAAAATAGTAACCATTAAAGGTGGCTCACAATGATGAAACAAAAGGAAATTTTTATTCTCTTCAAAACACATCTGGATATCGGATTTACGGATTATTCGAAAAATATTATTGAAAAATATATAAATCAGTATATTCCAAATGCTATTAGTATCGGTTATGAGTTGAAAGACAGCCAAACTCCTTTTATTTGGACGGTTGGTTCCTGGCTTATTGAACAAGCACTGAAACGTGACACTAACGGTACAGTGGAAAAGGCCATAAAAGACGGCATTCTTAATTGGCATGCCTTACCCTTTACCACTCACACCGAGCTTATGAATATTCAACTCTTTGAAAAAGCATTAGACATTTCCAAAAAATTAGATGAGCGTTTCAATAAAAAGACAATCGCCGCTAAAATGACTGATGTTCCGGGACATACACTTGGTATGGTGCCGCTACTTTATGACAGAGGAGTTGAATTTTTACATATTGGTGTAAATCCCGCAACCCCCTTACCTCCTGTTCCGCCAATTTTTAAATGGAGACTTGATAATAAAGAGATTACTGTGATGTATCAAGGGGACTATGGCGAAAAGGCAGAATTTGAAGATTTTATTCTTTATTTTGCACACACTGGTGATAATTTAGGACCGCAAAATGCTGAACAGATTATTAAAATTTACAATGAAATACAAGCCGAATATCCTACGGCCATAATTAAAGCAGTAACCCTGAATGACGTAGCCGAGAAAATTGCAAATCTTAAAAACCTTCCGATTATTGAAAATGAAATCGGCGATACGTGGATTCACGGCGCAGGTACTGACCCCAAAAAAATCAGTCGTTTTCGCCACGCTATGAAGCATATCTCTAAAGATGCAGACCTGTCCGATTCTCTGCTTCTGATTCCCGAACACACCTGGGGAATGGATGTCAAAATTTTTTTTAAAAATGACACCGATTTTTTCCCCGAAGAACTTGCACCACTAAAGCAGAACCGAAAAACCATTGAAGACTCCTGGGAGGAGCAGCGCAGCTTTGTTGAAAGAGCCGAGTCCATATTAGGAATCTCGCCCGACTATCCCACTGATGAGCCTGACCTTACAGATTTTAAAGAAACCGATATTCCCTTCGATTGCGGTATTGAAATAAGCTGGCAAATCTTCGATAATTCTGACTACGCAAGATATCAAAAAGATTATATGAGAATTGATTATTCATGGGCTATTTGGGATTTTACAAAAGTGGGTCTGCCGAATTATACAGGTGATATTTATACAGCAAAAATAACCCATTCATATAAAAAAGCCGATGTTTCGCTTTTAAAACTGGAGTTTGACCCCGAAATTTCCAAAAAGTATGGCCTCCCGTATTTTTATTTAAAACTTCAACAAGATTATATCGAACTGAAATGGTTTAATAAAAAAGCATGCAGAGTCCCACAGGCATGTTGGTTAAAATTCCAAAACCTTACAGAAAACTGGCATCTCCATAAACTTGGACATTGGTATAAACCCGAGGATGTAATTGGAAGTCCTTTAATTTGTGCCGTTGACGAAGGAGTCCGTAATGAGCAAATTATGATTAGACCAATAGATTCCGCTTTGGTCGCGCCATTCGGCAGACGTTTGCTACAATACAACTGCACTGATGTAAAACAAGATATGTATTTTAATCTTTATAACAATATTTGGAATACAAATTTCCCCATGTGGTATGAAGACGATGCAGTATTTCGATTTACAATCGAAAAAACAAACAAAAAAGAAAAAAAGGCTTGACCGCTTGGTCAAGCCTTTTTAGTTAGAATAAAGTTGTTATCCAATAAATAAGACCATACGCAACACTTGCAACAAGACCATAAACAATAACAGGACCTGCAATGGTAAACATTTTTGCGCCCGTACCTAAAACAAGTCCTTCTGTTTTAAACTCCATTGCAGAAGAAGTTATGCCGTTGGCAAAGCCCGTTATGGGCACCATACTTCCTGCGCCTGCGTACTTGCCTATTTTATCATAAACTCCTATTCCCGTTAAAAGCGCGCCTAAAAACACCATTATTATGCAAGTCCAGTTAGATGCCATCGTTTTATCAAGCTCAAACACGCTTTTAAGAAGGGTTGATACGATCTCACCTATAAGGCAGATAGTTCCGCCTACCCAGAATGCCTTGAAGCAATCGTATAAAATGTTGCTTTTTGGTGCCTTTTCCTCAACAAGTCTATTATATTCCTTTTTATCCATCATCTTACACGTTCGCCCTTTGTTTTATAAAAAATTTCCGTTTCATCGGGATTTTTGCCTAAAAGTCCGTTTAAAATTAAAATACTTTTTTCCATAAAAAACATCTCCTTTTTCATAGTATTTGGCTGAATGTTTTTCTTTATTCAGTAAATAATATTAAAAGAAAGGAGATTTTAACTATGAAAAAAATTTTAGGACTTTTAGCAATATTATTTATATTTTCAGGCTGTTCAATGGTTCCTGATACGCCCGAGGTTGATCCGGTGTTAACCTTAGGTGCAACTGCACCTGCATCACCTTCGCCAACAAACACTATGGCACCTATGGCTTTCGATATTGAAACAGTGAAGGAAAACGATAAGATCGGTGATTTCACCGTTAAAGAAGTGAAAAGAGCCGACAACAAGGTGGAATACCTTCGTGCTGAGGGACAACTGACCTTAGAGGGTGTGTTTGCTCGCGGTGATAAGGCAGAGGATTTTGATCATACCTTATATTTAAAGGATGGCGAAGAAGGTAACGCAAGTGATTTTGCAGTGTTCAAATTTCAGAGAAGTGCCCACAACGCTCTTCCCCTTGATGATATTTTAATGAACGTGGATGAATTGATGCTTGTGGTTAAATTAAAGGACGGCACCTTTGATTCGGAATACGGCAACGCAAAGATAGTGATTTCCAATATCAACTATACTTCAAAAGCAAAGGATCTGAAATATTATACCTTTGATGCAACTCTTGAATCCCAAAGATCAGTACCTGAGCACGAATATTCAAGGCAGTAAAGTAAAAAAAGAAGTAACTTTTGTGTATCAAAAGTTACTTTTTTTTGCGAAAGAACAGCATAACGGTGCGTAAATATAGGTAAGAAAAGCGATTAGGTGCGTAAAACCCTCTTAAAACCTACATCCGTGCCATTCGCAGTGGTTTATAACAGCTTGTTTCACTTCTTCTGCAAGTAATGGTAGATTATATGCCAATTTAGAAGGAATCTCAATTCCGTTTATGATGAAAACTTGATCTGTACTTTTCTTGTCAGTAATATACACATTATAGTCATCACGCTGTACCAAGTGCAAAATATTGATGCACAAATTTTCGTTATAAAATTGGTAAGCATTTAACGGACCATAAAATTCAAATTTACCGCTTTTATCAACGGCATTGCCCAATTCTTCTTTGGAATAAGAAAACCCGTAAGAGTTCAGAAGAAAATTAAATAGCGATAACAACCGTTCTTCAATCTTATCTGGGGTTGGTTTGAATAGGTTGGCAATCCACTTAAACATATCAAAACCACCTTTCTATACTTCAATTATATCATAAAATCTTGCATCTTTCAATGATAATTTCATTTGGAACTATATGACTATAAGCGAACAACCACGATTTTGCGTGAATATCGGCACAATTTTTCGCATCGTCTATTGTAGCAAATCTTATATCAAATTTCATCCCATCACCGCCTAAGCATAGTATAGCATAAAAGCGGTAATAAATCAATGCGAAGCATTGTATCTCATCAATTCCGCAAGGAATTGCATATCATCAACTTCGCAAGAAGTTGTATATCATCATTGCGAAAATAGTTTTTGATACACGCTAAAGCGTGATGATATACAGTCCTTACGGACTGATGAGATACAACGATAGCGTTGCTATCGTTGATGATATGCCATTGCTTTCGCAATGGATAAAAAAACACTCGTTCCGAAGAACGTGAGTTTTTTTGTGCCGAAGACCGGGGTCGAACCGGTACGGGTATTACTACCCACGGGATTTTAAGTCCCGGGCGTCTGCCTATTCCGCCACTCCGGCAAGGAGTTTTTATATTTAACGAGGATATTATACTTCAAAACTAAAAATCCGTCAACAGAATATTTTATTGTTTTTCTTTATTTTTTTGTTAAGATATGTTATAATACTACATACAAAGGAGATTTTATTATGAACAATAAGCTTTTTGATTTTATTTCATCATCACCTACCCCCTATCACGCAGTTGAAAACATTAAAAACGCCTTGCTTGAGAAGGGTTTTTGTGAGCTTTCAGAAAATTCTGATTGGACATTAGGAAAAAATAAAAATTATTTTGTTACAAGAAATTTATCCTCCATCATCGCCTTTAAGATTCCTGAGAATTTTTCTTCTTTTATGATCTGTGCATCCCATTCCGATACACCCGCTTTTAAGGTTAAGGAAAATTCTTTTATTAAAGACGGTGAATACACAAGGCTTTCCGTTGAAAGATACGGCGGTGCGGTTCTTCCCACCTGGATAGACCGTCCTCTTGCCGTGGCAGGCAGAGTTATCGTTGAAAATGAAAAGGGCATTGAAACAAAACTCTTCGATACTAAAGATTCAGTTGCAATTATTCCAAGCGTCGCGCCCCATATGCAGTTTGAGCAGACTTATAACTTAGCCGTTGATATGTTGCCTATCGTATCAGGACTTAATAAGGACGAAAAGGAAATAGCATCCGATCTTTTCTTATATAATCCGCAAAACGGATGTCAGTTTGGTGAATACATTTCCGCACCTCGTCTTGATGATCTTATGTGTGCCTTTGCTTCAACAGAAGCATTCTTGAACACAAAGAATTATAAGGCAGTTCCCGTTCTTGCAATTTTTGATAACGAAGAAGTAGGTAGCGGAACGAAGCAAGGTGCTGATTCTTCTTTCCTTGATGACACCTTGACACGCATCGCAGATGTTTTTGGCAAAAATTTAAAAGCAATGCTTTCTTCAAGTATCGTCGCATCTGCCGATAACGGACACGCAGTGCATCCCAATCACCCTGAGCTTTCAGATAAAAATCACAGTGTTTATATGAACAAGGGTATTATTATCAAGCATAACGCCAACCAAAAATATACTACTGACGGCATTTCTTCGGGAATTTTTAAGGTTATTCTTAAAAAAGCAGAAGTTCCCTATCAGGAATACTTTAACCGCGCCGATAAAGCAGGCGGAGGTACGTTAGGTCACGTTTCAATTACTCACGTTTCCGTTAATACCGTTGATATCGGACTTGCTCAGCTTGCAATGCATTCCATTTACGAAACTGCAGGCGCTAAGGACACACAATTTATGGTTGACGGTCTTAAAGCCTTCTTTGAAAGCAAAGTTACAATGACCAAGGACGGATGCTTTACAGTTGAATAGAATAAGCCGACTTTAAAAGTCGGCTCAGAGCACTGACAAACCCTTACAAACATAGCACCCTGCAAATTTTTTGCAGGGTGCTATTTCCATCGTTGCATTTCACTTGCAAAATGCGGTCATTTACGTCTGTGTAAACTCCCTTTTTTGCAAGTTCAGCGCCTTGGCTTGCAAGGGTTTCTCGAACTCTGGCAGTCTGCTGACTTTGTCAGCAGACTGAGCCGACTTCAAAAGTCGGCTATTTTTTTATATTGCTTTTTCAATTTTATGTTTGCGAATAAGATAGTATAATCTGAAGCCTAAAATTATTTCGATTAGAGCAAGAACAAGGGTAAAGACAAAAGCAACCCACATTGGCATTTCAAGAAGAATCATTGCTGAAATAAACGTTAGAGCCGTTGTTCCCACTTTTACTGAAAATTGCATTAAAGTGATAAGAGTTTGGTGTGCTTCTTTTTCAGTCAGATCAAAAATAACATCCTGAACGTAAATTCTGAAGGGATCTCTTATAAAGAGAACGATCAGATAACCGACAGACATTACGGTGATTCTTAACCACAAGGGTGGAATAAACGATCCGAACAGCTGTAGTGCAATGGACGCACCAAGGAGAACGGTTAGCAAAACGCCTATTTTATCACGGAAAAGTGTGTAAGCCTTCACAAAAAGCAGGTTTGAAATTACCCTGACAATTCTTGATAATGCAACGACTATGCCAATAATTATTGATGTATTATCTTCAGATAGCGTCTCCAACAGTTCGCTTTGAATAAAAAGCTTGCCCGTTGACTGACCTTCGGTAACAATAGGATAGAAAAGACCGTAAACCAATATGGCAAGCAAAATAAACCCGGCAAAGTTAATTTTGACTTTCTTTTTTTCTTTTTTAGCTATTATTTTATTGTACTTTGTGTAGTCAACTATAAAGAAAGAAAGAATAAAACCGATAACCGTTCCGATTATGCAACAAATCATTGGGAAATAATTGTTCAGATTGAACATAAAGCTTGCCACAAAGGATATTATCATAGTGATAATTGAATAGATCGTGTTGCCTTTCGTTCTTACCTTTACAAACTGATCACGGCTGTCCTCTTCATCCAGGCAATTTTCAAGAGCAACTTCCGATGCACTCCTGAAAACTATTGCTATTTCGTGAAAAATCCAACCAAGTGCTATTACATAATAGTTAGGACCAAAGGTCAAAGCTATTGCCGATAACAGTAAAAAGGTTGCACCTACCCTAACAGATGCAGTGTTTCCGATTCTTTTAATTATCCACAATATGGGAAACTGCAATAATATGCAGGAAAAAGTACCTATTGTTGATATTGATACTATCTGTGATGCCGTCAGTTCTTTGGCAATACCTAAAAAAAGCGTGTCGATGGCTATATAAAAAAGCAAGTCGGCATCAAAGGCATAATACCAGGGAAAGACTTTCGCAATTTTCTTTCTCATTTTGTTCTCCTCTATTACCCAATTACTATTGATTATACTCTCTATTTATGATATAATCAAATATATATAATAGAATAATAATATAACAAGTTTGTTATACCATAACGCACATATACGAACTCGCCTCAAATGGCGTATCAGCGGCGCTTTTATGGTTTGTCGTCTTTGTAAGGCGACCTGCCTTACTGCATCCTCCGCACCTAAAATCATCCACCGATGCGCACATTTTAGGTCGGAGAATTTTAAAGTAATAAATTTTTGATGGCTACAAGGCAAAAACGCAGGCAATACAGGAAGTATTGCCGAGGCTTTTAACGAAGTAGACGCGGAAATTTATACTTCAAAATCGGGTTCGTATGCGTGTGTTATGGTATAGCCGAAGGGAGCAATATGGAACTTATACAGAAATATATATATCAGGTATACCTTGATAAAAGCTTTTCAACTGCGGCAAAGACTCTTTATGTAACACAGCCTGCATTAAGCGCCGCAATAGGCCGTTTTGAAAAGGAAATGGGCATAAAGATCTTCGACCGTTCAAAAAAGCCTCTTTCATTAACGCAACAGGGCATAATTTATATTGAGACTCTTGAAGAAATAATCCACGCGGAAAACAATATGCAAAGGCGTTTTCGTGAGCTTTCGGATATGAGTTACGGCTCTATTTCCGTTGGCGGATCAAGCTCCGCTTCATATACGTTAATGGCGAAAGCAACTGCCGCTTTTAATAAAAAGTATCCAAAAATCAAGGTTTTATTGAATCCCGGCAACGTGGGCAAGGCTGATATTTTAAGCGAAAGTCTTCTGAAGGGTTCTCTCGATCTAATGTTTACTTATAAAAAAACAACCGATAAATTTGTTTATGAAAAGATCACGGAAGATACCCTGATAATTGCAATGCATAAGGATCTTATAAAAAACAAGGATATTCTTCCCTATGCCCTTAATTTTGATGAACTCCGCGCGCATAACACCGATAAACTGATTTCAGATTACAGTTTGTTTAATGACGTAAGCTTTATTCCTTACGAGCACCATTCGCCTATCACCCAAATAATGAAAGAAATAAGCACAACTTATAAAAATTCACCCTGCGCCATAAAAAATGCAAGACACGCTGAATTACATTATAAGCTAATGCGCGAAGGTGCAGGCGCGGCTCTTATATCCGATCTTTCTGTATTACATTCATATAGCGCTGATGAAAACATATTGTACTTTATTCCCGAATCAAATGATTTTAAACGAAAAATCTATCTTGCAAGAACTCCCCTTGCTGACCATAACCCGATTATTATGAACTATATAAATACAGTAAAGGAATTATTTCCACAAGGGAAATAATTCCTTTTTTATAAGTCTATCCACTTTCCGTGTTCGGGGATTATAAATTCACCGTCAGGCACAAGCTTCAAAAATTCAGTTTTAAATGCTTCAAGACTTTCATTAGGTGTTATTCCGGGAAAATCGCTATGATGGGGAATCACAACTTTACAACCGATATCCCGCGCAAATTCTGCCTTTCTTTTTATAGATTCAATGCTTCCCGACCGCTGAATAAGTGCTATATCCGGTTTAAGTGCTTTGCAAATATTCTTTTGCTCAGGTGTTGGATCATTGCCCCACAAAAGTATGGTCGTTCCGTTAGGCAATGTGAAAAAGAAATTGCGGTATTCCATACTGCCAACTGCCTGAAGACTGTTAACTTCTTTATCTTCGGCGCACCAGTGATAACTTTTTTCAATGTTTTTAAGCATATCGCAAAATCCCATTCCCTGCTCAGAATGGCGACCGTACAGAGCGCGAATCTTAATACAATCAAAATCAAGTTCCGTATCGGGATACATCGGATAAACGCGCGTAGGCGAATAATTAAGCCATTTTGCAAGCGGCATTGCCGTTTGATCTCCGCACAATAAAAGGGGATTAAATTTTTTCAATAGCTTGGGTATATCGATAATATGATCAAAATGGGCGTGAGATAAGCAAAGAATGTCACAATTTTCTATTGCTTCCCAGGTCAATTCCGTACTATCACAATCAGTTACAAAAGGATCGCTTACAACAGTAACGCCGTCACAACGAATTTCAAAGCACGTTACCGATAACCATTTAATTGAAACTCCAAATTTCTTGTTCATTTTTCACGTTCCTTGTTTCACTTAATAATGGTTGTTGAAGGTGGAAACAGCATTTTAATGCAGTTTCCACACCAAATCTTCGATTTGGTTTTAAATTTTTGAATAAAAATTTGCCAACCTCCATTACAAGGATGTTGAATATCAATCAAATATGTTGATATTTGATTGATCAAAAACCGTTTTAACGGTTTTTCGTTGAAATAATTATTATTTCAACGTTCAACAATCATTATAAACTTATGAACGTAAGGCCAAGAATCATCGGCGTAGAAACGATGCTCACCATCACCTATAACGTGAACACATCTGTCGGCGGCATTCATAGATTCATAAGCAATTCTGCCCTTTTCAAACACTTCTTTTGCACCGAAGAGCGGGAAGATGGGATCACGCTCACCGTTAACCTGAATATAATACTTGGGATATGCCATTGCCATAAGATCGCCCATATCAAAATATTCGGCAATATGAGGCACGTAATTGCAGGTGCAGTGCCACATTGCGCCTATAGAATCCCTGAATGTGCACATTGCGCAGGACGGCATAGCAAGCTTGATTCTATCTTCGAGAGCCGCCGCATAGGCCGTAGCAGTTCCACCACCTGAATTGCCCATACAACATAAATTATCTAAATCAATAAGCTCGGAAAAATCACTTTCAAGAACGTCAATAAGGCGCATAATATCCCAAACTCGTTCGCCCAAAGTCGTTCTGCCCATAAGAAGTGCCGCCATTGAAGATTCCTGGCAATGGGGACCATCCTTATCGCCGCCGCACTCGCCAAAGTTGCGTTGCTCCATCGCAATGGATGCAAAGCCTTCTTCTGTTGCGCGAATACAGAAATTTCTGTCACCGTCGTCCTTGGTTTTTTCTCCCTCATATCTTGCGCGTGCCATTGAAACGTGCATCCCCTTTGAATGACCCTGTAATGTAATTATTACGGGTGGTTTTTCAACGTTTAAGGGAATAAAAAGATGGCAAGGTACACGGTATCCCTCTTCGCTGAGATATGTAAAGCGAATTTCGCGTGCATTTTCAAGCTTAGTATCATACTCAATTTCAAGTTCAGGTGCAACCTTTGTAAATTTATCCATTCCAAGAAGCTCACTGAGCTTTGCCTTGGCGCTCTTCTGCCACGCAATAAGATCTCCACCCTTATATGCCATTTGAGGTTTTACGTTTTTCAATACTTTTTTAGTGTTTTCAAATGCAGTTACCATAAGAATTTCTCACTTTCAATTTTGTTTTTAATAGTATAACACAACAAAAATAAAAAGTAAATATCTATATACAAAAAATCCCCGAAGTTATTCTTCGGGGATTTGATTTCAAGGAATTTTTCGTGCTATGGCACAGTGCAAAAAAGCTTGAAAATCAGGCGAACAAGTAATTAAAACCGACACAGTGCGAGAAAATTCGCAAGCCAAGGCGCATTATACCACTAACCCTTGAACGAGAAAAAACTTGAAATTCAAGGCGCGAGAGCGGTAAAACCGAAGGCGCTTACATAAGCGTAAGTAACTGAGGTTTTATCCCTCTCGCAACACAGAAAAAGCCACCGATTTCTCGGTGGCTTGTTTGCAAAGATTTTTCGTGCTGTGACACAGTGCAAAAAAGCTTGAAAATCAGGCGAACAAGTAATTAAAACCAAAGGAGCTTACATAGAGGTAAGTGATTGAGGTTTTATATTGCTTGTGAGTCGCAGTTTCAAGAATTTTTTGTGCTGTGAGTGAATTAGTCGCGACGATTACGCCTCGTAATAGCAGGCATATCAAAATCGATATCATCATAATCATCTTCAGGCTCTTCAGCGGGAACGTTTCTGAAAGCGGAGAAGAAGCCTGATTTTTTAGGTTCTTCCTCAGCTTCAGGGCGACGACGCTCTTCACGGCGAGGCATAAAAATAGCATCATCAACCTCTTCTGCTTCCATCTGAGGCTTCTGGGGCTGCTGGAATTCAGGACGTGCAGTTGCCTTAGGTGCAAAGCTTGTCATAACAAGACCGTCATCCTCTTCTTCCTCTTCTTCAATAGGACGAACAACACGCTCTGTCATACGCTGAGGCTTATGAGGTCTTCTTTCATCCTTTTCAAAGCCGGTAGCAATAATTGTGATGCGAACTTCATCATCAAGGCTTTCATCAATACCTGCACCGAAGATAATGTTTGCTTCAGGTGAAACTGCTTCGTGAACAAGGTAAGCTGCTTCATTGATCTCGTTAAGTGAAAGTGAAGCATCACCCATAATTGAGAGAAGAACGCCCGTTGCGCCTGAAATTGTTGTTTCAAGAAGGGGTGAAGAAATTGCGTGCTTTGCAGCATCGATGGCGCGGTTTTCGCCTGTTCCGATACCGATACCCATATGAGCAATGCCCTTATCCTTCATAATTGTACGAACGTCAGCAAAGTCAAGGTTAATAGTATTTGAGCGGGTAATAAGCTCAGAAATACCTGAAACACCCTGGCGAAGAACTTCATCAGCCTGGCGGAAAGCCTCTGTCATTGAAGTACCCTTGCCAACTACCTGCAAAAGCTTATCGTTGGGGATAACGATCAAGCTGTCAACTTCCTCTTTGAGCTCGGCAATACCGCGGTCAGCATTTGTTGAACGTGCTCTGCCTTCAAAAAGGAAGGGGTAAGTAACAACGCCTACTGTAAGGATACCCATATCCTTGGCAACCTCAGCAACTACAGGTGCTGCTCCTGTACCGGTGCCGCCGCCCATACCTGCAGTAACGAATACCATATCCGCACCGCGAAGCTGATCCATAATATCATCACGGCTTTCTTCAGCCGCTTTTTTACCGATTTCAGGATTTGCACCTGCGCCAAGACCCTTTGTGATCTTATCACCAATCTGAAGCTTTTTGGTTGCTTTTGAGCGCTGAAGTGCCTGACGGTCAGTATTAATTGCGATATATTCAACACCTGTAAGCCCTGCGGCAATCATTCTGTCAACAGCGTTATCGCCTGCGCCGCCGACACCAACTACTTTAAGTTGAGCAAAACCCATTTCAAGATCTATTTCCATAATAAAATTCTCCTTTCAAGAACTATCTTTTAAAAAAATTTTTTATATTTTCAAAAAAACCGGGTTCATCTTCACTTTCGGCTTCAAGGGCAAGTGATGCCACCGCCAAAGCTGAAGAAAAAGCTGGTTGATTGAACTTAGTTGCCTGAGGCATTACAATGGTTGTGTTATGGGTAGTTTCTTTCTGAACGAACTCCCTCAGCCCTCGCATTGATGCCGTGCCGCCCGTAACAAACACGGGGATATAATGGGGCAAATTGCATCGGCTTTTATCAAGGACGCTGATTATCACGTTGATCATTTCCCTGAGCCTTGCCTCGATCACTGACTGCACCTTATATGCAGGATAGCGCTCAAATTTATAAGTATCCCTATCGCAGACCTCATAGTAATCATCCTCACTTAGGGACAGCCCGTATATTGCGCGCTTTTTAAGTTCCTCTGCCACGTTACGCTTGGTATTAAGAACTCTTATTATATCATCGGTAATATTATTTCCGCCAAAGGGCAAAACCTTGTGGAAGATAAGGCCGTCTCCCCGAGCAACCATTACGCAGGTGGACGATGCGCCTATATCTATCATAACCGCCCCCTGATCACGCTTGTCCTCAGGAATATAGCGGATCGCTTCGGCATAGGATGCGCCGATAAAGGTGCTTGCCCCATATCCGTAATTTGCAAGGATCTTGGCGATTCCGTTTGCAAACCAACGCTCTGCAAGAACGTAAGATACTATGGCGCTAAGTTTTTTAGCCCGTTTGGAAAGAGGTTCCATAGTCTTTCGCGCATCATCAAGCATATAGGCTATGGGACATCTGTGAATCATCATATATTCTTTGGGCACTTGCAATTTGCTTCTGCCTATTTTATAGAGTTCATCAATATCTTCCTGAGAAATATTCTTTTGCCCGTTAAACTCAAGCTCTACCTTGCGGCACTCAACGTGAAGAAAATCAGCAGGAATACCAACGTGAACCGATCTTGCCTTTCTGCCCGCAATTTTTTCAGCCTCATTTATGGCTTCAATTATGGCGGGAGCAACACCGTGCCTATCCACCCAATTACGGTTTTTATAGCCCGGATAAGCCACTGAAGCACTACCCAGAACGTGAGTTTCACCATAGGGGCCTGCTTCACATATCACAGAAACAACCTTGCTGGTGCCGATTTCAATGATGGTTGAAATCTGCCTCATAAGGTCATCCTCCATTTTTACTCACTATATATAATAACAGATAATTCAAAAAAGTTAAAGTGTTTTTTTAACATTTTCGTAAATTTTAATCAAAAAAATGCAAAAATTTCGATTTTTTTACTTTTTTGGGCTTAAATAATAGTGTCCTGCAGTCTCCATATGAATAACTTGTCCATCTTTTATAATATGCTTTACTGCTTCAACCGTCGCTCTCAGATCCTTGAGCCTGCTATCTGCGGTGAGTCCGCTTGCAAGCTGAACACTGATATTGCCCTTATAAGTGAGAAGTATTTTCTGGGGATCTTTCATATCGATCCCCACTATTTCGTTTTCAAGATTATATTTCTTTATTGCCTCAAGCACAAGAAGAACGCCATCAAGCTTTTCAGAAGAATCGCTTTGAATCTGTTGGCCGCCCTGAGGCTCAAATATTCCAAAATTAGTTATGTTTATGATTCCGTCAACAAGCATTGGGTTAAGACCTAAGGTGATCCCCTTTTCATCAATTATATAATACCCCTTGCCCGTTCCGATCTGAGCCATTGAAGTGCGCTCGTGAACAATAATTTCTACCCCCGTTGGAAAGGTTCTGCGGATATCATCAACCACGACAAAATAGTTTTTTTCAATATTCTCTTTGGCGGCAACTTCATCAACGTGAAGAATATTTATATCACGGGTTATTCCGCTTAAGCTTACTATTTCTTCTGCGGAAACCTTCTCATTTCCCTTTACTACAATCTTTGACACGTTAAAGAGTGAGCTGTTTATAAGAAAAAACAATACGGCTATAAGTACGATAACGAATATCCATAATAAAATTGGACCGGGACCGTATTTTTCGTGTTTTTTCTTGGCCATATTACTCCTCCAAAACTATAATTTCACTACCTAAATTTTTAAGTTGTTTTTCAAATTCAAAATATCCTCGGTCAATAAGACCGCTATCCTTTATAACCGTTATTCCCTTTGATACAAGACCTGCTATTATAAGTGCCGCGCCTCCGCGAAGATCGTGGGTATAAACAGTTGCACCGTTCAGACTTTCGACTCCTCTTATTATTGCCATTCTGTCCTTTACGGTTATGTCAGCACCCATTTTCTTAAGTTCCCCTGCAAGGCGGAATCTGTTTTCAAAAACGTTCTCCACTAAAATGCACGTTCCCTTTGAAATAGCCTGAAGCGTCATCATTGGTGACTGAAGATCTGTCGGAAATCCCGGATAGGGCATCGTTTCAATTACCCGTGAGGATCTGAAGCGTTTATCTGCTTTAACAGAAAAACCCGCTGAGCTGTCCTCAACTGATACGCCACCATCCTTAAGCTTTTCAATAAGATAAGAAAGATGCTCCTTTTGTCCGTTTTTTATATGTACGCTTCCGCCTGATGCGGCAACGGCTATCATAAAGGTTCCTGCAACTATTCTATCGGGAATGGGCGTATATTCACATCCCGAAAGCTCTTTTACACCGTGAATAACGATCTTACCCGTGCCTGCACCTGATATTTTTCCGCCCATTTTGTTAATAAAATTCTGCAGATCAACTATCTCAGGCTCTTTCGCACCGTTTACTATTACCGTTGTGCCATCCGCTAAGGATGCAGCCATCATAATGTTTTCAGTTGCGCCGACTGAGGGATAATCAAGATATATCTCACTACCCTTTAATTTATCGGCAGAGCAGGTTATATGGCCATCCTCTTCAAGCACCGTAGCGCCTAACTTTCTCAAGCCCATCAAATGCAGATCTATAGGACGGATTCCTATATCGCACCCGCCCGGATAGCCAAGCTCGGCTCTTTTAAGCCTTGCAAGCAACGGTCCCAAAATAAATATTGAAGAGCGAAGCCTGTGCATAAGCTCATCCTTCATTATGAAGTTTGAAAGGTTTTTCGTATCTATATGCACTGTGCTCTTGCTATATTCCACCTTGCATCCTATATCCTTTAAAAGCTCAAGCATCTGCAAAACGTCACTTAAAGGCGGACAATTATTGATAACGCATTGATCCTTGGCAAGAACAACTGCCGCAAGGATGGGTAATATTGAGTTTTTTGCGCCGTGTATTTCAACTTCGCCATTTAATTGTCTGCCACCGCAAACAACTATTTTTTTCATTTATATGCACCTCATATATTTACAGTCTCAATACTAAATATATGAGGTTTTTCTTTTATTCGTTACTCTCTATACTCTTTCGCGGTTTTCGTGCCGAGACGCTTAACAACAATCCCGTTGCGCATAGCATTATGCCTAAAGAGGTGGCACCCTTTGAAATAAAGGGTAATGTAAGACCCGTTGATGGAAGTACGTTTGTTGCAACACCCATATTGATAAATGCCTGAAGCACGATAAGTGACGTTACTCCCACTGCAAGATATGCACCGAAGCTATCCGTTGCTTCCATTGCGATCTTTATTCCGAAATATGCAAAAGCAACATAAAGTCCTATTACCAAAATTGCGCCGATAAAGCCGAATTCCTCGCAAATTATGGAGAAAATATAGTCGGTGTCACTCATAGGAAGATGCGTGATCTTCTGCTTACTGTTGCCTAAGCCAACACCAAACATTCCGCCATCACCTATTGCATAAAGTGATTGTACTACCTGATAACCCGTATCCTTGGGATCATCCCAGGCGTGAAGCCAGGCATCAAGTCGTCTGCCTTGATATCCCGTTATGGAGATCATCAGAGGAACCAGTGCTACAACACCCGCAATACCGCCTAAAAGCCATTTCCATTGCATACCTGAAACAAACATTACAACAACCACCGAGAACAAAAGGCACATTGTTGTTGAAAGATCAGGCTCGGAGATTATAAGCGCACAGATAAAACCTACGGGAAGCAATAATCCTAACCAATCCTTAAAACTTCTGTACCACCATTTTTTAGTGGAGGTGTAAAAAGCGGTATAGATTATTACCATAAATTTAGCTATTTCCGACGGTTGAAAAGTAAATGAGCTTAAACGAATCCAACGGTATGAGTCATAAGTGGGGTCAAAGGCAAATACTGAGATCAGGAGAACTATACACCCAATAAAGCCTGTGATTATCCAGCTTGGCTTTTGCAGATGATGATAATCAAGCTTGCCTATAACAAGCATACAGATCACACCTATAACGGCGACTATTGCCTGAAATTTTATATCGTCAAGGTACGAATTATCATTATTCGCCAATAACGATTTATTATAGGATGCACTTAAAACCATTACAAGTCCTATGCAGGTTAACGTAATGGTAATAAAGATCAATGGCAAGCACATTCCCCTATATACATATTTTTTCTTGTTTGCCATATGTGGCACCCCTTAGAATTTATTTACTATTTCCTTAAAAACTTTTCCTCGCTCTTCAAAATCCTTGAACATATCGAAGCTTGCACAAGCAGGTGAAAGCAATACGTTATATCCTTCTTTTGCCTTTTCTTTTGCCATATTTACACCGTCCTCAAAGCTTCCCTCTACTACGGTGTAATTATTCCAGTTATATTTTTTTGCAGACTCCTCAAGGCGCTTTGCCGTAACACCGATAAGCACAGTGTGCTTAATATTATCGGTAAAGGCCTCAAAAAGGGAATCAAAGCTTCCGCCCTTATCATAGCCGCCGAGAATGAGAACTGTGGGCTTGGTCATTGTTTCAATGGCTTTGATGGTGGAATCAGGATTAGTACCCTTTGAATCGTTAATATATGTTACGCCGTTTTTGGTTGTAACAGTTTCAATGCGATGCTCAACACCGGTAAAAGTTTTTAACGTGTATGCAACTGCATCCTTTTCTACACCTGCAAGCATTGTAAGAAGTACTGCCGCAAGAGCATTTTCAAGGTTATGAGGACCTTTTATCATAATTTCATCTGCTTTACAGATGATCTCTTTTTTTCCAAAATATTCAAAAACAACGTTACCGTCTTCAACGTAAGCACCCTCTGAGAGCTTTTCTTTTCTTGAAAAGAAAACAGGTGTGCCGGGAACGGTATCTTTAAGATTTCTTACCGTTTCATCATCATAATTGAGAATGGAAAAATCGTCTTTAGTCTGATTTTCAAAGACACGTGCCTTGGCGGCAATATAGTTTTCCATCGTCTTGTGGCGGATCATATGATCCTCTGTAATATTTAAAAGTGCCGCTGTTTTTGGATGGAACTCCTTAATGCCCTCAAGCTGATAGCTGCTTATTTCGCAAGCCATAAAAGCATTCTCACTTGCTTCAAGGGAATGAGCAATATAAGGCTCACCGATATTACCTACAACATAAGTTTCCTTTTTGGCATTTTTGAAGATTTCGCCCGTTAAGGTTGTTGTGGTGGTTTTACCGTTAGTGCCGGTTATGGCAACGGTTGTTCCCTTGCAAAGTCTGTATGCAAGCTCGATTTCAGCAATAACCTCTTTGCCCTGAGCCTCTGCCTTTTCAGCATAAGGTAAATTAAGAGGAACTGACGGGGAAACGACGATAAGGTCAGCTTCATCAACTAAAGCGTCAGGTTTCTCCCCTAAACGGAAGATATAATCCTTTTTATCTAATTCCTCTAACCCTTCAAGGCTTTCAAAAGGCTTTGAATCATTTAAAATAACCTTTGCACCCAAGCTTTTTAAAACAGGTGCAGCCGCAATGCCACTACGGGCCATACCAATTACAAGAACAGTCTTATTTTCCATAAAAACCCCTTAAATTCTAACATATGCTAATATGAACGAAAGTACAGATGACACTATTGTGATTAAAGTGTACATTGAAGTAACAGTTGTTTCGTGATAACCTAAAAGCTCATAGTGATGATGCAAGGGTGCCATTTTAAAGATACGCTTTCCGTGTGAAATTTTAAAATAGCCAACCTGAAGGATAACCGAAATGCAGGTTGCAACAAGCATAATGCACATAACGGGCAAAAGAATTGCCATTTTTGAATATAGAGCAACTATTGCAATGCATCCGCCTAAGCCTAAGGCTCCCGTATCGCCCATAAAGATTCTTGCAGGATAAGTGTTGAATCTTAAAAATCCTAAGCAAGAGCCTGCCATAAGCATTGAAAGAATTGAAAGCTGTTCATTTTCTGCGGAAACTACGGTTTGTGATGCAAGCAGAATAATCGCTGACATTGCAACGCCCTGAACAAGAGTCATTCTTGATGCAAGCCCGTCAAGACCGTCAGCAAGATTTTCACCGTTAACTATTGCAAGAATAACGAACATTGCAAAGGGAATATACCAGAAGCCAAAGTCAACGTTGCCTACAAAGGGAATAAAAATATCACTGCCGATATACTTATAGCCATACCAAGAAACTATAAGCGCAATGCCGAACTGACCGATTATTTTCTGATAAGCTCTTAAACCTAAAGAGCGTTTCTTATAGATCTTAATGAAATCATCCAAAAAGCCTACAATGCCGTAGCCTAAGGTCGCGAGCACCGCAACAAGAGCAGGACCGCTGAAGCCGAAGATTATCGCGCCTATGCCAATGGCGAGCATCATCATAATTCCGCCCATTGTGGGAACGTTCTGCTTTTTAAGGTGGCTTGCAGGACCGTCATCACGGACCTGCTGACCAAAGCGAAGAATCTGCATAAGCTTTATCACCCAAGGGCCGATAATAAGGCAGATTGCAAATGCAACAAGAAAGGCTATCAATGATTCTAACATAACTATCTCCTTTTATCCTTTAACTATTTCTTCAACAGCTTCTCTGTCAGAGAAATGGTGTTTTATGCCGTTTATTTCCTGATAATCCTCATCACCCTTACCGCAGATGGCAATTACGTCACCTTTTTGTGCAACGGAAAGAGCGTGCTTGATTGCCAGGAATCTATCGGCAATTCTTACGTATTCACAAGGATCTTTTAATCCTTTTTCGATCTGATCAATAATTTCCTCAGGCTCCTCAAAGCGCGGATTATCGCTGGTTATTACCATATAATCACTTAATCTGCCTGCGATCTCACCCATAATGGGACGTTTCACCGCATCTCTGTTTCCGCCACAACCGAAAACAGATATGAGCTTGCCTTTTTTGAAGGTATTTATTGATGTCAAAATATTTTCAAGGCCATCAGGTGTGTGAGCATAGTCAACTATTACGCTTACGCCCTTATCCCCCGTATCAACGGCTTCAAATCTGCCGGGAACGGACGAAAAGCTTTCAATACCATTTATTGCTTCTTTAATATTAAGCCCAGCTTTCAATGCACAGCCTATTGCGCAAAGCACATTGGAAATGTTGAAAAGACCGGTAGTGTTTGTTCTTACATTATATATATTATTTTCATATGCAAGCTTAAAGGTTGAATAAGTTGAATGAATTTCAACCTCCGATGCTTTCAGATCGGCATTTTCCTTATATGAATAAGTTATATAAGGTATATCCTTTTTTGTCAGCTTCAAACCGAACTCATCGTCAATATTTATAATTGCGTTTTGGGAAAGATCCTTTTCAAAGAATCTTGCCTTTGCCGCACCGTAATTTTCCATTGTAATAAAGTATTCAAGATGATCCTGAGTGAGATTGGTAAATCCCGCTGAACAGAAGGTCATTCCCTCAACCTTATGAAGATCAAGTGCGTGAGCGGTAACCTCCATAACCACCCACTGTGCTCCCTTTTCCGCCATAACCTTTAAGGCATACTGAAGCTCAATGGGATCAGGCGTGGTGGCAGTTAAAATTTTAATATCAAGCTTTTCATCATTGAGCCATATTCCGCCCGTTCCGATAACACCGCAGGAAATTCCGTTTTTCTTTGCAATGGCACGGATCATATATGAAATGCTCGTTTTACCGTTGGTGCCGGTAATACCTATCATTTTCAGCTTTCGCGAGGGATTGGAAAAGAACTCACTTGCACCGTAGGACATTGCAACACGGGTGTTTTCAACCACTACTTGGGGAATGGGACAATCAACGGGATGTTCAACCACTGCACACGCTGCACCCTTTTCATAGGCAGAAGCAACGAACTTGTGTCCGTCAACCTGAGTGCCGTTTATTGCAAAATAAAGTGCGCCCTTTTCGCATTTTCTTGAATCAATGGTGAGAAAGGATATATCCTGATTCTCTGCGCCATTTAAAAATTCGGCATTTATTTTGAAAATGTCCTTTACTAACATTCTTTTCTCCTTTAATCAATACCGTAATGAGTGGTTGTGTCCGTTGCCGTATCGCCTTTTATCTTTACAATACTGTTTTCTTCAACTGTTTTTCCGCCTGCAGGAGTCTGTGAAACAACGTTTCCGCTTTTTTCTATTTCAACGATCAGGCCTTCTGCTTCAAGCATTGATACCGCAACCTCCATAGGTACGCCGGTAACATCAGGCACCTGAACGTACTTTTTCTCGCCCTCATCCTTGGCGGGAATCTGCATATAGTGAAGTACCTTTTCCATAATCTGTCCTGCGTAAGGTGCGGCGGTCACAGAGCCGTAATCGTTATACATATCTGCTTCATCAACCGTTACAAGAACCGCTATCTGAGGATCATCTGCAGGCGCAAATCCAAAGAATGAACCGATATGCACGTTTGTAACGACCATACCGTCACGGTATTTTTGGGCAGTACCCGTTTTGCCGCCTACGCTATAGCCTTCAACCTGAGCGTTTTTACCGCCGCCGTACTCTACAACGTTTTTAAGCATTTCGCGCATTTGTCTGCTTGTTTCCTCGGAAATAACTCGTCTTACTTCAACGGGCTTGTTTTCAACAAGAACGCTTCCGTTATCATCTGTCATTGATTGCACAAAGTAAGGCTGATAAAGCGTTCCGCCGTTTATAACTGCGCAGGCCGCGGTTATAAGCTGAAGGGGAGTAACCGCAATGGACTGACCGAAAGAAATTCTTGCAAGATCGGTATTTTTTACATATTTAGGTGCAAGAATAATACCTGACTGATCGCTTGAAAAATCTACGCCCGTGTTGGCATTGAATCCGAACTTATATAAGTAATCATAAAAGTTCTTCTGTCCCATCTTAAGCCCCATCTGCATAAAAGCAGGGTTGCAGGAGTTTTCAAGCACCTGGCTTAAGGTCTGATTTCCGTGAGGCACTACTCGCCAGCATTTGATCTTTTCACCGTCAACAATGTGATATCCGGGGCAATTAAAGGTTGAAGAAGTGGTATATGTGCCTGAATCAAGTGCCGCTGACATCGTGAACATCTTAAAGGTCGATCCGGGCTCATATGTATCAAGAATACAAGAATTTCTTGAATAAAGCTTCTTTTCCTCGCTTGAAACGTTGGGATCGTAATCAGGAAGATTTACCATTGCTAAAATCGCACCTGTTTTGGGATTCATTACAATGCAACGAACCGCTTTTGCTTTGGTTTCTGTAAGGCACTGTCTCATAGCATTTTCAGCAAAAGCCTGAATAACGTAATTTACAGTTAAATTAAGGTTTACACCGTTGGTAGGATCAACATAACGCTGATCACTGCCGGGAATCTGTCCGCCTGAAACATTTGTTGAGGAAATAAGCTTTCCCGAAAGTCCGCGAAGCTGATTATCGTATTTAAGCTCAAGTCCGTCTGCTCCGGCACCGTCAATATTAACGCTTCCCAAAACCTGAGCAAGTGATGCTCCCTTGGGATAATAACGCTTAACGTCATCAACAAGGTAAAGTCCCTTTACGTCGATCATCTCAATGTACTCTATCTGATTCTGCTCAAGATGCCTTGCGATGGTATATTCGCCTAACGATCTTTCAGGATCGTAATTTACCTTTTTATAAATGCTTTCATAGGAATATTTTCCGCCAAAAAGCTCCACCAGCATAGTGGTTATGGTTTCAGCACTATAGCCTGATTTGCTTAAGGTTTTCGGCTTCACGTTAAGTGTTTTTGATGCACCGCTTATAGCAAGAGCCTCACCGGTGGAATCATAGATAGTTCCGCGAGAACCCGATACAGTTGAAGTTGAAGTCCACTGTCCCAAGGCTTTACGCTGAAGTCTTTCAGAAGCAATTATCTGCCAGTAAAACAATGCGCCCACTATGATAGAAAAAGCCAATATCATAGCCAGGCACACTAAAAATAATCGATTTTTATATCTGTTAGCCTTTACGCCCAACTTTTAATCCCCCTTCCAAGAGAACTGAAGAAATCAAGTACGTTATCATAAGCATTGGTACTCTCCTGAACTACGGGTGCTTCTTCTACCTGAGATGCAGGCAGAACAACAGTAATTACATTTTCTTCCGTTGGGTAATCAAGGGCAAGCTGATTTTCAGCTATTTCGAAATATGAGTTGATCTCATTTCCTACAGAGCCGTCCTTTTCGGCAGTATTTACAAGGATCTGTAATTCAGCCTTTGTTTTTGCAAGGTCTCTGATCTCACGGTTATTGCTGTAAATTTCAGCATTGCGGGTTACAACGAGGAAACCCATTGCGGCAACTGAGACAACGAGCATAGTAAGAGCAATAAAGCGTGCAAACTCAAGCTTGCGCAAGGCTTTTGCTTCACGGGCCTTGCTTGCGGGCTTTGCTTTGGGCTTTCTTTCAGGCTGAGGAACATAGCGAGGCTGAAGTGCAGCGTTATCCGCTACACCGTAATACACATCGTATTTTCTTCTGTTTTCAGCTCTCTCTCTGCTCATTATATTCATCCTTTTTACTTTTTATGTTTTTATATGCGTTCCATTGCCCTTAATTTTGCACTTTTACTTCTTGGGTTATATTCAAGCTCTTCCTCACTTGGAAGAATTGCTTTTGTTATTACCTTCACCGTTGGAACCTTACCGCATATGCACACGGGAATTCTCGGTGGGCAGGTGCAGGGATTCTGCAAATTCTGCATTGTGTGTTTGATTATTCTGTCCTCAAGGCTGTGGAATGTTATAACGCACATTCTTCCGCCCACGTTTAATCTTTCACTTACGCTTTTAACAGTGCTCTCCAGAATTCCAAGCTCATTGTTAACTTCAATACGAATGGCCTGAAAGGTTCTCTTTGCAGGATGGGGGCCTGTCCTTCTTGCACGTGTGGGAATTGCTTTTTTAATGATCTCAACAAGCTCACCCGTTGTGTTGATGGAGCCCTTCTCCCTTTCGGCAACTATATACTGAGCAATTCTCGATGCCCACTGTTCTTCGCCGTAATCACGAATTATTCTTGCAAGCTCTTTCACCGAATATTCATTCACTACGTTGAAAGCGCTCATATATTGGTTTTGATCCATTCTCATATCAAGTGGCGCGCTGTGCTGATAGGAAAATCCGCGTTCAGCAGTATCAAGCTGATAGGAGCTTACGCCAAGATCGAGAATGCAACCGTCTATTTTGTCAATGCCTAAATTATCAAGTACCTTTTCAATATCGGCAAAATTGCTTTTCACAAGGGTTACTCTGTCACCAAAGGATTTAAGCCTTTCCCCTGCCGCCTTTAAAGCATCGTCATCACGGTCTATGCCTATAAGGGAGCAGTTTGCCTTCTTCAATATGGCTTCACTGTGTCCGCCTCCGCCTAAAGTGCCGTCAACGTAAACACCGCCATCACGAACGTTTAAAAGTTCAATACTTTCATTAAGCAATACCGACGTATGCTTAAATTCCATTTTTGCCTCCTGCAAGTTTTTGGGTTATCTCTTTCTGAAGTGCTTTGCGTTTTTCAAGTGAAGAGTAGCTTCCGTTAGCCCAGTTTTCAGCATCCCAAATTTCAAAATGGTCACCTACGCCTACAACTACAAGCTCTTTTTTGAACTCAGCATACTCTCTGTATCTTACAGGAATAAGCACCCTGCCGGCTGAATCGAATTCGCCCCAGGTTGCATTGGTGTAGATACTGCGCTTAAACTCTGCGGCTTCTTCATCAAACTCAGAAAGGCCGTCAACCTCAGATGTAAGCTTTTCCCACTTTTCCATAGGATAAACGCTTAAGCAGGTAGTACCGCCACAGGAAATAACGAATTCATCGCCAAGCTGTGCCTTATACTTTGAGGGAATTCTCACCCTGCCCTTATCGTCAATATTGATATCAAACTGACCTAAGAAGCCCTTCAAGCTCATATCTACACCTCCTTTTCATCAATAAATGTTTGTACCTACAGTAAAGTACGCTTATATAATACCACTTTTCTGCCCACTTTGCAACACTTTTTATTGATTTTTTATGAATTTTTTTAACTTTTTGACCACTTTTTAACACTTTTTTGGTTGATGGACGAATTTTGTAATTTTTTTGTAATAAATTGCGGTATTGACTGAAAAAAATAAGTATGATAAAATAGCGGTAATGATAAAATTAAGGAGTTTTTATGGCTGAATATAACGTTGCCCAGATTGGAACTTTCGATTGTGAAAATATAGGTGATCTTATTTTCCCAACAGTGCTTAAAGGTCAACTTGATAAGAGGATTGAGATCAAAAATCATTTTCTGTTTTCGCTTAACAACTGCACCCGTCCTCTTGATGAACATAAATGGCAGGTGTACTCCATTGACCGCTTAGAGGAAATGCATCTTGCACACAAAATTGACGCCATAATTTTCGGTGGCGGTGATCTTGTTCGCTTTGATAATAATCTTGCAATTAAGGGAAACTATAATTCTAAAAACACCTCCTTTGATCTGCTTTTTTATTCGATCTTTGTTTCATCAAAATACAATATTCCTTTATTATTTAACTGCCCCGGCGTGCCCTTTGAGTTTACCGATTCAGATAAAAAAATGCTCAATGAGTACCTTGAGCACGTTGATTACCTTTCGGTTAGGGATAATAAATCCCGCGCCCTGATAAAAGGCACGGGAACAAAAAAAGAGATAAACGTTTTTCCTGATTCTGTTTTATCAATTTCCGAGGTTGTTGACGTTTCAGAGGCTCTCGAAAGCCTTAAAGCACGTTACGGAGTTTTGGTTAACAAATATTTTGTTTTTCAGTCCTTTCCACCTTTAGCGGATTCATATGTATCTCAGCTTAAAAAAGCACTGAAAGAGGTTGTTGATTACTATAATATTCCAATAATATTCCTCCCCATTGGCAGAGTGCATAACGACCACGTATTTTTAAAGGAACTGATGAAGGAATTAAATGACGACCGCTTTATATATATTGAAGAAAAGCTGAATCTTACAGAATCCTCAGCTCTTTTAAGCGGTGCATCACTTTTTATAGGCACCTCACTTCACGGCAATGTTATTTCAAACGCTTACGGTGTGCCGTCAATAGCTCTTGATGCAGGCGATCTAATAAAGGTGCGCAATTCCTTTAAGCTTCTTGAGCGCGAGGAATATTGCATAAAGGATGTTTCAGCACTTAAGGAAACGGTTGATCAGGTGTTAAAAGAGCCTAAGCTTCAAAAGCTTCCCGATGCAATAGCACTGGTGAATAAGCATTTTGATATTTTGGCAGAAAAGATTCAGGAAGATACAAGAAAGTCTTCTTTTATAGAGGCTTTAAGAAGCACATATTACCATAAAACGCAAAGAAGAAATACACTTACTTTCTATTTTGATTGCGGCGAAGGCTTTTCTCAGGATAACATTAAAGAGTTTGTTTACTATGAGGACAACCATCTTGAGGCAGACGTATTCTTCCCCAACAACTGCAAAACGGTTCGTATCGATCCTATGGAGGGCGTTTTTACAAAGCTGAAAAACTTAAAGGCTTCCATTGACGGTGTTCCCTGCAAGTGCACCCATAACGGTTTAGAAAAAGAAGACATTCTTTTTTATAACACAGATCCTCAGATATTTATTGAAATAACGGACGGTGCACACTTAAACATCAGTTTTGATATTGAGGTTATGCCCTATTCATATTGTGAAGCACATATAAACTCATTTAACGGCTTACCCGAAAAAGCGGAAATGCTGGAAAAAAGCCTTTCCGACACTCTCACCCACGTAAGAAATCTTGAGGCGATACTTAAAATAAAAGAGCAAGAAATAAAAGAGTGTAAAGCTCATATTGACGGTCTTACCACAAAGCTCACCGAGATGGAAAACAGCACCTCTTGGAAAATCACAAAGCCTTTAAGAAAGATCAAAAAATAGCAAAAACCTCCGAGAAATCGGAGGTTTCAGTCTGCTGACAAAGTCAGCAGGCTGTCAGAGTTCGAGAAACCCTTGCAAGCCGCGTCATCGCAAGTTCCGCTTTACGCATTCCGTAAAAATGACGGAATGCTTTTTTGGCTCCACTGCGACTCCTTATCCCCAAAAAGCACTTCTGCTTTTTAGGGTCCCCTT
>JAZNSH010000100.1:0-4992 GCA_045591115.1 Clostridia bacterium
CTTGCAAGCCAAGGCGCTGAACTTGCAAAAAAGGGAGTTTACACAGACGTAAATGACCGCATTTTGCAAGTGAAATGCAACGAAGGAAACAAACCCCTGCAAAAATTTTGCAGGGGTTTGTGTTTGCAGGGGTTTGTCAGTGCTCTGAAGACTGTTGCCTTTTCTCACAACAGTCTTATATTTTTTATGTTATCCTAACATCGCCTATATCATCAACAGAAAAGCTACTGTTTTCGTTTGTTTCCGTCCATTTTTTTATAACAACATCATAAAGCAAATGATTTCCTATTTTTTGAAGCTCAGCCTTTGTATACTCAGGAAAATCATCATATTTTGTTTCATCGCACAAAGCTTTTTCATCAGGATAATAATTATATTCTATCCATCTGTAATGACCATATTTCCCAACAGCTTCATCAAGCACAAAAATCATATTCAGCATTTCCCCTTGCGTTGATGTATCGAAAAACACATCTATTCTGATTTCCGCTATTTCTTCGGTTTTTATATAAAAAGTCGCAAAACCGTTTTCCTCCACCAGCAGGGAGTAATCTCTTCCGCCGTTTGTACTGCCAACGCCATCAAAGGTATATCTGTTCATCAATCGCTTTAAAGGATTTTTAGTGTATCTTGCCTCCGCCGCACAATACATTTCATCAAAAACGTTTGCTTTAGGCGAAAAATATATAAACAGCACAACCGCCAACACACATATTAAAACAACCGCAATTATTTGCTTCTTTTTACTTAAGACTTTTTTTAAAAAAGAATTATTCATCATACACCTTAAAGGCGACAGCCCAATCGGTTCCTTGCCTCTCCACATTTTTCTTGTCTATTTAAAATTATACGATGTTTCCTATGAAAAGTCAATATCCCGCTTTTTGCAAGCTTTTCTTTTACATAAAACTGTTGTCCAAAACACAAAAAAGTGTTATACTTTTGTTATATGATTTTGGAGGTTTTTTATGGAATTTAAAGAAACTTTATCCACTCCCCTTTCTTATGAATGTGACGTGCTCGTTTGCGGTGGCGGTTTTGGCGGTATTTCTGCGGCTTTGGCGGCTTCCCGAGAAAACAAAAGCGTTATTTTACTTGAAAAAGAATATATGTTAGGTGGTTTAGGCACGGCAGGCCTTATCGCCATATATCTTGCCCTTTGTGATGGCTATGGCAAGCAGGTTTCCTTCGGTATTGCCGAGGAGCTTTTAAAGCTTTCCGTTTCCTTAGGCTCTGACGGTCCTTTAGGCTCAAACTGGTGGAAGGATGAAAACGGTTCACGCACCGAAAAGGATATGCGCTATGAAGCCAAATTCAATCCCCAGATCTTTGCAATTTTAGCCGAAAAAGCTCTTTTAAAGGAAAAGGTTAACGTGCTTTACGGCTCTTATGCAGTAAACACCGTTGTTGAAAATGAAAAGATTCAGGCAGTTATTGTTGAAAATAAATCAGGTCGCTTTGCCATTAAAGCAAAAAGCGTAGTTGATGCAACGGGCGATGGTGATATTGCAAACTTCGCAAATGCACCTACCGATACCTTTAAGCAGGGCAATATTCTTGCCGCCTGGTATTATAGTTTTTGCAAGAAAAACGGCTACAATCTCGTTCAGGTTGGCTTCTGTGATATTCCCGATGATCAAAAAACTGAGGACAACAAGGTTTCTCTTCTTGACAACCGCCGTTTTTTGGGGCTTGATGGTCAAGAGGTTACTGAATACGTTCAAATGTCCCACACTCATCTTTTAAATCACGTGCTTACGCACCGCAAGGAAAATGGTGAAGATTATGTTCCCGTTACTATGCCCACTATTCCCCAGTTAAGAATGACGAGAAAGCTCGTTGGTGAATATTCTTTATCCGATAAGGAAATGCACACTTATTTTGAGGATTCCATCGGTATGGTTTCCGATTGGCGCAAGCGCGGTCCCGTTTATGAAGTTCCTTTCAGAACTCTTTATTCTAAAAAAATAAAGAATCTTATTATGGCAGGCAGATGCACCTCTGTAACAGAGGCAATGTGGGATATTATGCGCGTTATCCCCTGTTGTGCAGTTACGGGGCAGGCCGCAGGTATTGCCGCCGCTCTTTCTGATGACTTTTCTGCCCTTGATATTTCCCTTTTGCAGAAAAAACTTCAAGAAAAAGGTGTAGTAATTCACGAAAACAACTTGAAATAAGTAGAATTTTGTTATATAATATATAAGTATTCTATATTGGCAGGTGAAAGTTATGGCAAAAATCGGTTTCGATAACGAAAAATATCTTAAATTGCAATCACAGTACATTCAGGAACGTATAGAAAAATTCAACGGCAAGCTCTATCTTGAGCTTGGCGGTAAGCTTTTTGACGATTTTCACGCTTCCCGCGTACTGCCCGGCTTTGAGCCTGACAGCAAAATAAAGATGCTTCTTCACCTTAAGGATTATGCTGAGATCGTTATCACCATAAATGCAGGCGATATTGAGCGCAACAAAATGCGCGGTGATTTGGGAATTTCTTATGATAATGACGTTATCCGTCTTATCAACGCTTTTCGCGCATTAGGTTTAAGCGTTTCCAGCGTTGTTATGACTTGTTATACCGGTCAGTATTCTGCCGATATTTTTAAGAAAAAACTTACTAACTACGGTGTAAAAGTGTATCTTCATTACCCCATCGTAGGTTACCCCAATAATATTCCCTTGATCGTTTCCGAGGACGGTTACGGCAGAAACGAATTTATTGAAACCACAAAGCCTCTTGTTATCGTAACTGCGCCGGGCCCCGGAAGCGGAAAGTTAGCCACCTGTCTTTCCCAGCTTTACCACGAAAACAAACGTGGCAATAAGGCAGGCTATGCAAAGTTTGAAACCTTCCCCGTTTGGAATCTTCCCTTAAAGCATCCCGTTAACCTTGCTTATGAGGCGGCAACGGCTGATCTTAACGATCTTAATATGATCGATCCTTTCCACCTTGAGGCATATGGCAAAATGACCGTTAACTATAACCGTGATGTTGAAGCATTCCCCCTTTTAAAGGCTATGCTTGAATCTATTTTAGGCGAAAGTCCCTATAATTCACCAACGGATATGGGTGTTAATATGGCAGGCAACTGCATTTTTGATGATGAGGCAGTTTGTGAAGCCGCAAAGGCCGAGATCGTACGCCGCTATTACAAGGTAAAATGCGATAAGGTAATGGGTCTTGTTTCAGAGAGCGCAGTTACAAAGACTGAATCAATTATGCAGCAGGCAGGCGTAACCGTTTCTGACCGTGGCGTAGTTGAAAAGGCACTGAAAAAATCAGAAGAAGCCAATAACCACGCCGTTGCAATCGAGCTTGATAACGGAATTATCGTAACGGGTAAAACAAGCGAACTTTTAGGTTCTGTTTCTGCCGCGCTTCTTAATGCAATGAAAATAATGGCAGGCATTGATGATGACGTTCCGTTAATTGCCCAAAGCTTCATTGAGCCTATCGTTAAATTAAAGCGTGAGACCTTCCGCACAGCGACCTCACATCTTAACTCCAACGAAATGCTTATTGCACTTTCATCAAGCGCAGTTGTTAATCCTCAGGCATCAACTGCATTGGATACAATCGCAAGGCTTCGCGGTTGCGAGCTTCATTCATCTGTTATGCTTTGCTCAGCCGATGAAAAGGTTTTAAAGAAGTTAGGCGTAAACTACACTTGCGAGCCTATTCCTCGCACAAAAAATTCATTCTAATTACGGTGAAGACGGTTGTCTTCACCTTTCAAAAAACATAACGGAGTGGTAAAACCACTCCTTATATATTTTTTGAGGTTCACGCGGCTGCGAGCCCTTTACGGGCGACTTGCCTTGTGCAAGGTGTTTTTTGCACTGTACACGCCACTGCAAAAAACCTTATTATTATATGATTGGTATGGTATGAACTGTAATATTTGCCCAAGAAAATGTAATATTGACCGCAAAGAAAAAGTTGGGTATTGCGGTGTAAATGAAAATTTCAGAATTGCCCGTGCAGATCTGCACTTTTGGGAAGAGCCTTGCGTTTCTTATAAAAACGGAAGCGGAACAATATTCTTTTCAGGCTGTAATATGGGTTGCGTTTTCTGCCAGAATGAGGATATCTCCCATAAATTTAAGGGCGAAAATGTTTCCGACGAACGGCTTATTGAGATTTTTTACGAACTGAAAAGCAAGGGTGCACACAATATAAATCTTGTTACGCCAAGCCACTATACGGAACGGCTTGCAAAGATTTTAGATAAAAGTCCCTTGCCCGTTGTTTGGAATTCTTCCGCCTACGAAACGGTAGAAAGTCTTAAGCTTTTAAAGGGAAAGGTTCAAGTTTATCTGCCCGATCTAAAGTACGGGGACGATTCTGTTGCTTTAAAATACTCAAAGGCTAAAAATTATTTTGAAACCGCAAAAACGGCTATGCAAGAGATGTATGCACAAGTGGGCAGATATGAAATTGTGGATGGAGTAATAAAAAAGGGCGTTATCATCCGCCATTTAATACTTCCTGAAAATTCGGAGAACACATATAAAGTTATTGATTGGGTTTCCTCCACCTTTAAAAAGGGTGAAGTGCTTTTTTCCCTGATGAGCCAATATACGCCCTACCGGGAATTGCCTTTTTCGGAGCTTAACAGACGGCTTACAAAAAAGGAATATATCTTAGCGCGAAACTATATGATAAAAAAAGGCTTGACTGATGGTTTCGTGCAAGAGCTATCCTCCGCCAAGGAAGAATACACCCCCGCCTTTGATTTGACGGGAGTGAAGTAAATCAAAAGCAATGTGAAGCATTATATTAAAAAATGACAGAAAAAATAATACCCTGCAAATTTTTTTGCAGGGTATTATATCAGTCTGCTGACGAAGTCAGCAGACTGCCAGAGTTCGAGAAACCCTTGCAAGCCAAGGCGCTGAACTTGCAAAAAAGGGAGTTTACACAGACGTAAATGACCGCATTTTGCAAGTGAAATGCAACGATGGAAACAAACCCCTGCAAAATTTTTG
>JAZNSH010000101.1:0-10882 GCA_045591115.1 Clostridia bacterium
GCGAACCCAAAGGAACTGATTTTGTGATAGAAAACGGCTCGCGAAGCGAAGGAATACCGGGCGTATTTCAAGCGACAAGAGTCGTTTTATGCGCAAAAGCAGTCCTATTGGGCGTTATGGGTTCGATTCCCTTCGGCTATACCTTGGAGGAAAATATGGAACTTAAAATTAGCGAAAATTTAAGAAAATTACGTAAAGAGCGCGGCAACACACAAGACGATCTCGCGAATCATCTTGGTATTTCTGTGCAGGCAGTATCTAAATGGGAACGTGGCGATGGCTTTCCTGATATTACGCTTCTTCCGTATCTCGCATCCTATTACGAAGTAACGGTAGACGATATTTTGGGGTGTAATTCTATTAGAAAGCAAGACGACATCGAATCATTTAAGGCTCAGGCACAAGTACTGATCAATAAAGGAAAACGTAGAGAAAGACTTGCGCTTTGCCGAGAAATGCAAAAGAAATATCCGAATGACGAAACAGTTCTGTTTGAACTGGTGTACGATTTGGATGCAGTAGATTTTAAATCAAATAGTGATGAAATCATTTCTATTTCTACAAAACTTTTGAAAAGCGATTCGATTGATATTCGCTATGGTGCCATTCAAATGCTGGCGTTCACTTATTCAAAATTGGGCAATGATGAAAAGGCAATAGAATATGCCAAAATGATACCATGCAACAGAGATTTGCTTTCCTCTGTACTAAAGGGAAAGGATTTGGTGGAGCATTGTCGTTGGTATTTTTGGAATGTATGCGATACTATGCTTAGACTCTCTCACAATATGATCCAGTGCCAGGAAGCTGGATATACCGCAGAGGAGCGGCACTCTATAAGAGAAACATTGTATAAATTTTATCATTTAATCTTCTCGGATGGTGATTTCGGATTTTTCGAAAATCGTCTTGGAAGGCTTTGTCGTGATATGGCGATAAGCTCGGCGGAAATGGGCAAGGTAGATCAAGCCTTTGATGAGCTCGACAAAATGTGTGAGCATATGGAAAAATATCAGAAATTCACGAATATAGAACATACATCTCTTTTGGTTCGTGGATTGAAATATGATTCTTCGCAGAGCGGCAGTAGTGACGAATATAGTATGGCTCACGGTTTCCTTTGTTCCTTAGATGAAAATCCTCGGTTTGAGTGCTTGCGTTCCGATGAAAGATTACAAGCAATAAAAAATAGATTGCAAGCTTTAGGATAATATTTTGCCCCGCCTCGCGCGGGGCTTCGCTTTTGTGTCCACAAAAGCAGTGCTTGTCAGGAAAAACAGATGGACTTTCGGAGCGCGCAAACCAAAGGCTCCCTTGTGTAAAGGGAGCTGTCACCGAAGGTGACTGAGGGATTGTTTTACGATGGAATTTTTTCTTTTACAATCCCTCCGTCTCGCTTGCGCGAGCCACCTTCCTTTACACAAGGGAGGCTCATTACCGCCCGACAGTGCATCTATAAGGTGTAACACATTATACCTTGCTATACGGGGCATGTAAAAAGGAGTACGAAAATCGTCCGTACTCCTTTTGCTTTTTGTGGCAGGTAAAACCTGCTTTGTGGAAGGCACCCCTTAAGGAGGTTTTTTTACTTACCGCTTGCAATAAGAGCAATAATAGAGTATAATTATCACAGTGATATCTGGTTACGGAGGATTTTTATGGAAACCTTACGCTTGGGAAGAACAAATTTAACAGTTACCAAAAACGGCTTTGGCGCATTGCCCATTCAGAGAATTTCAACTGAGGAGGCGGCAAAGCTTTTAAGAATGGCATATGATAACGGCATCAATTATTTTGATACGGCTCATATGTACACTGACAGCGAGGAAAAGATCGGCGTTGCTTTAAGTGACGTTAGAGAAAATATCATCATTTCAACAAAGACCGATGCACCTGATGTTAAAGGCTTTTGGGAGCAATTAGAGCAAAGCCTTAAAATGATGAAAACCGATTATATCGATATTTATCAGTTCCACAACCCTAATAAATGCTATAAGCCAAATGACGGCACGGGAATGTATGAAGCAATGGTTGAAGCAAAAGAAAAAGGGCTTATCCGCTTTATCGGAATGACCAATCATCGCATTAAGGTTGCGGAGGAGGCCGTTTTATCTGGTCTTTATGATACTTTGCAGTTTCCCTTTTCATATTTAGCAGGGGAAAAGGAAGAAAATCTTGTGCGGTTGTGCGAAAAGCACGATGTTGGCTTCATCTGTATGAAGGCTCTTGCAGGCGGACTTATTACCCGTTCTGACGTTGCTTACGCTTTTTTAAGGAAATATCCCGTTGCGCCTATCTGGGGCGTTCAGAAAGAAAGTGAGTTAAAGGAGTTTTTATCATATAACGATGCTCCGCCCGTAATGAACGATGAGATCAATGCTTTTATTGAAAAGGAACGGAAGGAATTAAGCGGTGAATTCTGCCGCGGCTGCGGTTACTGTATGCCCTGCCCTCAAGGTATTGAGATAAATAACTGTGCAAGAATGTCTTTGCTTCTTCGCCGTTCACCCTCTGCACAATATTTAACACCGTCAGGTCAGGAAAAAATGAAGAAGATCGAAAACTGTACAAACTGCGGTCTTTGTAAGTCTAAGTGCCCATACGGATTGGATACACCAAATCTTCTGAAGAAGAATTATGAGGATTATAAAACGTTTCTTTAATAGGTGATTATATGAAAATTTTTGATATGCATATTCACGTTGGCAGTGATAAAATTGAACAAAATTATCTTATTGATAAAATGGAAGAAAGCGGAGTTTACGGGGGAGGCATTATTTCTGCTTGTCCCGAAGAAAATACTGCCGATTTAATTAAAATGCCCTTTAAGGATAGGCTTGATAACGTATTAAAGTGGTCAAAGGGCTATGAGGGAAGGCTTATTCCCATTCTTTGGGTGCATCCCAATGAGGATCTTGAAAACGTTTCCGTTGCTTCAAGGGAAGGTATTTCCGCATTTAAGATAATCTGTGATACCTTTTCCGTTGAATCTGAAAAATGCCAAAGACTTCTTGAAAAAATTGAGGAAAATAATAAGCCGGTGCTTTTCCACACGGGAATTTTATGGAGCGGAACAAACACTTCAAAATATAATCGTCCCGTGGATTGGGAGTGTATGCTTAATTTAAAGAATATCAAGTTTTCAATGGGACATTGCTCCTGGCCGTGGGTGGATGAATGCATTGCAGTTTACGGAAAGTTCCTGCATTATTACAACACAAGAGTTTCTGCTGAAATGTTTTTTGATATTACGCCCGGCACACCTGAAATTTATAGGCGCGAGCTTTTAACAAAGCTTTTTACCGTTGGCTATGATGTTGAAAATAATATTATGTTCGGCACAGATTCCATAACCAACGATTATAATCCTTTATGGGTAAAAAAGTGGCTTGAAATTGATAACAAAATTATGGATGAACTTAACGTAAGTTCTGGCGTGCGCAAAAAAATCTACGAGGATAATTTTATGCGCTTCTTAAATGGCGAAGACGTTTCCCACAGTCTGCCACAGATAAATAAATAGGAGAATTTTATGGATTTTTTTATAAATGAGATTCTTGAGGATGAGCGAATAAAAAACATTCTTTTAACTGAAACAAAATATGTTGATGAAGCAAAAGAGATTGCCGAAAAAATAAAAAAGGGCGAGGATATTATGCCTGAAAAAGGTATTTTGCCCATTTTCGTCTGCGCATATTTGGCTGACTATGCCTTAGAAATAAATACCGAAAAAGGCATTTCAAAGGAAATTACCGTTGCAACCTTAAAGGACATAAATGCTTGGCTTGAAAACTATGAAACGCAGTTCCAAAAGCTTGGCTTAGGTGAATTTTGTTGGCTTAAAAATCATTATACCGGCGATCTTTTTAAGTTGGGCAGACTTCAGTATCGCCTTGAAAAGCCTCTTGAGGGCGTGCCTGCAGGCGATGTTGCTATTGAAACCCATATCCCCCAGGGCGAGCCTTTAACAAAGGATGCTTGCTTAGAATCTTTTGAAATGGCAAAAGAATTCTTTGCAAAAATCTTTCCCCAGGCAAAACCGCAGTATTTTATGTGCGATTCCTGGCTTCTCAACCCCAACTTAGCCGAAATTTTAAAGGAAGAATCAAACATCGTTCAGTTTATGCGCTTGTGGACGCCTATTCCCTTTGTAAGCGATAACAGTTCTCAGGCAGTTGAACGTGTTTTCGGCTTCGGCTTTAAAAAGGAAAATATAGAAAATGCCCCCGAAAGCTCAAGCCTTCAAAGGGCACTTAAGAAATATCTTATTGATGGCGGAAGTATGGATCTTACCGCAGGATATAGGAAGATTTAAGAAGGCAGGATTTTCCTGCCTTTTTTGTATTAGTTAATTATAGCCACACCGCAATCGGTACAAATTACGTCACCTGAAGGAATATTGTGGTTCGCAGTTTCTACTGCACCACAAGAAGTGCAGGTGTGTTTATGCACACGTCCCGTATCGTTTTCCCAGGCTGACCAGTTATGTCCCGTTTCAGGAATTTCAACAACTAAGGCATAACTGCAACGGCTGCAACGCATCGTCTTACTACCTATTTCGGTGCAGGTGGGTTGGGTAGTTCCTGTATTTTGCATATCGTGTCCCGGTGCAGGAATTACTTCTTTTTTGGTTTCACCGCAACTGCACGCATAAACCTTAATACTGTCAGTTGTGCAGGAAAAATATGATTGCCCTGAATTTTGCGATATCCAGTTATGTGCGTGTATTTGTTGTATTGGCGGTTGCTCTGTGGGGACAATTATTGCCGTTGGTTCAGGGGTTGTCGTTGATTCAGGGGTTGCCGTTGGTTCAGGGGTTGCCGTTGGTTCAGGAGTTGCCGTTGGCTCAGGAGTTGGTTCGTCTGTCGGCTCAGGTATAGTTTCTTCATTGGGCATTTCCCCATAAAAAACATATGACCAAGCCTCTACACAGCCGTTTTTGTCATTTCCTATACTTCCCGTAGCCTCATCCACACCACCGTCACAATCCATAGTAACGAAAACGTCGTCAACATCACACCCTTGCGGAAGCGAATAATATATATTCAAGCGAACGTAAGTGTTTTCAGCGTATTTTGCATCAGCATCCATCTCATAGTAACCATTTTCCGTGAAACAAGTAAAATGCTTTCTGCATTCTACCGTTTGATTATCTATGGTAACTTTTACTGAAACGTCTTCAGCAGTCATACCCGGTTGAACTTTGCCTACAACAATATGCACTTGCTTAACGGATTGTTCCGTTGCATTCGGCACTTCATTTGACTCAGGACAACCACACAAGGCAAAACACATTGATATGATCAATAAAATCGCAATTTTTTTCATATTATTTACCTCTTTTGCTTTCTTGCTTTAACGATTATCACTACTATAACTGCAATTATTATAACACCAATCACAACTGCAACTGCCACTATGATCCCGTTGGAATTTGACTTGTTTTCCTCATCTTCTTGTATTTTATCGGAATCGTCCGTTATATTCTCAGGTGTTGCCTCAGCTGTTGCCTCAGCTGTTGCTTCAGGTGTTGTTTCGGGGAGAACTGTTCCTGAAACATATTTACAGCTTGTGCATATATTTTCAACAAGCTCGTGTGCCATCTTCGTTTCATCAAGCACTACGTTGCAACGTGTGCAAGTGCGCCAATGATATTCTTCATCAAACTTAAAGTCTTCTGATGCGCTATGGCCTAAAGGATCAAGCATAACAGTTTCTGTTTCGGGATGCTTGTTCTTGCCCTCAGCATCAGTATAACAATTCATACAGCCAACGCAAACGTAATATTCGATATTACCGCCCTCTGTGCAGGTAGCGGGGATTCCCGGAACCTTTCCAAGATCGTGAACGTGATTTTTTGCAGGTTTAAGAATGTATCCGCAATCTTTACATGTTTGAGGTGCTGTGTCTGTTGCCTCAGGCCCCGGATTATGGTCCTGAATATCGCAATGGGCACCGCAATCTTTACATTTATGGAAGTGATACATATCTATACGTGCAAGCCACTTTGAAGTATCGGGGGTGTGGTTTTCGGTGGTTTCTAAATAGGCATAACCGCAAACAGTACACTTTCCTTTTTCAGCACAAGTGGAAACACCGCCTTTGTGGTCTTCTTGGTCAAGCATTTCACCGCAGGTGGTACAAACATTATAATGATATGCACCGGTAGTGCGCCACGCTGATTTTGTATGGGTATGCCCTTCTCCGGGAATGGTGTACGTTTTTACAAGTTTTATAGTTTCCCTGCCACGGTAACTTGAATAGCCGAAACTATAACTATCTACTTTATCACCGGTAATCAGCGGGGAATATTCCATTTTGTCGTTTGCATCACGGTCAAAAACATAGCCGTATGCCGCTATACATTCAATCTCAACACGGTATTGTTTTCCTGCTTCAAACTTATCCGTTGACGACATTTTTTTGCCACTTTCCACGTCATACCAACCTGAAGTGGAGGCATAATCAATGCACTTAGCTTGCCCCTTATAAGGAGTTCCGTAATCGGGATTATTGCCTGCTTTTGGTAAAGCTATGACAGGGTTAATATCACCGCCTCTGATTTTGCCGTAGCATGTAAAACTAACTTCTACAATAACTGACGTGTCGTATCTGGATTTAATGGTGGCTGTCTTTCCGTTAATGGTAGCGCTGAAATTTTCCGTAAAGGTATATGAGTCATACAAAGGTTTCAGGGCTATTGATACGTAATAAGTGTATCCGCCTTTAAACCGATCACCATTATATGCCTTTGCGTTAAGATCAGTATTTGTCCAGGAGAATCCGTATGGATAATACTTTGTATGGAATTCAGGGCATACTGTAACCTTATCAGAAACGCTTTTTATTTCAAAAGGAACGTATGCATTTTCTTCAACCGGGTCAATTACAATATCAACGTGGCTGATCTCCTTTTTGGGGCAAGGTGCAAAGGTGTAACTTAAAACGACCATTGCCCAGGCTTTATATTCATATGCCTTGGAAACCTTTGCGGTTTTTCCGTTAATGGTAGCAGAAACGTTGGGGGTATTATCATTAACACAACGGAATTCGTATCCGCTTTTTGCCTCTACCCATACGTCAACCCTATAAATCTTATCGGCTTCGAACTTATCACCGATGCTCATAAACTTTTTATCAGTTTCATTATACCAATCAACTGTATAAAATGTATATCCATTTCCACCCATGCCTGCGCCGGGAAAGATTCCGTTGCCGTCAATAGGTTCGGCAACGTTTATGACTTCAACAGAATTTACAGTTGTTGCCGCAAAAACGGCAATAGGAGTCATAACACCGATAAGTATAACGCATAACATCAAACAAAAAATTTTCTTCATGTGTATATCCTCCTTTGTTCATTAAACAAATCGCATACTGTTGTTGAAAAATTTAAAATTATGTGATATAGTAACAAAAAATTCAACTTATAGGATATTATCCCACAACAGCACAATTAAATTATAACTCCTTACTATACTGTATGTCCCCATACTAAAAGTATAGGTTGGTTGATTTTTTTAAATTAATTTCTCAAAAATTTTGGGGGAGGAAAGGAAAAATGCGAAAATCCGTTTCAAGCCTGCTTATCTTAACGCTTCTTATGTTAGGTTTTACAGGTTGCAATGCAGTCGGTGATAAAAGTGGCAATTTTTCTGTTATTTATATAATAACAGCAACTCTTTCGCTTTTGCTTTTAATCGGTTGTATTTTTCTTCTATGGTTGCCCTTATTATTCGTGCCAACGTAAAAAAGACCATTGATACTGCTGCCCATGCCATTATTATAGCAATCGCAGTTTTTGTAAACATCGGTGTGTGGTTTGTAGAACAACTTATTGCCGTTGATTTTGAAATGCTTTCGGTCTCCTATATAATAAGCGAGCTTTTCCTGTTTGGTGTTCATCTTGTTATGAATGAATATCATAAAATGTCCCAAATCGTCAGCGAAGTAAAAAACGTGCAAAGTTATTCCGATAAAGATACTTTAAATATGCTTGAAAATTCTGCTGAAAACAGTACCGTTTCAGCAGAACTTATCGGAAATTTTTTAAAGGGTTTAAAAACGCTTACACCGTCAGAAAAATCCCTTTACGATGCCTATGTTGCAAGGTTGACTACAAAAGAAATTATGGAGCATATGCATATAAAGGAATCTACATTAAAGTACCATAGTCGCAATCTTTACGGAAAATTTGGCGTATCAACACGGAAAGAACTGTTGGAAATCTATAAGCACATAAAAACACAAAAGTAAAGGCTGAAGAAGCAAAAAAACAAATTAACCACAAAAGAAAGGCAGGAATTTTCCTGCCTTTTTCTATTTTATAAACTTTATTGCCTCTTTTTCAACGTTAAATGCCTTTTTGTAGTTATTAAGGAATTTCTCAAAGCCCTCAATATCCTCATCACTTGCCATAATCTCGGTGGTTTCAACCTTTGAGAAGATAGCGTTATCAAGATACTCGTGAAGTGCTTCACCCTTATTATCAATGAGATAGGCGGCTAAAAGAGCCATTCCGTAAGGTCCGCCCTCTGATGCCGTTGAAGATACTATTACCGGGCATTTTAGTGCGGCGGAAACAAGTGTCTGCCCAACCCTTGGCGTTTTAAATAATCCACCGTGACCTAAGATTTTGTCAATTCTGATATTTTCCTTTTCCGTTAAAAGATCGGTGCCCATTCTTAAGGTTGCAACGGTTGAATAAATATGTGTGCGCATAAAGTTTGCAAGAGTTAAGGATGAATCGGGAGTTCTCAAAAACACGGGAACGCCCTCGTTAACATCGGTTATGCCCTCACCTGAAAAGTAATTATAGCTTAAAAGACCTCCGCAATCCTTTTCGCCCTCAAGTGCCTTTTCAAAAAGAAGAGTATATATTTTGCTCATATCTGCATCTAAACCAAGGCAATCGGCAAACTCCTTGAAGAGAGCTGCCCAACCGTTAATATCTGTTGTGCAGTTGTTGGCGTGAACCATTGCAACGGGATCGCCTGCAGGAGTGGTTATCATATCGATCTCTCTGTAAGCCTTGGGCATCTTATCAACAACTACCATTGCAAAAATGCTTGTGCCTGCAGAAATATTGCCGGTGTTTAATTTGATGGTGTTTGTTGCCATCATCCCCGTACCACCGTCACCCTCAGGAGCGGCAAAGGGAATGTTTAAAGAAAGCTCGCCTGAAACATCTAAAAGGCGAGCACCCTCCGCAGTTAAATAACCTGCATTTTCGCCTGACTTAAGCACCTTAGGAAGCTTTTTTGTAATATCAATATCCGTAAGCTCTTTAAAAATTCTTGTGTGATCTTTGTTATAATCGAAAATTTTGCTGTCAATGGGGAACATTCCCGAAGCATCACAGATTCCTAAAACCTTATTGCCCGTTAGGAGATAGTGAACGTAGCCTGAAAGAGTAGTGAAAAAGCCAACGTCCTTAATATATGGCTTTTTATCAAGAAAATCCTGATAAAAGTGGGAGATGCTCCACCTTTGAGGCACGTTAAATTGGAATTTTCCCGAAAGCTCCTCGGCCGCTTTTTGTGTTTGCGTGTTGCGCCAGGTTCTGAAAGGCGTAAGCAGATTCATATTCTTATCAAAGGCAAGAAGACCGTGCATCATACCTGAAATTCCTATTGCACCAACTGTTTTTAAAGGAATATTATATTTTTTTTCAAAATCGTTTTTTAATTCCTTAAAGCAGGCTTGCATACCGATAATAACGTCCTTTAGATCATATGTCCACACATTATCAATAAGCTTATTTTCCCATAAAAAACTGCCCGATGCTGTAACTTCACGGTTCTCATCAAGCAAAACTGCCTTGATTCTCGTTGAACCAAACTCAATACCGATAACTGATTTTTCTAAATTCATAGCGCACTCCTTAGGTTAATTTGTCAGAGACTTTGAATATGCAAATTCTTCAACCAGAACACCGTCTTTTGTGTAGAGTTTTCCGTTTTCAGAGTAAAAATGTTTGTTTTCTGCACTGCAAGTTATATATACGGTGGGGTGATATACGCTTAACTCACCGTCCTCGTTTGCACAAACATAATATGAATCCATATCAACATAAACGATAGTCTCTATGTTTTTGCCTATATGTAGATTGAAATTAAGTTCGATAATATCAGCTTCGGTGAAAGATGAATCTAACAAAGAATTTTTTGAGTGGCACACTTGATAGTGTTCTGAATGCTCACTGAGACTCCGAAATTCATCAGAAAGACTAATACCAAAGGGACAGGGAAGACCACTACCATAATATCCGCCTAAGCGAGTAATGGGATAGCCTGAACATTCATCAGGAATTATTAAATTGCGGTTATCTTCTCCGTTATACTCATAATCGGAGACGAAACAACAGCCAGCCGTTTGATTTATCGCAATCCAAAAACCATTAACGATTTCGCTTGAATTATAAAAAAGAGCGGTTTCTTCAGGAAAAAAGCAACCGGAAAAACATAAAAGAGCAATAATAAGCAATATTGAAACATACTTCATATTTTTTCCCTCCTTTTTTTATTATACTGTAATAACCAAGATTTTGCAATATAGGAAAACGACTTCTTTTTGCCGAAGGAGGACAAAAAAATGCACCCTTTTGAGGTTAGGGGGTGCAAAATTTATTAGTTCAACTCTGCTTTTAATCGAAGCAAGTACATTTGTTGTAACCACTCTGGTTGTTTATCGAGTTCGGATTCCAATTTGATAAGCGTTCGCTTGCCGATTCTTCTGTCAAAAATCGCAAACATTCTGATTAGCGGATTATTTGAGCGTAGACTTTCTTGGATATCTTGGTTGCGATAATTCTCAAGGGCATTACAAAATTCTTCGTCAGTATATTCTGTTCGATCCGTTATAGGGTGTTTATCAAGTAATG
>JAZNSH010000102.1:0-21612 GCA_045591115.1 Clostridia bacterium
GCTTTTTGGGGATAAGGAGTCGCAGTGGAGCCAAAAAAGCATTCCGTCATTTTTACGGAATGCGTAAAGCGGAACTTGCGATGACGCGGCTTGCAAGGGTTTCTCGAACTCTGGCAGTCTGCTGACTTTGTCAGCAGACTGTAGAACCCCTGCATTTGCAGGGGTTTTTAATTTTATTCATTATCATTTTCAATACTGCGTATAACGTATAGGGGACGGGCCTTGCTTTGCATAAATATGTTGCCAACGTAAATGCCAACAAGACCGATGGACATTTCTATCAATCCGCCAAAGAAGCAGAGGATAACGATGGTACTTGTCCAACCGGAGAGCATATTGAAGAAGAAATATGCAATAACCAATGCTATTGCGCCAAGGATGGAGAGCAAGGTAAGTATAAAGCCTAAAAGCACCGTGAATTTGAGGACTTTATCCGACTGGGAAACGAGAATCTCCATAGCCATTTTCATACGTTTTTTGAAGTTATAGGAGGACTTGCCTTCGTGGCGCTCGTTGTGCTCAACGTCAATGGAGGTCTGCTTAAAGCCAAGCCACTTAATATATGCAACGTAAGCACGGTGGGATTCGCGCATTGAGCAGTAAGCGTCAATAACCTTGCGGTGTGCAATGCTGAAATTGCAGATGGCGGGATCGTATTTTGTGCCCGTTGCAAAGGAATAAACCGAATAGAACATTTTGGAAACGAGGATTTTTAAGCCTGAATCCTTTCTTTGCGCACGGCGGGCAAAGACAACGTCATAACCCTCCTGAGCCTTAGAATAAAGGTTGAGGATTTCTTCAGGTCTATCCTGAAGATCGCAATCCATAACAACAACCCATTGCCCTTTTGATTTATCAAGACCTGCGGTAATGGCATAGATCTGACCGAAATTCCTTGAAAGCTCGATGCCCACTACCTTTTTATCCTTTTTGCAGATCTCCTCAATGCTCTCCCAAGAATTTTGGGGGCAGAAATCGTTTACAAGAATGATCTCGTAATCATTTGTGATTTTTGAGAGGGTTTCAGTGAGCCTTCTGTGCAATTCAGGCAAGGCGGCACGGCAGCCGTAAACGGGAACAACAACTGAAATATCCATAAAAAACTCCTTAGAAATTAAGATAGAAAACGCAAATACCGATAACAACGATAATATTACCGATAACCTTTTTGAAGGTCAGCTTTTCCTTAAATGCGAAGAATGAAAGCACCGTAACAAGAGCAGGACCTATTGCCTCAATAACGGGCGCTTCCTTATAGTCAAGGTTAAACTGATTGTAAGCAAGGATGGGCAAAACCATTGCAACAACCATCAGACCGTAGCCTGAAATAACGTAAAAATTAAGATATTCTCTTATAACGGAGGAATAGCTTTTTCTTGCGCCTGCCTTTAAGAGAAGCTGTGACAAGGCAGATATCACCACTGAGCCACACATCAGCAAAATACCGAAAAATCTATCCATTGTCACTGTTTACTATCATCGTACCAATGATGATGATAGCTACTCCTATAAGATTTGATGCGGTAATTTGGCTATCCTCTGTGAAAAACAGAAATGCCCAGAGCATTGACCACACAAGAGCAAGGGAACGGTTAACGTAAGCCACCGAAAGATCAACGCGCTTTATTATCTGTTGCCATAAAACTGCATAAATGCCCAAAACTAAAAATTCACAGCCAAACCAAAAGATAAAACCCAAAGAAAGAAATTGGTGCTGACCTGCAAATTTTCCGAAAACGCCTGCAAAGGTATAGATGATAACTGCAATCTGCAGAAAAAGAATCATCTTCAGGCTTAACTTTTTCTCGCTCATTCTGTCAACTCCGAAAGACTCATAAGTTTATTAAAGCTATCGCACAAAAGAATATAGAAGCCATAGCGCGTGCCGCTATCAACGATTTTGTGTTCACCAATAGGCTCAATATCACTTACAAAATAGAGGGATTCAGGTGAAGCTTCCTTTATCTTGTTTAAAATATCCACGTCCTTTTGTTCAAAAACGAAGCGGATAGCCGCAAAAGCGGGAGCTTTATATCTTGTAAGATCGGGAGGATTCCCCAAAGAAGTATCAATAACCATCTTAACGAAATCATAACCCGTTGAAAGATAAACAAGGTCAGAGCCGATACAATCGCCGCCCATTCGTGAGCCTATCTCGATAATGCGCACGTTGCCCTCAGGAGTGATCCTGAATTCAGCGTGTGATGCACCGAATTTGATCTCAAGAGCATCAAGACCCTTAAAAATCTCTGCCTTTACCTTTTCAAGCATATCCTCGCTTAATGGGGCAGGCTCCATATGACCCGTTTCAATAAAGTGAGGCGCACCGGTGGTGAATTTCTTCGTAACGGTGAGCATAGTATGAGTGCCTTCAAAGGAAATACTCTCGCAAGAGTATTCGGGGCCCTCGATATATTCCTCTAAAATAGCCATCTTTTCAAAGGACTGCTCACAAGAAATCTTAATAGCTTCAGGCAATTCTTCCTTTGAAAAAACCTTTGTGATGCCTCGACTGCCTGAGCGGTCGGTAGGCTTTACTATTACGGGGAAAGTAAATTCACTAAAATCAAGCTCGCTTACATCTGAAATTTTCTTGAAGTAAGGTGTGCTTACGTTGTTTTCCTTAAAAGCGCAACGCATAAGATATTTGTTTGTGGAAATATCAATACATTTTTTGCTGTTGTGGGGGAGATTGAGCTTTTCAGCCAAATACTGCACCGTAATATTTGCAAGATCGGAGGCTATTGTTGCAACGGCATCAGGCTGAATTTTTTTGCATACCTCTAATATCTCATCCTTTTCAACGATGCTGATAGGGTAGAAGAAGTCAGCGGTCTTTTCGCCTATTGAACCGTCCTGCCAAGCAAAAACGTGTGTTTCAAAGCCCAATTCCTTGGCTTTCAAAATAAGTGGATTTTGGAAATCGTTAGCACCGATAATAACTATTTTTTTCATTTTTACCATAAACCTTCAAAGCGGTTTTCTTCCATTTCCCGCTTGTAATCTTCTAAATAAGAAATATAATCGTATTGGGGAATATAGCCAAGCTCTTTTTTTGCATTTTCAATATCCATAACAAAGCTTGTAAAGGTCGGTTTTTCAGGCTTTTCAATGATCTTTGAAGGTGCATTTTCAGGTGAGAACACCTTTACCATACCTTCGATCTGCTCTCTTAAGGTGGTTTTAATGCCCGTGCCTACGTTGTAAGTGCCACCTGAAACGTTTGCAAACATTGCCTTAAATACCATCTGGCAGAAATCCTTAACGTAAACTATATCCTTAAAGGCATCAGGATTGCCCCACATTTCGATGGTTTCACCCTTAATTGCCTTATCGATCATATAGCGGTAGGCAATAGGCTTTTCAACACCGTCAACGTAATAGGTTTTCTGAGGATTATAAAGATAGATGTTGGGCAGGCGGAATACAAAGCTCTTAACGTTGAATTCCTCCTGATAATGCTTCATTGCCTCAACGATCATACTCTTTGAAATAGCGTAAAAGGCGTGGTCACCGGTGTAACAAAGCTTTCTTTCCATTTTAGGCGAAAGAACGTCCTCCTTGCCCCAATAGCCTGCCATTTCTGCCCAGGTCTGTGCATAAAGAACACGGTCAGCACCGCTTTTGCGGGCATATTCAAGAATCTGCATACCGCCCGTTACGTTGGTATCAATGTACTTAAAGGGATCGTATTCCTTTAAATATGCAGGCAAAAGACCTGCCATATTTACAACTGCGTGCAAGTCATTTTGAGGAAGCTTTTTAAAATCCTCGCCAAATCGGATATCAACCTGATGATAGGTGATGCCGTTTTTCTTAAACCAATCAGAGCTTTTTCTGCCAACACAGATAAGCTCATACTGAGATCTGTCAAGATGCTCAAGGCAGTAGGAGGCAAAATACATTCCCGTATTGCCCGTTGCACCGAAAAGAACTATTTTTTTCATTTTCTGTAAAAATCCTTTACGCCTTCAATAACTTTGTTTCGGTCATCCTCGGTTAATCCGTAATAAAGGGGAAGTCTTAAAAGACGCTCGCTTTCCTTTGTGGTGAACTTATCCTCACCTGAGAATCTGCCGTACTTAATGCCTGCAGGGGCGGAGTGAAGAGGAATATAGTGGAATACCGTTTGAATTTCTCTTTCCTTAAGGAATGAAATAAGCTCTGTTCTCTCTTGAAGATCCTTTGCCTTTATGTAGAACATATGGGCATTGTGTCCGCAATTTTCAGGAACAAAGGGGAGCTCAATATGGCCCTCCTCAGCTAAAGGCTTAAGGGCAGAATAGTAAGCATTCCAGGTATCCATTCGGCTTGAAAAGATCTTATCAATGCTTTCAAGCTGTGCCCACAAATAAGCGGCGTTCATATCGCTGGGAAGATAGCTTGAGCCAAAGTCAACCCAAGTGTATTTATCTATCTGACCGCGGAAGAATTTTGAGCGGTTAGTACCCTTTTCACGGATAATCTCAGCTTGCTCGATATAGGCACCGTCTTTAATTAAAAGAGCACCGCCTTCGCCCATTGAATAGTTTTTCGTCTCGTGGAAGGAGTAGCAGCCGAAATCGCCGATAGTACCTAACTGCTGACCCTTATAGGTTGCAGTTACGCCCTGAGCCGCATCTTCAACAACGAGAAGATTATATTTTTTTGCAAGCTCCATAATCTTATCCATTTCGCAGGAAACGCCTGCATAATGAACGGGAACGATTGCCCTTGTTTTTTCGGTAATAGCCGCTTCAATTAAATTTTCATCAATATTTAAGGTATCGGGACGGATATCAACAAACACGATCTTAGCACCTCTTGAAACAAAAGCATCGGCAGTTGAAACAAAGGTGTATGAGGGCATAATAACCTCATCACCCTCCTTGATATCGCAAAGAATAGCCGCCATCTCCAATGCGTGAGTGCAGGAGGTGGTAAGAAGAGCCTTTTTTGTGCCGGTGGTATTTTCTATCCACGAATTACAAAGCTTGGTGAATTCACCGTCACCACAGATCTTCTTATTCTCTATTGCTTTTTTAACGTAGTCAAGCTCCTTGCCCACAAATGGGGGAATGTTAAAATGAATCATGTTTTTGCCTCCGTTTATTTTTAAGTAAAACAATTAACCAAAGTGTGCCGTAAAGCACAAAGGCACATATTGAAACTATAAGACCTTCGGTAAAGAAAGGAGTATTATATTTTAATTCAACAGTGTGCTGTCCTTTTGTGATCTTAATTGCCATAAAAGCATAATCGGCACTTTCAATCTCAGCTTCTTTACCATCAATATATGCTTTCCATCCCTTTTCATTGGGAATGGGCAACATAATATAGCCATCTTCTTCGATATTTGCAAAACCGCTAAGCTCGCTATGGTTTTTAGGATTGTTAAAAATGATCGTTGAATTTTCAGAATTCCTGCCGTTAAAGGCATTTTCCATAATAAGCGAATCTTCTATTACTGAATTCTGCTTTTCGGGAGAAAGAAGAGCATAATCTTCATAGGTAATTGCTTTGGAATAAAATTTACCGATGCCGGTGCAGGCAGTGTTGCGGTATATCATTACAGAGTTTACGGTGTGTATATGCTCATATTCTTTTATGCCATCAAGCGGGAATGTTGTAAGAATATATTTTACACCTAAAAGGGAAATTACGTTTACGTCATCATAAATTTCCCTGAAATCATAGTATCCGTTGGCTGAAGTAACCTGAAAATCAGGACAAACATTATCAACGAAATCGATTATATCTTTGTTTACTACTGAATTATAAACTGAAACTCCATAATAACCTTGAAGCATACTGTCATTAAGAAAAGCAATATCCTGGAACGTTTTATCGGTTCTAAAGAAGCTCTTGTCAATGCTGTTTATATGCTCAAGGGCAAGCTTGACATCGTTGTTGCCTGAAGGTTGATAGATTTTTGAGTTTGTTGAGCTTGTGGGTATACGGCGGTTATTGGTAACATAACTGTCAGTAATAACGTTTGTAAATATCAATGCAAATGATATTACAATTAACAAAGATGCTTTTTTTATTCTGTTGCTTTGTAATACAAAGAGAATTATAACAAAGGCAAGAGCTAACAGCAGATAAAACAGACCGTTAAGCATACCTTTTGTCTGAGACTCAGGAATAGTGCTTATTGCATAAATAAGACATACTATTTCTATAAGCCCGGAAATACAAATCTGAAGTTTTGATATTTGCCTGTTAAACAGTTTTTCAAGCATCAGCGCCATACATACGGCAAACAAGGGCATTATTAAATAAGTATATCGGAAGAAGTGTGCCACAAAGCCATTGAGCACTACGCTCAGTAATGGATGGAAGGCAAGAAAAACTATAATAGCAACGCTTGAAAGCTTTAATATTTTTGTTTTTAGCGAGGTTTTTGCAGTAATAGCATCTGTTACAAACAAGCTTGCAAAAAAGAACATAAAGCTTGTGAAGAACCATTGAGGCATTTCGTAATAGTTTGAAACGCCCATATAACTACTGGCACCGTATAGGTTATTGGAAAAGAATCTTGTGAGGATGCCATCTGTTGTTGCGTTGTCGTAGATAGGCTCGGTAAGATAATATAAAATATTTTCTATAAAGGACCTTTCTCCGCCAAGACGTGCGCTTGTTGAAACAATGGTGTTCACTGAAGGCAGGAACAAACACGCGGCCATAGCGATTCCAAGCAATACAGAACCGAACATAAATGCAATTTTAGTTAAGCATTTTCCGGTATCCTTTATTGTGTGTGTTGCTATCAGCCTGAAAAGTGCATATACAGCGGTAACAATAAGCATCATATATGCATAGTAATATGAGTTGAAAGCACAGAAGAAAGTTCCGAGGGCAAGGTAAAGATACCCTTTTTTTGATACAAGACATTTTTCAACGGCAAAGAAGAGAAAACAGATGATTGAGCAGGCAGTGGCAAAGAAATAATGCTGACCCCATAACATCATAAAACCGTTAAAGGCAAAAACGTATGCAACTGTAACTTTTACTTTGTTTGAAAGCTTAAAGCAATTAAGATATAAATAGCCGACAAGACCTGTAATAAGAACTTTAAGTATGTGCACAAGAACAATAGCATATTTAAGCTTATTTGCACCGAAAAGACATAAAATCCAGCTAAATATACTGCCAATATCTGCCTGACGGGTAATTGCATTTGTGCCTAAACCGTGGGTAAAATCCCAAAGAGTGAAATCATGAGAGGCCACTTTTCGCTGAAGAGAAGCGAAAAAGGGATAATAGACGTTTTGCGTATCGCCACCGATATCTGCAAAGACAAAAACTTCCTTGCAAAAAAGATATTGAAAGAAAACAATACAAGATGAAAGGGTGATAAAAGAGAGCAGCGTCAAAATCGGATGAGTATTTACTGCATTTTTTAAAAAACTAAAGAGCTTATTAGCAAGCAGACTAATACGGGTAACACCTGATTTTTTGCTCAAAAGAACAAAAGTTACAAGAAAAAGAAATGCAAAGGATAAAATAAATATTGCGGAAAATCTTAAGATTGAGAAAGGTTCCACTGCCTTTCTTACAACAACCGCATCTCCACCGCTTATAACAATATCCTTAATATCAAACTTACCGTCAATATCAATACGGATGGAATCGTAAACGTTTTCGGGTAATATAAGCAACATATCCGTTGCACCATTGGGAATATTGATGTTTTTTAATGAGTCAGTTTCATTGAATGCACTATTTTCAGTTTTATAAAAAACCTGCAAAGACGCATTGGTATAGTTTTTGCTTGAAAAAGAAATCACAAGACTTTTTACTTCTTTATTGATGTCGTGAATAACAAGCTGAGGATCATTTGCGGATGGGGTATAGGTGTTTCCGTCAACCTGATAGTTAACGGCACTCAATTTGGATTTATCATCAAGCAGTGAAAAACTGTCTTCTGAATATTCGAAGACGGAATCATATATAAAAATTCCCACTTCAACGACAAGTGAAAATATTAAGGCAAGAATTACGATCACCGCAGATTTTACGCCTTTTTTGCTCCAAAAATTCACAAACACTACCTCATACTAATAAACATAATTATTTACCCTAAATTATACCACTTACAGAATTGTTTGTCAAGAAAAGCACCTGACTTTGTCAGGTGCTTTCAATATCAATGTATAACTTCGACCTTATAGCCTTTTTCGTTAAGAAGATCTGTCATTGAGCCTTCACCGACAACGTGTGCCATACCAACGCAGATAAACACTTCTTCGCTTCTTTCAAGGGCATCAACGGCAAAATCCGTCATACCTTTATTGCGGTTTAAAAGCATTTTTTCGATATATTCTTTATATAATGCCTTTTCCTCTTCGCTTGCTTCTTCATCAATTACGTAGCTCTCTGCTATAACCTTTGCATCGCCTTTGTGCCAGGCATCCAAAAGCGCATTGATCTCTTTTTCGGATTCCTCCATTTTTCCGTATTGCTCAACGGATGACTCAAGCTGAATTATTTGAAGCTCTTCGGAAAAGTTTGCCATCATATTGTACTGAAACTCGCAGGATTCCACTTCGAGAATCTTCATATCGTTTTCTTTTGCATAGTTAAGCAGATGTCTGTCAACACCTAAAGAAGCATCAAAATTAAGCTCCTCATAGATGATATTATCAATGAGAGTTGCCCACATTATCGGCAAATAATAATCAAGCCCCACGGGAATTCCCAATTTTGAAAGAATTTCAGAAGCCTCATTATAAAGCTCCTCATCAATATGATCACTGATGGTAGTTCCATCGGTATAAACCATTTGCTGTAATGCAGTTATCTGTGCGGCAAGATCGTTTTCAAAAGCAATGATATCAGCTTCTACTGCAAGAGAATCGGCGTTTTTGAAGGGCTCCGTAATGTAATCGGGCAGGGGATAAAATTCTTCTCTGCCAATGTGAATTGAGCCTAAAAGCCAAACAACGTCACCATCGGAATCGGTAACCTTATAAAGTAAAGGCGAATCGGCCTGAATCTCTTCATAGGGCGAATCGGTTACAGTGGGCGTTTCAGGTGTATCAGGTGTTTGCTCATTGGAAGCACATCCAAAGGAGAAGCAAAGAATAAGTGTTAAAAGTAATGCTAAAAGTTTTTTCATAGTGGAACCTCTTTCTATTTTAATATAAGGAAAAGCTCGCGCAAAATATTTATTATTTCTGCCGAATTCTGTTTTGCATCATAAAGAGCCTTTGATTCACCGTATATCTCAAAACAGCAATCAACAGCATCGGTATATGAAATATTACCGCTGTGAGCCGCTTGACATCGGTATTTATCATTGATAGCAAGACAACGGGCAATTATACACCCGGCATTTTTGTTTTGAACAAAAGCATATATAGGCCTTTTAATGTATTGCGGTTTAACGATTTCCTTTAGATATGTTGCCATACTGTCAGTATTGAAGTCATTTTTTATAATTTGATGCTTTTTGTTATAACCAAAGAGTCTATCCAGCTTGCCCAAAGAGAAAAAATAGTTTTTTTCAGTGAAAATGTTGGGAATCTCCATATTATTTTTTTCTAAAAAGCTAAGATAATTATCGGAAAAAATCTGTTTAAGCTCTTGCTCAAGGGCAACGATCGCCGTAATACAGATGCCCGTATAGTCAAAATCTGCAGGCATACCTTGACAATCCTTTAAAAGCACGGCTGAGGAAACAAGCGATTTCTGTGATTCGGGCATAAGCCTGTTCCACACCTCTAACCCAAAGACCTTAATTAAAGCGTCTTTCTGCTTTTGAACCTTTTCTGCAGGACTTTCTGATACAACGTTATTTATAACATCAGCCGATTTTTTAATAGCAGTGCTTATTTCCTGATCTTCCGTTTCCGCATTGCCGGTAAAGGCGGTGTTTCTTATTTCAGAAAGTTTATCATTTATGGAGGTAAGATTATCAACTAATGTATCAAGCTTTTTGCTGTTGCTTACGGTGGTTTCCTTTATAAATCCGGTTTCAACCTTGATTTCATCTACCGTTGAAGCGGTGCGCTCGGAGTAATTTATAAGAATTATATTTTGTGCAGGAACGTAACCCTGAGAAGCAGACTCTCTGTACCATTTAAGAGCAAGAGCAGCATCATTTTTCAAAGTATAATACCTGCCCATAAAGAACTGCGCCATAGCTGAGCCTTTTTCGGCAAGAGAGGTTAAAAGCTCAAGTGAATCCTCTCTGTTATCAACTGCCGCTTCAAGAAGCCAAGCATATGCTTCCTCATATTTATCGCTAAGCTGAAGCTCAAAAACAAGGGAAGCATAGTCGTATTTTCCATCAATATTTCCCTTTTTTGCAGAACGCTCATACCAATATAACGCTTTGTCCGGGTCCTTAACGCTTTCGATTCTTTTATAGGTGTTGCCTAATGAATGCATAGCATCGGAATCGCCTTTTTCTGCCGCCTTTTCATACCATTTTGTTGAAAGAGCGATATCAACAACGTCATATTTATAAATTCTTCCAAGAGAATACATAGCGTCAGAGTCGCCTGCTTCTGCCGCCTTTTTATACCAAGTAACGGCAAGGTCAAGATCCTTTTTTGATGCTTCCTTGTGATAAATGAGCGCTAAATTATACATTGCATTCTTGTCGCCTTTTTCTATTGCGTAAGTATACCAATAGATAGCCGCATCAAGGTCAGCAGGAACAGTTTCAGTGCGATAGATCACGCCTAAAGAGTTTGCCGCAGGAGCATATCCCTTTTCTGCGGAGGCTTTGAAATAGAAGATAGCCTTTTCAAGGTTTTTCTCAGTGCCCATTCCCTTGCGGAAGCAACGGGCAATGTCATCAAGAACAGAAGCGTCATCAATCTCCGAAAATGAAAGACAATATTGAAGAAATTCTTCATATCTGCTATTTTTGTGTAAGCTTCTTGCGTGTTCAGAATCAAAAGTGCTCATTTAAAAATCCTTTCAATTTGAAATAAGTGTAACTATTATATCACGGGATGGAAAATTAAGCAATAATTATAATGCAATATAAGGGTACTGCTTTATTGGGGGAACATAATAATCTTTTTACCTTTTTTTAAGGCATAATCTAAAGCAATTTTTGAACCGCTTTTACGCGTAACTGGAAAATTTGCTTCATTATAATAGACAATGCAAAAATCACTCAGGTTTATCATTTCAAAGTTTCGCTTAATATAAACAGCTTTGCCGGCTTTTATAACTTTTTCGGGATAAAAAGTATCTTCATAATAATTAGATAAAAAGCGTTTATAGTCATCGTTTATATTGGGAAATTCGGCACGGATATAAATGCGTTTAATATGTGTATATTTAGTTTTTAATTCAGATACCAGCTCAAGGCAAAGGCTATCAAAACGGCTTTTACTTCCAAAAAGAAAGGTGTCAACGTTTTCGTCAATTATAAGATTCTCAATGGTTTCCACCAATTTTGTTCTGAGTTCAATAGTTTCATTTATTGTTCTATGTCCCAAAAAGCAACAGGTGTGATGCAGGTTCCTACAGTTCATAACAATCATCTCCTAAAAAAATAGTAGATATACAGTATATCTATTTCTAACATTATAACACATAATGCATCTAAAATAAATACATAATAATTTTGTTTTGAGGTGATTGTGTGGCTATCAAAAGTGTTTCAATCAGAATTGAAGAGGAAATGTTAAATAAAATATCATATATTGCCGACTATGAAGGACGAAGCGTAAACAGTCAAGTGCTTGTTCTTATAAGACAGAGCATAAAAGCCTTTGAGGAAGCCAACGGAAGTATTGATGGAGATATTTCTCCTGCATCAAACGTAAAACCTGCACGAAAATAAAAAATCTCTGCTGATTTTTTCAGCAGAGATTTTTTTCAAAAACTCAAACTCAATCAAGAGGCTTCATCGTGGGGAGACACCAAAAATGAGTTTGAAAAAGTTTTATAAGTTCTTATAACCTTTTATAACTTACCATTATAAAACAGTAAAAACCACGATTTTCTTATATCTTCTTATATTTTTTTATAATTTGGTTTGAAACTGTGGTAAAATTGTGGTAAAATAATTTATATTAAAGGAGGGTGAATATATGCACCACATTTTGCCCGAAGAACAATTAATTGAATATGCAAAGCCTTATTTGAAAGCAAGGGGTTTCAAAAAGAAAAACAAAAGGTGGACCAAAGAAACACAAGAGTTCACTATTTCATTTTTGATTCAAGGCAGTTCTTTTTCAAAAGAGAATTATTACATTCGCCCAGGCATATTTATAAACGAATTAATGCCAACAGAACTATATTACGGTCATTGGATGCAAGGAATTGAACCAACCACACCCGAAGAGATAATGTGCAAGTTTGAAAAGTGGTGCGAAGAATGGACAAATAAGTCCTTAATCAAAGAACGTTTACTTGCCTTTATGGAATGGGAAGAACGAAACCCGTTGGAAAAACGGAGAGCCAAACTCGTTGATTATGAAGCAGACCCTGTTCCTGCCGATGAGTTTTTTATGGTTGATTTGAAAACAAAGCAATATATTCTCGATGAATTTTAACACCTGCCGTTACATACAAAAAGGACTATGACATTAAAAGTCATAGTCCTTTTTACTTAAACTGTGGTAAGAAGATTTTGGGAAGTTCTTATATCTTCTTATAAGTTCTTATAACCTGTTATTAGTCAAGAGGCTTCATCGTCGGAAAGCACAAAACATCCCTGATAGAAGCGGAGTCCGTTAAAAGCATAACAAGACGGTCGATACCGAAGCCTAAGCCACCTGTGGGGGGCATACCGTATTCAAGAGCGGTAACGAAATCGTAGTCAACCTGAGCGTTACTGCCGGGCTCTTCCTCTTTCTTCTTTGCAACCTGCTTTTCAAAGCGTTCTCTCTGGTCGATGGGATCGTTAAGCTCGGAGAATGCGTTACCAAACTCAGTTGCATTGATGAAGTACTCAAATCTCTCGGTGAAAGCAGGATCTGTAGGCTTGCGCTTTGCAAGAGGACTGTTTTCAACGGGATAATCATAAATAAATGTGGGCTGAATGAGATTTTCTTCAACGAAAGCATCAAAGAACTCAACTAAAACTGCGCCCTTTGTTGCATCTTCGGGAACGGGAACGTGCTTTTCCTTTGCGCAAGCCCGGGCATCTTCATCGGTCTTCCAATCGTTGTAATCACAGCCTGAATATTTCTTAACTGCTTCAACCATTGTAAGGCGCTCCCAATGTCCCATATCAATTTCCTTGCCCTGATAGGTGATCTTTGTTGAACCGCAGATCTTTTGGGCAAGAAGCGTATAAAGCTCTTCAACAAGATCCATCATACCTTCAAAATCAGTATAAGCCTGATAAAGCTCGATGGTGGTAAATTCGGGGTTGTGCTTTGTATCCATACCCTCGTTACGGAAGATTCTGCCAACCTCATAAACGCGGTTAAGTCCGCCAACAATAAGGCGCTTTAAGTAAAGCTCAGTTTCGATACGGAGGTACATATCCATATCCAAAGTATTGTGGTGTGTCTTGAAGGGACGGGCAGAAGCACCGATCTCAAGGGGAACAAGGATAGGTGTATCAACCTCTAAAAATCCCTTATTGTCAAGATAGTTTCTGATTTCCTTCAAAATCTGTGAACGCTTGCGGAAAACATCGGCAACGTCAGGGTTAACGATTAAGTCAACCTCTCTCTGACGGTAACGGGTGTCAACGTCCTTTAAGCCGTGAAATTTTTCAGGCAAAGGAAGAAGTGATTTTGAAAGCATCTCAATTTTCTGAACGTGAACGGAGATTTCGCCCGTCTGCGTTTTGAAAACGAAGCCTTCAACACCAACGATATCACCGATATCCATCTGCTTGAAAGCCATATATTCGTCAACACCGATATCATCGCGGCGCACGTAAAGCTGAATTAAGCCTTTAGCATCACGGATATGAGCAAAGCTTGCTTTACCCATAACACGCTTGGACATAAGTCTGCCTGCAATCTTAACGGTTATCTCGTCACCCTCATTAAAGGTATCGAAAATATCCTGAGAATAATGTGTAAAATCAAATTTAGTAATTTCGTAAGGATTCTTGCCCTGTTCACATAACGCCTTTAACTTGTCGCGGCGCACCTGAAGAACTTCGCTTAATTCCTTTTCTGTCATAACGTTTTCTGACATTGTATTTCTCCTTTAGTCCTTGGGAAGTATCTCCATAAGCTTGTAGGAAAGAACTCCGCCGGGTGTGTTGATCTTAACTGTTGCGCCCTTTTTCTTTTTAAGAAGAGCACTGCCGATGGGGCTTAAGTTTGAAATCTTGCCGTTTAAGGGATCGGCTTCTGAAGAACCGATAATATCAAAAATAAACTCCTCTTTAGTTTGCATATCCTTAACGCGGATCTTTGAACCGATGCGAACCTCATCATTGGGAAGCTCTGATTCGTCAATAACGATGGCTTCATCGATCTGCTTCTGCATTTTAGCGATCTCAACTTCCATTTCAGCCTGATCACGTTTTGCTTCATCATATTCAGCGTTTTCTGAAAGGTCACCCAATTCTCTTGCAGCCTGAATTCTCTTTGCGATTTCAGGACGCATAACCTTAAGATAATAATCAAGTTTCTCCTGAAGTTTAGCTAAACCTTCAGCGGTTATCATATTTTTATTTTCGCTCATTGCATAAAACCCCTTTTAATAATATTATTTATCATTATATTACCATTTGGAAAAAATGTCAATTAAATATCAAAATCAATGGAATAAAGATTGCCTTTTCCGTCACCGTAAATGCATAAATCGTTGCAAAAATCGATAAATTCAGGCTCAACGTCCTCAATATAGTCCTTAAACAAAGCAAAAAACACCTGCTTTTTCTCTTTAAGGTCAATGATTCTTATTGCCGCAGGGTGTGGCTGACATACGGAAAAGCCTTCAACTGAATATATTTTGCCGTCCTTTGAAATTGCGCCCTGAATAAATTGGTGATAGGGGCAATCAAAATACTCAATAATATCCTCTTTATTAAGGATAACCACCTCGCCATCAGCTAACGAAGGCATCTTAAAAGCAAAATATCTTGTCTTTTTAATGCCGTCCATCATATTAAAGGCGTAGTATCTGTCCAAAGAAGCATCATAAACAAAGTTGCCGTAAGGGCGGATGTCACCATCTTTACTGCACCATAATTCATCATTACAAAAGCCGATTTTAATGGTCTGCTTTAATATAAAGGAATATTTATTATCCTCGCAAACAACCCTGTAACAAAGGCAGACGCCAATCAGTTTATCTTCGCTGTTTGCATAATTATTATAGATGTTTAAATACAGCGCAGGAAATTTATCATTTTTGTCAAAATACTCCTTGCCAAAGAAAACTGCATTGGCATGGGGGATAATATCGCCCTCGATTTTTGCTGATGCAATTTCTGAAAAATCATCAGTATTATAGATTCTGCAATTACCGCAGGCATCAAAACGGAAGTAGGTATTTTTAAAAATCGCACCGTCCTGCCCACCGTAAGTATCGGCAATTTTTTTGATTTTCATTTTAAATATCCCCTAAACGCTTTTTTATTGTCTCGTATAAATTGTGCCCGTACCAGGTAAAGCCTAAATCGTTGGGATGAAGATTCTTGTCGCAATAAAAATCTTCATGATAGGGCACAAAATCACGCGCATCAATAACGGTAATTCCGTTTTCTTCCGCCGCCTTTTCTATGTCCTTGCGTGCTTCCTCTAAAGTCTTGCCACGCTTGAGCATACCATCTATAGCATTGCGGTGAATAGGAACAAGTGCATATATGGGCGTATCTGCATATAATGTTTTTAAGGCTTTAAAATATTTGCTTGCACCGCTATATACGTCTAATTCTCTTGCCCAATCGTTTGTGCCGTATGCAACGGTTATAAAATCGGGAGAGAAGCGTTCTTTTACTTCAGGATCAACGTTACCGTCAAAGAAAACGTCGCCGCCCACAGCCTGATTTAAAACGTAAGCATCAAGCTTTTGTGCAACGATATTAACGTAAGTGAGGCTTGGGTGCTTGGTACAGTAGCCCTGTGTAATGGAATCGCCTAAAGCTAAATACTTTAATTTGCGCTGATGTTTTTCCATAGAGCCGTCAATATTAAAATTCTTTATTTCCAATTTTGCAAGGTTAGGGAAAAACACGGTAATTCTTTTTTTGCCTTCGCCTTTTATTGGCACAATAAGCGTGCCTTCCGTTTCTTCAACCTGCTCAAATTTGCAAAGCGTGTTCATACCGTTTACAAGAACGTCAATAGCGTAAAACTTCTGGCTTGAGCCGGGGGAAATTTTATAATCAAAGGAGAACTCATTTCCGTCAGTAATAAATTCCAAAAACATACTGCTTGATGCAGGAACTTTTATCGCGTGATCTCTTTCAATAAGGCTCTCTGCCTGCTTTTTTGTAAAACGGCAAAGTGAAAGATAGCCGTCATTTTCCTCAAAGCTTATATAACCGGAAATATATTGAAGAAGCTTTTCGTTTTCTATTAGCATAAAATCAATCCTTTCTCTGAAAATCTAAGATATTTTATCACAGAATTCTTCTAAAAACAAGTATAATATGAAAAAAAGATTCCATACTAAAATAAAAACGTATGGAGGGATCTTTTTATGAAAAGCAATATAAAATGCGATGCAGGAAGATGTATGCACAACTGTTCGGGGCTATGTGATGCTTCCGTTGTCCACGTTCGTGACGGAAAGGAAAGTGCTGAGTCTGCCCGTTGCACCACCTATGCTTATCGTATTTCCAATTCAGGCAGTCGGCTTTTGATGGAAATGGGTGAGGATATGTCTTTGGATCGCCACAATAAAGAAGAGGATATTCCCATCGCCTGCGGAAAGTTCGATTGTTGCCACAATGAGGATTGTGCCTGCACCGCTCCCAGTGTGCATATTTTGTCACCGCAGGATAATTTATCTAATGAGTGTGCGTGCAACACCTACAAACCAAGATAGGGCAGAGCACGAGAAATTCTTGAAACTGCGGGTTGTGAACGGTATAATCGCTCAGTCATTTACCGTTATGTAAACTCCCTCGCGATTAACCGCCCACGCCCCTGATTTTCAAGTTTTCTCGCACTCTGCTGTATTATCGGCACAACAGAAATCATAATTAAACCTTGCAGGAATCTATGCTTCCTGCAATTTTTAATTTTTTTATAATTAAATATTGACAAAAAATTTCGGGGGTATATAATATTTATGTATTTTTAATGAACAAAGGTAAAATTGCAATCAACAAAGGTAAAATTGCAATATACTTTGCCTTGTTGATATGGTAAAATAATACCGTAGTGAATACAATAATATATAAAAAGAAAGGGCGATTTTCTATGAAAAAGATATTTAGTGTTCTTCTAATCCTTGCGATGGTATTTTCGTGTGTAAGTATGATTACCTTTGCAACGGAAGAAGAAAACATTATCGGTGTTACTCTTACTGCAGGCTCCGATATGGCTTCAGGCTATTCTACCTCCGGTATGATAAGTGCTACGGGCACTTTTACCGAAGCAGATCTTGTTGACGGAAAAATAAAAACAACGGTAAGAGTTGTAAACAACAACGATTTTACAGTAGGCATTTCAGTTGCGTTTTTTGAAAAAGCGTCAGGCTCTTGGATTTGGGAAAATAAAAGTATAAGTCTTGCAGCGAAGGCATCAACTACCGTTGAAGTTACAAGTGCTTTGATTTTTACCCAAAATGGCGATAGTTACACAGCACCGTATAATAACGGCACAAATGATTTTACTATCAACCTTAAAGATATGATGCTTCGTATTCAGGCGACCTCAGCTATTGCTGCAGGTACATCTGTTACCTTTATTGCAAACGATACCCGCGGTGTTGAAAGGCTTCAAACACTTAAAAAAGCAGCTAACGCAACATGGACGGTATCAGATTATGCGGCACTTGGCAGTGTAGAAGCACCTGAACCTACTTTAGGCGGTGCAAGCATTATTACTACCAACCGCAATCACCGTTGCTCAGCGCCTTCGCAGGAATTGGTTTCAGGCTTAAATGAGTACGGAATGGGTACATATTACGTAAGCGGTTACGTAAGATTTTTAGAAACACCTGATAAACCCGTTACAGTTGGCATCGGCGCAACTCTCGTTGCAGATACCACTTCCTGGCCACAGACCGCAAAATTGACTATTTCCGATAATCAATGGCATAAGGTAAGCGGCACATGGAATATTTTAAAGGAAAATATCACTTCTTTAAAAACTTTTGCTGAAGTGCTTTATAGCGGTCAAAGCGGTGATGCAGGCGCATATTTAGAAGATATGGAATGGGATGCTTTTACCGTTTGTTACGTTTATCCTGACGGTACTTACGGTGAAAACTTATTTAAAAACCCGGATATGAATATTGATGCTTCGGGTAATACGGTAAGCTGGGGCAAGAATCAGGGCTTTACAATGACAAACTCCCTTGTTCCCGTTCAGGATGAAAACGCACTTCACGTTGAGGACAGAAGCTCTAACACGTCAGGTCCTTCACAAAAATTGACGGGCAGACTTGAAAAGGGAACGTATTTATACAGTGCATACGTTCGTCTTGTTGAAGTTCCGCAAAGTGCAACTGCGTTCCAACTTGGCATTGAACTTACTTTAAATGGAGCAGGTGTTGGCTGGCCTCAGACAACTGCCGTCAGCATATCGGATAATCAATGGCATAAGATTACCGGTACCGTAAATATAAACAAGGATTTTGATTCTGCTGTAACCTTTATAAACGAAGCAAATGCCTACGATATGGAAATGGACGGCGTTCTCCTTGCAAAGCAGAATGAGGACGGCACCTATAGCGAAAACATAATTTTAAATCCCACAATGGAATTTGATGAAAACGGAACGACAACAGATTGGGGTACATACAGAGTGGCTACTTTAACAAATACGGGCTTCACAACCGAAGCTCCTGAAGAACCCGATACAGGCTTTAATGGCGTTGAAAATCCTGACGGCACAATTTCATATGCTAACGGCTACGTTCCCGTAACAGATAAGAATATTATCTATTCAGGCCGTTGGTATGATTTAGGCGAATCAAGCAAGCAGGTTGCTTTTGAAGGTTATACGGAAATTAAATTTACCGGAACTTCAATTAAGGTTATTCCCGGTTCAGGCAGTGCTTATGCTGAAATTGACGGTGTTTTGGGACATACCTTGTATTCAATGAGCGCTTGTAATATAACCGGTCTTTCTGATGGTGAGCATACCTTAAAACTTTTTGCTCAGGCACAGACCTCAAGATTCTCTATCGGTGGCTTTGTTCTTGATAAAAATGCAAAGACAATGATCATAGAAGAGCCTAAAAAGATCGAGTTTATCGGCGATTCCATTTCAGAAGGCTATGTTGCTCCTGCTGATAAGCTTTCGGACCTTGCAACCAACAGCTATCTTAATTCATTTACTTTAAAAACCGGCAGAAAGCTTAACAAAGAATATGGCTGGAGTTTTAATACCGTTGCTTTCGGCGGAATCGGTGTCATTTTAAGAAACAGTCCCGATCCCCTTACAATGCCTGAAAGATATTTTACTTCAAGAGAGTATATTTCTTCAACTGACGGCACAACTCAGGAAAGTGCACTTGCCGCCGCAGGAACTTACGATAAAAAGTACGTGCCCGATTATATCGTTATAAATCTTGGCACTAACGATTCCGGTCAGGATAATAAAGCATTTATCGATGCTTACGTTCAGTTTATTGCTGATCTTAAAGAAATTAACCCCAATGTTACAATCTTCTGTATGGCACCCTTTAACGGTTCAAAAGCTTTGCAGGTAAGAATGGCTGCCGAAACTTATGGTGCTGATGAAAAGGTTATCTTTATTGATTCTTCAAAGTGGGGCATTGAAGGCGGTGCTGACGGACTTCACCCTGCACCAACAAGCCTTGATGTTGCAGCGGAAAAACTTTTTGCAGTCATAAAGGATTACGAAGATAACGGCAATTTACCTGAAGTTGAGCCTTTTGTAAACGGTATGCAGTTTAACGTTACAAGTGATATTTACCACGCATATCCTTATTTCAGGGCAAGCGCAACAAATGCAACAGGTCTCACTAAAGCGGATGCCGATGAAAACGGCTATATTACAAGAAGTTATACAGTTTATAACGTAGGTAACTGCGATCTTCCTATCAGAATTTATTGGCAGACCGGTTGGGATGACGTTGTTGATTCATCCGCAATAAAGGATTTAACAGTTAAAAAAGGAACAAAAGAAACATTTGTAATTAAAGTACAGATTGATGAAGACGGAATGGTAACCCGTAAAAAAGACGGTGAAAAGGTTGAATTAAGCACATTGACCTTCAGAACACAGATAAATATCGGAACCGCTTCGGAAACAGTTATCCCTGTAGGCGCATCATATATCGTAACACCTGATGATCCTGCTGATTTAGCTGTAATCAACATAGGCTCAAAGGCAGTTCAGAAAGGCACTAACGGAACGGGCGATGTAACTTATAACACGTTAACCGCACTTCCCGAAGAAAAGATTCAGGGCGCAAGCCTCGATCTTGGCGAAACACTTACTCTTAACTATTATGCATCACTTTGGGAAAATACCGATGCAATTCTCCGCGTTACAAGAAACAATCAGGCAGTTGAGCTTAACGGAGCTTATGACAGCGAAACGGGTATGTATCTCTTTAAGTACACGGGAATCAATCCTCAGTGTATGACCGATAACATCAAAGCAGAGCTTGTTGTTGACGGCAAGGTAATATCTACAAAGGATGAATATTCAGTTAAGGCATATGCCGATAATCAGGCGAAGAAAACTGCCGCACAGCTTAATATGACTGATGAAAAGTATTCAAGCTTCATCACACTTCTTTCAGATATGCTCCTTTACGGTGAAAACTCACAGAAGTATATGAACTACAGAACAGATTCTCTTGCAACTACGGGAATCACCTGGCTTAAGGCAAGCGAATTTACTGCTCCTGAAAACGTTATCAAGAGCGCAAATAATACCGATGCAAACAACAGAGTATTAAGCGCAGGCGTTCGTGTTGAAAACGTTAACAGAATTTACTTCAGCCTTAAGATAACCGATGCTGACGTTGAAGTTTACGTTGACGGCGTAAAGAAAGAGATCGTTGATAATAAGGTTTACACCGATGATATCAAGGCTACAGGCTTTGGTACCACTCATAGAGTTGAGCTTAAGAAAAACGGTGAAACTGTTGCAAGCGCAGAATATAACGTAAACGCTTATATCAATAATAAGAGCAATGATGCTTCCGTTGGCGATCTTGTAAAAGCACTTAATAATTACGGTATTTCAGCCGTTAACTATGGCGGATAAGGAGATGTTCAATATGAAAAAATACGAAGCACCTCAGATCGAGGTTACGCCTATCTGTAATTCAAAGGTATTTACCGAAAGCTGCGGCGATGGTCCCATTGATCTTCCTGAGGATGAATATTAAGAAGAAAAAACTCTTGCGAGAAATCGCAAGAGTTTTTTCAGAGCACTGACAAACCCCTGCAAACACAAATCCCTGCAAAATTTTTGCAGGGATTTGTTTCCATCGTTGCATTTCACTTGCAAAATGCGGTCATTTACGTCTGTGTAAACTCCCTTTTTTGCAAGTTCAGCGCCTTGGCTTGCAAGGGTTTCTCGAACTCTG
>JAZNSH010000103.1:0-24080 GCA_045591115.1 Clostridia bacterium
TGTTTATGATCCTGCTGCTATGAGATAATTTCTAACCTTTCTTTTAAAGTCCTTGAAACATAGGGCTTGTTTAAGTGCGCCTATTTTTGATTTCTAAACTTTTTTAAAAAAGCACTTGACTTTTAATAGTTAGTCACCTCAGTGAGATTATACCGAAAAATCTTTATCATGTAAATGCGAAAAGCAAACAAAAACATACAAAAAGCGAACTCAATTTTTTTAAAACTTTCATTTATCTCTTGTTTGTATATTTCATCATTATATTAAATGAATGACGAAAGGAGATTAATTATGATTAACAGCACAAATTGGGAAAGCATAGTGGTTGACGAAAGGCATATCGTTGATGCTAAAATTGACAGATAAAGAAAGGCCGTGCAATGCCGAATATTTTCTGATAAGTTTGGTCCTGTGGATTTTTATTCGGAAAAATTTTCGGACGAACCTAAAAGTTATTTAGATGTAATCCTCAAGGAAGCAAAACTATTTATTCCAACGTTCGACGAATTAGAAAAACAATACTTAAACAAAGAAAACGCCGATTAATTTCGGTGTTTCTTCTTTTTTGGGGTTTCTATGCAGAAAAATCGAACACAAAAAATTTTATCATAATTAACATTAAGAATATGCATCAAGTTTATAAAAAGTTTTTCTTATGATGAAAAATGTTACTTATCATATATTTCTACCTTGCATAATTAAATTGCAAGAATTAGATGAAAGGAGAAAAGGATTATGACCGACAGCACAAATAAACATACAATCGTATTGGAAGATGGATTCCATTTTGTGGACGTTGTTTGCAACATCGAAAATCATACGGTTGAGGCAACCATGTACACCCCCAAAACACGTCCAATCCTGCTTTATACAGAAATGTTTGTACATCACGTAGATTATGTAAAAAAGGCAGCGGAAGAATGCACCAGGATGATGAAAGTGTACGATTATATTGTTGGATTACGTGATACAAAGGCTTAGTTGTTGCAAAAGCAACAAAAGTTAACGGTTATACTGCGTAATTAGCAGTATAACCGCTTAACTACCACACAATTGAAAGATGTTAGTGGAAGTGTCGCTCCACTAAGTTGCCTAGTTCGGCCAAAATAGAATCAATGACAGTTTAACAGGGGGTATCCCCGGAGGTTACAATGAAAAAGAAAAGATTATCTATAAGCCAGCAAATAATGGCAGTAGCCGTTGAAAAACTGAACAAACAGCAAAACGATGTTACGCGCAAAGCATATATTCGCAACACAAAAAAGTATATATACTTTTGCAGAGAGAATTTTAATTGTAAAAGTTATGAAGAGTGCAAAAATCATATTCAAGATTATGCCGATTATCTAAAAATGCAAGGATATACGGCTTCTACAATTCATACATATATCGCCGCGGCTTGTGCTTCATTTGGTGTAAAAATGGATGAAATAGACAAGCCCAAAAGAATAGTAAGCGAATTTGTACGCAATCGTAATATTCCAAAAAATATGCGAGTTAGTCAAGATTTAGAAAATCCAAAATGGGCATACATAGTAGAATTTCAAAAACGTGTAGGTATCCGCAGAAATGAACTTTTACATTTGAAAGGTAAAGACTTTTTAGAAACACCGCAAGGTGCTTTTGTGCGTGTAAATCGTGGTAAGGGTGGAAAAAAGCAATATCAACGAATAATGTCTGAAGACGTAGAATTTATCAAAAAATATTTTTGTTGTGTAGAAAAAGATGAGTATATTTTTGACAGAAAATATTTCGCCAACGCATTACCATTTCACAAACTTCGTGCAGAATGTGCGCGCAATTACTATTTTAAATTATTGAAACAAGTTCAGGAGGACCCTGCTTTTTTGAAAGTGTTGGAACAGGAAATACGCGAACGTTGGACAGAAAATAAGGATAAGCGTGGTAGAGTTAAGCCCTTTCCAGAAAAAGAACTTCGCGGATATTATACGTTGCGCGGAGGTAATCGCAAACGCGCCATAGAAAAAGGCTTGCCGATATCATATAATCGATTGGTTGCGATGTGGGTATCAATTTTCAAACTCAGCCATTATCGCTTAAATGTTACAATAGAAAATTATTTTTTAAATTAGTTTGCTTTTTTGAAAAAAATGCAAACTTTTTTTATTTCATCTGTCATTATTATAACGAAGAAAGTTAAACGATACTACTAATAACGTTTTAACCGGATTACTTCTGTCGTTATAACGATACAACTTAATACGTTATAACCGAACTTCTAAAATGGTTATCTTGTAAGTGTAGTTGGCGTTGTAATAGGCTGTTGGAAGTGTAAGTGACTCTTTGTAAGTAGGCTATTGAAAGATGGAATTGCTGTTGTAAGTTATAAGTGGGGTTGTTTAATTATCTAATGAATAATATATATTAAGGAGAATAGTATCATGGCAAATTATGAAAGAACATTAAAGAGTTGCATCTGGACTTCAGGAGAATTTGAAGGGTTAAGTAATATAGAAAAATTGTTCTATATTCTTATCCACACGGGTGAGGAAACAAGCGATTGTTGCATTTTTCAAATAACGCCCAAGCGCATAGCTTATCATTTAGGGATATCTACCAAGAAGGCGGGAGAGCTAATCAATAAATTTATAGATTTGAATTTTATTGTGTATGATTTTAAGACTCAGGAAATGTTGGTGGTGGATTATATGCGACACAATGCCCCAAAGGGAGGCCTGCTTTACGAAAATTACAAAAAGGATTTTGCAAAGATAAAAACAAAGCCATTAATTAATGAACTTGCGGAGATTGCAAAAGAATATGTTGTAACAATAGGGTTTCTTGCTGCGCTGGATGATTACACACCTATCAATCTTGCCGAGTATCAATATAGGCCAACAAAGGAAACGTTGGAATCTGTCAGAAATGTGCAAAAGCGTGGCAGAGATGCTGCAGCCCAAAAACGCAAAAATGAAAGCGAAGATACGTATTGTGAAGATATGTATGATGATGATTTTTCTGATATACCTTTTTGATTATAGTTCTATAACTTTGTAGATTAGGTATGTACAAATAAATATTATAAAATGCCAAAGATTCAAAAAAACGAAAAGTATTCGCTATTTGCGAAAAAATATGTTGACTTTCATAAAGAAATGTGCTATTATACTATCACAACGGTTGCAGATGCTATTTATCTGCTGGTCGTGCCCCCTAAATTGGAGTAATAAAATACTCGCGGAACACCCACATGGTGTTCTAATTAGTGGGACGGCACACGTGTTGACCAACGCTGTGCTGTACCGCTCTTGCTTGCCCAAGGGGCTTGGGCAAGCCGCAAATGTAATTAGATGAGTTTCCTGTATGCACTACCTCTTCTCAGGGGCGAAGTCAGTTAAACTATACCTGTGACTTCGAGAAGGGAGGCCGTTATGGCAAAAAAATCGTTGTTCATGCAGGATGTTCCTAAGCGTTCTCGTCCGCCGAAAAAAAATCCAAGAACATCATTTAAGTTTAAGGTATTTAAGATGCTTTTTAAACTAATTGAAATGCTTTGGATGATTGTTCAGATTGTTCAATGCTTTATTGAGTTTTTTCGGAAATAAAAATGCGTGTTATTAGGAAGGCTCATCTAATTTTGTTTTTTACACACATAAGTGTTTTATATAAAAGGAGGGAGAATGTTTGTATGATTTGTGAAACACTCAGGAAACTTCGCAATATTTATGGATTTAAAGCTTCTGAAATGAGCACAAAATTAGGTATTTCATCCAGTTATTTATCAGAAATTGAAAATGGCAAAAAACAGCCATCTTTGGAATTGCTTGAAAAATACTCGAGGGTTTTCGATATTAAGCTTTCTTCGTTAATTTTGATTTCAGAAACATACGAAGAAGCCGAAGCAACAGGCAAAGGTACTGTTATGATTAGAAATATGATGATGCATCTTATTAACAGTATGTCAAGTGATAAGGATGTTAATAGCAGTGAAAAAGTATCCACTTAATCAATGTCTTCTATATAAATGCAGCAATAAAAAAAGACTTGAGCGAATTCTAACCATTGAGCGTGGACAGTTAAAGTTTATTAACCAGGTCATAAATTACAGACATTTTGAAATTGATAAAAAAGATTCTACGGAAAAGAGACCCATTACAGCCCCTAACTATACATTAAAAGCGGTTCAACGCAGAATTTTAAGGCTTATTCAATATATAGAACGTCCTGACTGGATTATTGCAGGCACAAAAGGGAAATGCTATATTGATAATGGTAATTTTCATTCAAAATGCAATTATGCGTTAATGATTGATATAAAACAATTTTATGATAATTGTCACCGCGAATATGTATATAGATTTTTTTGTGATAAATTATTAACTTCTGCTGATATCGCTGATATATTAACTGATATTGTTACTTATGAAGGCGGTATTCCTACAGGATGCCCTACCAGCCAATTACTTGCATACTATGCTTATGAGGATATGTTTGCTGAAATCAAACAAATTTCAGATAATTACGGATGTCTTTTTTCTCTTTATGTTGATGATATGACCTTTTCAAGCAAATCCCCATTTAATAAAGATGCTCTGATACGAGATATTGATATTGCGGTTAGAAAATATGGGCATAGATTGAAACATAAGAAAATTAAGTATTATTCTAAAAATGAATCTAAGCCAATTACAGGAACAGTTGTTACAAAAGATAATATTTTAGTTACCCCAAACAAATTGCAGGAAAAAATATACAAAGGATTTCAAGATATTAAAAATTTAGATATAGAGGATAATTCTGAAGAATCAATAAAAAAGATAAACACTTTACAAGGACGAATTCAAGCCTCTCGAAATATAGAAAAACATAAAAAATTCCCAGAAATCGAACGAATAACTAATAAAATCAAAACTAAATATTCAAATTTAAAGCCAACTATTCCAAATAGAAAGAAAAGAAAAAAATCAAAAAAAATCAAAATAATATAATACGAACTGTCTCCTTTTTAGAGACAGTTTTTTGGTAGTTCCCACTTTTAAATAAATTTAGGCGTTTGCATAACGTTTTTTTATGTTGTCATTGCTAATCATCTCTCATAATTATATTGAATCAAAGAGAAGCCTTGGAGATTTAAATAATATTAATTAAAGGAGTAAGAACAAAATGAATAAGGAAGAATTTTTTATCAATGCCGTATATTTAAAAGGCACATTGGCTAATGTCTACAAAGGTAATAAGGGATGTGTAATAATTACAATTAACACCGGAGATAACAACTATCCTCAGGTAGTTTGCTGGCAGGAAAATGCAAAAACAATTTGGGAAAACTATTTTATCGGCAATAAAATTTGCATTCGTGCAAATTTACAAAGCAGCAAACGTCCAAACGGAAAAATACAGGTTTCACTGTTTTGCAATGAGATTCTAGATAATGCTACTTTTACAGAGGAATACTATAATTCCTTTATTGTTCGCGGACAAACTGTATCCACATCTTTGGGTAAAAACATAATGCGCTTACTATTAAAAACATATACAGAGCATCTTTCTACATTCTATATAACAATATACAATGCAGATGCCCGGATTCATTCTTTTGAAGAAGGGCAACCGGTTAAAATCATCGGTAATGTTCAAACCGTCAAAAAGCAAAATCCACGAGGCGAATATGTTTTTTACACCAATTTTGTCGCTACCCAAATTTCAGATTATTAATTTTAAAAAGGAGTATAAAAAAATGAAACGAAATAATTATCGCATTGAAAACGAAATTATGACTGAACAAGAATTTAAAAACTTCGTATTCGGAACGGGGAAAGTAGCAAGTGTGAAAAATCCTATGCTTCTTTCCAGTGCCTTGGATAGTGGAGAATATGTTATCGGCACGCGATATAATCCCTTTTCCCTGCAAAACGTTTATCATTATGAGAACAATACTTTTCAGGTATTTAATTTTGCCCCGGGCTGCCACGTTGAACCGCTAAGCATTACACTTGCGTATGAGGGTGATAGCATGGCTATCGACGAAATTATAGAAATAATATATTCATTCGGAGGACATAATGACCTATTAATAAACCCTACCAAAGATATGCTGAATCTAAATAATATTAACAAATAAAATATGAAGAGTAAAAATAGGAGCTATCATTAGATAGCTTCTATTTTGTTTTTTGATAACCGCTCACTTGTTGAAAACCCTTGAAAACATAGGGTTTTTGTGGTATAATAAAGATGGTATATATGTTGCTTAGGATACCTTTTGCAAGATGAACAATTAACGAACCGATATACCGATGTCATTTAAAAGAGCCTTTGTTTCGGGTGTTGGCATAGTATAGCGTTGGGCAAGATAAGTCTGCGATGCCGAAAGCTCCGAATCAGGACCGCCATACTGTGCAAAAAGGAATTTTGCCATCTGCAAATCCTTTGATTTTATATTAACGGGAAACTGCAATTTCTTTTCATAGATCCACATAAAAATTCCTCCTTAATTTTCCCAGGGCCACGGTGAATTTACCCAGGAAAAATTGTTTCCCGCAGGGCACGTGCCAAAGTTCATCATTGGTCCGTATTTTGAAGCGTATTCTTCACGCAGTTCCTTTAATTCCATTGAATATCTGTTGTAAAGCTCCAATGCCTGACGGCAATCGGGATGGGTGTCAAGATAAAGGTTAAGTTCCACCAAAGTAAAGCTTAATTCCTGAATTTTTCTCTTTAATTCCATAATTTTCCTCCTTTGTAAGGCTCGTAAAGCTCTTTCCAGATAGTACCCATTTTCAAGCCTTCCTCAGGTGAAACGGGAGAAGTAAAGCATTGATCGGGAACGTATGCCCTGCCTAAAGGAAGACTGTTCAATACACGTCTTTCCTCGTCTTTTATACAAACTTGTTGCATCAAGAAAACCTCACATAAAAAATATCAGCAGAAGAAATTCCTGCTGATATAATATATGAAACAAAGTAAATTTGTGTTATTATCTTGAGTTTAAATCGTCCCCTACCGCACTACTGAAGCAAAAAACACCGACTCATTGTCGGTGTTTTTCACTTGTCCATGGGCTACGAAAAAGATATTTTCGGCATTATTGAATATGAATTCGAACTCTTACATGAATCACGGTGAAAGCCGTGTATATCATCAATTCCGCAGGAATTGCATATCATCAAAACGAAGTTTTGTATAGCCGAAGGGAATCGAACTCATAACGCCCAATAGGACTGCTTTTGCGCATAAAACGACTCTTGTCGCTTGAAATACGCCCGGTATTCCTTCACTTCGCGAGCCGTTTTCTATCACAAAATCAGTTCCTTTGGGTTCGCAGAAGTTTAAAATAGCAATTTTTGTTCATGTCAAGGCACTTGCGCAGGGACATACAGGACGTATTTCCCTGTGTAAGTAACGCAGAGATGGGCAAAAATGGCATTTTAAACCGTTATGGGTTCGGCTCCCTTCGGCTATACCTATTGCACAGCCTGCGCTTAAAAGAATAAAGCCAAGTCTGCTGCCAAGTTTTTCTCTCATTTGTATCCTCCGAGTTAAAAGCTTCCGCTGCGGGAACGGTAAGAACCGCCTGAAGCAGATCTGTGTGAGCCGTTACTGTTGTTTTTAGGTCTTCTTATAAAGGTAACGGTTCTAAATAAGAAGATATCGCGCTCAGTGTTTAAATTAAAGCTGTTATTTACTGCATATTGCCTTGCTGAATTGTTAAAGCGCACCGAAGTCATCTTGCCTTTCATAGATGAAACGGTGATAAAGCCGATAACAAGACCGATAACAAGGGCAATTATAATGCTTCCGACCCAATTAAAGGGCGTTTTATAGGGCGTTCCCTTTTGATGGAGGGAAAGAACCTCCTCACAGGAATCCGCATAAGCGGAAAACGCCTCGTAATAGTAAGAATCCTCAAGATAGGGGGTTATTGAATCCTCAATAAGATCAATGGCATCATCGGTAAAAATCTCGTTATCACCGTGAATATAAATGGAATACTCACGCTTTTCGGGGTTAACGAAAAGAAGAATACCCGTAAGCTCTGAACCCTCGCCAAGATCATAAAAAGCATAGAATCTGTCGGCACAGTGTGTAACATCCCCTGAATATTCAGAGGTAAAAGCACCGTAAACGGGGAAATCATAGGCAGAAGAGATTTCAGAAAGCTTATTTTCAAGAGCTGAACTGTTTTCAATATATTCATCAGCATACATATAGGTGCCTTGGGCGTTTACCGTAACCAGCAATGTCAAAATTATTAAAATTACAGAAAATATTTTTTTCATATGCACCCTCCCTTAAAACCACCAGAAAAGGAAGAGGATCAAAAATACTATCAGTGCGGTTAAGGCAGTAACACCCCAAAGCCAGCGATGATATATACCTTTATCAACGGGAAGATTGCCAACTAATTTTCCCGTTTGCCCGTTCATTGCAAAAACGTATTTCTGCTTTTTCCAGGTGGTGTTTAAAAGCCACACCGGTAAAAGAGCATACTTTATTTTGCCCTCGGAAAGATTAACGCTTCCGTGCTCGGGAATAACGGAGGTAAAGCCTATAACAGTTGACCTGAAGGCTTCTTCGGTGGCGTTGCGGACTCTTTCGTTTGCACGAACCGAAGCATTTTCTGCAGAAACATCATATCTGTCAGCAAAAAAGCCTGCAAGATAGGCGGTATTAAAATCCACTGCCTTTAAAAGATCGTAAGGCTCCAAGGATTCCATAAGATCATTGGGCATCTTTTCAGAGCCGTCAACGGGAACGTTTGAAAAATCTAAAGTGCCTGAACGCAAAGCGGAATAGTAGCTTGTTTCGGTATATATGTAATCCCCTGCAGGCCAGGTGCGGGTGCGGGTACATCTGTATCTGAAGTTACCGTCAGCACAACCGTCATAAAGCCAGAAGGGAACATAAATCCCCTTTATTTCATCAATATGATGTTCATCCTTAAAGGTTTTCGGCAAAAGCCGTTTGCCCTTAAAGTGGTTGAGCATTGCTTTTTTTGCTTGCTCCTTGTCATAGCAAAAGGGCACAACGAGATCAGGCTTAAGATCGCCCGAAAACTGGTGGGATAAAATGGTGTTGTTATCGCAGTATGGGCAGCTTGTTGCCGCAAGAGTCTTATCACCGATTATCTCACCGCCGCAGGAGGAGCAAACGTAGCGAATAATGTTGTTTTCCTCCTCTTGCTCCCATTTTGCCTGAGGTGATTCCCAGTTAAGGAAATCCTCTTTATCGTTTTTCAGAATATCGTTATATTCCCTGATGGATTCAGGCTCAAATTCCGAATCACAATAAGGACACTTCATCAATTGGGATGAAGTGTCAAAGTTTATGACGCCGTTACAGTTAGGGCATTTGAATTCTTCCATATATTCTCCTACTGAAGATCGTTTTCATCAAATTTGTCGCCGCATTCAGGGCAGAATTTAGGCGGATTCTGAGGATCAGCAGGCTTAAAACCGCAGGATGAGCATTGATATACGGGTTTTTTCTTTCCGCATTCGGAGCAGAACTTGCTTGAATTTTTGCTTCCGCAGGTGCAGGTCCATAAATCCTGCTGAGGCTGAACATTTTGCTGAACGTTTTGCTGAGCCGCCATCTGATAAAGACCTTGTGCATTTATTCCGCCTGCGGTCTGTGCCATATTCATACCCATAAAGCCCATCATTGCACCGTTTTCGTTCTGCGCCGCCATTCGCATTGCATCAGCCTGAGCGCCGGTAAGCGTTGCTGCCGCCATTGAAGGATCGCGGTACATTGCAGTGCGCTGAGCTTCTTTAATAAGATCGGCATCTTCATCGGGAAGTGTTACGGGGTTAAGGGCAATGGAGATAACCTTTAAGCCTCTGTTTTCCGCCCATTTATTTTTTAATGCTTCGTTGATGGCGTTTTCAAGCTCGGCAGTATGTGTTGCCAACTGATTGGGACGGATCTCCATTGCAGAAAGTCTGCCCAAAGCAGGTGCGAGAGCGCTGATGAACTCGGTTTTTAACTGTGCATCAATTTCATTTCTTAAAAATACGTGTTCAACGTTACCGCAAACGTTGGTGTAGAAAAGCAAGGGGTTTTCTATTTTATATGAATAGATACCTGAGCAACGAACGGAAACGTCAATATCAAGACCGATCTTTGAATCAACCACTCTGAAGGGTACGGGTGCAGGCGTGCCGAACTTATTATCCATAAGCTCCTTTGTGTTAAAGTAATAAACACGCTGATCCTTACCTGCATCACCACCATAGGTAAAGCGTTTGCCCATAGTTTTAAAGGTATCGATTATACCCTTGCCTAAGGGACCTGTAAAAATGCTGGGTTCTGATGAAGTATCGTAGGTATATTGACCGGGTTCAGCACAGATCTCCACAACCTTGCCTTGCTCAACGATCATCATACACTGTCCGTCAGCAACGGCAATACCTGAACCGTTGGAGATCACGTTATCGTGCCCCTTTGTATTTGAAGATTTATCGTTTATTCTCTTGATTCCTTTTGTAACAAGCACGTCATTATCCATTGCATCGCAGTAGAAAAATTCTTTCCACTGATCGGCAAAGGTTGTTGATACGGATGCTACTAATGCTTTAATAAGTCCCATAATAAAAACTCCTTTTATCTTAATAATAATATGATATATTGTATTTTCCAAAAAGTCAACATTTAACTTGTTTGAAGGAGAAAAAAGATTATTTTTAAATTCAAGTTTTAGTGTATTGACTTTAAAAGTTCCGCCTTGTATAATAGTGGCAATAAGGAGGGTTTTATAATGAAATTCAATGCAAAAATTCTTTCATCCCTTGAAAAATGCTTTTTGGATGAATCACTTGACAAATTTACGGAAATAAAAGAAGAAAAAATATTTAAAAATCAGAAATTTTCTTTTCAGATTGCCTTTGAAACGCCAAATGACAAGGTGTATTTCGTAAAAGCGGAAACTGAAAGCGATATTGATGAATATATCTCAATTAAGGAAGTTAAAAATATTCCCTCAGATATGCCTGTTTTTGCACATTCCGACGAAGATCTTTTAAGACGGGAAACAGGACTTTATCCTGATCTTTTAAGACCCGGCAACATCAGTGCAAAGGGCACTTTAAATGCTTTTTGGATTACTCTTGAACCTAAAAGCAAGGTTGTTGGAAAATTCACCGTTAAAGTAAAGTTGCTTGATGTTTTAACTAATGAGCTTTATGCCGAAAAGGTAATAACCGTTGATATTAAGGACGTTGAACTTCCTGAGCAGGAACTTATTTTCGGTCAATGGTTCTATGCTGACTGTGTTGCCGATTATTATAACATTGAGCCTTTTTCTGAGCGTTTTTATGAAATATGCGAAAATTTCGTTAAAAAAGCCGTAGAGGGCGGAAGAAATATGCTTATTCTTCCTCTTTTATCACACGCTCTCGATATTCATCACGACGGATACAGAACAAATATTCAGTTAGTTGACGTTTATAAAAACGGAAATGAATACACTTTCAACTATGAAAAGCTTGACAGATGGCTTGAAATGTATAAGCGCAATGGCGTAAAGTATTATGAAATTTGCCACCTTTTCTCACAATGGGGCGCAACAAACACCGCTCCCGTTTACGCTTACGTTGATGGCGAATATAAACGCATCTTCGGTTGGGATACAGAAGCCTTAAGTGATGAATATAAAACATTCCTCCGCACTTTTATAAAAAGCTTTATCGATTATATGAAAGCAAGGGGCGAGGATAAAAAGTGCTGGTTCCATATTTCCGATGAGCCTATTACAGAACATCTTGAACAGTTTAAGGCAGTTAAGGGAATTATTGCTGATTTGATTAAGGATTACCATCACCTTGATGCCCTTTCTCATTTTGAATTCTATGAGCAGGGCCTTATTGATACGCCTATTCCCGGCACGCCCTATATTAAGCCATTTCTTGAACACAACGTACCTGATCTTTGGTGCTACTATTGTGGCGGACAGTGCCAAGGCGTAAGCAACTGCCACTTTGCAATGTCCTTGTCAAGAACGCGCTATATCGGCGTCCAGTTCTTTAAATATAACATTAAAGGATTTTTGAACTGGGGTTATAACTTCTATAATAATCAATGGTCCTATGATCACGTTGATCCGTTCCTTACTTCAACGGGCGAAGGTTTTGTTGCCAGCGGTGATACTTATATGGTATATCCTGCACCTGACGGAACGGCTTGGGAATCCAACAGATATATGGCTTTCTATGAGGCTATTGAAGACTTACGTGCAATGAAACTTTGCGAGAAGCTTTATTCTTATGATGAAGTTGTTAAGGTGATTGAAGAAATTACCGGCGAAATAGTTTTTGATAAATGCGTTTGCGAATCTGTTACTATGCTTAAAATTCGCCATACCGTTGACAATATGATTTTTGAGAAGTTAGGAAAGTAAGGTGAAAAATATGGATATTAAATTTATTTCATCACTTGAAAAATGTTTTATTGAAGATAGCCTTGATAAGTTTAATGAATATAAGCAGGCAACCATATTTAAAAATGAAAAGTTTAATTTTCAGGTTGCGTTAAAGAGCGAAAAGCTTACTGAAATGTACGGTAAATATGATGTGTTTCCTATAATTGAAAGCGAAATCAGCGATTATATTACCATCAAAGAAGTTTCCTATATTCCCTGCGAAATTCCTGCAATAATAACTTGCGATGAGGGTGTTGACAGAACAAAAGCAGGCATTTTCCCTGATTCAATAAAGGAACTTCACTATCTTGGTAAGTTGCGTGTTGCAAGCGAGCAATTAAGAACGCTTATGGTTACTGTTGACCCGGTCTGCAAGGTTTCGGGAACTTTCCAAATTAGAGTTAAATTTGTTGAGGCCACATATGATAAAGGAGTTAAGCCTACCGATAAACTTTTCTGTGAAGATACGTTTACCATTACTATTAAGGATGCACTTTTACCTGAAATGAGAGATAATACCTATCCTGAAATTTCAACCAATGCCTTAGCAAAAACAACGCATTTTACGGGTGTTGATGAAATGGCAAGACCTTATGCAAGAACAAGACTTCTTGGCGCATATCTTTTTAAATTCGGATTTCAAGAGAATCTTGATGCCATAAAAATAAATCCTTCTTCAAGACATTATTCCGCTTTTCTTGAAATGAAAAACGACATCCGCGCATATATGCTCTGCGCAAAGCTGACCTCCTTCAAAGAAACCGTTAAAATAATGGAAGAGGTTTTAGGTGAAATTACCTTGGATAAGTGCCTTTATAAGGTCGATCAAATGATGACGCTTAGAGAGAAAATCAACGAAACTATATTATCAAAATTACAGTGAGAGAGTGGCAAAAAGCCACTCTTTTTTGATATTTTAAAAAATTTTCTTCTTTTTTTAAAAATCGCTTGACAGATTTTTCATTATAAAATATAATTGGCTATGTTAATAAGTTGCGAGTGTGCTGGAATTGGCAGACAGGCATGACTAAGGATCATGTGTCAACAGACGTAAGGGTTCAAGTCCCTTCATTCGCACCAAGCTTTAAAGCCTTGTGATTACTGCTTAGTCGGTGGTTGCAGGGCTTTTAGTTTTCCTTAAAACTAAGTTTATGGCGAACACAACAAAAAGCAGAATTGCTTTTTGTTGAGAGGAGATACAGCGGAGTAAAAAAGCTTTTCGCAGACTTGCGGAAAGCGTAAAGCGAAGCTTGTATCGACGAGGTTGCAGGGCTTTAATGTTTTCCATAAAACTAAATTTATGGCGAATGGGAATGTCACTTCGTTTTTTATTTATGCGTTGTATGAAGATTATATAGTATTAAAAAGGTTAATAAAAACAGTTGACTTTCATATGATTAAGTGTTATATTTTAATACATCCAAAAGCTCATAACCTTTGGATAAAAAGAAAAAAGGAGATTATTGTTATGAAAAAATTATTATCACTTTTGATGGTCTTTGCTCTCTGCGTATCATTTGTTGCTTGCGCAACAGATAACAGCAAAGCAGTTGAAGATTACGTTGCAAAGAACAAAAGTACTCTTATCAGAAGTATGGAACAAGGCTTTGCAGGCAGCGGTTTTTCTTGCGATACCGATGTTGAGGTTGAAGGTGCAGGCATGATCTTTACAATCAAGATCAACCAGCTTGATGACGTTAGCTCCACACAAAAGGATCTTATGCAGTCTTCTTATGATGCAATGAGCTCAACCTTTGAAGCAAGCCTCAAGCAGATGCAAACTGAAATTCCCGAACTTGAATTCTTTGAAGTTAAGGTTTGCGAAAAAGACGGCGATCTTCTTGCAACAATTACTGCAGGAGACAAATAATTTTAATTGTATATTTTAATTGTATGTAAAGAAAAATCAGGCTGTTCAAAAAACAGCCTGATTTTTTACATTTCTCTTCTGCCGTCAAGGGCTTTAGCCAAGGTAACCTCATCAATATATTCAAGGTCGCCTCCGATGGGAATGCCGTGAGCAATTCTTGTGGTTTTTATGCCAAAGGGCTTTAAAAGCCGAGCAATATAAACGGCAGTTGCATCGCCCTCAACGTCAGGATTTGTTGCGATAATAATCTCATTTACGCCGTTAAGCCTTTTTAAAAGCTCCTTTATGCGGATATCATCGGGGCCGATACCGTCCATTGGCGAAATTGTGCCGTGAAGAACGTGATATACGCCCTTAAAGGAACCGGTTTTTTCCATTGCGATAACGTCACGAGGATCCTTCACAACGCAGATAAGTGAGTGATCACGGCGCGTATCACCGCAAACGTCACAAACCTGACCTTCGCAGAAGTTTCCGCACTCGGTGCAATAGTGAATCTTTTCCTTAATATTGCCTAAAGCATCAATAAGCTCGTTAACATCCTGATCGGGGGCGCTTATAATGTGGTAAGCAAGCCTTAATGCCGTTTTTCCGCCGATGCCGGGAAGCTTTGAAAAAGCATTTACCAGCTTTGCCAGAGGCTCAATATAGATACTCACTTAAAAAAGACCTCCGCCCATACCACCGGTGATCTTGCCCATTTTCTGGTTTTTAAGCTCTTCAGCTTGTCTTAATGCTTCTTTAACTGCCGCGCAAACGGTATCCTCAAGCATTTCAACGTCATCAGGATCAACAATTTCAGGATTGATCTTAATTGATTTAAGCTCACCCTTGCCGGTAACCTTACAAACTACCATACCGCCGCCTGAGGAAACCTCAAGCTCCTGATTTTCAAGCTCCTGCTGTGCCTTTTCCATATCGGCCTGCATTTTCTGTGCCTGACGGAGAAGCTGCTGCATATTGCCGCCGCCAAAGCCACCGCCGGGAAATCCACCTCTACCCATAATAAAAATCCTCCTAAATATAATTATGAAAACAGATCAAGTGCGGCACTCATAAGATCGTTGCCGTCTTCCTGCTCGTTTTTTGGTTTTGTGCCGATAACGGTCACGACCTTAAGATCCTGCCCGCAAACCTCTCTAACGGCTGAGGTTACGGTTTCAATATTTTTTGTGATAAGCGCTTCCTTATTTTTAGCGCTTTCGGGAATATATATATTAAATTTATCGCCATCCACCATACCGTCAAAGGAGCGGATCATCATATAAAGGGGAAGATCCGTTTGCTTTATTTTTAATGTGACAGCCGACCAATGTCCCGAAGTGCTTGTCTTTGGCTTAGGCGCAGGCTTAGGTGCACTTGGCTTAGGTGCGCTTGGCTTAGGTGCTTCTTTTACGTCCTCTGCCCAAGGAAGATCATCAGTCTTCTTTGTTTCCGGTGCGCTTACGGGAACACCGTTTTTGATCTTGCTTTCCAAGGTTGCGAGCCTGTCCTCAAATGCGGAAAGATCCGACTCAAGCTGAGGTGTGCAGATGCGAACAACGGCAGTTTCCAATTGAATTTCAGGACGAGAATGAAGCTTTATCTCGCTTTCAAGCTTTGATAAAATTTCAATGCTTCTTAAAATTCTTTCACCGTTGGCTTTTTGCGCCTGAGCCTTTAATTTTTCCTGAGTTTCTGTGGGAAGTGAGGTTATTTCTTCGCTTGACGGCGCATATATACATAACATAATATCGCGCATATGCTCCATCAATTCCAGCGCAAAAACACCAATATCCTTGCCTTCCGATTCTATTTCACGGCACTTTTTAAGGGCGAGAGCCGAATCAGATGCAATTAAAGCATCGGCAAAGGAAAAAACAAAGCTTCTGTCAGAAATGCCCAACACGTTCATTGCATCCTGCAGGGTTACCTTGTTTCCGCAATATGCAAGGCAGACATCAGCCAAGGAAAGGGCATCACGCATACCGCCGGATGCACTTTTTGCAATCAGATCAATGGCGGAATCCTCAAATTCCGCGTTGCTTTCCTCTAAAACGTGTTTTAATCTGTTAAAAATCACTTCCGAGGAAATAAGCCTGAAATCAAAACGCTGGCAACGGCTTAAGATGGTTGCAGGAAGCTTATGGATCTCAGTTGTTGCAAGAATAAATACCACGTGTGCAGGGGGTTCTTCAAGGGTTTTCAGAAGCGCGTTAAACGCACCGCCCGAGAGCATATGCACCTCGTCAATAATATATACCTTATATTTACCGTGTGCGGGAGCGAACACTACTTTATCGCGGATATCGCGGATATTATCAACACCGTTGTTTGAAGCGGCGTCAATTTCGATAATATCCATATTGTCATCAGCCATAAAGGCTTGACACGCATCACATTTTCCGCAAGGATCACCGTTTTGGGGATCGGCACAGTTGATAGCACGTGCAAAAAGCTTTGCCGTGCTTGTTTTTCCGGTACCCCTTGGCCCTGCAAAAAGATATGCGTGGGCAATTCTTCCCGATTCAAGCTGATTTGAAAGGGTACGGATTATATGCTCCTGACCAACAAGCTCTGAGAATTTTTGTGGGCGGAACTTTCTGTAAAGTGCAACGTATGCCATAAAAACACCAACTATAAATTTAATGTATATATTATATGATAAATCTTAATATTTATCAAGAAGAATTTTTTAACCCCTATATATAGTGGTTCGTGGAAGTTTTTTGCATAATTTCCAAAAAATAATTAAAAAAAGATGAAAAAAGTTTTGACAAATGACTATTTGATGGTGTATTATAATACTGTATAAAAATATCGTGGCGAACTAACGCCACTTAAAAGAAAGGAACGAACAGTATGAAGAAACTCTTAAGTGTTGTTCTTGCATTGGCGATCGTGGCATCTTGCTTTACTATGATCACCATTTTTGCAGGGGAAACAACTAAGACGGTTGTTAACGGCGATGCCGAAAGCACAGGCGGCTGGATGAACAGTCACATTGGCAGCGGAACAACCACAATCATCGAGGAGCCCGGCAACGAAACAAACCACGTTGCTATGGCTACAATTGGCGGTATATATGAAACCATCGGTTATGATTTCTCACCCGCTATTATTCAGGACGTTGCTAAAAATCTTGCAGGCGGCGGCGCAGGCATTTATAACGTATCTTTCCGTTATAAGGCAGCAGAAGCAGGTAAAACAGGCAACTTTATCGTAAACCTTGCTTCGGCTTGGCACGGCCTGAAATCAAACGTAACAGAGTTGCTTGGCACTAACGCTCATGCAGAAAATACATATTTAGGTATGCAGCCTCAAAGCATTTCAATGACTGATCAGTGGCAGACCTATGAAGGTACTGTTGTGGTAAGTGAAGCATATCTTGCAATGCTTAAGGCTTGCGAAACTGCAGGCAAAGCAAATGCACAGACTCTTACCATCCGTCTTGACGGTGCAACCGGTGCTTTTGCAGGCGGCACTTTCAATTATTATCTTGATGATATAAAAATTGAAAAGCAGGCTGAGCCTAAGGGTATTAAGGTAGAAGTTACCGAAGATTTCGTAGGCGACGGTGCTTATACTTACGTTCGTACAGAATCAACAGGCCTTACAAAGGAAATGGCTGTTGACGGTGAGATCGTAAAGAACTTCGTGATCCACAACACTTCTGATGTTGCTATCAAGATCGAAGCAATGTATCAGAACGGTTGGGACACAGTTACAGGAGTTTCAAGTGTTGTTCATAACGATGAAATTCCTGCAGGCGAAAAGAAGACCTTTACTCTCACTGTTCCTTGCAATGCAAGCGGTATGGTTACCGATACCGTTGCATTAGATGCACTTACTCTTCGCTTTAACGTTAGGGCAGCATCAGGCTCTCTTAAGGCAGGCAACGCTGTTATTATTTCAGCAGAAGGCAACAAGGAAGTTGCAACTATCGGTGCAGCTAACAGACAGGGCGGTACAGCAGGTAAAGCTAAGGCTTCAGCTGTAATGGCTCTTCCCAACACCGTTGTTGGTTATGCTATCGAAAAGACCGGCACTGATACAACTAAATATGGTACAACCGGAACTTCCGGCGGTAGCTATACAACTGCTGATATTAAGGACGGCAAGCTTGAAAAGACCTATACCATTTATAACACAAACGATTATGAAGTAAATGTAGGTTTTGCGCTTCAGGCAACGGTTCCGACAAAGACTTCCGGCTATGCTTGGGCAGGAAGAACTGCTGCCGTTAGCATTCCTGCAAAATCAAGTGCAGAAGTTACTACTTATCTTGCAGAAGGCACTACAGCAGGCAAGGTTATTATTCCTGAGAATTCTGATGTAAATGAGCAGGAAGTTGATGTAACAAAGGTATTTATCCGTCTTGATATTAAGAAGGGTAATACTATTGAGCAGGGTGTAAAAGTTATCTTTGAAGCAAAAGAGAACGATCCTATCTCCAAATTTGCAGGCACAGGCTTTACTACAACTGCAGTAACCGAGCTTCCTGCAAAGACAACTCCCACACCTACTGCAACGGCTACACCTACACCCACACCCGTTCCCGTAGTTAAGGGTCTTAAGCTCGTTGGTACCACAAAGCTTCTTTCTTCCAACGGTACTGCAGCAAAATATCCCACAACTGCATTTGCTTTCACTGCAGATGATATCGTTTGGGATGATGCTTCAACAGGTGACGGCACCGAATATACAAAGAAATCCGGTACTATTACAAGGGTATATGATGTATACAATGACGGCACAGTTCCTTTCCGTGCAGGCATAACCGTTTATGGCGGTAACCGTCTTGCAAACGGCACAAGCGCTGTTGTAGGTTGGGATATGCCCTCCGGCACAACCGGTCACGTTAATCATAACACCGAAGCACTTGCTGCACAGTCAGTAAAAACACAGACTATCGTTGTTCCCGTATATCAGCTTCAGGATGGCACCATTGTTATTAAAGATACAAAATCAGCAATGGAGATCGGCGGTACTAACGTTATAGGCTATGCTCCTCTTAACACACTCCGTCTTCGTGTTGACTTCTGGGATTTCGAAGTTGGCGCATCAATGGTAATCGCTCCTCAGGAAGTAAATGAAGACGATATCATCTATACACTTGCAGATACAAGTTCATATGCAACAAAGACTCTTGTTTATGAGCTTCCCAACATTGCAGGCACAACACCTACACCTACCGAAACTCCCACACCTACTCCCGTAATAACTAAGGAAGTTGTAAACGGTGATGCTGAAATCGGTAACACTGCTTGGGGTGCAATCCACGGCGGAACAACCACAATCGTTGCTGATCCTACAGATGCAACAAATAAGGTTGCAAAGTTTGTTCCCTCAGGCCAGTATCATACTGTATCCTTCGATCTTGGTCCTGCAATCATTCAGGACGCTGCTAACGGCTATGCAGGTGGCGGCGCAGGTACCTATGAAATTACCTTCCGCGCTAAGGCAGAAGAGGGTAAGGGTGGTATGTTTGGTGGCTTTGTAAACTCACAGTGGCATCAGGATAAGGGTGTAACTATAGGTGATTACACACTTACAGATAGCACTTACCTTAATACTGCTAACGGTTTTGATATGACTGATGAATGGGGAACCTACACAATGTCAGTTAACATTACCGAAGCTTGGCTTAATAACCTTTATGCAGCAGCAGCTAAGGCTGATGCCGCAACAAGAGCAAAGATCTATAACCTTACACTCCGTCTTGACGGTTCAAACAAGGCATTTAAGCTTGATGGTGCAAACAACTACTTCACATATTATGTTGATGACGTTGTAATCACAAAGTTACCCGGTACAACAACAACTGCACCTGCAACAACTGAACCTGTAACACCCACACCTACAACAACTGCTCCCGCAGTAGATTATGTAGGTATGAAGTTTGAAGTTACCCAGGCTGTTACCGGTGGTTGCATTTACTTCAGAAATGCAACTGCAGGCATCACTGCAAGCGAAATCGTTGACGGCAAGCTTACAAAGACTTATGAGGTTTATAACCCCAGCGATATTGCCGTTCCCGTTTTTATCTATTATCAGAACGGCTGGTCATCAATTTCCGGCACAACTCAGGGTAAAGCAACTGTACTTCCCAAGTCAAAGGCTATTGTCACAACAGTTGTTCCCGTAGCAGATTCAGTTGATCCTGCAGCTCTTTCATTAAGAGTTGATATAGGTCAAGCCGGAATAGAATTGCCCGTTGGCGCAAGTATTATTATTGCAGGCGAACCCGGCGATGAAATCTTTGGCGTTACTAAGAACGGTAATGCAAGTGGCGGCACAGGTAAAGGCGCAGCATCAGGCGTAACAGAACTTCCTGCTTACACCGTTCCCACACCCACTCCCGTTGCACAGAAAGTTGTTTCAAACGGCGATGCTGAAAACGGCAACAAGAACTGGGGCGCATATATGGGCGGTACAACAGAAGTTATCGTTGATCCCGATAACGCTGAAAATCATATTGTTAAGTATACTCCCGCAGGCGTGTATGGCACAGTAAACTTTGACCTTGGTCCCGCTATTATTAACGATCCTGCAAACGGATACAACGGTGCAGGCGAAGCCAAGTATAAGCTTACATTCCGCGTAAAGGCAGAAGCAGGCAAGGGTGGCAAGTTTAACTTGTACATTAACTCTGCAAACCATCAGAATGCTAATACCGGACTTGGTGTGGTTGAAACATATTTTGGTGCAGGCACCGTAAATATGACAGATCAATGGCAGAATCTTGAGTATACATTTACTCCTGATAAGGCATATCTTGACGCATTTAAGTATTATAACGACAACGGCAAGGCAAATTCCTATATCCTTAACCTTCGTTTAGATGGTTCAGGCAACAATGGCGCATACGTTGTTAAGAACGAAGAGACAGGCAAGAACGAGTATAACGGCGGATTCACATATTATATTGATGATGTTCAGATCGAAGTTCTTCCTCCCGATCCCGATCCCGTTGGTGTGGAATTTACATCAACAGAAGTTCTTTCCGGCGATCACTATGTAGTTTCAGGCGAGAAGGTTCTTGCAAATGAACCTGACTTTACCGGTAAGAAGACTGTTTCGTACACCTTCTATAATAACGGCAAGCAGAAAGCATATATCTACTTTGGCTTCCAGGTAGCACATACTAAGGCTGACGGTAAAGCTACTTGGGCAGATGCGGGTAAGGGTCAGTCAATGACCATTCTTCCTGAAAGAAAGGTTACACTTACTGCTGAAGTTGACGTTAAGAATGGCCTTGTAACCGTAACAAATGGCGGTACAACAACGGCTTATCCGCTTGAAAAGCTCTTCTATCGCATTAACTTCCAGTTCCCCGGTGCAAATGAAGCCGGTAACACAGTTATTATGGGTGGAAATAGCGAAACCGATCTTATTTACAACATTAAGAACGGTTACAAGTTAACTGCTCAGAAGATCGCAGTGCTTCCTGATTATATTGAGGCTTCAAAGGCTGATACCGCTCCCAAGAAGGAAAACGGTAATGTTGAAAACGGTCTTGTAAACTGGGGTAACATCCACGGTGGTAAGATCGAGCAGGTTCAGCCCGGTGCAGCAGGCACAGGCAACGCAGCAAAGCTCGTTGTTTCAGGCACAAGCAAATATCAGTCACTTGCTTTCGACCTTGGTCCCTGGATCATCTATGATAAGGAAGAAGGCTATACCGGCGGCGGTCCCGGTAAGTATGAAGTAACATTCTACGCAAAGGGCACAAAGTCAGGTAAATTTAGCGTAATGCTTAACTCACAGCTTCACCTTGATCAGAAGGGCGTTGCTAAGGAAATCGGTTCAGGCGCAGCAGTTAACAGCACTTGGCTCGGCGGCGGCTCCATCGATATGACAAAGGGCTGGAAGAAGTACACAGTTACCTTCGATGTTAAGGCTGACTGGTATAAGCAGATGCTTAGACTTTATGATTCAAACAATGCAAATGCAGCAAAGGCATATCAGCTTGCTCTCCGTTTTGACGGTGCAAGCGCTGCATTCAAGAACGGTCCCTTCAGCTATATGGTTGACCAGGTATCAATTAAGAAGGTAGCAAGCTATTCACTTGCAACAGTTACAGGCGTTGAGCTTGAGCTTAAGGAAGATACCGAAGGCGCAACATATTTGAAGACCGGCACTGGTATTGTAAATTCAAGTATGATCAAGGATGATCAGATCACTAAGGAATTTGAAATTACCAACACCGGTACAGAAACCATCAACATTTACTTCACATTACAGGCAACTGTAACTTCAAACGGCAAGGCTGCTTGGGTAGCACCTAACGCAGGTGAAACCGTTGAGATCGAGCCCGGCGCAACAGAAACTGTAACATTTACTATGGATGTTAACAAGGATAAGACAGTAACTGTTGGTGATGAAGACGTTAAGCTCGATAAGTTCTTTGCACGTTTCGATCTTAAGAACGAAGAAAACGGAAATGATTTGGTAGCAGGCACGAAGTTCAAGATCGTTGCTATTGATAAGGCTGACTATAAGGCAATTTCTCAGCTTACATCAAGCAAGGCTAATTCCTGGACAATTACTCCCGTTTACTCAAAGAGCACTAAGACAGAAACCGGCGATGCACTTCCCGTAGCAATGATTGCTGCAGCAACATTTGCATTCGTTGGCTTGGCTGTGGTAGTTGTTAAGAAGAAACGCAGAGAAGACTAATTAAATAGCACAATAAAATTTTAAAGAGCCTCTTGTGAAAGCAAGAGGCCCTTTTTTACTTGATTTGGGGAAAATATAATGGTATAATGGTTTCAGAGGTGATATTTTGTACAAGTTATATGAAAAAAGCAAGCTCTGGTTTGCGCTTTTGTGGATAATTTCTTACGTTGTTCTTTCAAGCGTTGCCGATAACCTTGATAGCAAAAAAATACTGACCTTTGCAGTTCATTTTTTGATGTGCGCAGCGCTTCTTTTTTGGCTTGGAAAACATAAGCTTTTAAATGAATATGGCATTTGCAAGGCTGAAAGCAATTTGAGGAAAGTGCTGTTTTATCTTCCGATGATTATTGCTTCAACGGTAAATCTTTGGTTCGGTTTTAAAGCTCCCGATTCTGTTTTTTTGATGGGAAGTATGCTTTTTGTAGGCATTTTAGAAGAAATCATATTCCGAGGTTTCCTTTTTAAGGCAATAGAAAACATTAAAGTAGCAGTTATCGTTTCAAGCCTTACCTTTGGCTTAGGGCATATAATTAACTTGATGAACGGCGCCTCATTTGTGCCAACTCTCTGCCAGATTTTCTCTGCAATAGGCTTTGGCTTTATGTTTGTCGCCCTGTTCTTGCGCACAAAAACTCTCATTCCTTGCATAATTTCCCATAGTTTTATTAACGTAACAAGCACCTTTGCGCAAGATATGACCGATACCCAAAATATAATAATCTCTCTCGTTCTGTTCATTATCACCACTGCCTATGGCGTGTACATTTTAAAAAGATCCCCACAATAATGATATTTAATTGGTTAAAAACCGTTGGTATTTGGACTCCCACGCTTACGGGAATTGCACTTCTTGCTTATGCATTCCTCTTACGAAAAGAGAAGATCAATATTTTGAAGGTTGAATAAAAATTGTCGCTGAGAAAAACTTCTCAGCGGCGTTTTACGTTTATCGAACTACCGAAGAATGACTGTAGATGTAAAACTCCTCCTGGCTCGGCATCCACTTCTTTTCCTTGGGAGGAAAAGTCGAATCAAATGCGCAATCCCACGCCTGTAGCTGCTCCCAGTGTTCTGGCCAAGACGCCTTGGCAGAAATCCTGGACCAGGCTCAAGAAGAACTGGCAGATGCACCTGGTGATCGTCTCTCCTTTGGCTTATCTGCTCCTGTTC